>CAMYMV010000015.1 GCA_947259585.1 uncultured Gemmatimonadales bacterium | reverse complement strand
TGACCGCGATGCGCGGGTTCGCCTTGTCGTTGATGAACAGCCACTGGCCGTCGTAGTCCCCATCCGTCTCGGAGAGCGCCGGGTGGTGGGTATCGGCCCAGGTGATGGGCATGTTGTTCATCTCGCCCTCGGCCAGCACCTGATGCGTGCTTTCCGCGCCGGTGCCCCAACCCTGCCAGGGCTCGGGCGTGTAGACCCCGATCACCTTCAGGAGCCGCATCGAGGGGATGCCGATCACCAGTACCTGCCCGCCGTGCCCGCCAGACGAGAACAGCAGATACTCGTCCATCTTTCCGGTCGGCACGTAGGTCTTGAGCGCGGCCGTGACGTCGGCCTGGCTCAGACCCCGGGCCTGGGCGATATCGCCGACATCTCCACCGCCGACCTGAGTTCCACCACCACCGCACGACATGGCTAGGAACAGAACCCCCGCGGCGGCCGCCACCGGGATTCCTACTTTGAACAGCTTTCCGTCTCTCATCGGGCGTGCCTCCTCTAGAATGACGTGCCTTGGTGGTGTTCGTGCGGCCGGTTCCTCCTCGCCGGTGGCGGAGAGCTGCCGCATCTGCCCTCGACGCCCCATGCCCGCTCCGCGGCGATGGCGATGGCCGGCCATGGCCACGTCTGCTTCCGATCCGGAGACCGCCGAGCTCTGTATGACGCCCTCCGTTCGGGCTCGCAGGTACTCGTAGAGGGCTTCTCCCTCATCTGGCTGGACCTTCTGGTCCGGCATCGGCGTGAAGTACTCGGCGAACAGAGCCTTGGCGGTCGAATCGCTCTGGAGCATGGAGTCCGGGGCCGTGACCATGGCGTAGATCCACTCGTACGAGCGGCGCTCCGTCACCCCCATGAGATCGGGTCCGACCAGTCGGCCCTCCCCGATCTTGTGGCAGGCCACGCACCCCTTCTTGGCGAACAGTTCCCCTCCGCGAGTCGCCAGCTCCAGGTCGACCTCCCCCGTGGGTTGCTCGACGGATTGGCCGGACTCCGACCCTCCGGCTTCCGCGGCAGGCTGCTCGCCCGTCTGGGATGGCTCGCCGGAGGTCGCAGCGGAGTCGCTATCTCCACCTTCTGCGCACGCGCCCACCACCACCGTGGCCGCCAGGGTGACCCACAGGGCAGCTCCGGTGAGGCGCACGCGGCCTCTGAGTTTTTCCATGCGGCGTAAGCTAGGGAGGTACTTACGTACTGTCTGTCCGATAAAGCTTGTGCAGCACTGTCGGGGTTTGGGGAGTAAGGTGTGGGGAGGTTCCTTACACGCGGAGAGTAGCTCGCCCAAAGCGAAGGGCCGCGCCAGGCGCGGCGACCCGGCGCCCTGAACTACTTCTCCTTCAGCAGGCCGACCTTGAGGGCGAAGCGGACGAGCTCGGATCGGTGGGTGAGGCCGAGCTTCTGCATGATGCGCGATCGGTAGGTGTCCACGGTCTTCCCCGAGATGAACAGCTTCTTGCCGATCTCGCGGGAGCTGTAGCCCTCGGCCGTCAGGGCGAGAACCTCCTGCTCGCGGGAGCTGAGCTGCCGGAGGCTGGGCGCGTCCGGATCGGACTCCGCGGCCTTGTACTCCTGCAGCAGCAGCTTCGTGGCCTGGGGCGGAAGATAGACCTCCCCGCGCGCGACGATGCGGATCGCCTCGATCAGGTCGCGATCGGCGCTGGTCTTCGTCAGGTATCCGCTGGCCCCCGCCTGCACGACCGGCACCAGATACTCTTCCTCGGCGTGCACGGTCAGCACGAGCACCTTGCTCTCGAGCTCGAGCGCCGCGATGCGACGGGTCGCCTCGAGCCCGCCCGAGCCCGGCATCGACAGGTCCATCAGCACGACGTCCGGTCTGAGCGTACGAGCTCGGTCGACCGCCTCGTCGCCGGTGGCGGCCTCTCCCACCACTTCGATGTTGGACTCGGCTTCGAGGAGCGCCCGGAGGCCGGCACGGAACATCGTGTGGTCGTCCGCCAACAGGATGCGGATCGGCTCAGGCATCGTCGGCTTCCTCGCGCAAGCGACCGTCCTATTTCCCTGGTTCCTCGCGGAGGGACATCTCCACGTCCAACCGCGTGCCTGCGCCGAGATCGCTTTGAATAGACATCTTGGCCCCGACGGAGGCGGCTCTCTCCCTCATACCCAGGATGCCCAGCCTGCCCGCCAGAACGTCGACCTCCTCGACCACGAAGCCCCGTCCATCATCCTCGACCTCGGCGAGCACACGATCGCCGTCGCGAGCGAGCGCGATGCTCAGCCGCGACGCGTCGGCGTGGCGGACGACGTTCGATATCGCCTCCTGCAGGATCCGGTAGATGACCAGCTTCTGGTCTTCGTCGAGCGACTGCCCGACGGAGTCCAGATCCAGCTCCACGTCCAGATCGGTGTCGGCCAGGCGGCTTCGCACATCGGCGCGAATCGCGGCCTCCAGCCCCGCCTCGGCGAGCGCGGGGGGCCGCAAGCCTCGTGCGATGCGGTGAAGAGCCGCGGCGGTATCGACCAGCTCCTCGCGCAATTCCGCGAGCAAAGCCTCGCGTCGCCGCGGCGTCTCCGTCTCGCTGGCCAGGCGCACCCGAAGGAGGAGCGCGGCCAGCCGCTGAGCCATATCGTCGTGCAACTCGAGCGCCAGCCGCTTGCGCTCCTCCTCGGCGGCGCGGAGGGCTGCACGCCCGAACTCCCGGTATCGCATCTGCTCGGTCACGTCCCGGACCGTGCAGATCACACGGTCGCTCTCCGGGGAGGAGAGGGGGCTCAGGCTGATCTCGACGGGAACCTCGTGCCCGTCCGAGCGAAGACCAAGCAGCTCCAGCCCGATGCCCATCGGCCTGGGGCGAGGGTCGTGGGCATAGTCGGCCCGATGCGCCGCGTGCCCAGCCCGGAATCGGACCGGGACGAGGGCCTCGACGTCGAGACCCCGCAGCTCGTCCGCCCCGTAGCCGAAGAGATGGCAGGCTTGCGGGTTCGCTCCGACGATCTTCCCGTTCGCGTCGATCACGAGGATCCCGTCCGGAGCCGCCCGGAAAATCTCCACGCAGTCGTGTGCCTCAACCTGGTCGGTCACGCCTCTCCCGCGGGTTCGCTCCACGTTCCGGTAGAGAAATTCCCTACACCAGTCGTGCGTTTTCCTTACGCCACCATTCCAGCGGAGCCCGACAGACATCGCCCGGCTCACGTATCACATTGTCGTCATTAACCCTTTCGGAGGAAAGGCATCCTCGCGGCGGGCTCCTCGTACCGGTTCGTGTGACGTGCCGGTCTGCTCGAGCCTGTCCGCCCGATTGGGTGCATCGACGACTCGGGGCGACAGTGAGTACGGCCGGCCAGACCATCATCACCTCGGACTCGAAATCGCGCCGTGGTCGCGCCTCCAACGGGCGGCCGGTCGAGCTCGATCGAGCCCAAGGGACCCCCGTCCCACCCCGACCGGCAGATAAACTCCTTCGCCTTCCCCTGTTTTACAAGATCCTCGTGGCGAACGCCGTCATCCTCGCGGCCGCGGTCCTCATAGGAGGCCTTCTCCTGGCCCGCCTCGGAGGCGTCTCCGCCACGGAAGCGGTGAGGTGGGCCTCGATCCTCGGGGCGTCGGCCGTCGTGGTCGGCGCGGCGTGCAGCGCGATCCTCACCCGTCTGGCGCTCCAGCCGTTGAAGGAGCTCGAGGCCTCGGCCGAGCGCGTCGAGCGAGGAGACCTTCAGACAAGGGCGGACATGTCGCCCCTGGCCGACACGGACATGCGCCGGCTCGTCACCCTGTTCAACCGGATGCTGGACCGCGTCGAGCTGTACCGCAGCCGGCAGCGCGAGGTCACGGTCCGATCGCTCGAGTCGGAGGAGAACGCCCGGCGCTGGGTGGCTCGGAAGCTGTACGACGAGACGGCCCAGTCACTGGCTGCCGTGCTCCTTCAGCTTCGGGCTGCCGGACGGAGATTCGGCGAGGCGGAGCAGGGCCAGTTCGACGGCCTTCGAAACGCCCTGATCGAGGCCCTCGAGAGCATTCGGCAGGTCGCGCGTGAGCTTCGCCCGCCGGAGCTCGACGAGATCGGCCTCCTCCCGGCGCTGGCCGCACAGGTCAGGAATCTCTCGGAGCGAACCGGCGTCGACATTCATCTGGACGCCGACTCGATCGAGTCCGACCTTACGACGGAGGAAGGCCTCGCGTTCTACCGAATCGTGAGCGAGGCGCTGGGCAACGCCGCCCGCCACGCGGGAGCGAGGAGGGTCGACGTCCGCATCTTGCGCGGGCCCGAGGGCGTGTCGGCGGAGATCCACGACAACGGCGTGGGCTTCGATGTCGACGCCGAGCTGGAGCGGGCCGGACGAGGCCTCGGTCTGCTGGAGATGAGGGAGCGGGCGTTACACGTGGGCGCTGAGCTCTCGATCCAGAGCTCCGAGGTGGAGGGAACGACGGTTTCGTTCAACATGCCCTTCGTTACCGAGAGATGACGAGGGAAGCCATCGCGCAATGAAGGCGATGGTCCTGGAGGAGCAGGGGCAGCCGCTGCGACTCGAGGAAGTCGAGCGACCACGGCTCGGGTCCGGTCAAGTCCTGCTTCGCGTGCGGAGCTGCGGGGTTTGCCGAACCGATCTCCACGTCGTGGACGGAGAGCTCCCGGATCCGAAGCTGCCGCTGATCCCGGGACACCAGATAGTGGGCGAGGTTCTGGAGGTCGGGCCGGGGACGGAGGGGATCGAGCCGGGAAGCCGGATCGGCGTTCCGTGGGTGGGATGGACGTGCGGCGAGTGCGGGTTCTGCAGATCGGGACGCGAGAACCTGTGCGAGGCGGCGCGGTTCACCGGCTACCAGATCGACGGCGGATACGCCGAGTATGCGGTCGCGGACGCGCGCTTCTGCTTCCCGATCCCGGCCGGCTACCCCGATCTGCAGGCCGCACCTCTCCTCTGCGCGGGTCTGATCGGTTATCGTTCTCTTGTCATGGCGGGCGATGCCGAGCGCCTCGGCGTGTACGGTTTCGGAGCGGCGGCGCATATCATCGCGCAAGTCGCCATCTATCAGGGGCGGAGGGTCTTCGCGTTCACCCGTCCGGGTGACACGGAGGGGCAAAGCTTCGCCCTCGAGCTGGGCGCCGAATGGGCGGGATCGTCCGAGGAGGCGCCGCCGGAACCACTGGAGGCGGCGATCATCTTCGCACCCGTCGGCTCGCTCGTTCCCCGGGCGCTCGCCGCCGTCGAGAGAGGGGGAGCCGTCATCTGCGCCGGAATTCACATGAGTGAGATCCCGGCGTTCCCCTACGAGGCCCTGTGGGGCGAGCGAGTCGTGCGGTCGGTCGCCAACCTCACGCGACGGGACGGGGAGGAGTTCCTGCAGCTCGCTCCGCGAGCGGGAGTGCGCACGGAGGTCAGCGCCTATCCGTTGGCGGAAGCCAACCGGGCGCTGGACGACCTGCGCGCGGGACGGGTTCGTGGTGCCGCTGTCCTCGAGATCGGCTAACGGGAAGACGGAGGATTGCTGCAGAAGCGATGAATAACGCTGTAGAAGCGATCGAAGGGCTGGAAAGCGATGGTTAGGCTACACGACATCATGTCGGTCCAGATCAAGTCGCTGACCCCGAACATGAGCCTCCGGGAAGCGGCGGAGTTCTTGACCACCGAACATATCGGAGGTGCGCCGGTGATATCCGGCGAGCGCGTCGTCGGAGTGGCGTCGATCTCGGACGTCCTCGACTTCGTGTCCTCGAACCCGGGTCCCCCGACAGAGCAGGAGGAGAGTACCGAGTGGTCGGAGCCTGGGGCCGAGGAACGCTGGTCCCGGGGCGACGAACCGACCTCTGCCTACTTCGAGGAGTACTGGGCGGACGCGGGCGCCCAGGTCGACGAGCGGTTCCGGAAGACGACGAGCCCCGAGTGGGATGTCCTCGAGGAGCACGTCGTCTCCGAGATCATGACCCAACGGCTCTGCGAGCTCCCACCCGAAACGGACGTCCAGGAAGCCGCCGAATTCATGCTCCGGTCGGGGATCCACCGGGTGCTCGTGACGCAGGACTCCAGGCTCGTCGGTGTGGTCAGCACGACCGACATCGTAAAGGCGGTATCACAGTACGGCCTGGGTGGTTAGGCATGTCGAGAGCCGTCCGACCGGTTGAGAGCCGGGTGCGATGACCTACCCCGAGATTCCCAGAGAGCTCTGGGCGACCGTGCTGGCGAACTTCACCGAGCGGAACGTCCAGCGCCCCACCCTGATCGAGGTCGACAGCCCCGAGCTGGGGGCCCAGGAGCAGGAGCGGGGCTTTCCTCTTCGGGGGATCGTCTACGACCACCGGGACGACCGGATCTCGATCATGCTGGGCGAGCTCGAGGGCGCGGAGCCGCACCTCACGCACTCGATATCGGGCCCAACCAGCCTGGCGATCGGACCGGGGCGAGACGGCCGGGGGCTGGAGGTCGTCCGAATCGCGCACGACGAAGGCCAGACTCTGGTCTGGGTCCAGGAGAGCTGATCCCGGGCCGATTCTAGCGGCCGTTTTCCTCGAGCTCTCTGCACCAGCTTCCCGAGCTCCCTACACCAGCGTTCCCTTCAACTTCTTCTCGAGCAGCCTGCCCAGTGCCGGGCGCGTCCGCGGATCCAGCAGGTTGACCGCCCTCACGTCCGCGAGCTTCTCCACCAAGCGGACGCCCGCTTCGGTGTTCGACGCGGGGCCCGTCACGAAATCGGGCTCCGTTCCGTAGGCGTTCATCACGCCGATGACCGAGTAGGGATCGGAGGCGCAGAGGACGGTCAGGCGCGCGTTGTCCTTCAGGGTCTCGTATGCCACGGCGCCGTTGTAGGGCTCGAGGGGCGAGGCCCCGAGCTCGATGACGGCCACATCTGCCTCGAGGGCGGCCATTCTCGAGAGGAGGTTCTCGAGCCGTGACCGGTAGAGCTCCTCCGGGCAGACCGTCGAAGGGAGCCCCGCGTCCACGAAGTCGAAGATGAAATCAGCGCCCGCGTCCTTCATGCTGAGCGCGTCGCGGTAGCGTGCCGCGCCCGCCAGCTTGGCTCCGATCACTCTCAGCGGGGCGAGCAGCTTCAGCTGACGGATGAGCAGTCGGGCGGTCGTCGTCTTCCCGGCCGACATGGACGTTCCGACGATGAGCAGGGCCGGCAGCTCGAACCGCCGCGGCGCGGAGGCGGGCACGAAGCCGTGCGTTGTCACCTTCACCCCCTGGCGGGTCGGGTGGCCCCGGTACCGCAGGTGAATGAGAGGCTGCTCGAGCATGGACCTGGAGACCTCGCGGCCGATCAGCCCGCCGCCCGAGAGGATCTCGCACGCACCATCTTCGCCGATCCGGCTCCAGTCTCCGGTCGCCTCGAGCGTGGCTTCGCGGCGCCCGAAGGCGCCCACGAGCATATCCCCCTCTGCGACTTCGATCACTCGCCCGGTCGAAAGCTCGACGATTCGCCGGCTCACCGATTCGATGACCTCTGTGACGACGTAGTCACCCATCTCCCACTTCTCGCGAGGGATGGACGTGACCTCGAAAGGAGCGTCCCGCAGGTCGGAGATCCGGGTCACCGAGGTGAAGAAGAGCTTCTCGTTCATTCGGCCTCACGCCCGCCCGCGGTCGGCGGCAGCTGCTGCTCCGGCCATCTCGAGGTCCGCGGGCAGCAGAAGGACGGCCGCTAGCAGGGCCGTTCGCTCCACGAGACCGTCGATCGAGGCGAACTCGTGCGAGGCGTGGGCTCCGTCACCCGTCGGTCCCATCCCATCCAGCGTCGGCGCGTGAAGGCTCGCCGTGTTGCCGTCGGACATCCCCCCAACGGCGGTCTCTCGAAGCTCGAGGCCCAGCTCGCCTCCGGCGGCCCGTGCCGCGTGCCAGAGCGCCCTGTTGGCCGGGGTGCGCTCCATCGGAGGCCTGCCGATTCCTCCGCCCACCTGGATCCTGGCGCCAGGCGTCACCGGACGAATCGTTCCGATGGCGTACTCGACCCTCGCCGCGTCCGTGGCGGAGGGCACCCGAACATCCACCAGCGCACGAGCCCGGGCGGCGACGACGTTCGGCCGATAGCCGCCCTCGATCACACCGACGTTCACCGTCACGCCGCGCTCCGGATCGTTCAGGGCGTGCAGCTTCTGGATGACGTGCGAGAGCTCGAGGATCGCGCTCGCCCCCGCCTCCGGATCGAGGCCGGCGTGTGCGCTCTTGCCGATGACGTCGATCTCGAATCTCCCCCCACCCTTGCGTGCCGTCTTGAGCTGGCCTTCCGGACCGAAGGCCGGCTCTAGAACGAGTGCCCTGGAGGCCCTGCGAGCGAGCATCTCGATGTACCGGCTCGACTCGCGGCTTCCCTTCTCCTCATCGGAGTTTACGAAGGCGACGGGAGGCACCTCGGGCGTGATGTCCAGCTCCCGGAGCGCTCGGAGAGCGAACACCATCTGAGCGAGGCCGCCCTTCATGTCGTAGACGCCGGGACCGCGGATCTCATCGCCACTGACCTCCACCGGCATCTCCAGGAGCGTGCCGATCGGCCAGACCGTATCTGAGTGGCCGAGCAGAAGCTGGAAAGGGCGCCCGTGGCACCTGTCTCGTGACTCGCGGCTTCCTCTCGCCAGGAGCTGGCCACCGGACGTCCGTCCCGGTAGCCGCCGCACCTCGAGGCCCGCGGCCTCGAACCCCTGGCCCAGGAGGCCCATCACCGCTTCCTGGGACGCCGGATCGTCGGTCGGCGACTCCGCGAGGGCGAGTTGGCGTACGAACTCGAGGAGTTCTTCGCGGTGGCCTCGCGCCCACTCCAACAGCCGGCGAGCCCGCCCGGTGGTCATGGTGCGGCTATCGCTGGAAGTCCGCCGGGAACGGGAAGGCGTAGCTCTCCTTCACCGTCGCGTATCGGCCCGGGCTCAGGTAGGCGAGAAGCGGCGAATGATAGATCAGGTCCTGATCGTCCCGATCGGCGGAGCGCATCGCATCGGGATGGACGTGGGCCGCCACGACACGCCCGACGATGAGGCTGTTCAGGCTGAACCCGTCCAGCACCTTGTCGAGCCGGCACTCCAGGAAGAGGTAGCCGTCCTCGAGGAACACCCCGTCCACTTCCGTTGCCGGGAAGGTCGACATCACCGAGAGCATCGGCTTCGGCTCGTCGAGATCCTCCCGCGGCTCGGCGGTCAGGCTCGCGAGCACGACCTGGCTCGGCCTCGGATAGCTGACCGTGAACTCCTTGGTCTTCAGCACGCTGTGGTAGGTCTCGTGCCGGGGCGTGCAGACGAAGGCGAAGTAGTTGTCCCAGCCTAGCGGGAAGGCCATGTGCTTCGGCGCCAGGTTGTAGCGCTCATCCTCCTTCGTGCCCACCACGACCAGCGGCGCCACCCAGAAGAACTGATCCCAAATCGGGTGGCTCGTATCGAGATTCACGAGGTCGGGCGAATCCGTGTGGTCCATCTTCTACCCTTCGGTTGGGCCTCCGCGGCCTGGTGAATCCGGATCGAGGACGTACCGTCCCAAAGAATCGAGGACGTACCGTCCCAAAGAAAGGTCTCGTCGAGCGGATGCCCGCTGCCAGTCCGGCAACTGCGGACGTGCGGGTGGGGAGATCGCCCCGTCCGTCGCGGGGAAACTCCCCACGTTCCCCGGACAGGCCCGTGGGCGCCGGCCCGAAGCAATGGGGTGCTGCCGCGCGGACAAGCTCCTAGACGCCGAACACGACCGAAACGAGAAAGTACGCGGCGACCGTGATGAGGCCGATGAACGCCAGGTTGAGGAAGATCCCCGCCCGGACCATCTGCGGTATCGTCACCATCCGGCTTCCGTACACGACGATGTTCGGCCCGGTGGCCACCGGGAGCATGAACGCGCAGCTGGCGGCCAGCGCCGCCGGGACTACGAGAAGACGGGGGTCCTCTCCGATCCCCACGGCCACGGACCCGACCAGCGGCAGGAAGGCCGCCGCCGTCGCCGTGTTACTCGTCAACTCGGTGAGGAAGATCATGACGGTAGCGATCGCCAGCACGACGAGGATCGGCGGCCACGCCGCCAACCCCTCCATCCCCGACCCGACCCATACGGTCAACCCGGTCCGCTGGAAGGACGAGGCTAGGCTCAATCCGCCCCCGAAGAGAAGGAGCGCGCCCCACGGCAGAGCCTGCGCCGACTCCCAGTCGAGCAGCTTCTTCCCCTCTCCCGATCCCGAGGGAAGGATGAAGAGAGCGAGACCGGCGCCCACGGCGATGCCGGCATCGGAGAGTCCCGGCAGAGCGCCTGCGATCAGCGGCCGGCCGATCCAGAGGAGGGCGGTCAGGGCGAACACGACTGAAACCCGCCGCTCTGCCGTGGACATCGACCCCAGCTCGGCGAGCCGCCCCTGGATGAACTCCCTTCCGCCCGGAATGCGCAGGTTGCCGGTGGGAAAGACCCACCGGGTGAGAACGAGGAAGGCCACAGCCACGCCCACGATCACCACCGGCAGGGCGAACAGCATCCACTGCGCGAAGGCGACGTCGATGCCGTGGTTCTCGCGCAGAAAGCCGACCGCGAAGGCGTTGGGCGGAGTTCCGACGATCGTCGCCAACCCTCCGATGCTGCAGGCGTAGGCGATCCCCAGCATGAGCGAGGTGGCAAAGTTCGCGGCCTCCTTTCCTTCAGCCTCTCCATCGTCGCCGCGGCGGGAGAACCCGATCACCGAGATGCCGATCGGCAGCATCATCATGGCGGTTGCCGTGTTTGCGACCCACATGCTCAGAAACGCCGCGGCGATCATGAAGCCGGCGATCACCGCCGACGGCCGATGACCCAGAGCCGCGATCGTGCGGAGCGCTATCCGGCGCGGCAGCCCGCAGCGCTCCATGCCGAGCGCCAGCAGGAAGCCGCCGAGGAGCAGGAAGATGATCGGGTTGGCGTACGGGGCGGCCGCCTCGTCGATCGTGCCGATGCCGAGCAGAGGGAAGAAAGCCAGCGGCACCAGCGACGTGGCCGGGATCGGGATCGCCTCGGTGACCCACCAGATCGCCATGAGCACAGCCGCGGCGCCTGTTCTCCAGGCTGCGAGAGGCAGCCCCTCCGGCGGCGGGGAAAAGAACAGCGCAAGGAACGCCACCAGGCCCAGAGCCAGACCGATCCTGTGGCGGCGGCCATGGCGTCCGGGGTCGGCGACGGCGAAGCCGCCTCGGCTCACCTCAGAAGAAGTTGTAGCCGGGCGAGATCAGGCGCGCCGGGAGGTACGTGATGAAGAAGGGCGCGTACGCGATCAGCACGAGCACGACGGCGGCGATCGTCCACAGGCGAAGCCGGTCCAGCTTCGCGTCCCAGCCGTCCCGTGATGCCGGGATCAAGGTCTCGGCGAAGGGGATGTCCTTGGGACCCTCTCCCTTCTTCCCGGCGACGATGGTCATGACGATGACGATGAAGAACATCACCGCGCCGACCGTCATCAGGGTTCCGCCGATTCCCGTCAGCGCACCGGCCAGCTCCCACGAGTCGCGGCCGTAGTTGGCAGCGACGCGGAAGGTGCGGCGGGGCATCCCCTCGAGGCCGCCGGAGATCAGGCCCCGAGCCATGATCAACACGCCGATCGTGTAGATCCACGACTGGGCCACGGCGAACTTGCGGCCCCAGAGCTTCCGGTCGGTGAGGTAGGGGATGATCCAGTAGGCCACGCCCATCAGGGTAAGGGCGACCGCGCTGCCCACGGTCATGTGGAAGTGGCCCGGGATCCAGGCCGTGTTGTGGACGATCTGGTTGACGAGGTAGCTGGCGTTGATCAGACCGGTGATCCCTCCCAACACGAAGGTGATCATGGCCAGCACCTGAGCCGTGAACGACGGATCGTCCCACCTCAGCTTTCGGATCCAGCCGAGCAGGCCTCCTCCCCCGTTACGCCGGCCGCCTATCTCCATCGCAGCCACCACCGAGAAGGCCGTGGCGAGGCTGGGGTAGAAGACACCGAAGGTGAGCACGGCATGAAACATCTTGAGGTTCGTGGAGATTCCCGGATCCGTGTACTGGTGATGAAAGCCGGTGGGGATCGAGAGCAGCAGGAACATGATGAACACGACGCGCGTAAGCGGATCGCTCACCAGCTTGCCGTTGGTCTGCCGGGGCACCAGCGCGTACCACGAGATGTAGGCGGGCAGAAGCCAGGCGTAGACGATCGCGTGCCCGGTGAACCAGAAGAGCGTGCGGTTGAGCAGCGGATCGGTGCGCTCGAGGATCCCCAGCGACCAGGGCAGCAGGAATCCGATGAAGGAGACCGCGATCCCGACCGAAGCCAGATCCCACATCACGTAGGAGATGACCGAGATGAACGCGAGGAGCGGGATCCGCTCGCCCGGGTGCTCCTTCCGCCACCGGGCGAGCATGACGTAGAGGTGGGCCGATGCGATGTAGGTGCTGACCACCAGCAGAACGAGGCCCAGGTAGTACGCCCAGTGGGCCTGGAGCGGCGCGTAGGCCGTGAAGAGCACCGTCGCCCGGCCCGTGGTCACCGCCCAGATGACGGTGATGTTCGCCGCGACCAGCGTCCAGAGGGTGGCGTGCAGGAATCCCGTGATCATCGGCCGCCCCAGCGCCCTCGCCGTCAGCAATGGAAGGAAGGCGTTGGAGAAGGTGAAGGTGAAGAAGAGCGCGTTGGCGACGCCGTGAGCCGTCAGGCCCTGGTAGTAGTCGCGAAGGCCCGGGAAATACCGGAGAACGTCGATGTTGGCGTACGAGAGGCCCTGGGCGAAGCCGTGCGCCACGCCCGCCGCGAGGGCGAAGTAGCCGATGTAGAGCGTCCAGCGGATGAGCCTCCGCTGATTCTCCGGAAACTGGTAGCCGGCCGGATCGAGGACGACGGCTCGGGTACTCTCGGCGACACTCATTCCACGATCACCTTTCCGGACATGAGATGGTGTCCCGCTCCGCAGTACTCGTGGCAGATGAGGAGGTGCTCACCGGGTCGCTCGAAGCGGTAGGTGTTCCGCGATATCTGTCCAGGGATGAGCATCATGTTCACCCGGGTGCGGTCGATGTGCAGGCCGTGGATGACGTCGGTCGACGCCGCCAGGAAGGTCACCTCCGAGCCGGCGGGGACCCGGATCTCCGATGGGTTCCAGGACCATGCGCTCCCCAGCAGGACGACCTCGTACCTCCCAGGCCCCACCTCGCGCACGCCGGGGTTGTTGAACGGCTCGATGCTGTTGATCGACAGCGGATCGACCTCGCCGGCCCTTCCGGGAAGGTGGATCCCCATCGCCACCGACGTGACGAGGAGGGCGATCATGAACGCGACGAGCATGATCGCACCGAGCCAGAGAAACGCCTTCTCGTATTGGTGGACTCTCATCTCTCCACTCCCTCTACCGTTCGAGCAGGGTCAGATACATGATCGCCCACAGGGCGGCGAGGGCCATCAGGAAGATGAGCATGATGAAGAGCGTACCGGTCGTCACCGGCTCCTCTTCGTGGTCGGCCCCCGAGGGACCGCCCGGTTCGGCGGAGTCACTACCCGAAGCAGCTCCGGGTTCCTCGGCCATCGATACCTCCCGATCCTGTCGCACACCTGGATGTCCGGAACCAAGCGCGGCCCGCGCGACTCGTTCCGCCTATGTAGACAGCTATATAGACAGCTTCCGCTATGTAGACAGCGTATCGCTATGCAGACAGCTGGGCGTCCCAGGCGCGAACGCGTCCAGCGAGCACTTTGAGGAGTCCCAGGAAGATGACAAGGAACACGAGAGCCAGCCCCGCGTCCATCAAGTAGAAGCGGCCGGCGAGTATCTCGTTGACGAAGCGCCAGATGAAGAAGACCGCCGGGACTCCGACGATCACGAAGGCCCCCATGCCGGCCAGGAGCGCGGCAGGACTCGGTGCGTCGGTCTTTTCTCTCGTTGTATTCAGAGCAACCCCCGACTTGGAGTGACCGTTCTTTGTAAGGGAATCGCGTGAGGTCAGCAAGTGAAGCGTCGGGACGCTCTGGCCGGGCGTGGCCGGGCGAGCGAAACTGACAAACACTCGCCCTTTGTTTCGTCGACCGCCGAGGAGACCGATGATAAACCCACTTCGCCCGACGCTCGTTCTCGCGACGCTGGCCGTTTGGCTCGCCCCGCCGGCGACGGCTCAGGATGCCGCTCCCCATGCCGACGAGGAGGCCGTGGTCGCCGTGATCGTGCAGCTGTTCGACGGCATGCGGGCGGGCGACAGCGCCATGGTGCGTCGCACCTTGGCTCCCGAAGCCCGGCTGGTGGGTACGAGCGCTCGTGACGGCGAGCCCGTTCTCCGGACCGTCGACATCGGCCGCTTCGTCGAGGCGATCGGAGAGCCGCACGACGAGGTGTGGGATGAGCGTCTCTGGGACATCGAGGTTCGCATCGACCAGAACCTGGCCACCGTTTGGACCCAATACGCCTTCTACCTCGGAGAGAAGCTCAGCCACTGCGGGGTCGATGCGTTTCAGCTCTTCAGGAGCAGCGACGGCTGGAGGATCTTCCAGATCGCGGACACGCGAAGGAGCGCCGACACCTGCGATATCGGGGGCTAGGCCCTTTTGCTCGACCGGCTCCGCGGAGAGGCCGCGGCGATGCTTCAGCTTGCTGCGAGGGCGACGAATGCCCAGAATATCTGAGACTTAGTCGCCCTTGTCGTGAACTCAAAAAAGGAGGTGATCTGTGTCTGATGGGAGTAGATCCGAGCCTGGCTCGGCGCGGGCAAGCGATCGCCTCTGCGCAGGCTGAGCCGACAAGCGCGGCTCCGCTTCGGCAGGAGAGATTGAAAAACGCTCGCCTAGGACCGATGTCGTAAGAGGCGTCGTGCCGAGTTGGGACGGAGCGTACCCCGGCGGGCCGCCGGCTCACAGAGCTGGCGGCCCGCCCTTTCTTCCTGGCAGCTCAGATCGCGGGCTCCTCCCGGCCATCGGGTTGCAGCCAGTGCGGCACCCAACCGATGGCCACCAACTCCACGTCCACATCGACCCGTCGAGGGCGCAGCTCCACCTCCTCGAACTCCTCCAGAGCTTCCTCCCAGCGCTCGGTGATCTCCGCGGTCTCTTCCATCAGGTCGTCTCGGAGCTCGGAGATCTCCTGCTCCAGCCGCTCCACACGCTCCTCCGCCTCCTCGGCGCCCATCCGGGCGCTTGTCTGCTGCCGGTACTTGCCGAGGCTGGTCGACGCGCCTCGCGTGGTCCGCCGGCCGAGGAAGGCGCCCAGAAGCGACTCTCCTACGGAGACGATCATCTCCCGCTTCCGGGCGGCCGCCGTCTCCGTCTTCTTCATGAGGGCCAGCTCGGCGCTCCTCAGCCGATCCTCGAGCCGCCGCAGCCGCTTCTCGTGGCGTTCCACGATCTTGTCGGTTTCCTCATCGCGTGCCTCCCTGGCCTCCTGCCTCAGCTGGAGCGCGAATTCCGCGACCGAGGCTCCGGGGGACGAGTACTCGTCGAGCGACGGGCAATGCAGCACCTTGAGCCTCCTCGTCCGATAGAGGTGATCCGCGAGCTCACGGCTGGCGCGCTTCAGATCGCGTTCATCGTTGAAACGCGCCGGCAACGGGCTGTAGCGGGCCTCTCTCGTCGGCGAGCTCTCCAGCGCCGCCGAGTCGAGGCCTAGATCGGACGCCCCCTCCCACGTCACCGCTCCGTCCGTGCCGGGCATGGTCAGAAGAGCGACCGATTCGGTCTCCTCAGTTCCCCGCTTGCGATCGACGAAGCTGACTCTGGCCAGCCCGAGGGCCCCTGCCCTGTATCCGAGCTCACCAGCTCCTCCTGCGGCGCCCCCTGCAGCTACGCCGGGCCCTCGCAACACGGGCAGGAAGTACTGACGGACCGCCGCCGCCACCGCAGGAGGCCCGGCCGACGGGGGCGCGCTCACGGCAGAGGCAGCAGGCCTGGCGGAGGCGGCGGACGGAGTGGCGGTCGTCCCGATCGTGGAGGTGGGGGGCCCGGCCGGCGTACCGGGCGTGGCCGATGCCGCGACCGCCGTCGCCCGCTCTCCAGCCATTAGCTCGCGAACCTGGGCGCGAGTGAGCGGGCCTCGCAGATAACTCATCGCCCAGCGGGTGTGGAAGGTGAGCGGCCCCTCCTCGTGTACGTTGTGCAGGAGAAAAACACGCTTGCCGAGCGAGGAAATGAGTTTATCTATCTCACTTCTTTGAAGAGGTTTGCCGGCTTCGCTTGAAGCTCCTTCGAGGCCGTCCAGGACCCGTAGCTTGTCGCGTTCGGTCTGCATCCGTCCGATGAACCAGGTGCCGGCGTTGCTGAGCGCCTTGTAGTCCAGATCTACGGGATTCTGTGTGGCTACGAGCAGACCGACGCCATAGGCCCGGGCCTGCTTCAGCAGGGTCAGGAACGGTCGCTTGCTCGGCGGCTCGGCCACCGGCGGCAGGAAGCCGAACACCTCATCCATGTAGACGAGGGCCCGCAGACTCGTCGTGCCTGGCTGAGCACGCATCCAGGTGATGACCTCGTCGAGCAGGAGCGTTACGAAAAACATCCGCTCCGCATCCGAGAGATGCGCGATGTAGAAGATCGAGTGCCTCGGTTTGCCGTCGGCGGTGGCGAGCAGGCCGGGAATGTCCAGCGGCACCCCTTCGAGCCACTCCTTGAAGCTCGGAGACGCGATCAGGGTGTTCAGCCCCATCGCCAGCTCCAACCGCTCCTTCTCCGGGTAAAACGTGTCGATGTCGAACGCGCCGAGCTGACGGACGGGTGGGTTTGCGATCGCGCCGATCAGGGTCGGGAGGTCCAACGCGTAGCCCTTGCGCCAGTAGTGCTCGATCAGGTTGGCGAGGAGCACGTGCTCGCGGGATCGCGCCGGATCGGCCTCGAGGCCGATGAGGCCGAGGAGCCCGCTCGCCAGACCGGCGATTCGCTCGCGCAGGTGCTCCGCATCGGTCTCCCAGGACGCCTGCGGCGCCGCGAGCGAACCGAGCACCGACACCGGGATGCCCGCCGGGCTGCCGGGGGTGTAGATCGCGAAGTCCGCCGCATCGCGGAGGGCCCGGATCCTGTCGCCGTCCTGCCCCCAGTCATCCAGGCCCTTTCGCCACAGTTCGGCCTGGCTCGCCGCGAAGTCTTCGATCTCCATACCCTTTCGGCGCGCGTCATCCGGGTTCACCCAGGGAAGGAAGTCCGCGGGCTTCAGTTCCGGAAAGCTGAGCAGGAGGTTGGTGATGTCCCCTTTCGGATCCAGGATGATCGCCGGCACGCCGTCGATGGCGGCCTCCTCCAGCAATCCGATGCACAGTCCTGTCTTGCCGCTCCCCGTCATTCCCACGCAGACGCCATGAGTGGTGAGATCGCGAGCGTCGTACATGACCAGCTCGTCCTCCAGCTCGCCGGCCGGGACATCGTACCGCCGCCCCAGATAGAAAACGCCGAGTTTCTCGAACTCCATGTTCACCTCCGGAACCATGAGGCCTGGGCCACTGCGTCGGAGTGGCGAATCATCATCCGCCACACGTTACCATGCGCATCATTCGCCGCGCGATGGGCAGACATGCCCGTCGTCCTTCCGTCGCGACTCATATGTCACAGGCGGGGAGAGTCGTCCGTTACCCACGTGAAGGCTGGCTGCGCCGCCCATAGCGGAACGATAGTGCCGAACGGCCGTATGATCCGTCGTTCCTCGGGTTGAAGGAGGGCCGCTTGCACCACCTGCTCTCGATCGGCCGCCGTAGTCTCCACTGGAGCGCCATCGCCGCCCTGGCGCTGGCGTCCTCGTTCGTCCTGGGGGCGGTCAGGCCGGCGATGGCCCAGGAAGAGCTGGCCAACATCCTCGGCCGTGTCGTCCAGTCCGGCTCCCGCGCTTCGCTCGCGGAGGCAGTGGTCGAGATGCCCGAGCTGGAATTGGCCGCGGAGTCGGACGAGACCGGCCGGTTCTGGTTTCGCAACGTGCCGGCCGGCGAGCAGCTGTTCGTCATTCACTATCTGGGTTACGCCGACTCCACCTGGGTCTTCCTCGTGCCGAACGAGCTCAACCAGCTCGAGGTCGCCGTCGAGCTGCGGGTCGTTCCCGTCGCGGACCTGATGGTTCAGATAGACGAGCTCGACACGCCAAGCAAGCTCACCGAGTTCAACCGACGCCGCGAGAAGGGAGAGGGATACTTCATCACGCGGGCGGACATCCTCCGGAGAGACCCGGTCCGAACCACCGATATGCTCAGGGCCGTGCCCGGCGTGCGCATCGCGAGCACCAACCTGGGCCGGGCGTCCATCCGGATGCGTGGGCGCAGCTGCAACGTCGCCTACTTCGTGGATGGGATTCGGGCTCCCTACTTCAATCTGGACAGCGTGCTGCCGTCCAGCGTGGAAGGCATCGAGATCTACAAGGGCACGGCGTCCGTTCCCCCCGAGTTTCGGGGACCGCTCACGCCGTGCGCAGCCATCGTGCTGTGGACGCGGGACCCTGGCCTGCCCTAGCGGTTAGTCAGACCTGATATGAAACATCTATCGACTACGTCGTACCGGGCACCTGCCGCCCTACTGCTTCTGAGCCTCGCGGGGCTTGTTCGTCCCGACGTGATCTCGGCGCAAGTCGAAGACACCCTGGCCCAGTTTAGGGGGCAGGTGCTTTCGCGAAGCCGGGCGGAGCCTGTCGAACAGGCGTTCGTCTTCCTCCTGGCGAACGGCAAGGGCGGACTGACGGACGCCGAGGGTCGATTCTCGATCAGCGACATCACGCCGGGAGTCGACACCGTGCAGGTCCGGTACTTCGGCTTCGAGCCCAACACGACCGTGGTCGAACTGCAGTCCGGCCACATCACCGACGTGACGCTCTTGATCAGTAACGCCGTCCTGGAGGTAGCCGATCTGACGGTGGAGGTCAGGCGCA
Source organism: uncultured Gemmatimonadales bacterium (assembly GCA_947259585.1). Taxonomy (GTDB): domain Bacteria; phylum Gemmatimonadota; class Gemmatimonadetes; order Palauibacterales; family Palauibacteraceae. Next base: position 25,377 of record CAMYMV010000015.1, on the reverse strand, counting down.
TCTATACGGGCAAGTTGAGAGGCTTCGAGGAGCGGCGCGCGAAGGGCTTCGGCGACTTCATCACTCCGCAGCAGATCGAGCGGCGGCAGCCCAGGGTCGCCAGCGACATGCTTCGAGGCTACGCGGGGGTCGTGGTCGGATCGGAGCAGCTCGGACAAACGGAAGTCTACTTCACGAAGGGAAGCAGTTCGGGCCGCTGCACGCCCACCATCTGGCTGGACGGTCAGCCCATGCGCAGCATGAACATCGACGAGATCACTGCTGCCGATCTTCTCGCGATGGAGCTCTACATGGGAGGCACTCAGATGCCGCCCCAGTGGGCGAGCAACTCGTGCGGCCTGATCATCGTGTGGACGAAAGAGGGCCCGATCCCGGAGGAGGAAGGCTAGCGCGACCGCCGAGTTCCTGCCGATTCTCCCCGAGTACGCCGAGTCCTGCCCCGAGTCATCCCGGAGCTTCAGGGTTCGAGAACCACCTCCCAGGTCGTCTCCAGGTCCTTCCTGAGCGTGTGATACACGCTGCAGTACTTCTCGAACGACAGGTCTGCGGCCCGCTTCGCCCTGGCCTCGGAGACGTCGCCCCGGACGACGAAACGTGTGTGGAGCGACTCGAAGAAGCGCGGCGGATCCGGTCGCCGAGTGCCGGACACGGTGACGGTGAGCCCTCGCACCTCCTGACGGCCCTTCTCCAGGATATCCACCATGTCGATGCCGGCGCACGCACCCACCGCGGCCAGCAGCATGTCGGTGGGCGCCGGGGAGGAGTCTCTCTTCCCGTCTATCACGGCGGCTTGGCCGCTCGAGCTGACCGTGAAACGAAAGCCCTCCTCCCATTCCAACTCGACTTCCAGCGTGTTCTTCGACATCGCAGGCACTCTCGTCATGGGTGATCCTCCACCGATCGCACGGCCGGCTCAACCTAACCCTACCCGCAGTCCGTCGGCTCCGCGATCTTCCGGGACGATGCCGGAATCCTCGCGCACCCCATCGTGGGCGATCGCGTTGGACCGGGTACGCTGGATCGGTCCGGGCATGGCCATGGCCGCCACGGCGATCGGGGCCAGCCATCTCGTGCTCGCGCCAACAGCCGGAGCCGCTTTCGGCTACGCCCTCCTGTGGGTGATGCTGTTCAGCCACCTGTTCAAGTACCCGGCCTTCGAGTTCGGCCCCCGCTTCGCCGTAGCGACCGGTCGTTCGCTGCTCGACGGGTACGCCGCGGTCCCGGGACCGCGAAACTGGGCTCTCTGGATCTTCCTGGCCGGAACCGTCGTCCAGGGGGTCACCGTTCTTGCCGGCGTCCTCGGCGTGAGCGCCGCCGTCGTGGCCGCCGGTCTGCCGCCGGGAGTTCCGATCCCCCTCATAAGCCTGGCGCTCGGCCTCCTGTGTGCGGCTCTCCTCCGATCGGGAGGCTTCGACGGTCTTTCGGCGCTGAGCAAATGGCTCCTTCTGGGTCTGTCCGCCATGACGTTGGTGGCGTTTGTCGCCCGGCCGCCGTCCGGTGAGTTCTGGCACGGACTGGTCATCCCCGAGATTCCGGCCGGCTCCCTGCTCCTGATCGGCGCGCTGCTCGGCTGGATGCCCACGGGCGTGGACGTGTCGGTCTGGCATTCGCTCTGGGCCTTGCAGAGGAAGTCCGTCTGGGAGTCGACGGCGGAGCGGAAAGGAAGCGGAGGCACCCTGGCGACTTTTCGGGTCGGCCTGGCAGACATGAGGGTCGGGTACGCGCTTTCCTTCGTGCTTTCGATCATGTTCGTGGCCCTCGGCGCCGAGGTCCTGCGCCCGGTCGGCGAGATTCCGACCGGCGCCGGTGTGGCGATCACCATCGCGCGACTCTACACGGACGTACTGGGCACCTGGGTGTACCCGCTCTTTCTGGCGGCCGCCTTCTTCGGGATGTTCTCCACCGCGTATGGCGTGATGGATGGCTTTCCTCGAGCCTTCCGGGAGACCGTGAGGCGATTGGGAGCGGCATCGTCCGCCGAGCCGGCCGGAGAGGCACGGGGAGGTCAGCGGCTCTACTGGGGGTTCCTCCTGGCGAGCCTGGCTCTGGCGTTCTTCGAGACGCTGATCATCCCCGATCCGGTGGTGCTCGTCACGATCGCGGCCCTTGCCTCCTTCCTGATCGCCCCCGTCCTGTATGCCCTCAACTACGCCTGCGTGACCCGGCTGATCGAGGATCCCGCCCTCCGGCCAAGCCGAGGTCTTCGCGTCTGGGCCGTCATCGGGATCGCCTGCATGCTGGGTGCGACAGGCCTGTTCCTGTACCTTCAGCTCCGCGGTTGAGGAACAGCTGATGTGAAGCGCGACACGAGGCTTTTTGGATGCGACGATGGGAGGCATATGAAACCCTGCCTCCGGGCCGAGCGTACACCCCTTTAGAGACCCTAATGGAGGACGAGTGATGGTCGAGATCATTTGGCTGGCCGCCACGGGCGCGGCTGGCGTGTTCGGATACGCGAAGTCGCGGCGGTTCGTGAAGAGTCGCCTCCGCTTCGTGGATGGTGTGCGCAAGCCCTACGTGCCCGTGCTCGCGGGAGGTGCCGCGGCCGCGGCGGCCGCTCCAGTCGTATGGCTCCTCCCGATCATCGGGACCGCGACCGCCGTCGTGTTCGGTGCCAGCGTCGGAGCTGGCGTGGCATCCGGCCGTAAGGACATCGACGAGAGCTCCTAGACAAGCCCAGGTGCCAGTCGCCGCCCGGCGTGCTATCGTCGGGCATGCTCCAGAATCCCGGTCTCAAAGCCGCGGTCATCGGCGCCGCGTCCCTGCTGGGGAGCCTCGCGCACGCGCACGCCGCGTACGCGGGTCCCGCTCTCTCCGGGTCTGAATCCAGGTCGGAATCGCCGACGCTTCCCCACATCGAACTGATATCGTCGGACCCTGCCGACGGGGACACCCTGACGTCGGAGCTGGAGGTCATCAGGTTGATCTTCAGCGGACCGGTCGAAGAGGCGCTCAGCGAGATCCGGCTCGCCGGACCGATGGGCCTGAATCTGTCGCTCGAGGCGCGCGCCGACCCCACGATGGACCGCGTGCTGCTGGCCGCCGTGCCCGCGTTGACCGCCGGCGCCTACCGCGTGGCTTGGCGAACCGTCTCGATAGACGGTCACGCCGTCTCCGGTTCCTTCGTGTTCTTGGTGCCGGCGTCGGCGGCGGGGAGCGAGACCCGGGCGGGAGACGAGGACGCCGTGGCCGCGGATCGTGGCGGGGCCGTCGAGGAAACCGGGACGCACCCCGACGCAACGGCGCGATTCGAACCTCCCCCGGCAGAGACGGAGATTCTCGGAATCGGGGTCCCGCCATCGCTCGCTCTATCACGCGGAGCCGCCGTAGCCACTCTCCTCGCCCTGGGCGGCCTGCTGGCCATCATTGTCTGGGTGGCGCCGGGTGAATCCCCCCGTGCATCGAGGCTGGCGTACCTTCTGGCGCTCCTGCTGCCCGCGCTGTTGGTGCTCCACCTCTTCTTCTGGCTCCTGAGCGTGAGCCCGGGAGACGCTCTGGACCTCGAGACGATCCCGGCGCTCCTTGGCACGCGCGCCGGAGGGCTGGAGCTGCTCAGGCTCGGCCTGGCCGTCGCCGCGCTGGCCACCCTGGCCTTCGGCCGGCATCTGGGAGCGGCCGCGTTCCTGACTCTTCTCGCCACCCTCGTCAGCGGCGCGACCGGCCATGCTCTTTCGACGGACCCCGCCATCTCGGTCCCGGCGAAGGCCGCGCACCTCGCGGCCACGCAGTACTGGCTCGGAGGACTCGTCTACCTGATCATCGAGGCCAAGGACTCGCCCGAGTACCGCACCGCGGCTCAGAGGATCTCCCGCATCGCGGTCTTCGCGGTGATCACGATCGCCGGCACCGGCATCATCCAAACGCTCGCGGCGCTCCCAGCGGTCACGTCGGTCTTCACCACGACGTACGGCCGGCTGGTCCTTGCGAAGGCGGCGGGCCTGGTGGTGCTCGGCCTGTTCGGGTTTCGAAACCAGTTCAGCCTGCTGCCGGCGCTGGAGGAAGAGATGGGTGCCGGGCGTCTTCGCCGATCCATCATGTGGGAGATGCTCGTGATGGCCCTGATCTTCGTGCTGGCGGCATTGCTCGCCTATGTCCCGCCGACCGCCTAGCCCAGCGGAGGAGCCTGGGGCCATAACGGCCGAGTGCGACTTCGGCGCGGAGGGAGCGCTGGACGGCTGCGCCAGCCACTGGTTCCGCGGCGGATCCTCACACCACCACAATCGACGTCGGATGACCTGGGCTCTCGTCCTGGCCGCGGGCTACATGATCGTGGAGATCGGCGGCGGGCTGATCTCGAACTCCCTGGCCCTCCTGGCCGACGCGGGCCACATGGCAACGGACGTCTCGGCTCTCGGGCTGGCCCTGTGGGCGATGCGGCTGGCGACGAAGCCCGCCACTCCGCGCATGACCTACGGCTATCACCGGGCCGAGATCCTGGCGGCACTGGCAAACGGCGCCGTCCTGCTGCTTATCTCCTTCTTCGTTCTCTTCGAAGCCGTGCGGCGCTTCCGGGAGCCGGCCGAGGTGGTCGGAGGAGCGATGCTTGCCGTGGCCGTCGGCGGGCTGATCGTCAACGGCGTCGCGGCGTGGCTTCTCGAGGGCGGCAGGCACGAGAGCTTGAACGTGCGGGCGGCGTGGTTGCACGTGATCTCCGACGCACTCGGCTCCGTCGGCGTCATTGTGGGAGCGGCGTTGATCCTGGCGTTCGGGTGGGCCTGGGCCGATCCGGCGGCCGCCTGCCTGATCGCCGCGCTGATCCTCTACAGCGCCTGGTCCCTGCTCAAAGAGGCCATCGACGTGCTGATGGCTTCGGCACCGGGCGAGTTGAGCACCGAGGCGGTGCGCTCAGCGCTGTCGGAGGTGGAAGGAGTCTCCGGGATCCACGACCTGCACGTTTGGACGCTCACCTCGGGCCTCGTGATGCTGACGGCGCACGCAAACCTGACGCGCTCCGCGGACGCTCAAGGGGCGGTACGCCAGATGTGCGAAGTGGCCAGAGAGCGTTTTGGAATCCTCCACTGCACGATCCAGCCCGAGGTCAACGGCGGCAACGCCCGGGATCTGGAGGTTTAGCGACCTACCGAAGGGACCCGGTGCGTCAGGTGCGTCGGGCGCCCCGGAACCTACCTCAACGCCCTCTCCGCCGTCTGATCGACGCCCTCGTCCAGCCGCACCCTCTGCGCCCTCGACTCGAGCAGCGACTCGAAGAAGCTCTGCCGCTGCTCCACGAGCTCCACGCGCTCCTGCACCGACTCGACGAGCGAACGGATCTGGTCGAGCTGGCCCTGGTCGAGCCGCGCCTCGTGCCGGTCCTGCTGCATCTGGTGCAGCGCATCGCCGAGGCGCTTGGTGATGGGCCGGAGAATGAGGACGGAAGCCGCCGCGAGGATGAAAACGATCGGAATGAACAGCGCCAGGATATCCTCCAACTCGTCCTCCTTGCCCTTGAATCTCTTGCCGCGCCGGGGCTGCAGCCTATTTTGGGAGAGTTGTACACCGAATCCTACGAGAGAAACGTACGGTCGGTTGCAGCGTGTTGTCGCACGACTCCGTCGTGCCCCGTGTCCCGCCCTTCCCAGGAGGCTTGAGATGCGCAGGATGATGACCGCCCTGGCCTGCCTCGCGCTCGTCGCGGGCAGCTGGAGCATGGCCCCGGCTCAGGACGCCGAGTACTCGGCGGCCGAAGAGGGCCCGATGTTCAGCCAGCTCATCGAGTTCGAGGTTTCGCCCGCTCATGCCGCCGGCTTCGAGATGGCGATGGAGAAGATCGTCGAGGCCGCCAAGCTGGCCGATCTGTCTTCAGACTACGGCTGGATGTTCTTCCGAAACGGCTCCAACTTCACGCTAGTCTACCCCGTCGAGAACATGGCGTACTTCGACGACGAGGATCAGTGGATGCGTCAGTTCTCGGGCACGCCCGGCGAGGAGACGCTCACGGAGGCGTTCGCGATGTTCGATGAGCTCGACTACAGCTCGAGTAGCTCGATCACGAAATACAACGCGGCGCACAGCTACATGCCGGCGAACCCGATCGAGAACCCGAACAACGTCATGGTCTTCGCCAATTGGGTGAAGCCGGGCAAGCAGGAGGCCCACGCCGAGAACACCGCGGCTCTGATGCAGATCATCTCGGACGTTCAGTGGCGGTACGCCGTGCACGCATGGGACGGCGTCATCGGCGACGGCGGGCTGAGGCTCTACGTCGTGCCGATCGACGACATGACCACGTTCTACGGCGACGGGTCGCTGCAGGCCGCCCTGGCCCAGCACGAGAAGGCCGAGGAGTGGGAGGCGCTTCAGGGCAAGCGCATGAAGCTCGTTCGTGCCATGGACAGCCAGGACCATGCCGCCGTACCCAGCATGACCTACATGCCCGAGGGCAACTAAACCTCTACGAACGGCCGGCAGAGATCGCCGAGACTACGAAAGGCGGGAGGAGGATCTCCTTCTCCCGCCTTCTTCACATCAGGCTGTGCCTCGGCTGCGGCTCTTCAGGCGATCTCAGCCGGGCCTGGCGACGCGGTCTACTGACCTCGCCAGTCGCCGAAACCTCTGTCGGCCGCCCTCTCGAACGTGCGGACCACCTCCCGCGTCTCCGTGTCGACCGCGACCACGCGCGTGGGGAGTGTGACGTACGCCCGCAGACCGTCGTTCGAGAACAGGATGTCGGAAGGCACTCCGGGAAGCACCACTCGGCCGACCTGCTCCCGCTTGAAGGCGTGGAATATCGTGATCTCCGGGCTACCCTGGTGGAGGACCCACACCTCACGGCCGCTCGGGGTGAACTGGAGGCGCACCGGCCGGAGCGCTCCGGCGAAGAAGTCGGCCAACTTTCGGTCCCTGCGCACGCTCAGAATGGTGATCGTGTGCGAGCCGCTGTTGGCCACCCAGGCCTCGAACCCGTCGGGTGAGACATTCACGTCGGCTGGCGCCGTACCGGTGCGAATGCTCGCCGCATAGACGCGCTGCCGGTCGATGACCGTCACGACATCGTCCAGGATATTGGCCACGTACAGCCGCCGGTCGTCCGGCGTCACATCCGCGCGGTGGTTCAGCTCCGTACCCGTCTTCCAGATCATGAGGAGCTCGCCGTTCTGCGCGTTGAGCTCCAGAATGGAGCCGTCCTCCTCGGCCGGCACCCAGAGCCGGGTACCCCTGCGATTCAGCCGCAGCCCTTTCGTCGGCGTGAAGGCGCCCAGATCGAACACGGTCTCCAGGGACCGCCTCCAGAGGTCGAAGACGAGGATCGAGGAGCCCGTCGAGTCGATGGATACTCTGGCGCGCGCCCTGCTGGCCACGTACGCATACCGTCCGTCGGGCGACACCGTCACGTCGCGAACCTCACCGCCCATCGGAAGCCCATCGATCAGATCCAGGGAGATCGCGTCGAAGAGCATGACCCTGCCGCTCACGTCGTGGAAGGCCAGCGCTCCCTGCGCCGAGGCCTCGCCGGGGACGGCCACAAGGCATGCTGTCAGGAGCAAAAGCCGGGATGCGAATCGCCGAATCATCGATTCCTTTCTTTCCGCACTCCGCACTTCTGTGCCCACCCACCGAAAAGAACGCCGGAAGCCGCCGAAGACGTTCGTGCCGTCCCCGCCTGCTTCCGGTTCGTGTAAGAGCAGCAAGCGTACCAAGATAACGTCGAGAGCTGTAGAACACGACTCGGACCCCGAAAGTCACTTCACGAGCACGACTTATGCCACAGGGCCATGATGCCTGATCCTGGTGCGGGCTCCGGGCGTCTCTACAGAGACCGCAACCTCCACATCATCTTCTCGATCACCCTCATCGCCGTGCTCGCCGTGTCGAGCATCACCCCCGCGTTTCCGCAGATCTCAAGGGAGCTCGGGGTCTCCCCGGCGCGTATCGGGTGGCTGATCAGCGCCTTCACGGTACCGGGCATCTTCCTGACGCCCCTCCTGGGCCTGGCCGCCGATCGGTGGGGCCGCAAGCAGATCCTCGTCCCCTCCCTTCTGCTGTTCGCCGCGGCCGGTACCGCTTGCGCGTTCGCGACGGACTTCCAGACGCTGCTGGGCCTGAGGCTCCTACAGGGAGTGGGCGGGGCCGCGCTGGGCGCGCTGAACCTCACGATCATCTCCGACCTGTACACGGGGCCGGTTCGGACCGAGGCGATGGGCTACAACGCCTCGGTGCTCAGCGTGGGAACCGCTGGCTATCCGGCGATCGGAGGCGCGCTGGCGCTGCTGGGCTGGAACTATCCCTTCGCCCTTTCACTCTTCGCCGTGCCGGTCGCGCTGTTCGTGCTCTTCGCCCTTCCGCCGGAGTACCCGACCTCCAACACGTCCCTGGGCACCTACTTCGTCCGCGTGGGACGCGCGCTCGCGACTCCCGCAATCGCCGGGATGATGTTCGCGACCGTCACGACCTTCATCATGCTCTTCGGCTCGTACCTGGCCTTCTTCCCCGGCCTCGCGGAGCGATCGTTCGGAGCCACTAGCCTCTCCATCGGCCTCGTGATGTCCGCCGGGTCCATCTGCACGGCGATCACGGCTTCCCAGCTGGGCAAGCTCGCCCGCCGGTTCGACAAGACCCGCCTCGTCCGCGCCGGATTCGTGCTCTACGGTCTCGCGATGCTCGGCTTCCCGGCCGCCCGGGAGACGTGGCAACTCGCGATTCCGGCGGCGGTGTTCGGCGTGGGAGCCGCCCTGTCCATTCCCACCATCCTCACCCTCCTCGCCGACTACGCACCCGAGGACCAGCGCGGCGCATTCATGTCGATCAACGGCATGCTGCTGCGGCTTGGGCAGACGCTGGGCCCGCTGTTGATCGGCACGGTCGTGAGCTTGTGGAGCATCCAGGCCGCCTTCTACGCCGGCGCGGCGATCGCCTTCCTCACCCTCGTCGTCGTGGTGGCGACGATCCCGAGCTCGTAGGGATTGACCTCGCGTTTGCCGGTCGGCCTCCGCCACATGGCAGCGGCCGCGTTCTTCTTCAGCCTGATGAGCCTGCTCGTAAAGACGGCGGGGCGGCGGCTCCCCGTCCAGGAGATCGTGCTGGTCAGGGCCCTGATCACGTTCGGCCTTACCTGGGCCTACCTGGCGCGCCGCGGCATCTCCCCATGGGGATCGAGACGGGCGGTGCTCCTTCTCCGCGGCACACTGGGATTCGGGGCGCTCCTGTGCTTCTTCTACTCCGTCGTCCATCTTCCGCTGGCCGACGCCACGGTGATCCAGTACACGAACCCGGTCTTCGCCTCGCTCATCGCGGCCCTGGTGATCGGGGAGCGGCTCCGCGTGCGCGATGGCGCGTACATCGCTGCCAGTCTCGCCGGGGTCCTGCTCGTGGCGCGACCTTCCTTCCTCTTCGGAACCGACGCGCACGAGCTGGAGCCGGTCGCGGTTGGCGCGGCCCTCCTCGGCGCCCTGTTGAGCGCGGGCGCCTACGTGACGGTACGGGCGCTCACGAAGACCGAGGAGCCGCTCGTCATCGTCTTCTACTTCGCCGCGGTGAGCGTGGCCGGGTCGATTCCGCTGGCGGCCCTGGATGCGGTCTGGCCGACGGGGACCGAGTGGCTCGTGTTACTGGGCGTCGGACTCGCGACGCAGTTGGGGCAGGTCTATCTGACCAAGGGGCTGCGAGAGGAGCCCGCCGGCAGGGCGCTGGCGATCGGCTACCTGCAGATCGTCTTCGCCGGCGGTTGGGGTCTCCTCTTCTTCGGCGAGGTGCCGGGCCCGCTGAGCGCTGCCGGCTTTCTGTTGATCGCCGTGAGCACCGCGATGCTCGCCCGCCAGCCCGGCGGCGGCTCGACGCTTCCAGGCCGAGCGCACCGATCAGCGAGCCGGTAGGTTCAGTGCGCACCGGCTCCCCGTGCGGTGGAGCCGGCCACCCGCTGACCCCGCACACGAGCTCGGAGGACACGAGTCATGGCGACACTCTTCTCTGGAACGGCCGCGCACGCAGAGCGTCTTTCGGCACTCCTTCTCGGTCTTCTCTCCATCTCCTTGGCGGCAGCCTGCGTGTCGCCGGACGCGGATGGCGACTCCTCCGGGTCTGTCGCCGAACCCAAGGAGACGGCCCCGGATATCCCGGCTCCCGAAATCCCGGCTCCCGAATACCGGCTCGACAGGGATCAGACGCACAATCGCTTCAGCTCGGGGATCGAGCCGGCGCTTCGAGTCTCCCCAGGCGCCGTGGTGGAGGTCCTCACCGAGGAGGCGACCGATGGACAGCTCGGACCCGATTCCGGCATCGAGGACCTGATGAGCGTGTCCATGGACCCAATCCACCCGCTGACGGGACCGGTCTACGTGGAAGGCGCCGAGCCGGGTGACGTGCTCGCGGTCACGCTGCACGAGATCGAGATCGGCGACTGGGCGTGGCAGGCCATCATCCCGGACTTCGGGTTCCTGGCCGACGAATTCGCGGAACCTTATCTGAGGACCTGGCGCTTCGAGCCGGGTGACTCGGTCGCCTGGTTCACGGATCGCATCAAGATCCCGCTTCGCCCCTTCCCCGGCGTGATGGGCGTCGCGCCCGCGACCGACTCCATGCTCTCCACGATCCCTCCGCGAGCCAACGGCGGGAACATGGACAACCGCCACCTAACCGTAGGGACGACAGTCTACTTCCCGGTATTCGTCGAGGGAGCGCTGTTCTCGATCGGCGATACGCACGCGGCCCAGGGAGACGGCGAGGTGGCGGGTACGGCGATCGAGGCTCCGATGCGGATCGTCTACGAGCTGAACGTGATCAAGGGCGGACGCTCCATGGAGGAGCCCCAGTACGAGACCGAGGAGTACTACGGGGTCACGGCATTCGGCACGACGATCGACGAGGCGGCCAGGAAGGCGACCCGCTTCATGATCGACTACCTGGTCGAGGCGCACGGGTTGACGCGCCCGGACGCCTACGCGTTGGCGTCGCTGGCCGGGGACCTCAAGATCTCGGAGGTCGTCGACGTCCCCCACATGCTCGTTTCCATGCACATGTCGAAGTCCGTGCTCGGAATCTGAGCTGCTAGCCTCGCGCCCGACGTGGGATCAGCTGAAGACCCAGCTGCCGAGCCCCAGAAGGCCGGCCATCACGAGGGTGAAGACGGCGACGACGCCCCAGCCGATGAGCGCCGTCAGAACGGCCTTCACCGTGTCTACGTCGAGCGCCTGGCGGATGGCGACGATACCGGTCACGAGGAGCCAGATCCAAACGCCGAGGCTGATGAGCCCGCCCAGAACCGGGATGACGCCAAGAAGGAAGAGAACGCCGGGCGCCTGCGCGAAACCGAGCGTGCGAAGCAGCTCGCCCCACGTGGCCTTGCCCGCGAAGATCGCCGTGCCAATCAGGTAGGTGAGCCCGGACCAGATGAGCCAGCGCGCGAACGCCGAGATGAGCCCGGCGATCAGGCCGCTGCCGCCAGCGCCGACGCCACCGATAGCCGCGGCGACGGCTACGATGGCGACCACGATGGCCGCCTGCGAAGTCGCGCTTTCGTCGTGCTCGACTTCTTCGTAGGTGTCGATGTCGAGGGTCGCGGCACCGACCATCCGCTCGATCAGCGAGCCTCTAGCTTCGACCTCCATGGGGCTACCTCCGGGCGGTGGCGCAGGTGTCGTGGCATCGCCCACTCGGACGCTCGGGGCCTGCGCCCACTTGAAGATGTCGTGGCAAGTATAGCCTCGGGCTTTGCCTCGGCGCACCCTCGACCCGGACGGAGCGGCATGATCGCGGGTGGGGGACGCATGAGCCGGGAGCGAGCGGCATGATCACCTACGACGCGGTCGTCCTCGGCCTCGGGGTGATGGGAAGCGCCGTGCTTCGCTCGGCGGCCGCACGCGGTCTGCGCGTCCTGGGCATCGATCGCCACCACCCGCCCCATGCGCTCGGCTCCTCCCACGGGCGAGCCCGCATGATCCGCGAAGCGTACTTCGAGCACCCGCTGTACGTGCCCCTGGTGCGGCACGCCTACGAGCTGTGGGAGCGACTCGAGCGGGAGAGCGGCACGAGCCTCCTCCGGATCACGGGCGGTGCCTTCATCGGTAATGAGGACAGCGGGCTGGTCTCCGGGGCGCTGGAGAGTAGCCGGCTTCACGGAATCCCCGTCGACGTGGTGGATGGCGCCGAGCTCGGGCGGATCTTCCCGGCCTTCGCCCAGCAGCCGGGAGTCCGCGCCGTCCTGGAGCGCCGGGCCGGATACCTGAGCCCCGACCGGTGCGTCCGTGCTCTGCTCGACCGGGCGGAAGAGAGCGGCGCCGAGAGACGGATCGAAGAGGTGTTCGGTTGGGAGATCGACGGCAGCCGAGAGGGCGGCCGCCTCAGGGTCACCACGGACGGCGGAGAGTACCTGACCGATTCGCTGGTACTCGCGGCCGGCCCGTGGCTACCGAGCCTCGCGGCGGGCCAGCGGCTCCCTCTCACCGTCGAGCGCGTCGTGCAAGCCGCCTTCGCGCCGAACCGGCCAACGGACTATAGGCAGGAGTCGCTGCCGGTGTTCGCCTGGGAGTTCGAGCCCGACCGGGTCTTCTATGGCTTTCCGGCGATCGACGGCGCCGTGAAGGTCGGACTCCATCACGGGACGCCCGTCCCGGACCCCGACTCCGCGTCTCGCGACGTTTCCACCGCGGAAACCGCTGAAATCCGTACGCTCGTCCGCAAGTTCCTGCCGGGTGCGGATGGACCGCTCGTCGAGGCGGACATCTGTTTCTACACGAAGACCCCGGACGGCCACTTCCTGATCGATCGCCTCCCGGGACTCGAACAGGTGCTGCTGGTCAGCTCCTGCTCCGGCCACGGCTTCAAGTTCGCTCCGGCGATCGGAGAGCTCGTGGCAGATCTCCTCACGGACGGAACCGGGGGCTTCGACATCTCCCCCTTCTCGCTGTCGCGATTCGAGGGCGGCTGACGGTGTCGGTGGCGTCGCGACCGAGCCGGGCTCAGTCCAGCCAGCTCGCGTAGAGCTCGGGTCGTCGATCCCGCCAGAAGAGCCGCCGGGCTGTGGAGTCTCGACAGGCCTCGAAATCGAGGTCGACGAGGATCAGATCTTCCTCCGAGCCGGCTCCCCGGGCGATCACTCGGCCCTCCGGATCCACGACGAAGGATTCGCCCGCAAAGGTCAGGTCATCCTCCCGGCCGACCCGGTTGCACAGCGCGGCGTAGTAGCCGTTCTGGAACGCCGCGGTGCGAACCTCGGCCTCATAGAGGCCCTCGGGCCATTCGCCGACCGTGCCCGCCTGGGGGATCACCACCAGCTCGGCGCCGGCAACCCCCAATGCCCGCATGTACTCCGGGTAATGGCGGTCGTAGCAGATGGCTACTCCGATTCGCCCTGCTCGCGTGTCGTACACGGGCGCGCCCCGGTCGCCGGGCGCATAGTACGCCTGCTCGTGGAAGCAGGTGTAGTCCGTGATGTGGACCATCCGCGTGACGCCGAGCAGGCGGCCGTCGGCATCGAAGACGGGCGAGCTGTCGTAGGCTCTCCCGTCGTCGCCCAGCTCGTACATGTTGAAGACGGTGACGAGCGAGAGCTCCCGGGCCCTCGCAGCCACGGCTTCGGCCAGCGGACCAGGCACGGCTTCCGCCAGGCCGGCCGCGGCGGGATCATCCGCTCGCTGTGGAAAGAAACGATCGATGGCGAGCTCGGCGAACGAAACGATCTCTGCGCCCATCTCGGCGGCGACCCCCATCGCCTCCAAGGCCCTATCCAGGTTCTTCCTTCGATCGGACTCCGCCTTGTGCTGAACCAGCGCGATCCTGGGCATGCCCGGCTTACCCTCCTTTCATCGCGATCTCGTGTGGTCGCCCGCGGCCTCTCGGCCGTCCGCCACCCGTAGCGGCCGCGGAACCGCCTTCGTGACCAGGGTGTTTCACGGTGCGTCTTATGGCAACAGCCGCGGCCCGGCGCGGATCGGGCGGAAGGGACCGTTCCTCCGGCGCGGAGTCGCCGGTGAGCACACATAGATGACAGGACGATGACGATGCGAGAAACCAGGATGAAGGCCTTGCGCGAACCGGCTTCCGTAGCCGTCGCGCTCGCGCTCGTCGTGGCCCCGGCGTGCGGCCGGGTGGAGAGCGCCGTCCAGAGCTCGGAGGAGAGCGAGAGCCGGAGATCGGAGGAGCGCGGGATTCAGGATCGGCAGACGAACGCGAGCGTAGTCGAGGCGCTGATCGGAGGCGGGGAGTCATGGAAGACGGACTTTTCCAAGATCTCCGTGCCTCCGAAAGAGATCGTATCCGGCGGCCCGCCCAGGGACGGCATTCCGGCGATCGACCGCCCGTCCTTCGAGTCCGCAGCCGAGGCGGACCGGTGGCTGGAGGGCTCGGATCCGGTTCTCGTCGTCGAGCACGGCGGTGAGGTAAAGGCCTATCCCCTCGCGATCCTGATCTGGCACGAGATCGTGAACGACAACGTGGGCGGTCAGCCGGTCGCAGTCACCTTCTGCCCGCTGTGCAACACGGCGCTCGTCTTCGACCGGAACGTGGCAGGCCGGATGCTAGACTTCGGAACGACCGGCCGCCTCCGTCACTCGGACCTCCTCATGTACGACCGGCAGACCGAGAGCTGGTGGCAGCAGGCGGTCGGCGTGGCGATCGTGGGCGAGCTTCTCGATACGGAGCTTGAGTTCGTCCCGGCGAACACCCTCTCCTGGGAGATGGTCCGCTCGCTCCATCCCGATGTTCTGGTTCTCTCCCGTGAGACCGGACACCGACGGGACTACGGGCGGAACCCGTACGTCGGCTACGACGACCCGGGCGGCTCGCCGATACCGGGATTCTTCACCGCCGACGAGGACCGGCGCATGCCGGCTATGGAGCGGGTGGTCGCGCTCGACATCGGCACCGGTTGGGCTGTCGGATTCTCGCCTCTGTCAGAAGCACGGGTCGTTAACGATGAGGTCGAGGATACAGCGTTCGCGGTCGTGTGGAAGTCGGGAGCCGCCAGCGCCCTGGATCGGTCGCAGGTCAGCTCCGGGCGCGATGTGGGACAGACGGCGGTATTCGACCGGCATCTCGCGGATCGCACGCTCACGCTCGAGTGGAAGAACGGCTCGCTCCGCGACGTCGAGACCGGGTCGACCTGGGACTTCGCCGGGCGTGCGCTCACCGGACCCCTGGAGGGCCAGCGGCTGAGGAGCGTGCCGCACGGCAATCATTTCTGGTTCAGCTGGGTCGTCTTCCGTCCCGATACGAGGGTGTGGAGCGACTGAGGCGGGCGTCCACGCGCCAGGTCAGCTCCCCGTGACGTAGAGCCGCTGCTCGGCGCGGCCGAAGTTGGCCCGCTCGGGGTCGATCGCCAGGATCTCGAGCCAGTATTCGCCCGGATCCGACGCGGGCAGGGCGCCCTCGAACTTGCTGCTCTCGCCCGCGTAGCCCAGCGCCGTCTCGGCGACGATCTCGCCGCCGCTCAGGAGCCGGGCGACGACTTCAATGCGATCCGCATCCCATAATCCCCCCGGCGTGATCGGACAACCGCACAGCATCTCGACATGGACGCGCACCCCGATCGGCTCTCCGCCCGGAAACGTCCCCTCCGGCATCGGCGACTCGAGCCGGATCGCGAACCCGTTGAGCACCAGCACCAGGCCCTCGCCGAGCACGTCCTTCCCCGGCACCATCCACAGCGTCTTGGAGCTTCGCTGCACGGCCTGCGGCGTCCCGAGCGGACCCTCCGCCGTCACCTCTACAAGCGTCGGCTTACTGATCTCCAACGTGGCCAGGAAGCCTCCGGCGTCCTCGGTATCGAACACGGTGCCCCCACGAGCCCGCGGCTTCGTCATGATCAGCTCGGTGCTTCCGGTGCTTCCCAGTTGGGTGCCCTTCGCCAGCACCGCACCGGTCTCGACGTCGCGGATCGTGATCTCGGCGCCGCCGACGTTCGTCCCGATGATCTTCGCATCTCGGGAGACGGCCCGGACGAGCAGCTTGGTCTCGACCGTTTGTGCCGAGACAGGTGCCGCGGTCCCGGCGAACAGGACGCCGATCACGCTGCCGACCCTTCCGACGGATCTTAGATAGCCTACCACGCCTTGCCTCCTCCCGGCTGCCGCCAGGCTCATAGCTTCCGGCCCTTTCCCGAATCGGACACGCTCATCAACTCGTCCGGGTACGGATGGAAAAAGGCCTGTCCTTCGAGATAGGTCTCATCCTCCCGCACCACCCAACTCCAGATAACGGCCGCGGGTCCGGCCAGCGGGACCCGTCCGTTGCGGTATCGCTCCAGCTGTCGCCTGAACATCGCCTTCTCGCGACGACTGAGGCTGTTCTTGAAGTATCCCGCGGCATGCTCGAGCACGTTGATCACCGACGTGTAGCGGGGCGCCGTGCCCAACGCCGCCGCGAACTCGGACCGGTAGGCGGCGACGAGATCCGCGAAGGGCATCGCGCTACCGCTGGCGACCAGACGGCCGAGCGCGCGCATCCGTGTCTGATTGTATGCCATCAACACGAACTTGTAGCGCGCATGGAAGTCGATCAGATCGCGCATGGACCCGGTCTCCGCAACCTCTCGGAGTGCTGCCAGGGCAAACAACTTGGTGAGAAAGTATTCGCGGATGCGGAAGTTGCGCAGCCGTCCTTCGTCTTCGATGGCCACGTCTCCGAACCGATCGATGGCGGCTTGCCCGAACATACCGGCCCGCTTGCCGGCGGACGAAGGGTTGCCCTCCGCCGTATAGAGCTTCACGTCGCTGATGCCGCAGGAGGGCGAGCGATTCTTGAGCACGAATCCATCGACCGGCGGCAGAGAGGAGAGGAAATCGTCGCTGAACGTCTCCATCTCTACCGTCAGATCACGCCCGGTGGATGGCTGAAACAGACGGACCCCTTCTTTCCCATCGATCAACCGGATCGGGTCGCGAGGCACCCCGAGCCCGATCTCCACCTCAGGGCAGATCGGAACCAGATCCACGAACGGCTCGAGCTCGCGCACGAACTCGTAGGCAATCTTCTCGCCGTTGTACCGAACCTTCTCGAGCTCCAGGCACCGGCTCAGTACGAGTCGCGGCCGAGCGAATTCGTTCATTTGGATTTCAGTTCAGACATTGGCTCACTGGCGTCTTTCAGCAACTCGGGAGTCACGGCAATTGAGCTCATCGCCTCGCTTCGCAAGCAAACTGTACCAATGGAACACGCTACGCGTCGCCACCGAAGCGCTCCAGATAGGCTCCGAGTTTGAACTTCCGGGCGGTGTTCTCGGAGGTCATGTATCGGACCTTGCCGTAGATCGGGCGTTCAGGCCCCCAGGCGCGATCGTATCGACCGAGTACCCAGAAGATCCCGCTGTACGAGTTGGGATCGCGGCCGTCTACCGCCCAGCGGTTGTTGAGACCGATCATCACGTCGAGCGCCCGGCGTGGCGTCTCCGACCACTCCAGTATCTTCTTCCCCCACAGCATTCGCAGGTAACCGTGGATGCGACCCTCGCGCGTAAGCTGACGCTGGGCCGCGTTCCAGATCGGATCGTGCGTGCTCGCTGACTCTAACTGTTCGCGCGAGTACAGGTACGGCCGCGGATCCGCGGCGTGCTCTCCAAGCGTCGTCTGGGCCCACTCGGGCAGGGACTCGAAGCGGTCATAGTCCGGCGACAGCGAGCACATGTTGAAGCCCAGCTCGCGCCATGTCACCAGCTCGTCCAAAAAGGCCTCGGCAGACTCTGACATACCCCACCAGCCGCTGCGCTTGCCGGCGGTCGAGGTTGAGAGACTCGCAGGGCTCCACCCCTCGGCCTCCAGCACCTCCTCAAAGACCTGGTGGGCCCCGACGTGCCCGAAGTGGAGGTAGGGCGAGAGACCGCTGGTCGCCTGTACGGCCGGGTCGTTTCGTTTCTTCGCATAGCCGGCCAAACGGCGGGCGCAGAACGACTCCAGCTCCCGGGCTCCCTGAAGGAAACCACCTCGATACGGTACCGGTGGAACTTCGTGGTCGATCGGCAGCCCCGCGATGAGCCCGTTCAGGGCGGTGTTGTTCGTTCCGGGTCGGAGGGATGGCCAGCGCTTCAACGTGGCGCTGGCCAGAGCCGACCTTCCGGTCGGCGCCGCGGCGAGCGGATCCCGTTCGGGCCGATTCTCCAGGTGCCGCGGCAGCTCCTTTTGCAGGAAACGTCGAAACGCATAGGCGGTAGGAAACACCCGATCGGCCGCTCGCAGCGGCAACAGCCCGTTGGAATCGACCGCCTCGAGCCGGACCGGTATTCTGGCGGCCGCCCGCAGCATCCGGGGGAGGAAAAAGGCGGGATAGTCGTCGGTCACCACCAGGCAGGCATCCCTCGCGAGCGCCTCAAGCAGCCCTCTGCCCGCGCCGGCCTCCGGCTCCACGTAAGCGTGGTACGCGATGCCGCGCTGGGCGAACTCTCGAACGTGCTCGACCATGCCCTCGATTACGAACCGGTGCATGCGGTCGCTCGCCCACCGGTAGTCACTACGCAGGGCCTCGAGGATCAGGAGTGGCTTGCCGAGCCGGATGGCCCAGTCGCGCGCCTGCTGGAGAGCGAAGTTCAAGGTGGGCCGACGTGCGGCGACCAGCCAATAGAGCACGTAGGAGCCGCGCCGGTCAGGATCCCGGTCGTTCACGACCGAGATCCTCGCGTCGGGAACGCTCAACGGGGCTTGGCTGGTGCCGTGTTCACACCCTCAAGATAGACTCTGAAGTCGGCCAGCGTCGACACGGTGCAAGCGCCGATGAGCTCGAGGACGTCGGCGTAGGCGGGGGCACCGGTCCCGCCGACGACCAAGGAGACCTCCGGCGGCAGCGTTCTAGCCAGTCGCATTAGCTCCTCCGCAAGGTTCGGGTCGTCATCGGGAATCACGACACCGAGGGCTACGACCCGAGCGCCTTTGACGCTTGCGGCGCGCGCGAAATCCTCCGCCGGAAGCTCCGGACCGAGGTAGGTCACGCGCCAACCCTCGGCGGCCGCGCTCGCGGCAGCCAGCATCGCGCCGAGCTCGTGACGCTGGCCTGTCAGCGTGCCGGCGACGAGGAGCGTTCCGGGTCCTCCTGGCTGCAGAGTTTCGATCAGCCGACTCAAGGTCGCCGTCACGGCGCCGGTGGCGATTCGCTCCTGGCCGGGGTTGAGCCGGCCATCCGACCATAGGGCGCCAAGCCGAACCATCAACGGAGAGAGCACCTCGTCGATCAGGACCACCGGGTCGAGCGAGATGAGCGCGCGATCCAGCTCGTCCCGGAGCGCGCCACCATCGAGATCGATAGCGGCCGTGACGCACGTGCGGAGGTGCGCGCGCGCGCGAATCGGCTTTTTGCCGGCCGGCCGCGCCGCGCGGTCGTCCTCATCCCGCGCGAGCTCCAGGTCCTCATCCCGCGCGAGCTCCAGCAGCTCTGCCGTCTCCAGTCCGGCGAGCTCGCTGATCAATTGGCCGCCGTCGGTGAGCCTGGCGAGCAGCTGCAGACGCTCGATCTCGGCGCCGGAGTAGCGGCGGCGCCCGTTCTCCGTGCGCTGGGGCCGAACCGCCCGGTAGCGACGCTCCCAGGCGCGCAGGACGTCTTTCGTGAGACCGGCCCGGCGCGCAGCGACCGCGATCGGGTAGCGGCGCCCGTTCCTCTCTCCGGATCCATCGGCTGGCGTAGGCATGATAGAAGGCTAACCGGTCATCCAATTACTGTCAATGCTTTATCCTGGACACAGAGTTGACATTCCGTCATCATACCATTATAATTGTGACAAGAGCTGGACAGGAGTCGGTTGATAGTCGGTCGAACCGGCCGGCAAGGTTGGAGTCGATCTTGACTTGAAAGCGGCGCTGGGGCGTCGCACCCCCATCGCCGACGACCTTTTCAGAATCACGCAGAGCGGGTGGCGACAGTCGCCCACATGAAAGAAGGAGAAACAAAGATGAAAGCGTTGAGAATCGCCGTGGTGGCCGCTGCCGCCGCCCTGACTGCCTCACCCACCATCGCTCAGGAGGCAGCCTACTCCAAGGCCTCGAAGACGGATATGGACATCGTGGACGTCGCGGTGTCGGCCGGGTCCTTCGAAACGTTGGTCGCGGCGGTCAAGGCCGCGGGTCTGGTCGAGGTACTGAAGAGCGATGGTCCGTTCACGGTGTTCGCTCCCACGGACAAGGCTTTCGAGGCGCTGCCCGAGGGAACGGTGGCGGAACTCCTCAAGCCTGAGAACAAGGACAAGCTCGTTGCAATCCTGACCTATCACGTCGTTCCCGGTAAGGTGATGGCGGCCGACGTGGTCAAGCTCTCGAACGCCAAGACGGTTCAGGGGCAAGAGGTGTCCATCACGACGAGCGACAAGGGCGTCAAGGTTGACGGAGCCAGTGTCGTGAAGACCGATATCACGGCCAGCAACGGCGTCATCCACGTGATCGACGCGGTCATCCTCCCGAGCGAGGAGCCTGCCGGCTGCATGTAGTCGCGCGCTGGTTGGTCGCGGCGATAATCCAGAATCGGGGTCGGGGAGGGGTTACCCTCCCCGATTCGCATAGTTAGGTGCTAGGTAAACAAGTGACTATTCCCACTGACATTCAGCACCCGCCGGGAAAGGGATCCGTGTTTGCGGTTCTGGGAGCCACCGGCGGCATCGGGTCCGCGCTCAGCCTGGCGCTGAGCCGATCCAAGGCGCAGCTGGCCATCGCGGCACGCGGCGAAAGCCGACTCAGATCCCTCTCCCAGCAGACGGGCGCGCGGTTCCGCGCGTTCGACGCGACCGACCCGGTTGGCGTCGAGCAGTGGATCGCAGATCTCGTCTCCGAGTTCGGGCGGCTGGACGGGATCGCCAACTGTGTCGGATCACTCCTCCTGAAGCCCGCGCACCTTACTAACCCCGAGGAGTTGACCGCGGTCATGGACACGAACCTCGGCTCCGCGTTCAACGTCGTTCGCGCATCCGGCCTTCACATGCAGGAAAAGGGCGGCTCCGTCGTGCTCATCTCCTCGGCGGCTGCCGTAATCGGCATCGCTAATCACGAGGCGATTGCGGCGGCGAAGGCCGGAATCGTGGGCCTGGCCCGTTCGGCGGCCGCCACATACGCGAACGCGGGTCTGCGGTTCAACGTCGTCTCGCCGGGTCTGACGCGCACGCCGCTGACGGAGCGGATCACGGAGCGACCGGCGGCGGCTCGTGCATCCGAGGCGATGCATGCCCTGGGCAGACTCGGGGAACCCGATGATGTGGCCCGGGCGGCTGCCTGGCTGCTCGATCCGATCAACGGATGGATCACGGGACAGGTAATCGGCGTAGATGGGGGACTCGGTTCCGTCCTTCCCTCGCCGGCCGCTTCCAAAGCGCCGCGCCCTCGCGTCGCGTCGCCCACCTGATGGACGAGGCGAAGCAGATGAACGAATCTCGTCAGATCTTGCTGACCGGAGCTACCGGGTACGTCGGCGGTCGCCTGTTGCCTCTGCTGGAGGCTCGTGGCGAAGCGGTCCGCTGCCTGGCGCGCCGGCCGGAGCATCTGATTTCCCGCATCGGTCCCGGTACCGAGGTCGTCTGTGGCGATGTCCTGGACCGAGCCAGCCTGGAAGTGGCGCTGGAAGGGGTCGACGTCGCCTACTACCTGATTCATTCAATGGCGTCGTCGGATGACTTCGAGGACGCGGATCGCAGAGCGGCCGCCGTGTTCTCTCAAGCATGCCGTAGAGCGGGCGTACGTCGGATTGTCTACCTCGGGGGACTCGGCGAGGGGCCCGATCTGTCCGATCACCTGCTGAGCCGGCAGGAGACCGGGCGCATCCTGCGGGAATCCGGCGTACCGACCATCGAGTTTCGCGCCTCCGTCGTCATCGGCAGCGGTAGCTTCTCCTTCGAGATGGTAAGAGCGCTCGTCGAGAAGCTGCCCGTGATGATCACGCCTTCCTGGGTCCGTACCCGGGCTCAGCCGATCGCGATCGAGGACCTTTTAGCCTATCTGCTCGGGGCGTTGGATGTCCCGCTCGAAGGCAGCCGCGTGTTCGAGATCGGCGGGAGCTCGGTCGTCTCTTACGGCCAAATCATGCAGGAGTATGCCAGCCGCCGCGGACTCCGGCGCGTCACGATCCCGGTGCCGGTGCTCACCCCGTACCTCTCAAGCCTGTGGCTGGGCCTGGTCACGCCGGTCTACGCCCGCGTCGGCCGCCATCTCATCGATGGATTGCGGAACACGACCGTGGTGCGGGATGCCGACGCGCTTCGCGCGTTCGACGTGCAACCACGCGATATCGGCGACGCGATCGACCGCGCCCTGGCCAACGAGGATCGCGAGTTCGCCCAGACGCGCTGGTCGGACGCCCTGTCCACGACAACGACGCAGGATTCGTGGGCGGGCGCCCGCTTCGGCAGTCGCATCGTCGATTCCCGGTCGGTCGACGTAGCGTGTTCGCCAGCCGGGGCGTTCCGACCGATCCGCCGAATCGGAGGCAACGTCGGCTGGTACCACGCCGATTGGTTGTGGCGGCTCCGCGGCTTCCTCGACCTCCTGGTGGGCGGCGCCGGGACGCGGCGCGGACGGCGCGATCCGGAGACGCTATCGCCGGGCGACACGGTCGACTTCTGGCGCGTGGAGTCCTACGAGCCCGACCGTCTCCTCGCGCTGAGCGCCGAGATGAGGCTGCCCGGCCGGGCGTGGCTCCAGTTCGAGGTTGAAGCGCTCGCGGGCGGGCGCTCACGGATCCGGCAGACGGCGATCTTCGACCCGGTCGGCTTGTTCGGCCTTTTCTATTGGTATGGCCTCTATCCGCTTCACGTGCATGTCTTCCGCGGCATGCTCCGCGGCATCGCGGACGCCGCCCTCGAGGCGAGGGCCGACGCGGAAGATGAGAGTCAGATCATCGCCTCCGATTCCAGGTCCGGATTGTCGATGACGAAGGAGACCAAGCTCTCCGCATAGGATCGGAAGACTGGAAGCGCTATCCCGCTCCCCTCCAGATCGGCCCGAGCTCGAGTTGTCCCGTAGATGGTCGGGTGTGTGAAGTAGTCGACCAACGCAGCCGGAATCCCCGTGATCCGGCGTACCAGCCGACGCTCGAGCGCCAGGCGAACCACCCTCCCTGGGAGCCGGACCCGCACAGGCCTCCGTCTCGTGGCCGTCGCGAGGATCTCGACCAGCTCCTCGACCGTAGGCGGATAGGGATCCGCCAACTGGTACACGCGGCCGGCCGAAGCCTCGAGGCCCGCCAGGTGGGTGATCGCGCGGACGACGAAGTCACGCGGCACCAGGGTCACCCGAGCCCGCGTCGGGTCCTCGATGATCGGCATGACGGCAACGCGAGGTTGGCGAAGCAGGAATCTGATCACGTAGTAGATCCCGTCGTACTTGGCGGTCGCTCCCGTGTCGCTGTCGCCCACGACGATGGCCGGCCGGTATATCGTGGTGGGGAGCCCATCCTCCATAGCCTTCCGGACTTCGATCTCGGCCAGGTACTTCGTCTCTTCGTAGTTGTTGTTGAAGCTCTGACCGACCTTCAGATCCGTCTCCTCGAAGCTGCCCGGATGGCGGCCGCTGACGTAGCAGGTACTCACGTGGTGCAGACGCCGCAGCGAAGGACAGCGCCGGGCCAGGTCGATGACGCGTCGGGTGCCCTCGACGTTGACGGCAACTCCGACCTCGCGGGAGACCTCGAGATCATAAACGGCGGCCACGTGGTAGATCTCGTCCAACTGGCGTCCGATCTCGTCAGCGCTCTCGAGGCCGAGGTCGGGCAGCGTCAGGTCCCCTTCTACGAGACGGATACGACCCCCGAGGTCGGGATGCGCGGCCTCCAGCTCGCGGACCCGACGTGATGCCAGATCGGTGTACTTCCTCTGGACGAGGCAGGTGGCTGTTCGAGAGCGATCGCTGGCAAGAAGGCTGGGTAGGAGCGCGCTTCCCAGGAATCCCGGAAAGCCGGTGAATAGTATCGTGCTCATCTGGGAAGCATCTCGCGCCCTAGCCCGAGCCAGATTCGTAGAGGCTCGGTGGGTCCGGTTTTCAACGTAGTCCGGGGATGCGCTTCAGGATCCGCAGGGCACGCGTCATGGCCCGGCTGTAGCGCTCCTCATCCAGCCACGGCGGCGCGGCGAGTGGAAGACCCCTCTGCACGGCGATCGTCTGGGCCTCGGTGAATTTCCGGATCCCCTCCCCGCCGTGCCGACGCCCTACGCCGGAGTCCTTCATGCCTCCCATGGGCGCGTCCACGGAGCCCCACGCGGCGGCATACGCCTCGTTGACGTTGACCGTGCCAGCGCGGATCCTGCTCGCCACGCTGCGGCCGGTCGCGGCGTCCCGGGTCCAGACGCTCGCGTTCAGGCCATACGGCGTGGCGTTGGCACGGTCGACCGCCTCATCCACGGACTCGAAGGCGTGGATGGACACGACCGGACCGAACGTCTCCTGATCGCACAGCTCCATCTCTTCGGTCACGTCCGCGAGGATCGTCGGCTCGAAGAAGTACGGCCCGATCTCGGGGCGGGCGCGACCGCCGGCGAGCAGCCGAGCGCCCTTGGCCACGGCGTCCCGAACGTGCCCCTCGACCTTTTCGAGCTGTTCGCGGGACGTCAGAGATCCGACATCCACGCTGTAATCCAGGGCCGGCCCCAACCGCAGCCGGCGGGTGGCAGCGCTAAACCGCTCCAGGAAGGGCTCCGCGATCGAGGCCTGTACGTAGAGACGCTCGAAAGAGATGCAGAGTTGGCCGGTGTTGGCGAACGAGCCCCGCACGGCGCCCCGCACAGCGGCATCCAGGTCCGCATCCGCCAGCACGATCATCGGGTTCTTGCCGCCGAGCTCCAGGCTGACTCCGATGAGGCGCTCTCCGGCTCGACTCCCGACGACGCGGCCCACGGCCGTGCTCCCCGTGAACGAAATGAAATCCGCCTCTTCGACGACCGCCGATCCCGTGGCCACGTCCCCCATAACCACCTGCAGCAGATCGGGTGGCAGGCCGGCCCGGTACAAGAGGTCGACAGCCCACAGCGCCGTGAACGGGGTCTTCGGATCCGGCTTCACGAGGGCCGCGTTCCCCGCGAGCAGAGCCGGAATCGAATCGCTGATCGCCAGGCTGAGCGGGTAGTTCCAGGGCGCGATCAACCCGACGAGGCCGACCGGATGACGATGCTCCCAAGCGACGGTGAGACCAGGGATCGCACCCTTTCGCCTCCGAGGCTTGAGGTGCTCCCCGCCGTGCAGGGCGTAGTAGCGGGCCACGACGGCAGCATCCGCCACCTCTTCGTATGCGTGGGCTCTCGCCTTGCCCGTCTCCAGCTGCACGAGGTCCAGAGCCTCGTCTCGCCGCTCGAGGAGCATGTCGTGAAAGCGTAGGAACGACTTCGCCCTCTCGTCGAAGGGGGTCGCCGCCCAAGCGGGCTGTGCGTCTCGGGCGCGAAGCGCGGCGGCGCTCACATCCGCCGGCGTGGCGCGGACCACCTCGCCCAGCGTCTCGCCGGTGAACGGGATCTCGACGGCGATCGTCTCGCCCGGCTCGCTCGAACTTGCGAGGTGGGAGGCG
>CAMYMV010000014.1:135422-166035 GCA_947259585.1 uncultured Gemmatimonadales bacterium | reverse complement strand
GCGGTCCTGGAACAGCATGCTGTCGACCGCGCTCTGGACACCGAGCATGAGCCCCTCGGCGAGGCTCTCCAGGGGCCGGTCGAGGTCGTACTCGAAGTCGAGGTTGAAGCCGCCCGAGGCGAACCACAGGTAGGTCGAGCCCACGAAGGTGCCGCCCCAATCCGAGAAGAGGTGGTAGAAGCGACGGAAGATCGGATAGCAGGGAACGCCGACGAAGATGAGCCGGTGCTTCTCGGTCTCATCGCCGTGCGGGCTGATGCCCTGCTCCAGCTTGTACTCCATCTCCTCCACGAGGTCGGCGAAGTACTTCGCGCCCTCGGGCGTACCACGGAGGGCGTTCACGACGCCCAGGAAGATCGTCCCCTCCATCATCGAATCGTAGACGGCGGGCGTGCCCTTGTTGATCTCCAGCAGCCGCCGCCAGCTGCGGCCCATGTCGTTCGTGACGCTCAGCACCTCGCGAAGCCGGTCGATGTCGAACGCCTTCCCGCTAACCTTCTCCAGCAGCTCGATCAGCTCCCGCAGCTGGTACTCGACGTACTTCCGGTCGGCCTCATGGTCCGTCCCGCTGAGCACTACGCCGGGGGCGCTCCGGGAGCCGGGCACGTCCAGGGTGAAGATCGGGACGTCGTACATCCGCTCCCAGATCTCCGCCCACTTGATGTACGTGTTGCAGGCGTTCGTGTAGACGGCGATCCCGGGCGGCGGAACGGTCCCCATCGGGTGCTCCCCACCCTTCAGCTGGAGCGCATAGTCCGCCTTGACGTAGCCGCAGACATCGGGCGAGAAGCCATGATCCTCGGCGAGGTTCAGGTAGTCGTCCGAGATCTTCCTAACGGCCGTCTGCAGCGAGTTGATCTCGGGGAATACGATCGGGAGATCGAAGGTCCGCAGGAGCTCGACGAGGCTCCCCATCACGAAGACGTAGGCCCCCTTCTCACCTGCATCCGCGGCGCTCGTGAGGCCGGCGAACCACTCCTTGAAGAGTCGCTTGCCGTCCTCCTGCCCGCGCCCGATCAGATCCTCGGTCGCCTGCATCATCTTCTCACCTCGCTTCGGTGGTTTCGTCGCCTTGTCGCGCGCACCTGCACGGTCACCTCACTCGAAGAGGATGTTCTCCACGAAGGTCTCGAGCTGGATCTTCAGATGGTCGTAGCGCGCCATCTTCTCCTCGAACTCGGTCACGAAGTACGGGATCTCCTCCTCGTCCAGCGCGTCCGAGTACGCCACCTGCTCGTCCAGTCCGGGCTCGCACATCTTGGCCGCCGACACGATGGCGGCCTCGGCGCGCGACTCCCGGATTCGCCGGAGAAGCATCTTCTCCTTCGGCTTGTTCAGGTCGTGCTGCACCGGGCTGTATGAGGAGCTGTTCAGGTACGCGTCCGCCAGCGCCTGCAGCGGGTCCTCGTCGGCTGGAACGTCATCGAGGATCCACCTGAGACCGATGAGCAGATCGTCGTCGACCACGTAGCAGAACTGCGCGATCGACGTCAGCAGGTCGATCGGCGGCTGCTCGCAGAACCCGCCCTCGAAGACCACGCGCATCTTGTCCTGCGGTTGGGCGTCTCTCTTCCGGATGCGGGGGATCAGGGAGGCAAGCAGCTCGTTGTGCTCCTCGCGGGAGATCAGTCCGGCGAGCGCGACGAGCACGTACGCCTCGTCGGCGGCCAGCAGCCAGGGCGTCTCCCGCTTGATCTCGTAGATCTCGCGGAGGAGCCTCCGGTTCTCGTTGAACACCTCGATCGAGCGCCTGAGCTCGTCGTCGCCGACCTTCCTCCCCGTAACCTCCTCGATATCCCTGAGCACCCGGGCGTACTCCTCCCGCAGGTAGGTCGACGCGAAGGCGGAGTTGGCGTTCTGCGGGAAGTAGAGGATCTGCGAGGGATACGGCAGGTTCCTGGCCCAGATTCCCGCCAGGTTTCGGGCGGCGTCGCAGATCGGGTGGGTCACGAACATGTCGATCTCGACCCGGCCGGTGAGAGCCAGCTCCAGGGAGCTCTTGATGATCGAGCAGAGATAGGAGCCGAAGTGCGAGTCCGCCTCGCGCCGCTCCACCGGCGCACCGCGGAGCTTCACGGGCAGCATGCCGGCGGCGTGCGCGAGCTCCTCGGGGAAGTAGACCTGAAAGTGGCCCAGCACCTTTCCGCCGGCCTCCCGCCACCGGCGGACGGTCGGGAACTCCAGGTCTTCCACGTAGTCCCGGCACCAGTCGATGGTCTCGGCGACGGACAGGCCGTCGTCGAGCTCGAGCAGGCGCGGCGCTGGGGCGCTCTCGTCGAGTCTCTTCGCGGGATCGGTCATCGTCGCTCGTCCTCGCTCGTCATCACGCATCCCTCCAAACCGGCTCGCGCTTCTCGAGGAAGGCCGCGAGCCCCTCGTGGGCATCCTCCAGTTCCATCAGCTCGTGCAGGTAGCGCTTCTCCGCCCGATCGAAGGCCTCCCACAGCGATTCCGCCATCCCTTCGACCACGGTGCGCTTGGTGAGCCTCAACACGGGGCGGCTCAGATTCGAGAGGCTCCCGACGTACTCGTCGACGGCTTCGTCGAACCCCTCCGCGGGGACCACACCCCCGACCAGCCCGATCTCCCGGGCCTCGGCGGCCCCGATCACCCGGCCGGTGAGGACGAGGTCCAGGGCGCGCTGGCGGCCGATCAGACGCGGCAGGAGAGCCGCGGCCACCGGCGGGAACACCCCGAGCCTGATCTCCGGTTGGCCGATCTTCGCCTTTTCGGACGCGATCGCGAGATCGCAGGCGAGGAGAAGCTCGCAGCCGCCGCCCAGCGCCGCGCCGTTGACGGCCGCGACGACGGGCACCTCCATGAGGAGCAGCCTGCGGACGACGCCGTGGAAGGCCTCGATCATGGACTCGACGCGCTCGGCCGTATGGTCGGCGACGTCGACGCCCGCGCAGAAGGCCTTCCCCTCGCCGGTGAGCACGAGGAGCTTCAGCTGCGGGTCGGCGGACAGATCGGCGAGAGCCTGATCCAGCTCCCGCATCATCGGGATGTGGAGGACGTTCAGCGGCGGCCGGTCCAGGACCAGCCGCACCACTCCGTCGCCCGGGCTCTCCAGGCGGAGGAACTCAGCACTCATGCGCCGTCTCGGGCCGGGGTCTTTTCGGCACCGTTCAGACCCGCTCCGCACGCGCCGCAAAAGGAAAAGAGCGACGGGATCCCGGCCGCTCCGCACTCGGGGCAGTCGCCGGCGGGCGGCCCCCAGACGAACTCGCTCGATCCGCCCGATGCCGCGAGCTCGCGAAGCTCCATGTATCGGGGCTTCCGCTTCTCGACGAACGCCCGCATTCCCTCCCACGGCTCGTAGCTGGAGTAGTGGAGAGCCAGCCAGTCGGCCGCGTGGCCGATGGTCTGACTCCAGGAGAGCTCCTTCCAGAAGTTGACCTGCTGCTTGGTGTAGCGAACGCACTCTGGAAACTGCTGAAGGAGCTTTCGGGCCAGATCGTCGACGGCCTCGTCCAATCGCTCGAGGTTGATCGCGTATCCGTCCTCTTCGGAAAGCCCTTTCTTGATCTCCTCCTTGGAAGCGCCCTCGATGAACTCGCCGTCCTTCGTCACCGAGGGAACGACCCGATTGACGAGCCCCCACTCCAGGCACTGATGGGCCGGGATGCGGCCGTTGAACAGGAGCATCTCCCGCGCCCGACGGTCACCGATCATGATCGGCAGCCACTGGGTCGCGCCGCCGGCTGCCACGCTACCGACCCTCGTCCCCACCTGGCCGATCCAGGCGTGCTCCGCCATCACGGCCAGATCGCACGCCATCTGGGATTCGTTGCCACCCCCTACGGCCATGCCGTTCAGCCGAGCGATGACCGGCTTGCCCGACGTCACGATGGTCTCGATGTAGGCGCGGAAGAGCCGCATGTACTTCCAGTAGTCGCGCGGCCGCTCCGTGTAGAGCCGCTCGTACTCCTTCACGTCGCCGCCCGTGCAGAAGGCGTGGTGGCCGGCGCCCGTATAGACGATCACCGAGATCGAGTCATCGAACGCCGCATCGCGGAACGCCGTGGCGAGCTCCTCCAGCGCCGGCGTGGAGTAGGCGTTGTAGTTGTGGGGACGGTTGATGGTAATTCGCGCCACCCAGTCCCCCTTCTCGTAGAGGACTTCCTTGAAGCCGAAAGCGTCGGCGGGCTTGGACTCGAAGTGTGTCATCTCTCTCCTCGATCGTTCCTAGGCCGCACCCTTCACGGGAGCTTCTGCTCCGGGCGCGGCCGCCAGGGTTCTGTCGACGTACTCGTCGGCGAGAGGCATCAGCAAATCGTGGTAGGCGTTGAACAGGGCGGCCGCACACTCACCGCCCCACTTTGGGGGCTGCAGCGGCCGGGGGAGATAGGGGTCGATCAACGGGAACTCGCGGTACTCGTGCACGAGGGCGAGCCGACGGACAAACGCCTCCTCGTCGGCGAGCCGCCCCTTCTCGATCGCCGAGCGGCAGCGCTCGTAATCGGGCAGGTGGCGCTTGATGAACGTCTCGTACCGCCGGTTGATGCCCGGCAGGTCCCAGCACTGGTCCACCAGCTCCGCCACCGGAGAGAAGCCGGCATGCTCGGCGCGGAACACCTCGAGGTTCTCACGAATCTCCAGACCCTCGGCGATCTCCTCGATCTCGTGGCGGATGTCGTGTGGCGTGATCCACAGCCCGTTCCCGAGCGAGCCGCAGCCGAGCCATGAGAGCCGGACGCGGAGACTGTCGCGCAGCTGGCGACGGTCCTCGGGGATCGAGTAGGTGATCAGGGTCCAGACGCCGACCCAGGGTTCGTCCCGCGGCGGGTGGTAGATCCGAGTCTCCCCTTCCTCCAGCAGCTTCCTGCCCTTCGCGGCCAGCCGGTAAAAGCTGTTGCGGCCCCGCCTTTCCGCCTCGAGCCAGCCCTTCGTCGTCATGCGCGAAAGCACTGTTCGGACCGCTCCTTCAGAGAGATCGAGCGGAGCGAGAAGCGAGATCAGGCTGCCGACCCAGACCGGGTCCGGCCGGTGCAGTAGGAAGTCACCGAAGAGGGTGAAGACGAGGTCTTTCGGACGTTGGACTGGCAAACCGGAAGCCGCCTGATCTTATCCGCGGGCGAATATATCTGTCATTTTACCGACGTTCGTTATTCTAGTGTAATATCTTGCCGTCGTCAACTCGTGGTGTTGGCTCGACGCCCGTGCCGCCATCTTGGGTTTCCTCGACCCTCGGGCGGACCTGTTTGGAGAAGGAGATGGAAGTTGACCGAATCGTTATATCGCTCCCGCGTGCGCATTCAGAAGCTGGAAGGTCCTCACAGGCTGGCCTGGATCGAGCCGTTCCGGGATCCGCTCGAGTTCGGGGTCCACGGTCCGATCGCCGAGTTCTACGGCAGCCAGACCGCCGAGCCGATCCCCACGACGCTCGACCACGTTGTGGCCGCGACCGGTGGGTGACTGACGGGCACCCTGGGCGGAGCCCTGGAAGCCCGAGGAATCCCCAGTCAGCCGGATCGCCTGAGCTCCACGGTCACGGGCGAGATCGGGCCGGTGGAGGGAACGCTGAAGATCAACCGGATCCACGTGCGCTACGAGATCCTGGTCCCGAACGGCATGCGGGCCGAGACGGAACGGGCGCTGGCCCACCACGCCTCCAAGTGTCCGGTGGCTCAGACGCTCACGCCCTGCGTGCAGATCGAATGGGAGGCAGAGATACGGGAGGAGGAGATCGACTGATGGATGATGAATCGAGAGTTCGCCACCTGGCGTGGGAGGAGGTCGAGAAGGAGCAGATCACGGACGTCATCTCGCGCCGCCTCGTCTGGGGTGAGCGGATGATGATCGCGCAGGTCGTGCTCGACAGGGGGAGCGTGGTCCCGAAGCACGCTCACGAGAACGAGCAGATCACGTACATCCTGGAGGGTGCGCTGAGGTTCTGGATCGGGGAGGACGGCGAGGAGGAGCTCGTCGTCCGCGCGGGCGAGATCCTCTACATCCCGTCGAACGTGCCGCACAAGGCGGAAGCGCTCGAAGACACGCTCGACGTGGACGTGTTCAGCCCGCCACGGCAGGACTGGCTGGACGGAACCGATACCTACTTCCACGAGGGGTAAGCCTTGGATCTGGGACTGAAGGGACGAGCGGCGATCGTCGGCGGCTCCAGCCGCGGAATCGGACGCGGGATCGCGAAGGAGCTGGCGGCGGAGGGCGTGGACCTGGTGCTGTGCGCCCGGGATGCCTCGGTACTCGATGCCGCGCGTGAAGACCTGAGGACGGCGACCGGAGCCCGGATCGAGGCGGTGTCGACCGACACGTCGGAGCCGGAAGGTGTGGACCGGGTGATCGACGCCGCGCTGGCGGCGTTCGGCAAGGTCGACATCCTGGTGACGAACACTGGCGGGCCGCCGGCCGGCAAGTTCGACGATCTGTCGGCGGAGAACTGGGAACAGGCCGTCCGGCAGCTGCTCGAGAGCCCCGTGGGCTTCACCCGCGGCGTGCTGCCGGGCATGAAGGAGCGCGGCTGGGGCCGGATCATCAACGTCACCTCGGTCGCCGTGAAGCAGCCGATCGACGGCCTCATGCTCTCCAACAGCATCCGGGCCGGGCTGACCGGGTTTGCCCGCACGCTGGCCAACGAGGTCGCCGCCGACGGGATCACGGTGAACAACGTGCTTCCCGGCTACACGCGCACGGAGCGGCTCGTCGAGCTGGCCGAGCATCTCGCGTCGACCGGGAACGCCGAGAGCCTGGAAGCGGTCTTCGGAACGTGGGAGGAGGAGATCCCGGCAGGCCGGCTCGCCGACCCCAGCGAGCTCGGGGCGCTCGTCGCGTTCCTCGCCTCGGAGCGCGCCGCCTACATCACCGGCACCTCGATCGCCGTGGACGGAGGCTGGACGCGCGGCCTCCTCTAAATCGGCTGCAGGCCCTCTCGCGCGGCGGCTTCGGCGGCGCTCCGATCCACCCTCCCTGCCGGCGTTGTCGGCAGATCCGCCAAGAAGCGAACGAGCCGGGGTCTCTTGTAGGGCGCCAGTATCGCGGAGATCTCCTCGCCCATCGCACCCGGCTCGGGATCTCCGCCTTCGGCCACGATCGCGGCTGCGACGACAACGCCCCACTTCGCATCCTCGTACCCGAACACGACCGACCCACGGATGGAGGGCAGCGAAGCCAGCGCGTTCTCGATCTCCAGCGGATCGACGTTCTCGCCGCCGGTGACGATCAGTCGATCGAGCCGCCCCCGAACGTGGAGCCGCCCCGCGGCGTCCAGCTCGCCTTCATCTCCCGTCGATAGCCAGCCCTCGGCATCCACGCCGGCCCGGATCCGATCCTGCTCCGCGTAGCCGCTGAACAGCATCGCGCCCCGGATCTGTATCTCCCCATCCATGATGCGCAGCTCGACGCCGTCGAGAGGCGCCCCGGAGCCGAGCTCGCCACGGTTGCGCTTGCCGTATCGCTGCGTCGTGACCTGAGAGCAGGCCTCCGTGAGACCGTACGTGGTGAGCACGGGGAGGCCTCGATCGGCGGCGCGCGACAGGAGACTCCGGCTCACCGGACCGCCGCCCAGGAGCAGGGCTCGCAGGTGCCCGGGAGGACGCCAGGCGGGATCGGCATCCAGCATCGCGTCGAGCATCGCGGGCACGAGCGAGACGAGCGTGACCCGGCGCTCCTCGATGGTGCGGATGGTCCGGGCCGCACTGAAGCGTCCGCGCGGCGCGAGCACGATGCATCGCCTCGCGATCAGGGCGCGCACGAGGATCGACAACCCCCCGACGTGGGCGAGGGGAAGCGTCAGCAACCAACGATCCCCGGCTTCCCAGCCCAGGTTCTGGGCGCTGGCCCGGGCCGACGCGAGAAAGGCCCGTCTGGAGAGAAGGACCCCTCCCAGCCCAGGTTCTGGGCGCTGGCCCGGGCCGACGCGAGAAAGGCCCGCCGGGAGAGACGGACCCCTTTCGGCTTCCCGCTCGTTCCCGAGGTGGGGACCACCGCCAGGATCGACTCGGGATCGATATCGGTCGTCGGCCAGGTGACCGCGCCTCGAGCCGTCTCGGACTCCTCGATGGCCGCGGCCGGATCCATCTCCAGGGCAGGGCGAAGGAGCTCCAGGAGAAGTCGGCGCTCTCGCTCCGTGGCTCTCGAATGGATCAGACCCAGCGGCACGCCGATCTCGAGGGCCGCCAGCAGCGCGACCACGGTCTCGGGGTCTCGGCTTGCCACGACGGCTACGGGGCGGCTCGCGGAGCCCGGCTGCTCGGCGAGGCGCGCCCACAGCCACGCGGCAATCCCGCTCGCGGTGGCGGCCAGTTCCGCGAAGGTGTAGGCCCGATCTTCTGCGATGAGCGCGAGCCGGTCGGGCACCTCGAGGGCCGCTGCCCGGACGCTCAGCCCGCCGCCGTTCATCTTCCGATCTCCCTCCATCCTCCAGGGCCGTCCGGGGAGGCGAGCGGCGGAAGCCCGAGGCCGGGCCGGTCGTGGGGACGGATCTCGGCTCGGCCGTACGCGGGGAGCGCGAGGGCCGGCCAGATCGAGAGTCCGGCGTGGGGGGCGAGGCCGGCGGCAGGTCCGGGCGGCAGCGCCAGGGCCAGCTCGGCGGCGGCGGCCAGGGCCACGGGTCCGCCAAGCAGGTGTGAGACGACGGGCAGGGCTCCGCGACTCCGCGCCTCGGCCTCCAGCCCCAGGCAGCGAACAGCGCCTCCGTGGTAGGCGGGCTTGAGCACGACGTAACGGTATCCGCCGGCTTCGAGCGCCGCGGGCAAGCCGGACTCGTCTCCGGCGTCCAGGGATTCGTCGATCGCGATCGGCACCGGCGAAGGAAGCACCTCCGGCAGGCGCGCCAGCGGCAGCGGCTCCTCCACGAACTCGAGGCCCAGATCCGCCGCTGCCTGGAGCCAACCCGGCGCCACCTCGGCGTCCAGGCCTCCGTTCGCATCGGCTCTGAGAAGAACGCCGTCCCCCACCTCTGCCCGTAGCGCTCCCAGGAGGGCCAGCTCCTCGGCGGGCGCTCGTCCCACCTTCACCTTCAGGCAGCGGTAGCCTTCGTCCACCCTGCTCGCAGCCGACTCCACCGGCTCGCCGGTCAGAAGGGCGGCCAACGGCACCGCCGGCCGCCGAGAGCCCTCAGCTGCACTTCCCGGCGTGGCTCCCGTCAGCAGTTCGTGCACGGGGAGGCCGGCGGCCTGGCCGGCCAGATCCAGGAGTGCCGTCTCCGCCGCGAAGCGGGCCGCCGCCGCGTTCAGCCCCGCCGCGCTCAATGCCGCCTCGATATCGTCCGACAGGCCGTCGCCGGGCGCCAGATCCGGGAGACCGGCCCAATCGACGCCGAGGAGGTCGGCGCGCGCTTCGGCGAGCGTGTCCGACGAGAATCCCGGCAGGGGCGAGGCCTCCCCCTGGCCGATCCTGCCCTCCCGGTCGCGGAGCTCCAGCAGCAAGCCCGCGCGCTCCCGCCAGGTCCTCGAGGCGTTCGAGGCGTCGGCCCCGAGGGCGCCGGTCACCTCGAAGATACGGGCCGCGACCGGCCTGACGACGTTGGTCACGAGCCGAGGACGAGCCCGCCCGAGAGCAGGAGAGCGAAGGTGAGCTCGAGGCGGGCGGTCTCGAAGAGCAGCGGGTTCATGTCCGGACCAGTCGTGGAGTAGACCCTCCGCGCCAGGGTGAGCGCCAACGGAGCCGTGAGGAGCGGCAGCAGCACCCACGTGCCGGCCAAATCCTGCAGCACCAGGAGGATCGGGACGAGATAGGCCGACGCCAACAGCAGAATGTACTCGCCGAGCGCGAAGGGGCGGCCCCACCGAACCGCCAGCGTTCGCTTCCCCGACGCCGCGTCGGTCTCGAGGTCCCGCAGGTTGTTGACGACGAGGATCGAGGTGGCGAGGGCACCCATCGCCAGAGCACTCCACCAGGCCACGGGCGGCACGTATCCGGCCTGCACGAAGACGGTCCCGCACACCGCCACGAAGCCGAAGAAGATCAGCACGAAGAGGTCGCCAAGGCCGTTGTATCCGAGCGGAAAGGGCCCGGCCGTGTACGCGATGGCGGCGATGATCGAGGCGATCCCTATCACGACTACCAGGGGTCCTGCGACCCAGGTGAGGTAGAGGCCGGCCAGCGTCGCGACGCCGAACGCGCGGATCATCCCGCGACGCATCCCGTCGGGAGGAATGAGCCCGAGCTGAACGGCACGCGGCGGCCCCAGCCGATTCTCGTTGTCCGCACCCTTCACGTAGTCGAAGAGATCGTTGGCGAAGTTCGTCCCGACCTGGATGGCCAGAGCGCCGATGAGGGCGGCGACGGCGGGGCCGGCCCGAAAGCCGCCGACGGCCGAGGCGCACGCGGTGCCAACGGCCACCGGCGCGACCGCCGCCGGAAGGGTCGGGAGCCGGGCGGCGAGCACCCAGGCCCGACGCGAGCCGGGCCTGACGCCGGCTGCCGTCGGACCTATCGGAGTCGCGTGCCCCTCCGCGACCGATCCGGACGGGCTTCGCGGCGCATGCTCACGGGAAGCGGGGGAACTTCCCGAACTCGGGTGCACGCTTCTCCAGGAAGGCGTTCCGGCCCTCCTGTCCTTCCTCGGTCAGATAGAAGAGGAGTGTCGCGTTGCCGGCCAGCTCCTGCAGCCCAGCCTGGCCATCGCAGTCCGCGTTCAGCGCCGCCTTCAGGCAGCGGATAGCCATCGGGCTGTTCCGGAGGATCTCCCGGCACCACCCCACGGTCTCCTCCTCCAGGCGCTCGTACGGGACGACCGTGTTGACGAGCCCCATCTCCAGCGCCTGGTCCGCCGAATACTGCCGGCAGAGGAACCAGATCTCGCGAGCCTTCTTCTGGCCCACCATACGGGCCAGGTAGGACGACCCGTATCCCCCGTCGAAGCTGCCCACCTTGGGCCCGGTTTGGCCGAAGATCGCGTTGTCGGCGGCGATCGTCAGATCGCACATCACGTGCAGCACGTGCCCGCCGCCGACCGCGTATCCGGCGACCATCGCGATCACCGGCTTGGGCAGGGTCCGGATCTGACGCTGAAGGTCCAGAACGTTGAGCCGAGGGATGCCGTCGGTGCCGACGTATCCGCCCTCGCCGCGGACTCGCTGGTCGCCGCCGGAGCAGAACGCCTTCTCGCCCATGCCCGTCAGGATGACCACGCCGATCGCCTCGTCATCCCGCGCGTCGTCGAACGCCCGGCTCATCTCCTGGACGGTGAGCGGCCGAAAAGCGTTCCGCACCTCCGGCCTGTTGATCGTGATCTTCGCGATCCCGTCGGAGCTCTTGTGATAGAGGATGTCTTCGAAGCCGAAGTCCTCCTGAAGATCCCACTCGACCATTATCGTCCTCCAAGACGTGCGCGTCCCGTCGCAACCCGGAATAGGAAGCCGGCGGCTCCGGCAGGCAAGAAAGTCAGCCCCGATCGGCTGCGAGAGCTTCCAGCCCCTCGTTCACGGCCCGCCGGACGCGCTCGTTCTGTTCGACCGCACCGCTGGCAGGGACGCGGGCCTCGACGACCGTGCAGCCGGCCGTCGACAGCGCGGTCTCCACGGCCGAGCGAAGGCCCGAGAGCGTGGTCGGCGCGGCAAAGTGTCCCCCGAACAGGGCAGCGGCGTGCTGCAACGAGGCGGCATGGGGCGTCGTGAAGTGAGGCAGCGCGCCGGCGAGGTCGGGCCGGCCCGCGATCGGCAGCTCCTCGAACAGCCGGCCCCCCTCGTTGTTTACGACGACCACCGCGAGCGGAGCCTCCACGTCGCGCGCCGCCGCCAAACCGCTCAGGTCGTGCAGAAAACTGACGTCGCCCACGAGCAGAACGGTGGGGCGCCCGGAGCGGCTGCACGCCCCGGCGGCCCCCGAGACGAGGCCATCGATGCCGCTGAGTCCTCGCTGGGACAGAACGCGCGCCGGCCCGCGGCCCGGGGGGCACCACGCATCCACCTGTCGCACCGGAAGGCTGTTTCCGAGCGCCAGGAGTCCCTCGGGCGGCAGCGCTCGCGGTACCGCCCGGGCGATGGCGCCCTCGCTGAGGTCATCGCCGGCCTCGGCCAGCTCACTCTCGATCGCCTGGGAGGCGATCTCATCCGCGCGCCGGACGGATTCCATCCAATCCTGGCGGAGAACAGCGGACGCGCGCGCCGGCGCCTCGTGCTTTTCCACCGCGTCCGCGACGGCGCCGGCGAATGCCGCCGGATCGGAGCGAACGAGAAGGTCGGCCGAGCTCTCCGGGTCGGGCCAGCCGAACGGGGCAACGACGATTCGAAAAGCGTCCGAGTCGCCCGCCGTCTCGCCCAGTAGCTGCAGGAGTCCCGAGGACGCCGGCGTGCCTCCGAGCTGCAGGATCAGATCGGGCCGTAGGCGCTCGCGGCCGGAGGCGCTGCGATAGATGGGATCGAAGTAGGCAAAGACGCCGTCTGTCGAGCCATTCGCATCGTCGTGGCCGAAGCGCAGCTGGCCGGTCGCTTCCGCCGCGAGCGGCACCCTGCACCCCGCTGCCAGCCGTCGAATCTCATCGGCCCCTTCCGCCTGCTCGAGCGGAGCGGGACCGCAGACGAACAGAGGACGGCTGGCTTCGGCCAGCCTCTCCGCCACCTCACGGACGGCCTCGGGATCCGGGCCGGTCCTGGGAGACGCCACTCGCGTCACGGGCGCGCCGGCGAGCCTCGCGCATCGTCGCTCCAATTCATCTCCCCGTTTCCCCCCTTTGTGCGCGCTATCGTCCGGGCCAGGTTCGAACGGCTTGCGGGCGGGCGCGTTGACGTGAACCGGCCCGGGCTCGGGCGCACACGCGATCGCCACGGCCTGGGCGGCCGTGCGGCGCAGGGCACGGAGAGCCCGCTCGGACGAATCCGGTAGGCCGAGATGAAGAAAGCGGCGGACGTGCGCCCCATAGAGCTTGAGCTGATCGACGGTCTGGTTGGCGCCGCACTCCTGCAGCTCGAAGGGTCGATCGGCCGTGAGCACCAGCAACGGCGTGTGGCTGAGCGACGCCTCCATGACGGCCGGCAGGTAATGCGCGCCCGCCGTGCCCGACGTGCAGATCAGGAGGCTGGGCTGGCCGCCGGCCTTCCCCTGCCCGAGGGCGAAGAAGCCCGCCGAACGCTCGTCGAAGATGTCCCGGCAGCGGAGCTCCGGATGCCGATGCGCGGCGAGCACGTAAGGCGTGGAGCGGGAGCCAGGGCTGATGATCACATCCCGAACGCCTGCCGCGGCAAAGCCGTCGAGCAGCAGATGCGCCCAGGCCGACTGCGTGGCGGCCCAGCGATTTCCCCGGCTCGCATCTCCGATCGTGCTCATGCCGGTATGCCCCCCCTGGAGGCGACCGTCACGCTCAGCGCATCTCGGAGGGCGCGCATCTTCGCCTCGGTCTCCTCCCACTCGTCCTCGGGATCGGATCCGTTGACGAGGCCGGCGCCAGCGTACAGCAGGGCTCGGCCCTCACGGATGAGGCCCGATCGCAGCGCCACCACGAACTCGCCATCACCCGACGCGTCGAGCCAGCCGAAGGGTCCCGTGTACCATCCGCGGCCCACCGGCTCGTTCTCATCGATCCACCGGACAGCGGCCTCGCGGGGCACGCCCCCCACCGCCGGCGTCGGGTGAAGGGCCGCGACGAGATCCAGCAGACTCGTACCCCCACTTGCCAGCGCCCGGATCGGTGTCCGGAGATGGACGATGTTCGGCAGCTCCAGCGGCCGGATCTCTTCCAACCGGACGTCGTCGCAAAGCGGCTGGAGCCGCGCGATGATCTCATCAGACACGAGCCCGTGCTCCAGGCGATCCTTGGCGCTCGCGAGGAGTTCCTCCGTCTCGGCGGGAGGCGCCGAACCGGCCAGCGCTTCCGTGGCCACCTCCCTCCCCGTCAGACTCAGGAGCCGCTCGGGCGTAGCTCCGAGGAAGGCCCCTCCGTTCCTCTCGAAGAAGAAGCCCGTGCAGCCCGGGAAGCGACCGACGAGCGCCTGCAGAACGGCCGAGGGGTCCGTGGAAGGCTCCAGGGCGTGTTCGGCCGCTCGGGCCGCCACGATCTTGGCGACCCGGCCTGCCTCCACCTCCTCCAGGATCGCTTCAACCCGCCCCTCGAACTCCTCCCGAGACTCGCCCTCCCCCACGTCAGCGGCGACCGAGCCCTCCTCTCGCGGCCGACCGCGAGGCTCGGACTCGGCTTCGGCCAGGCGCTCGAGTCCCGCCGTGAGGCTCTCCAGCTCGCTCAGGGCCTCTCCCTGCTCGCGGGCCGTCAGCGGGCCCACCACGGCGATCGACAGCCACGCGTCCTCGCCCTCGTGGCCGTATGACCATCTCGGCAGGACGAGCCGGCCCTCGCCGAAGTTCTCCCAGGCGGGCTCGATCCGCGCACGCGGATCGAAGGCAAAGCCGCCGAGCAGCCGGGGCGAGATCGGCGGAAGGTCGCCGTGGGTCGTGACGCGGATCGATACGAGCAGGGCATCCGCTTCACGACGAAGCGATGCAGAGCTCACGCTCCCGGCAAGCGTGGCCGTCGAGCCGAGGCCGACCAGACGGGCTCCGCGGGGCGGGAGCCAGGCGACGACGCTCGAGCTGCCCGTCGCACGAAGCTCCGCCAGAGCCGCCGCGGCGGGACGCCGGGGTGCGGGCACCGAAACGACGGTCGGCCCGTCGGCCCTCTCCAGCGCGGCGGCCGCGAAGCCCGAACCGGACACGCGGCTCAGCGTCCCTCCAGCGCGGTCGGATCCGCCGGTTTTTCGACAGCCCTCTTCACCATCGTCAGGAAGTCGCCCAGCATCTCCCGATCGATCCAGCGCACGACGACCACCAGATCGTCCTCCGGATCGATCCAGATGGCGTTCGTGCCGGCCCCGAGCGCCGCGAAGCTGGCATCGGGCAGATTCTCCCACATGCGGTGATCCGTGTTCAGCCACCACATGTATCCGTAGGTCGGCTCGACCGGTGAGGGCGTCGTGGCAAGCCGGATCCACTCCTCGGACAGGATCTGCTCGTCGCCCCACCGACCACGGCGCAAGAAGAGGTAGCCGAACCGGGCCTGATCCCTCGAGTTGATCCACATCCCCCCACCCCAGTGTCCCCCACCGCTAACCGACTGCACGCGTCGACCATCCACCGAGACCCACGAGGTCCGGTAGCCATGCCACTGCCAACCGTCCGACGCACCGATCGGATCCATGACGAGATCCCGCAGCACCTCCGGCAGGGAGCGGCCATGCACCCGCAGCAGGCCGTAGGCCGCCAGGTTCACGCGGACATCGTTGTACTCCCAGAAGGTGCCCGGCTTCGCGAGCTCACGGTCCTGCCCTCGCCGGCGGTCCGCCACGTCGGGCTTCTCCCACAGCGTGCCCTCCCACTCGCTCGTCTGGGTGAAGAGGTGATGCCAGGTGATCGAAGTGTTGCGGGACGGCTCGAACAGCTCCCGTCCTTCGCCGGGCCGAAGATAGTCCACCACGGGATCCTCGAGATCGCGGATCAGGCCGGCATCCCAGGCAAGGCCGCCGGTCGTCGACAGGTAGCTCTTCGTGATGCTGAAGGTCATGTCCACGCGGTCGGTGTCGCCCCACTCGGCCACGATGTATCCGTCCCGCAGGATCAGGCCGTTCGGGTCGCCGCGGTCCTTCATCGGTCCGACAATCTCCCCGTGGGGGCCGGTGGTCAGCAGCCGATCCTCCAGGTAGGCACGGAGATCGTGCCCGAACGGGCTTTCGTTCCGGACTGCGAAGTCGACCGCGGCCGATAGCGCCGCCGAATCCATCCCCGCCTCCGCGGGCCGGCGTCGCTCCCAGTCATCGCCGGGTCCGGGGAAGTAGGCTTCGCGAGCCTGCCGCGAGTCCCCGGCGACTGCGTCGACGGCCTGCTGGTCGCCGGACGCCGAAGCCACTCCGGCGCTGGCTGCACAAGCGAGTTGTACGGCCAGCGCCAAAGAGCTCTGGAGTACTCGACGAACGGGATCCTGCATCTCGCCCCACGGGTTTCGTCTGATCCGGACATCAATCTACGGGTCCCCCGGGTCGCACGCCTCCGGGTTCCCCCCTATTTTTGTTCGACGTGCGAAGCCAGATCAGCTACGCCTTTCTGAGGTCGGTCAAGCTCGTCAGCCGCCTCTTCTTCGGCTACGAGGTCAAGTGGGTCGGAGAGGTACCCGACGACCCCTGGGCGGACGCTCGCATCATCACGATCCTCAACCACACCAGCCTCTACGAGCCTCTCTTCGCGGGCGGAGCACCGGACCGGGTTCTGAAGCGGATTGCCGGGCACGGAGTCGTGCCGGTGGCCGACAAGACGGTGCAGCGACCGCTCGTCGGCCGTTTCTTCCGCCTCGTGGCGGAGGACGTGATGCCCATCACCCGCGAGCGCGACGACACCTGGGAGCGGTTCATCCAGCAGGCCAGCCAGCCCGATTCGGTCGCCGTCATCCTTCCCGAGGGCCGGATGAAGCGAAAGACGGGCCTCGATCTCGCCGGTAATCCGATGACGATCCGCGGAGGGATCGCGGACATCATCCGTGCCGTACCGGATGGTCGGATGCTGCTGTGCTACAGCCGCGGCCTGCACCACATACAGGCCCCGGGCGAGCTGTTGCCGAGACCCTTCCGGACGGTCAAGGCGCGGCTGGAGACGGTGGATCTGCCAACCTATCGGGAGAGGCTGCTGGAGAGCGGCGGGGAGGAGGGGTTCAAGAAAGCGGTGGTCGAGGACCTTTCACGGCGACGGGACCTGTACTGCTACTGAGGTCCAGAGGCTCGAAGATCGGAGCTCAGGTGTCCCGGTAGGTCCGGCGGCGCGGGGCGTCGTTTGGACGGGCACTCTCGGAGTCACGGTACGTGCCCGGCCGGCCCCGCTTCTTGCCGGTACCTTTGCCGGATTCCTTGCCCGAGCCTTTCCCGCCCTTCCCTGG
Source organism: uncultured Gemmatimonadales bacterium (assembly GCA_947259585.1). Classification (GTDB taxonomy): domain Bacteria; phylum Gemmatimonadota; class Gemmatimonadetes; order Palauibacterales; family Palauibacteraceae. The sequence goes on along the minus strand of CAMYMV010000014.1, from coordinate 149,225 downwards.
ACCGCTCGTTCCGCGTCGATCCTCTTCCTCGCGGCGCTCTCCCTTGCGCCGTTCCCCGCTCCCGCGCCGATCAGGGTGGTCGATCAACACCTGTTTCTTGCGCCCATCCCCACCCGTGCGGCGATCGGGGCCCGATCGCTCCTCGTACTCCTCGCGTCGTTCACGCTTCTTCTTCTTAACCATCGCCTTAAAAGTATCTTACGGCGATCATATCAACAATCTTCTAGCCTCTGGCCAAAGGACCGAAGCCGGAGGAGGCGTGCCCGATACTACCCCAGGGCGGCGACGAATGCGTGCAGCTTCGCCTCGTCCAGCCGCCCGCCGGTGCGCAGACCACTGCAGACGTCCACGGCAAACGGCTGGACGGCCCGGACGGCCTCGGCAACGTTGTCGGGCCCCAAGCCGCCGGCGAGAAAGACGGGGACCTCCAACGCCTCACGTATCGCCCGGCTGACCTCCCAGTCGTGAACCCGCCCGGTTCCTCCCAGCTCCCGGACGGCCAGATCGGGCCGCCCCGAGTCGAGCAGAAGGGCGTCCGCGTAGCGCCCCACATCCACCGCCTCCTCCAACGACCCGGGGCCGGTCACGTGTACGACCTGGACGAGCCGGACGCCGGGCAGAGCGGCGCGGAGCTGATCGTACGCGTCGAGCTCGAGCCGGTCGACCAGCTGGATCGCGGTCGTCGCGCACCTGCGGTGCTGCTCGACGATCTCATCGGGATCGGTCCGCGAGGTGAGCAGGAAGGTCGAAACGGCCGGCGGAGTCGACGCCGCGATCTCGCGGATCAGATGCTCCGGGATGACGCCCGGACCGCTCGGCATCTCGGAGACCAACCCGAGTGCGGCGGCACCGTAGCGGATCGCGAGCGAGGCCTCCTCGCGCCCCCCGATGCAGCAGACCTTGAACCGCGTGATCATCGGGTCTCACTCCCTTCCGGTGGACTCAAGAGGCACGGGCACGGCTTCTCCGTGAGGATCCTCAATTGGGCGTCTCGAGGATCCACGAATTCCTCCTGGCGCTCGGAACCCGTGGCCAGGACCGGATCCAGCGGAGACCTGTGGTCGTAACCGCGTTTCGTCATCTCCTGCACCAATGCCTCGTGTCGCAGGTGAAGCGCCGCGAGCTTGCCGCGCCAGCGCTTCGTCTCGGGGTGGCCGGCATAGCCCGCCTTGTCGAGCGTGAGGATGTTCCACAGACCGTGCAGCTCCCGGTGCTCACCCAGGAGGTGGACGCGGCACAGCCGTATGGGCTCGATGTCCCAGATCCTCACGATCGACCTCGAACGGCTCGGCGGAGTACACGACGAACTGGCTCGGCGGAGCAATATGTCGAATATTTCCGGGTTCGACAGACGGATCCACCAACGGCCCGACGGACGGCCTAGAGGTACCTGATGCCCCTTTCCGCTTTCCACCCCGCGGTGTCCCGCTGGTTCGAGGGGCGCTTCGCCGCGCCCACGCCCGCGCAGACGTACGGCTGGAAGGCCATTCGCTCGGGGCGTCCGACGCTGATCGCCGCTCCCACCGGCTCCGGCAAGACGCTGGCGGCGTTCCTGAACGCCCTGAACGAGCTGCTGACAGAGGGGATCGCGAGCGGCGGCGAGCTTCCGGACGAGACGCGGGTCCTGTACGTCTCCCCGCTCAAGGCGCTGAGCGCGGACATCCACCACAACCTCGCCGAGCCGCGACGCGAGATCCGGACGCTCGCGGCGGAGCTCGGCTATCCCGAGGTGAGGATCACCGCCGCCGTCCGCTCGGGCGACACGCCGCAATCGGAGCGGCAGGCGATGCTGCGCCGTCCGCCGCACATTCTCGTCACGACTCCCGAGTCCCTCTTTCTCTTGCTCACCGCGGAGCGGAGCCGCGAGATGCTGCGGACCGTGCGGACCGTGATCGTGGACGAGATCCACGCCGTCGTAGAGTCCCGCCGCGGCTCCCATCTGGCCCTGAGCCTGGAGCGCCTGGCACATGTCACGGGCCAGCCGCCCCTCCGCATAGGGCTGTCCGCGACGCAGAGCCCGATCGAGGATGTGGCCCGCTTCCTTCTGGGTGCGGGCGGTGTGGATGCGGCCGGCGTCCCAGAGTGTGAGATCGTCGACGAGGGACACGTCCGGTCCTGGGACCTCGGCCTGGAGATTCCCCCCGCTCCCCTGGACACGGTGATGAGCGGAGAGGCCTGGGAGGACGTGTACGATCGGCTGGCCGACCTCGCCCGGCAGCACCGTACGACGCTCGTCTTCGTGAACACGCGCAGGCTGGCGGAGCGCATGACCCGCCATCTCTCCGAGCGGCTCGGTGAGGGAGACGTCGCCACCCACCATGGGAGCATGGCGCGCGAGGCCCGGCTCGAGTCCGAGCAGCGCCTCAAATCGGGAAGGCTTCAGCTGCTCGTCGCCACCGCCTCGCTCGAACTGGGGATCGACATCGGGGAGATCGACCTCGTGTGCCAGATCGGGTCGCCCCGCCGGATCGCGGCCTTCTTGCAGCGGGTCGGCAGGTCCGGCCATACCGTCGGTGGCACACCGAAGGGCCGGATGTTTCCGCTGAGCCGAGATGACCTCCTGGAGTGCGCGGCCCTGCTCGACGCCGTGCAGCGCGGCGAGCTGGATCGGGTCGTGATCCCCGAGTGTCCGCTGGACGTGCTCGCCCAGCAGGTGGTCGCGGAGGTCGCCAGCGAGGAATGGGACGAGGAGGGTCTCCTGAGCCTCGTGCGCCGCTCGTGGCCGTATCGGGATCTCTCTCCGGAGGCGTTCGCGGAGATCGTCCGGATGGTGGCCCGGGGATTCTCCACCCGCAGGGGTCGGCGGGGCGCCCATCTCCACCACGATGCCGTCAACGGCCGCATCCGGGGCCGCAAGGGTGCCAGGATGGCGGCGATAACCTCCGGGGGAGCGATCCCCGACAACGCCGACTACCGCGTGCTCCTGGAGCCGGAGGGCACCTATGTCGGGAGCCTCAACGAGGATTTCGCGATCGAGAGCATGCAGGGCGACATCTTCCAGCTCGGGAACACCTCGTGGCGCATCCTGGGGATCGGGAGCGGGGTCGTTCGCGTGGAGGACGCACGCGGAGAGCCGCCCACGATTCCGTTCTGGTTCGGTGAGGCCCCGGCTCGCAGCGAAGAGCTGTCGGCCTCGATCTCCCGACTGCGGGCACGGATCGACGAGCTTCTGCCTCCCGTGGATGCGGGGCGTGAGCAGGGAGCGACGGACGCGGAGCGGGCGAGGCTCGAGGAGGGAGCGGAGGAAGCGGAGTGGGAGGCGGCGATCGGCTGGCTGGTCGAGGAGATCGGTCTCGAGCGGGCGGCCGCGTTCCAGATCGTGGCCTACCTGGCCGAGAGCCGGCGCCTGCTGGGAGCGCTTCCCACTGCCGACACGCTGATCCTGGAGCGCTTCTTCGACGAGTCGGGTGGCATGCAGCTGGTGATCCACGCGCCGCTCGGCAACCGGGTGAACCGCGCCTGGGGTCTCGCTCTGCGAAAGAAGTTCTGCCGCACCTTCAACTTCGAGCTTCAGGCCGCCGCCGGGGAGAACGCGCTCCTCCTCTCCCTCGGCCCGCAGCACAGCTTCCCGCTGGAAGACGTCTTCGGATACCTGAAGCCGGAGACCGCAGGCGACGTCCTCGTGCAGGCGGTGTTGGACTCCCCGCTCTTCCAGACCCGCTGGCGATGGAACGCGGGGATCTCTCTCGCCGTGCTCCGCCGCTGGGGAGGAAAGCGGACGCCCGCCCAGATCCAGCGGATGCAGGCCGAGGACCTGCTCACGGCCGTCTTCCCGGACGCGGCCGCCTGCCTGGAGAACATCGCCGGTGATCGGGAGGTCCCCGACCATCCTCTCGTGCAGCAGACGCTGGAGGACTGCCTCCAGGAAGCGATGGACCTCGATGGGCTGCGGGACGTGCTCGAGAGGATACGTGCCGGAGAGCTTCGTCTCATCGCCAGGGACACGCCGGAGCCATCTCCCCTCGCCCACGAGATCCTGAACGCGCGCCCGTACGAGTTCCTGGACGACGCCCCCCTCGAGGAGCGCCGCGCCCGCGCGGTCTACACGAGAAGGGCCTTCGAGCCCTCCACCGTGGATGATCTGGGAGCGCTGGACGCCGACGCGATCGAGCGGGTGCGCGCCGAGGCGCGACCGGTCGCGGAGAACACGGACGAGCTGCACGACGCGCTCATCACCTGCGGTTTTCTGGACCCGGCCGAGAGCCCCGACTCCTGGTCCACCCTCTTCCAGGATCTCGTCGCGGGCGGGCGGGCGGCGACCGCGCTGACGTCGGACGGATCGCGGTCGTTGTGGATAGCGGCGGAACGGCTGCCGGCGCTCCGCGCGGCCCTCCCCGACGCCCAGGTGGAACCGGCCCTGGCCCTTCCGGCCCACCTGGCGGCCGACACGCCGTCGCGAGAGGAGGCGACCCGCGAGCTGCTTCGCGGGCGTCTGGAGATCGCGGGACCGGTCTCGGCCGCCCTGCTGGCCGGGCGGCTCGGCGTATCGAGAGCCGACGCCGAGGCCGCCCTCCTCGCCCTCGAAACGGAGGGTGCCGTTTTGCGGGGAGCCTTTACCCCGGGGACCGAGGAACGGGAGTGGTGTGACCGGAGGCTGCTCGCGCGGATCCACCGCTACACGGTCGGCAGGCTTCGCTCCGAGATCGAGCCCGTCCCCGCAGCCGACCTCATGAGGTTCCTGTTCGAGTGGCAGAAGATCGAGCCCGATCACCGTGTCGCCGGAACGGAGGGGGTCGCGGCCGTGCTCGAGATGCTGGACGGCTACGAGGCTCCGGCCGGCGCGTGGGAGCCCGACGTTCTGGGCTCGAGATGCCGGGACTACGAGCCGGCTTACCTGGACGCGCTCTGTCTGACCGGCCGCGTCTCCTGGGGCCGTCTCTCGCCGCCTGCCGCTGGGGTCGGCTCGCTTCGATCCTCCGGGCCGCTCCGGTCGTCGCCGATGGCTCTCTTCCCGAGGACCAGCGCCGCGGTCTGGCGATCCCTCGCTCGTCCGCCGGAGACGGAAGGCCTCTCGACCTACGCGGTGCAGGTGGTGGAGGCGCTGCAGCGGCGCGGAGCCTCCTTCTTCGGAGAGATCGTGACCGAGACGGAGCTCCTCCCCACGCAAGTCGAGGTGGCGCTGGGCGAGCTGGCCGCTCGAGGCCTCGTCAGCTCCGACGGCTTCGCCGGGCTGCGGGCGCTGCTCACCCCGTCGGGCAAGCGCCGTCCGCTGGGCGAGCCGGGCCGCAAGGCGCCGAGGCGCCGAAAACCTTCTCCCTCTTACAGCGTCGAGGACGCGGGCCGCTGGTCGCTGCTGCGGCCGGAGCTCCCACTCCACGGAGAAGAGACCATGGAGGCCCGAGGCGAGCGGGCCCGGTTCGGCGCTCCGGATGCGTCGGCCGAAACGGTCGCGCGGGTTCTCCTCCGGAGGTACGGCGTGGTGTTTCGCCGTCTTCTCGAAAGAGAGACCAACCTGCCTCCCTGGAGGGACCTCCTGCTGGTCTACCGACGCCTGGAGGCTCGCGGCGAGGTGCGCGGCGGACGCTTCGTTTCCGGGTTCGCCGGCGAGCAGTTCGCCCTGCCCGAGGCGGTGGGCAGCCTGCGGGCCGCGAGGCGCGCCGAGCCGACGGGCGAGCTCCTGGCGGTGAGCGCCGCAGACCCTCTCAATCTCGCCGGCATTATCACCCCGGGAGAACGGATACCGGCCGTGCCGTCGAACCGAGTGGTCTACCGGGACGGCGTTCCGGTCGCGGCGCGGGAGGGAGGAGAGGTTCGACGCCTGGGGGGAGACGAGTCTCCGCCGGATCCGGAGCTGAGGCAGGCCTTCGTGCGCCCGCTCTCTCCGGCCCTGAAGCGCTACCTCGGAAAGGCAGGCTGAGATGCCCGCGGGTTATTCCGGTACTCCGCTCGCCAAGAAGCTCGGAATCAAGGATGGGCACGTCCTCCTCGCCCTCGGCGCACCCGAGGGATACGAGGAGCTGCTGGAGGACCTACCCGACGACGTCCTGATCGAGAAGGCCGGTGCGGCCGCGAAGGGAGATCGCCGCTACGACATCGTACACGCTTTCACGAAGGAACGAGCATGGCTCGAGGCGGCGCTGCCGACGCTCGCGGAGCGGATCGTCTGGAACGGAGCGATCTGGGCCTCGTGGCCGAAGAAGGCCTCGAAGGTGCCCACGGATGTGACCGAGGATGTGGTGAGGGGACTGGCGCTGCAGAACGGCCTGGTTGACGTAAAGGTGTGTGCCGTCGACGAGGTCTGGTCCGGCTTGAAGCTCGTGATCCCGGTCAAGGATCGCCCCAAGACCTAGGTCCGAGGATCGCCCCAAGACCTGGGTCCAGTGTCACTTCAGGAGCAGGACCGGGCACTGGACCAGGATCGCCACCTTGTAGCTGAGCGTCGTCCAGCTCGCTCCGGGGCTCTCGAGGTCGATCTTGTGGGAGGTGAGCACGACCAGGTCGGTGCCCGCCTCGTTGGCGAACCCGACGATCTCCTCCGCCCGGTCGCCGTAGCGAACGTTCGGGTCGCTATCCACCCCGGCCTCTCGAAGCGGCGCGGCCATCTCGAGCAGGGCATCCATCGCCTTGTCTTCTAGCTTGTGGTAGAACTCCTCGAGCTCCTCGAAGGGGAGATCCAGAGTCTCGATGACGTGAAGCAGAACCACGGTGCCGCCGTTCCCGGCGGCGAGCCCGCCAGCCGTCTCGATCGCGGGCGCGTTGCGATCCGTCAGATCTACCGGAACGAGTATCCGCTGGAACATGAGTCGCACTCCTTCATACATCGGTCATACATCGGTGGACGTGGGGGCGGCCCGGGGGGTTCGCGCCCGCCCGCCCGAGCTTCGTGGACCACCACCAAACGAGGTGTGAGCGATGGCACGAGCGATCTGGAACGATCAGGTGTTGGCGGAAAGCGAGACCTTCGAGACCGTCGAGGGCAACATCTACTTCCCGCCGGAGTCGATCAACCGCGAGTTCTTCCGCGAGAGCGACCAGCAAACCACCTGCCCGTGGAAGGGCCTCGCCAGCTACTACGACGTCGTGGTCGGCGATCAGGTGAACGGCGGAGCGGCGTGGTACTACCAGGCACCGTCCGAAGCCGCGAGCCACCTCAAGGACCACGTCGCGTTCTGGAAAGGGATTCGCGTGGAGCCCTAGGCTCTCGTAGCCTCAGCCCTCGGAATCCTAGGCCCTCAGAATCCTCGGCGGTCGATCGCCGGAGCGCGCCTGGCGTTCTAGCCGACCGCGGCCTTGATCTCGGTCTCGGCTGTCTCGGCCACCGATTCGGCCAGGGGTGACCGCCCACGGTCCACCCAATCGGTCCGCCCGTACCCCACGGGCACCCAGTCCGGTTTCGGGATGGAGCCCGGGTAGTCGAGGTAGGCGGGCCCTTTTTGCATATCCTGGACAGCGCTGAACACCCGCCGCATGGCGAAGGTTTTCCCCCCAAGCGCCATCTGCACGAGTTTCTTGACCGCCGCCCACCCGAACTGGGTGTCGGCACGCGTCAGCCCGTACAACCGCGCGACCCGCTCGTAGAAGCGCGCCGGCGGCAGCTTGCTCGGCAGCACCAGGTGCATCACGTCGAAGTAGGCGTAGTCATCCGTCGTGATCTTGTGCTTCACCGTCTCCCATAGCTCGGTCCCCGGAAGCGGAGTGAGCACCGTGAAGCCGGGGTTCGTCAGCTTGTGCAGCTTCACGGTCTCCTCGAGACGATCGAAGTCCTCGTCGTCCCAACCCGGGTCCGCGATCAGCGAAGCCAGCGGGCTGATCCCGCAGTCCTCCAGGTACTCGATCGCCGCGAGGTTCGTCAACGCGCCACCCTTGGTGCGCTTTCGCACGGAGTCCAGCCCGTCATCGTCCATCTTCTCGATGCCGAGGAAGACCATGTGCAGCCCGATCTCCTTCCACCGCTTGAAGGTGTCCGGGTATTTCATGACCAGATCGGCCCGCGTCTCGCAGGAGAAGCTCATGTCGGTCAGCCCGGCAGCCTCGATCGCGTCCGCCAGCTCCTCGTACGATTCCCTCTGCAGGAAAGCGATGTCGTCGGTAAAGAAGACATCCCGCTCCCCGAGACGCCGCACGTGCTCGAGATCCTCGACGATGCGCTCGGCCGAAAAGCGGCGTGCGCGCCGCTGATAGAAGACCCAGATGCTGCAGAAGTTGCAGTTGAACGGGCAGCCGCGCGTCGTCTCGACACAGGCCGAGGGAGAGCGAAAGCCGTGGTGGTACAGGTGGCGGTACCGCTTCGACAGCTCCCGGTCGGGAAGCGGCAGGTCGTCCATACCGGCCATGATCTCGCGGCTGACGAAGCCGTTTCCCAGATTCTCGAGCGTCATGATGCCGGGGACGGCGGACGGCTCGTCGCCGCGTTCCATGGCGTCAATGAGGTCGAGCGTGGGCCACTCCCCCTCTCCCACGACTACCGCATCGACGGGCGAGCCCGGAAAGAGCAGGTCCCCCGGAACGAGGGACGAATGATGTCCACCCGTGAAGATGAGCGTATCCGGCAGCACGTCCTTGATCTGACGCGCTCCCTCGAGTGCCGTGTAGACGTCAGTCGAGAAGCCGCATGCGATTCCTACCGCATGCGGTTTCCAGTCGCGGAGGTGGTTCTCGAGGACTCTCGGCTTATCCAGTCGCAGGTCCACGTAGTAGGTCTCGTGGTCGTGCAGCTTGAGCGTGGAACTGACACACTCCATCCCCAGCGGCTCTACGCGAAGGATCTTGGTAAAGCCGAACTTGGTGCCCTGGAGGGGCTGAACGAACGTCACGCGCACTCCGCACCTCCTGCGATTGGACGGAAACCGGCAGCCAACAAAACCGGCCTACATGGTAACCCTGTCACCTTCCGGGCGCGACAACATTACTGGGTGTGCAGAGCGCTCCCAGGGCGTGTGCGGCGGCCCGTTCGTCGATCGTCGATCCAGCTGTGCCACTCGGTTGCCTGCAGGGCTCAGCGCTCCTAAACTCATCGGCTAAGCGGCCCTAAGTCAACCGGGCCGCGAACGTCTGGCCAAGACGTCCCTTGTCGACCTCCCGGCCGTGGAGCGGGATCTCCAACACGGACCCTGTACGAGAGCGCTGCATCGGATGACGGGTATCCTGGCATATGGATCGCTCATGTGGGACAACGCCCTGGCGACCTACCGGGGCGAGGCCGTTCGCGTGGACGGCTTCCGCAGGGCCTTCGTTGGGCAGAACACGACGCGCTGGGGCAGCCCGGAGCATCCGTGCCCTCAGATCGGACTGATCCAGGGAGGCGGCTGCGACGCGGTGTTGTTCGAGCTTCCGCGTCGCAAGAGCAACCTGAGGCAGAGAGAAGGAACGAGAGCGCGATCCGTGCAGCTCGGGAAGAACGGCCGCCGGGTACGAGCGAAGAGCTTCCTGCCTTCCCCGGACGCGGGCGTCTGGGAGGACGCGGAAGACCTCGTCCGAGGGCTTCTCGCCGCCAAAGGGTCAGTGGGGACCGGCGAGGAGTACGTCCGCGCGCTCATCCACGCCATGGATCTCTGGAAGATAGACGACCCTCTCCTACGAGACGTCTGGGAGGAAGTCCGTAAATGACCGCCGATCAGCAGGCGATCGACAAGCCTCCGTTCCCTTTCGGCGTCCGGCCGGATGTTCCGGTGGACGAGGGAACAGAGGACGAGCGCGGCCCCGATACGATCAACCGCCTCCTGCTTCATGGGGCGCGGTACCACGACCGTGACGCCCTCTTTCTTCGTTGGGAGCAGGGGCGGAAGGGGTGGGGCTGGGAGGCTCACCCGGACTGGCGGACGGACCGCGATGCGATTCGTACGGCCCTGGTTCTGCGGCAGCGCATCGGCATGGATGCCGGCGAGCACGCTGCCCTGTGGATCCCGTTCGGCATGGAGTTCGCCACCTTCGAACGCGGAATCTGGTCGATCGGCGGGCTGAGCGTCCCGATCGCGCCCGACTGGAGGGTGGACCAGGTCGCCACGGCTCTCCACGAGTCCACGCCCACCGTGCTGTTCGCCCCGGATCTCGAGTCGCTTCGGGAGCTCAAGTCGATCGGCGGCCTCCCGGACTCGGTCGAGGCCAGCGTGCTGCTCTCCGGCGACGCCGGGGACCTGGGAGAAGAGGCCCTTCCCTACGAACAATTCATGGACTACGGAGGAATCCTCGACACGGCGGAGCGTGCGTCGATGTGGCGGACCACGGTCCGCTCGATCCCTCCGGACAAGCCGGTCTCGCTCGAGTACGGCTGGAAGGACGGCTTGAAACCTCTCGGAGCGATCTCTCAGGCCGGGCTCGTGGAAGCCGTGGAGGCGGTCCTGCGTCTTCTCCCTCCAGAGGCGGGCCGACTGCAGATCCTGGCGGGAGATCGGCCCGACCCCGTCTCGAGAGCCCTGCTCTATGCCGCGTGGGCGGACGGCTTGACTCGTAGCGCCTTCGTCCGGTCCCAGGCTGCGGTCGATCACTCCGCCGAGCTCGAGCCCAACCTGGTGGCCGGCCCGGCGGAGATACTGGCTCCGCTGGTGGAGAAGCTGCAGGATCCTGATGTGACCTCGCGCACGTTCGTCGTATGCGTGACGGACCGACCGGCGGAGGCCGAAGACGAGTTTGCGTTTCGACGCCCGGTTAGTTTTCTTCAAGCCAATCAAATCGACGTTCCGTTGAACGAGTTCCCGGGTGAGGCACCGTGAGCCGGCGAAGCCGGTACGCGGCCTTCGTGCACCCGGAGAGAGAACCCCGTCGGAGGTCGTCATGAGGGAAACGCTCTCGCAGGCTGCGAGGACTGCCGCCAACGTGGCTTGGAATGCATTCCAGGCCGTGAACACGAGGATTCCTGACAGCCCGTCCGTTCATCCCGACTGGGCGCCGGCCCCGCTGCCGAAGAGCTACGAGCGCACGAAACCGCCCCTTGGGTGGCCCCGCGAGACCGACTCCCTGTGCCCCGACTGTGTGATTGAAGTCCGGGACGCGATCATAGCTGGCGAGCGCGACATCACCGAGTTCACGGACAAGAAGTCCGGCGAGGTCACGGCCGAGATCGTCGAAGAGGATGGCAAGATCCTCATCAAGAAGCGGTGTGATATACACGGTGAGTTCGTCGACACGCTCTCGGTGGATCCGAAGCTCAGCAGCCTGCTCGAACGTCGATACTTCGGACGCGATTTCCGCACGGCGGAAGACGAGCACCTCCACCACCATGGCAGCTCGACGATCCGGTACGGCCGTGGCGCCGTGCTCACGATCGATCTGACCAACCGCTGCAACATGATGTGCAATCCATGCTTCATGGACGCGAACCAGGTCGGTTACGTCCACGAGCTCACGCTGGAGGAGATCAAGGAGATTCTGGACGACTCGATCTCTTTCAAGCCGCGTCGCCAGATGTCGGTTCAGTTCTCCGGCGGCGAGCCGACCATGTCGCCGCATTTCCTGGAAGCGTGTGCCTACGCGAAAGAGGTCGGCTACTACAGCGTGCAGGCCGCCACGAACGGCCTCCGTTTCGCGCTCGAGCCCGAGTTCGCCTACCAATCGGCCGAGGCCGGGCTGAACATGGTCTACCTGCAGTTCGACGGCGTCACCAACGAGTCGAACATGCACCGGCACATCAGCAACCTGTTCGACGCGAAGTGGATGGCGATCGATCGGCTGCACGACGCCGGGATCGACATCACGCCCGTGACGACCGTGATCAACACGGTCAACGACGAGCAGGTGGGTCCGCTGCTCGAGTTCGTGATCCAGAACTCGGACAAGATGGGGGCGATCTCCTTCCAGCCCGTCTCGTTCACCGGCCGCGACGAGGAGATCAGCGACGAGGAACGCCACAAGCAGCGCTACACGATCTCCCATCTAGCCCGTGACCTTCAGGAGTACACCGGCGGGAAGGTCGACATGTACCGGGACTGGTATCCGCTCGGTGCGGCGGGCGCCTACACCTGGCTCGCCGACCACCTGCGCGGCGACGAGGTGGAGTTCGGCGGGATCAGCTGCTCCTGCCACCCGAACTGCGGCGCCAGCTTGATGCTGGTCGTCAACTCGCGCACGAAGGAGTGGTCCCCACTCACCCAGTTCTTCGACTCCGAAGCCTTCATCCACGACATCAGCGTCATCACGGACACATCGCGCGGGAAGAAGCTCAGCCTCTTCCAGACGGTGCTCGCCCTGATGCGGCACGTCGACGGATCGAAGATGCCCGAGGGGCTGACCCCGAAGATCTTCCTCGAGATGGTGAACACGAAGCTCGGTGGAGCCGTAACGGGCGACATCAACAGGCAGGAGTGGAAGATCGTGTGGGTCGGCGGCATGTGGTTCCAGGATCTCTGGACCTACGACTTCCGGCGCACCGAGATGTGCGTGATTCCCTACGCCACCCAGGAGGGAGAGATCTCCTTCTGCGCCTACAACACGGGCGCCGGCTGGCGGAACATCGTCGAGAACATGCACATGGTCGCCGAGACGAAGGACTGGTTCAAGGACAAGGGCCGTCACGAGATCTACGCCGGCAACCGTCCCATGAACCTCGCTCCCGGAAGCCGGTCACTGCCGGTTGTCGAGAAGCAGAACGGGATTCCTCACGCCGGCACCGTGCAGCTCGGCAGGGGGTGTGGCCACTAGGCCCTAGTCCCCACAGGCTCGAGGCCAGGCCGGCCCGCTGGCCGGCGAAAGCTGCAAGAGGCGAGCGGTCTGACGGCCGCTCGCCTCTTCTTATTCGGACAGCCCTGTGATGTAACGCTGGAAGGCCGCGGCGTCCCGGAGCGGCGCGCCGTGGCCGAAGCAGATCAGCTCCGGGCGGAGGGCGGCGAGCTTGCGGGCCGAAGCCCGGTTGACGGCCGGATCCCACGTAAAGATGGTGAACGGCTCCTCAAGCCGTCGTCGCAATGTTACCGGGTTCCGGTTGAAGAGCACGTCTCCCAGCACCAGCGCCCGGTCATCCGAGCGCCAGAAGGCGGTGTGGCCGGGCGTGTGGCCCGGCGACTCGATCACCGTGAAACCGCCGACCTCGTCGCCCGCCCGAAGTGTCCGCGCCACGGGGTGCGCCGGCCCTGCTAGCAGCCGGGCAAAGCGAAGTGCGGCTCCTCGCGGTTTCGGAAGAACGGTGGCGGGATCGCCCGACTCCAAAGCCGCCCGATCGCCTTCACCGCACCAGACCGGGATCCCCAGCGCCTCGGCGATGAAATGGCTCGCTCCCTGGTGATCGAAGTGGGCGTGCGTGATCGCGTGCGCCGTCACCGGCCTCCCCCGCAACGCTCTCAGGAGCCTCTCGCCTTGCCAGCTCGGGCCCGAGTCAACGAGCACATCGCCAATCAGGTAGATGTTGATGCCATCGCGGACGGGCCCGAACGAGAGCCGGAGGAGGTCCGGGGCGACTTGCTCGATCAGGTCCGGCATGCAACCTCCAGCTTCACCCGCCGCTGGGTGAGCTCATACCGCCGATGATTCGCCACTCGCCGTCGTGCCTGCGCCAGGTATGCGTCAACCGGCCAGCCCGGTTCGCCTCCCTTCCCTCGGCGTCGCGGCCCTGGAGCTCGTAGGCGTAGTGGACGATGGCGATATCCCCGAACATCTGGATCGCCTGTGGGCTGAGCTCGTAGCCGACCAGCCCCGACAGCGCGCCGTCCCCGACCGACTGCCGGATGTCTGCCTTCGTCATGGGCTCCGCAGCCCAATACGGCCAGCCGACGAAGTCTTCGTCCCACAGGTCCATGAAACCCTCGACGTCACCTCCCTGACGACGCTCCCAATAGGCTTCCTCCATCGACCAGACTTCCTGTTGCGCGGCGTTCCACTCCTGAGCGCTAGCCGAAGCCACCAGGAGGAGGGCAAAGAGAGCGGTCAGGCTCGAGC
>CAMYMV010000014.1:29119-135397 GCA_947259585.1 uncultured Gemmatimonadales bacterium | reverse complement strand
CAGGCTCGAGCGGGTCATCAGTCGATGCTCCTGGCCAGGGTGTCGTGGTGGTAGGCGATCAGCGTGCGCAGGTAGGTCCCGATCCGGTTGGCCGCCTCGAAGCCCGCGGCCCGGGCCGCTTCATCTTCCCTACCCGGCTCCAGGCTCGGCTCTTCCGCGAAGTGCTGAAGGTCGAGGTAAAAGCCCAGCGTGAAGGCGTCCCACTCGGCTCCGGCCGCCTTCGTGAAGACGAGGTTGTCGGGCCGGCCTATCGCCCGGAGGAACTCGTTCTCCATCTCACGCTGCCTCAGCAGCGCCTCGCGCTTCCCGGGTAGCGCTACGAACATCTCGACGTGGTAGAATCGCGCCGGCGCGAAGCGCTCGTTCACGACCTCGGGAGGCGGTCCCCAGGCGAACAGCTCCTGCCGCCAGGCCACCAGTGGATCCAACTTCGCCGCCCAATCGGGACCCGTTCCGCCTACCTCATCCAGCGCGTCGCTGCGGCGCCTACTCTGCTCACCGCTGAAGAAGCGCTCGAAATCGCCCATCGGGACGAGGAGTAAAAGGTCCCACTGGTCACCCTGGCTGTGACGCATCATGTGGACTTCTCCGAGGGCCGCCTCCTCGAAAGCCGCGATGCGGGCCTGGTACGCCTCGACCAAATCCAGCAGACGCCCCGGTGCCGCCCGCAGGAGGATGACCTCGTAGAGGTAGGGATCGGCCTGGGTATCCGACGCGGGCGCCGGTGCCGACTCGCGATCCGACCGTGGCGCCGGCGCCGGTACCGACTCGCGATCCGACCGTGGCGCTGACGCCGACTCCCGAACCGGCTGTAGTTGGAGCTTGCCGGCGGCCGGGGCGCCGGCTCCCAAGGGGGAGAGGGGGGCGAGGATCGCAACAAGCAGCCCGAGGATGTTCATCGGCTCTCCTACTTCTGTTGGTGGCGGGGTCGGTCAGCCCGCCCCCGGGGCGAGCAGGGATGTAAGGCGCATGAGGAGCAACGGCACCACGACGCCGCTTACCAACAGCGCCGTCGCGAGCACGAGTGCGATCCTCGCCTGGCGTCTCGCCGCGGCTCCCGTGAGGACCGGAGTATCGCGGACGACGCGCGCGTTCGGGAGAGGAAACCGTTCCGCGCGATTGATTCTGAGCGCGAGCCATCCAAGCCAGATGGCCATCGCGAAACACAGCACGGCGGTCGCGGCCCCCAGCAGACGGGAAGTTGCCAGCATCATGCGCGTCGCGGCCATCGGATCCGTGTGACGCAGTTCCGAGATCGTGTCGAGGGTATTCTGGACCCAGATGAGCGGGACCAACCCCAACGCTCCGATGACGAGCACGATGATGAGGGCCAGGCGACGCGCGGCCGGATCCGCCGGCTGGACCTCTACGCCCGTGCTCATCTCAGCGTGAAGCGGAACGGGACGCCCCTCTCCATCTCGAACCGGAGCGTCGAGGCTCCGATCTCGAGGTTATGGCGCTCGCGGCCAGGTAGGCGAGCCAGCTCTTCCGACGAAAGCAGCGGCTGGAGAGTCACGCGCAACGGAAGCTCGTTCTCCACGAGCACCCCTCCCCGACCAGCCAACACTCGCTCCTGGTATCGCCGAGCCACCAGAGGCGTCTCCAGCACGAGCGTGATATCTCGCTCGCCTGGCCGCAGTGTCAGTTCCGTCGAGTCGCGGATCAGCTCTTTTCCGTAGAGCCCGTCGGCCAGGACCCAGGATAATCGGTAACTTCCCCCACGGCTGCCCGACAGCAGCAGATGCACGGCCACGGACTCCTCCCGTCCTTCGGGAAACCAGTCCGTGATCTCGTGACGCCGGCTCAGAAGCTCGGAGAACGCCGCCTCCTGCTCGGCACGAACCGCGCGCGCCCGGTCGTCGGCGCCCGCCTTGAGGGCGACGGCTCCGAGCAAGCCGAGCCCGAGCGCGAAGCTCCCCGCGATCAGCCACGCTCCGCGGCGGATCTCCGCGGCCCCGGCGCCCCTTGCCTCCAGCCGCCTGCCCCGGCGGTAGCCGACTCCGAGAAACAGGGCGAAAACGGCGATGAAGACCGCGATCCCGCCGGCGAGGATGACCCAGCCACTGCTCTCGGGCCAGGTATCGTCGCCGAAGAGAAAGAGCCAGGAGAAGCCGAGTGCGTAGGTCACCGCCGTGACGGCTGAGATGACGCCCAGGACAAGCCCCCAGCTCGCCCCGGCCAGCGTGTACATCGTGCGAACTCTCACGGTCGGCTCACGGTCGGCGGCTCAACGCGCCAGCACCACTTTCCCGAGGTTCCTCCGGGCGTGCAGGTAGCCGTGCGCCTCGACGGCTCCCTGGCGATTCAACGGAAAGGTCCGGTCAACGATCGGCCGCAGCTCGCCGGTCTCCACGTCGCGCAGGATCGACTCGATCGCGGGCCGGAGCAGCGGCTCCCTGGCTCCGAGGTGCAGCAGGTGTACCCCGAGCAGCCCGATGTTCGGTGCGACAAGCGACGCCGGGTGAAACCGGGGCGTGCGCCACCATGCGAGAGCGGCCTTCAGCATGTTACGTCTTCGGCCCGGCACCGCCTCGCTCAAGCCGTAGAAGACGATTCGACCCAGCGGAGCGAGCAGTCGCCGACAGGCCGCGGTCGCCCTCCCTCCCACCGGGTCCAGCGCCACATCAATACCCCGAGATCCTACCAGCTCGGTCACCGCGGGCTCCCAGTCGCTACGGGAGTCGAAGCAGGCCTCGGCGCCCAGCTCCTCGGTGACGAAGGTTCGCTTTCGCTCCAGCCCCGCCGTTCCTATGACCCGGAGACCGTGGCGCACGGCCAGCTGAACCGCGGCGGTTCCGACGCCGCCTCCCGCTCCCAGGACGAGCGCGGTTTCGCCCCGTCGGACGCGCGCGGCCTCGAAGAGGCAGACCCAGGCGGTGAGGAAGACCACGGGGATCGCCGCCGCTTCGACCGGCGTGAGCGATTCCGGGCAGCGAACGACGCGGTCGACGGGAAGGACGATGTCGTGCGCGTAGCCGCCGTACCGAAGGCCGGCGACGATCCGGTCGCCGACCCGCCATTTCTCGACACCCAGGCCCAGGCCTGCCACCTCTCCCGCGACCTCGAAGCCGGGGCTGTAGGGGCGCGAAGGGACGGTCCCGTACAAACCGGCCCGCATCATCAGGTCGGCGAAATTCACGCCCGCGGCCGCCACGCGGATGTGGACTTCACCCGGCCCGGGCTCGGCGAGCGGCACCTCGCGCTCGACGAACGCCTTTGGCGGACCGTGGCGTTCGATCAGGATCGCGCGGGTCGTCGGTTGATGACTCAGGGGGCGGCGTCTCCGTTCGCGGGCATCTGGTATGCGAGTCGGCCGTGCTTCATTTTCAACAGCCAGCAGACGGGTTTGAATAGACGGTCATCGCAGCGGGACCGCTATCCATGGAGCATCCGTGGAGGCACCGGGCTGCGGCCGCAATCGACCGGGGAGGGTCGCCTACGTGATAGACGAGAATCGCAGGTCCGCATGGAAGAACATCTGTCGACGCACCTCGAGCCGGTGGTCGCTCATCTTCGCTCTGCCCGCCGCACTCTCGATCACCGCCCTTCCTGGGGCGGCGCAAACCGCCGCCGACAGCTCGATCACGGACGTCGAGCTGATGCAGCGCGCGGACGAGGCGCGCATGTATGGTACCGACACGACCAGAGCGACGATCCACGAGTTCGTCGATTTCGCCTGCTCCACCTGCCGTGCTTTCTACCTGGAGCGCTCAGACTCCCTCAAGGCGAAGTATGTGGAGAGCGGTGAGGTGAACCTGGTCGTTCACACCTTTGTCATCCCTCGCCTCATGCGGGGCTACCACGCGGCCGAAGCCGCTTTCTGTGCCGGAGCGCTGGCGGGGAGCGAGGGCTTCGATGGAATGCAGCGCCACCTCTTCACCGACCAGACAGAGTGGCGCGCGATGCGCGACCCGGTTCCCGGCTTCGTCGAATACGCCGAGGAGCTCGGTCTCCCGATCGAACCGTTTCGGGATTGTCTCCGGCGGGATGCGATGGCCCCTCTGATCATGGCGGACATGCGAACCGCCGGGCTGGCGCGCGTTACCGGAACGCCCACCTTCGTCTTCCTCGGCCCCGGCCAGACGAACACGGAGCACCAGTTCTACGGCAACGAACCGATGGCGATGTTCGACCAGTTCCTCGCCAGGGTGCAGTAGGACCGGCCAATCACTGAGGGAGCGAGGCGAACGCCTCCTCCAGGGAAGCGGCCGTCTCGTCATCCAGGTCGAGGCTCGCGGCCCGAACACTGCTTTCGATGCTCTCTTCGCGGCGCGCGCTTGGGATCGGAACGCTGCGCTCGGACTTCGCCAGCTGCCAGGCCAGGATGAGCTCCGCGGGAGAGGCGTCCCACTCGGCGCCGAGCCGCCGAATCGGCTCGTGGGCCTGCAGGAGCTTCGCGCGGCGCGCTCCGCCCAGCGGGCTGTAGGGGATGAAGGTCACCCCCCGCTCGTCGCAGTGGCCGAGAAGGCCCGACCCCTCGGAGGTCAGATCCCACGGGTTGTAACGGTTCTGGATCGAGCTGATCGTGGTGATCGCCTCCGCGGCGCGGACCTCGCCCAGATCCACGTTGGAGAGCCCCACGGCCCCCACGATCCTGTCCTGCTGCAGCGCGGCGAGCGCCTCGACGCTCGACTCGAACGGCACCCGGGGATCGGGTGCATGCAGCTGATAGAGGGCGATGGTCTCGACCCCCAGCGCATCACGGCTCCTCAGGGCCGCCTCCCTCAGCCTCTCCGGCCTACCGTCGCTTTCCCACCTTCCCCCGGGACGCGTCAGTCCCCCCTTGGTGGCGACCAGAACGCCCTCGCCACCCCCGATCTCGTTCAGCGTCTCCGCGACGAGCCGCTCGTTGTGGTTGAGGTCGTTATCGTCCAAACAGTAGACATCCGCCGTGTCGATGAAGGTGACACCCAGCTCCACGGCACGCCGGATGACTCGTTTCGAACCCTCCCGGTCAGGGCGACCCTCGATCGAGAGCCACATCCCGCCGAGTCCGAGCCGCGAGATAACCCGACCGGTTCGTCCCAGCTCAACGGTGGCCAGCACCTGTCCTTCTCCTCTCACCCGCGCTCAACAGCCGCTTGAGCGCCTCCTGCCGGCCCTCCTCCCGACCTCCTCGTCGCCAGGCGGACGCACGCGCTCGCACCAGGAAGATCAGACGGGGGGCACCGTCGCGGAAGATACTTTAAGTGACAGAGTACTTGACACCATGAGGCAAGCGGGCGAGATTGGATGACGATGAACAGCGAAAAGAGCGTAATCCGCCTACGGACCCCGGAAGAGGAGTCGGCGACGCCGCTGCGAGACAGGGCGGCCGAGGATCTGTCTTTCATCCGGGCGACGTTGGAACGGGCGACCGCCTTCACGCTCGTGCCCGGCCTCGGAGGGATCGGCATGGGCCTCACCGGCCTCACGGCCGCGTGGATCGCATCACGTCAGGACTCCGTGGTGGGTTGGCTTGCAGTATGGCTGGCTGCTGCAGCACTCGCTGTGGCGATCGGCCTGGCCGGAGTCCTCTGGAAGTCGAGGCGCATCGGAACCACTATCGCCCTCCGCCCGGCCCGAAGGTTCGCGCTCAGCTTCGTCCCGGCCCTGCTAACCGGCGCCCTCCTAACCGTGGCGCTGTTACGGGCGGGCCGCTTCGAGCTCCTGCCCGGCGTGTGGCTCCTCACCTACGGCACCGGCGTCATCGCGGGAGGGACGTTCTCGGTGCCCGCGGTCCCGATCATGGGCACCGGCTTGCTGGCGTGCGGCGCGGCCGCGCTCTTCACCCCACCGGCATGGGGAAACATCTGGCTGGCCCTCGGCTTCGGAGGACTCCAGGTCGTTTTCGGGACGATTATCGCGATGCGCTACGGGGGATAGAGGCTGCGATGGCGAAGGCGCAGAGGACGGCACGGGATTCGGGAAATGGCCCGAATGAACGGGAGCTCGAGAGCGTGAAGGGAGACGCGGGCGCGGCCGAGCCGCTGAAGCTGGAGCGACTCATTCACGCGCGCATGAGGCTCGCCATTGTGAGCGCGTTGGCGGTGAACTCCGCCCTCTCGTTCAGCGAGCTGAAAGCCATGCTCGGAGCAACCGACGGAAACCTGAGCGTTCACGCGCGGAAGCTCGAGGACGCCGGTTACATCCAATGCACGAAGTCCTTCCAGGATCGGACTCCGCGCACGGAGTACCGCCTCACCGAAGCTGGACGGCAGGCCCTCGACCGCTACCTAGAGCACATGGGCGCTCTGATCCGGCACACCCGACACGGCTGAGATCAGCCCAACACACCGGACATCTGGCAGTAGCCGCGAAGCGATGACACAACACCCCTGCCCACCCCTCGGCACCGGACTTCACGTCGCGATCATCATGGATGGCAACGGACGGTGGGCCGAGCGCCGGGGACTTCCCCGAACGGAGGGGCACCGGGCCGGCGTCGCGACGGCCCGGCGAATCGTGGAGGCCGGATTGGACGAGGCGATCAGCGTTCTCACCCTCTACACCTTCTCATCGGACAATTGGGGGCGCCCGGCGGACGAAGTCACGGGCCTCTTCTCCCTGCTGGCCGACTACCTGGCCGGCGAGGTTCCGCGCTGCGCGAGCCGTGGCATCCGACTGACGGTGATCGGCCGCCGCGACCGCCTTCCCTTCCCGCTGCGGGCCGCTATCTCGAGCGCCGAGGAAGCGACGGCCGGGGGGAAGCGGATCTGGCTGCGGCTCGCCGTCGACTACTCCTCCCGGGACGCGATCGTGCGCGCCGCGAACGCGCGAAGCTGGGTCGACCCCAGAGCACCGGCGAGCCTCGAGAGCTTCGGCCGGCTCGTGGCTACGCCCGGAGATCCTGAGGGCTGGCAGCCTACCGCCGCAGAGGTGGACCTGCTGATCCGTACGGGAGGCGAGCGGCGCCTCAGCGACTTCCTGTTGTGGGAGAGCGCGTACGCCGAGCTACTGTTCACAGACACCATGTGGCCCGAATTCGGCCGGGATGATCTGAGATCGGCGCTGCATGACTACCGTGGGCGCGATCGGCGATTCGGCCGCCTGGCCACCGTACGCGCCCCCGGAAGGTCTGTGCACGTCGCTTCCCGAGGATCGTCATAGAGGGCAAAGGGAGAAAAACCGATGTTCACCGTACGGAAATGGATCGGCTTGGCCGCCCTGGCGACCCTCGGCGGCCTGATCATCACGTCCAGCCCCAGCGGCCCCGGGGGGGACGACCGGCTGCTAGCGGCCATGTGGCTGCTGCTCGTACCGCTCACCATCACGATCGGCGGTCTGGCGGGTGAGGCGTACTGGAGCCGCTGGCTGGCGCTCGCTGCGGGAGTGGCCGTGCTCCCCTGGGGAACGGCGCTCGCGCTGACCCCGACGTACGGACACTCGGCCCTGCCGCGCCTCCTTCTGCTCGGGGCCTCCCTGCTCCTCCTGCTGAGCCTGACCGGCCGGAGCATGTTCGCCCGCTACGAGGGGAGCGCGGGTGGCACGGCGTGGAGCGGCCGGCTCATGGGACTCGTGCGCTGGACCATCATCTGCAACGTCGCCTCGGTGCTCTCCCTCTATCTCTTCGTGGTGGCGTACGACTACGAGCTCGCGTGGCAGTTCGCGATCCTGGCGACTCTCTTCGGCGGTCTCGTGGCGGGCGTGCTGTTGCTGGCAAAGGGACGAACCGTCGGTATCCTGCTCGTGGCGCTCTGCTCGGTCTGCTTCGTTCCGGTCGGAAGCCTCTTCGTCTGGCAGGAGGCTACCTACCCCGGAGAAGCCGTACTCTTCGCCGCCATCTTCCTCCCGGGGGTCCTCACCGCATGGGCCAGCCTGGTCGCCTTCGGAAGGCCGATCTTGCGGTTCCTCTCGGCGCCTTGAGCCGGCGATGAGCGACGCCATGTGCGGCAGCTTCGCGTCTCCGATTCCCTCTATCTGTACACCTGTACATGTAGAGGGCGATAGGTAGGTGTAGGAGTCGCAAAGCGAGAGGACGGGGTCTCCCGACTGGCATCGACCCGTCCCCGATGCTACTAGGGTAGCTCCACCCGCGCGGCGCCGTGCCGCGCCTCGAAGAGCGAAAAGGAGCAGCCTCGATGCCCAACTCCCATAGCGTCACCACCCGTCTCGCCCCCCTCCTCGGCCTCGCGCTCGTCGTGGCGGGAGGAGCAGCCTGCTCCGGTGCCTCCGACGCGGAGGAATCCGCCGGTGCGACGGTTGCGGCCGATTCAGCGGACTACGCCTTTGTCGGCGTGAGCGTGGTCCCGATGGACGAAGAGCGGGTCGTCCCCGACCAGACCGTCCTCGTGCTCGGGGACCGTATCGTGGCGATCGGCAACGCCGACGAGGTTGACGTGCCGGAGGGCGCCGAGCTTATCGACGCTCAGGGGCAGTACCTGATGCCGGGGCTCGCCGAGATGCACGCGCACATTCCGAGCGGTCAGGCGGGCGGGCCCGATTTCACGGAGAGGGTCCTGCTGCTCTACCTGGCCAACGGGATCACGACTATCCGTGGCATGCTGGGAGCCCCCGTGCACCTGGAGCTCCGCACCCAGGCGAACCGCGGCGAAGTCCTCTCTCCTCGAATCTATACCTCCGGGCCATCCATCAACGGGAACAGCATCCCCAGCGCCGATTCGGCCCGCCGCGCGGTGCGGCATCAGAAGCTGGCCGGCTACGACTTCCTGAAAATCCATCCGGGCCTCTCGAGAGAGGCTTTCGAGACGCTCGACGGGGTCGCCGACAGCGCGGGGATCGGTTTCGCGGGCCACGTGCCGGCCGATGTCGGCCTGGAGCGTGCCCTCGAGGCCGGCTACCTGTCGATCGACCACCTGGACGGGTACTCCGAGGCGCTCGTGCGCGACGGGATGGACGTCTCCGAGATGCCCCCCTCCTTCTTCGGTGCGAACCTGGTCGGCTTCATGGACGAGGCGAAGCTCGAGCCTCTGGCGGAAGCGACCCGGGAGGCGGGCGTGTGGAACGTCCCGACCCAAAGCCTCATCGAGAGCATCATCCTTCCTGGCGATCCTCAGGAGATGGCGGCGCGGCCCGAGATGGCGTACATGCCGCCCGAGGTCGTCGCGAACTGGGTGGAGGCCAAGCAGGGCTTCCTCGACAACGAGGACTACTCGCCCGACGTAGCGCGCCGCTATGTGGAGATCCGCCGCAAGCTGATCAAGGCACTGAACGACGCCGGGGCCGGCCTATTGCTCGGCTCCGACGCGCCGCAGGTCTTCCAGGTCCCTGGCTGGTCGATGCGAGCGGAGCTCGTCTCCCTCGTGGCCGCCGGGCTTACTCCTTACGAGGCTCTGACCACCGGCACACGCAACATCGCCGCCTACTTCGGGGAGCTTAGCGAGTGGGGCACCCTAGAGACCGGAAAGGTGGCCGATCTCCTCCTGCTCGATGCGAACCCGCTCGAGGATGTCGGCAATGTGGGGCTTCTGAGCGGCGTCATGACCCGCGGTCGGTGGGTGCCCCGGGCCGAGCTCGACGAGATTCTCGAGGGGCTGAAGACGGAGTAGTTTGGGAGTAATCCGGGAGTAGTCCGGGCACTCAGCTGCTCGATCACGAAGAAGAATCGGAGGGGACCGAGACTCAGGGATCCACGATGCCGATGTATGGAAGGGTCCGGTACTGCTCGCGCAGATCGAGACCGTAGCCCACCACCCAGCGGTCGGGGATGTCGAAGCCCAGGTAATCGACCTCGACCTCGCTCCGGATGCGCTCCTTCTTCCGCACGAGCGCGCAGCAGCGGAGCGACGCCGGCTCCCTCGCTCTCAGCATGTCGATCAGGTAGTGGAGGGTGTTGGCGGTGTCCACGATGTCTTCGACGATCAACACGTGGCGGTCGCGCACGTCGGTCCGGACATCCATGAGCAGCCGCACGGCGCCCGACTCGGCCCCGTACTGGTAGCTCGAGAGCGCGATGAACTCTATGCGGCGCTCGATCGTAAGCCGCCTGGCGAGATCCGCCAGGAAGACGAACGCGCCCTTCAGGACACCGATGAGTATGATCTCGCCCTTATCAGCGTAATCGAGCGAGATCTGCGCCGCCAGCTCATCGACGCGGCCGCTGATCTCCTCCTCGGAGATGAGCACGGGCGGCGGCTCCCGCGGACCCTCGGCAGGCATGAGCGTCATCCCTCGGCAGGCATCAGCGTCATTCTTCGCCAGGCTCGAAATCCAGAGCTTCCGAGTTGATGCAGTAGCGCATCCCGGTCGGCTCCGGTCCATCCTCGAACACGTGGCCCAGGTGCGCGTCACAGCGGGCGCACAGCACCTCGGTCCTGGGAACCGCAAGGCTGTCGTCGGGCGCCATCACGACGCGATCGG
Organism: uncultured Gemmatimonadales bacterium; assembly: GCA_947259585.1. Classification (GTDB taxonomy): domain Bacteria; phylum Gemmatimonadota; class Gemmatimonadetes; order Palauibacterales; family Palauibacteraceae. Next base: position 125,098 of record CAMYMV010000014.1, on the reverse strand, counting down.
GGTCGATCGGCTGATAGTAGCTCGGCCATCCGGTGCCCGATTCGTACTTGGCGTCGGAGCCGAACAGCTCGCTCCCGCAGCAGACGCAGCTGTAGGTGCCCGCACTCTTCTCAGCCACGTACTGACCGCTGAAGGGCGGTTCGGTGCCTTTCTGACGGGTCACGTAGTATTGCGCCGGAGTCAGCCGCTGCTCCCACTCTTCCTCGGGTCGTTCGACTCTATCGGTGTCGTTGTCCACGTCCACTCCAGGTCCTGAATGCACAGCGATGCGGGAGGCAACTCCCAGGGACTGATGCTTCGGGTCGGATGTAAAGAGGGCGGAGACATCGCACGACTCCGCCCATCACGAGTCTCACGGTAGCCCATTCATTGGGGACGCCTTACCCTCGATGGGCTCGCGTATGACCTGGGAGATCGGCTTCGTTTTCGTCGTCATCGCGGTGGCGCTCGTGCTGTTCGTGAGCGAACGCTACCCGATCGACCAGGTCGCCCTCGCGATCCCCGTGGTTCTCCTGGCGGGAGGCATCATCTCGCCCGCCGAGGCGGTGTCCGGGTTCAGTAACACGGCGACGGTCACGGTGGCCGCGATGCTGATCCTCGGTCTTGGCCTCGTAAAGACGGGCGTGATCGCGGCGATCGCGCGTTGGGCGCTCACCGCGCCTCTCGGCCCTCCCCAGATGCGGCTCGCCATTCTCTGTCTGGTCGTCGCCGGGATCTCGCCGTTCCTGAACAACACGGCCGTGGTCGTGGTCTTCCTGCCGGTGTTTCTCTCCCTGGCCTATCAGGAGGGCGAGGCTCCGTCACGCTATCTCATGCCGCTCTCCTTCGCCGCCATCCTGGGCGGGACCGTGACCCTGATCGGCACGTCCACGAACCTCGTCGTGTACGGCATCGCCGAGAGCCACGGCCTGGGCGAGCTGACGATGTTCTCGATCGCCCCGCTCGGCCTCGTCTACCTCGCCGCCGGGATGCTCTACCTGTTCACCGTGGGCCGCTGGCTCATCCCGCGCCGTATGGGAGCGGCCGATCTCTCCGGCAAGTACCATGTCCGCCAATTCTTGGCGGAGCTCGCCGTCCAGTCGGGCTCGGCCGCCATCAGCCAGTCGCTCGGCGAGCTCAAGTGGCGAGAGCGCTACGGCGTCTCCATCCTCGGGCTGGGCAGGGGCGACCGCTCGGTGTGGGCGCCGGGCTCGGAGCGACGCATCGTCGAAGGGGACATCCTCTACGCCCAGGGCACGCCTCAGCAGCTGCTGACCTTGTCCCGCCGCGAGCACCTGGACCCGCCGGCTCGTCGTGCCAAGAGCGCCATCGACTTCATCTCGGAGAATGCCCGGCTGATGGAGGTCATGATCGGGCCTCAGCCATGGTCCTCGCCATTCAACGCCACGGGGTCACGATCCGGGACAAGCTCGAGAGCCTGCGGCTCGCCTTCGGCGATCTGCTGCTGGTCCACGGCCCCGTTTCGGCCCTGGATGCGCTCGCCGAGGAGCCAGGCTTCGTTCCTCTCCGCATGGTCGGAGCGCCGGTGCGAGATCGACCTCGAGCCCTGGTTTCGGTGGGAATCCTCTCAGGTGTGGTGGCCGCCGCGACCATGGGTCTTGTAGGCATCATGCCTGCCGCGCTCATCGGAGTCGTTCTCATGGTCTTCACGCGCTGCGTGCGACTGGACGAGATCTACTCGGAGATGGATTGGATGGTGATCTTCCTGCTGGCCGGCTTGCTTCCCCTCGGCATCGCGATGGAGACGACCGGAGCGGCCGCATGGCTCGTCACTGCCCTCAGCCATAGCCTCGGCCAGGTGGCGCCCACTGCCGTAATCGCCGGCATCTACGTTATCACCGCGCTGCTCACGGCCGTGATGTCGAACGTCGCCACCGCGGTGGTCGTGAGCCCCATCGCGCTGTTCGTGGCCTCACAGCTCGGAATGAACCCCTACGCGTTGCTCATCACGGTCATGTTCGGCGCCTCGGCGTCCTTCATGACACCGATGGGCTACCAGACCAACGTCCTCATCTACGGACCGGGAGGCTACCGCTTTACCGATTATCTCAAGGTCGGCACGCCCCTCACCATCCTCCTCGGAATCCTCACCACTCTTCTCGTTCCGGTCTTCTGGCCCAGCTGACGTGAACCGCGAAGGCGGTTCCTGCGTTATTGAGTTGGAAGTCGACGCCACCGGTTGAGAGAGATTCGACAACACACGTCTATGTTATTGTTTTACTGCAAGTTGACGTCGCACTACAGAGGAGGATCGCTGTGTATCGCGACGCCCTGAACTGCGAGGCGGTCAGGGAGACGCTTTGGCCCCTGGCACAGCCGAGAGCGTACTCCGAGGAGGATGAAGCGGCCCGCATGCACCTGGGGCGCTGCGCCGCATGCCGCGAGTTCTTCGCCCGGGACGCGGCCTTGGTCCGCGCCGTGTCCACCCATGGAGCGGGAGCGCGTGCGCCGGAGAGGCTGCGGAAGCGGATCGGCGAAGCGATTGCCCGTGAGGCGAGACTCGAAACACGCGTGCGGCGGGAGGGGACAGCGCTCGCGGCCGCGGTCGTCGTTCTCCTCGCGGCGGGGGCGATCGTTCGTACGAGCGCCGCTGGTGACATCCAGGAGGCCTACGCACAGGACTACCTGAACCGCGCCGTCCAGGACCACGCCATCCACTCGCCTGATCCGGCCGCGGTCTCGCGCTTCTTCCTGCGGGAGATGGGCGTTGGCGTGTTCCCCGTGGCGCTAGGCGAGGGCCGGGTGACGCGCGCGATGGTCTGCCTGCTGGAGGACCGGCAGGCGGCGATGGTCGAGTACGCCATAGGGGAGCACACGATTGCCCACTACCGCGTACCGACGCGCGATGCACCGGTCGGGGACCCTGGGTTCCGCTCATCGTCGGAGCGGGGGATCAGCATCGTCAGCTGGCGGGACGCCGCCTTCGAGCACGCTCTCGTCGGGGACCTGCCTCCTCAGACGCTGACGGCGCTCGCGCGACGGGCATTCTCCTCGATCGGCGAACCCTCTTCGCCTACGGAATAGACGCCTCCACTCAAGACGCCGGCGAGACTCGCACCGCGCAGTATTTGAACTCCGGGATCTTCCCCGCCGGATCCAGCTCATCGATGGTCAGCAGGTTCGCGGCGGCTTCCCTGAAGTGAAACGGGATGAACACGGCGCCACGCAGCATCCGGTCCGAGCGCGCGGCGGGCAGCACGATGGACCCACGCCGGGATGCCACCTCGACGAGCTCGCCGTCCTCTACGCCCAGCGCCTCCAGGTCCGCGGGATGCATGTCGACCACCGGCCCCGGTCGGATCGCGTGAAGCGCACGCGAGCGGCGCGTCATGGTGCCCGTGTGCCAGTGCTCGAGTCTCCGACCCGTGTTGAGCACGAACGGATACTCTTCGTCCGGTAGCTCCTTCGCCGGCGCGAACTCGGCGGGCACGAACTTCCCCCTGCCGCTGGCCGTCGGGAAGCGATCTCCAAAGAGTACCTGGATGCCGTCTTCGCTCGGATCCGGGCACGGCCACAGCTTCCCGGTCAGCCCGAGGTTCTCGTGCGTCAGCCCGGCGTAGGAGGGAGCGAGCGCGGTGAACTCCGCGAACACATCTTCGGGCGAACCGTACTCCATCGGATAGCCCATCCGGGTACCGATCTCACACGTGATCTCCCAATCGAGGCGGGCACCGCCCGGAGGCTGCAGAGTCTTGCGGCCCACCTGCACGCGACGGTCGGTGTTGGTGTACGTGCCGCTCTTCTCGAAGAAGCTGGTCGCCGGGAGGATCACGTCCGCGAACTCGGCGGTCTCGGTGAGGAAGATGTCCTGGACGACGAGGAAATCGAGGTTCGAGAGCGCCTTGCGCACCTTGTTGACGTTCGGGTCCGAGAGGAAGGGGTTCTCCCCCATCATGTACATGCCCTTGATCGTGCCTTCGAGCGCCGCACCCATGATCTCGACCACCGTCAGGCCCGGCTGCGGGTCGAGCTCCACGCCCCAGGCCTGCTCGAACTTCTCGCGTACCGCCGGATCCGCGACGCTCTGATAGTCGGGGTATACCATCGGGATGACGCCTGCGTCGGACGCCCCCTGGACGTTGTTCTGTCCGCGAAGCGGATGCAGGCCGGTGCCCTCCCTGCCGATGTTGCCGGTCATCAGGGCGAGGGATATGAGACACCGCGCGTTGTTCGTGCCGGTCGTGTGCTGCGAGATGCCCATGCCCCAGAAGATCATCGCCCGCTCCGCGCGGCCGAACGTACGTGCCGCCTCCCGGATCAACTCGGGCTCGACCCCGCAGATCTGCGCGGCCACTTCCGGGGAGTAGCCCGCCACGACGGCCTCCAGCTCCTCGAAGCCCTCGGTGCGCTCCGCGATGTACGCCTCGTCGATGAGACCCTCCTCGATCAGGACGTGCATCCAGGAGTTGTAGAGCGCGACGTCGGTGCCGGAGTTGATCTGGAGGAAGTAGTCCGCGTGGTCGGCCATCTCGATGCGTCGCGGCTCGACGACGATGAGCTTGGTGCGTCCGCTCTTTCGCGCCTGCTTTACGAAGGTGGCCGCCACGGGGTGGTTGCCGGTCGTGTTGGAACCGGCGATCAACGCGACATCCGCGTTTCGAACATCGCCGAAGACGTTCGTGACCGCCCCCGAGCCGATCGTCTCGAGGAGGGCGGCGACGGAGGAGGCATGGCATAGCCGGGTGCAATGGTCGACGTTGTTCGTCCCGAACGCGGCACGCACCAGCTTCTGAAAAAGATAGGCCTCCTCGTTGCTGCACTTCGCGCTCCCGAAACCCGCGAGCGCGCCGGATCCGTCCCGGTCGCGGATCTCGACGAGCCGCGACGCCGCGAGATCCAGCGCCTCCTCCCACGTCGCCTCGCGGAAGTGCGGCAGCACTTCGTCGTAGTCGACGAGCCCGCCGGGGCGCCGCTTGCGATCGCCGCGCACCTCCGTGGAGAGCGGCCCTTTCGGGTAGGAGGACTCCTTCCGGATCAGCGGGATCTGCAGTCTCTCGGGATGGCTCGTGTAGTCGAACCCGAACCTCCCCTTCACGCAAAGGCGCTCATGATTGACCGGACTCTCCCGGCCATCGGCGTACCGGATCCGGTTCTCCGCCTCGTCCACGAAATACCGGATCGCACACCCCACGCCGCAGTACGGGCAGACCGAGTCGACGGAGCTCACCTCCGATCGCTCGACCCCGTCCAGCGTCGCGAGCAGCTCCTCACGGTGCGCATCGATCGCCGCCCGCAGCTCCGGCGTCAGAGCACCGTGCAGGTCGCTGAGCAGTAGCCGTTCACCTCTCCGGCGCACCTTCACGCCGCGTTTCTTCAGCTCGCCGAGCAGCGTCGTAGTGGTCACAATACCTCCCAGCCCTCGACCCCGGGTGCCGCCGCATCTTCCGGCAGCGTCTCCCACCCCCGGAGCGACAGGGCGCCGGTCGGGCAGACCTTCTCGCATTCGCCGCAGGAGACGCAGGTGCTCTCTCCCATCGGCACGTCCAGATCGAAGGCGATGCGCGTCCGGTAGCCCTTTCCGGTGCGGCCGATGACCTCGTTGACCTGGAGGTCGTCGCAGCCACGGATGCAGCGGTCGCACAGGATGCACGCCTGATGATCGACGAAGATCACCTTCGACGTGTGGTCGAGCGCTCGGCCGTCGCCGGCCGGAATCCCGCCGGCGGGCTCGGTCCGCGATCCCGGCGCCTCGCCCGTTTCGCCGCTCCGGCGTCGAGCGGGCCAATCCGCGCCCAACTCTCCGGCCAGCTCCACGAGGGCGTCCGAACCCGTTTTGGGAAGGCGCGACACGTCGACCGGATAATCCGACAGCAGGAGCTCCACCAGGCCCCGTCGGCAGACCTCGAGCCGCTCCGAGGACGTGCGGACCTCCATCCCCTCCTCCGCGCCCCGGACGCAGGCTGCCGTCAGCTTGGGCTCTCCGACCTCCACCAGACACAACCGGCACACGCCGACGGGTTCCAGCCTCGGGTCGTGGCAGAGTACCGGAAGGTCAATGCCCAGGGTCCGGGCCGCTTCCCAGATCGTCGCCCCCGGCAGAACCCGGACCGGCCGCCCATCGATCGTCAGGCCGATCATCTGCTCATCCCTGCCCTGTCTCGCCACGATACCTTGTCCTCACTCTATTCCGGAGCTTCGGCGGAACAGCCGGGGACCTCCCCGGGCCAGTGCTCGGCTACCGAGATGAGCGGGTTCAACGCCACGTAACCGAGACCGCAGATCGATGTCTCGCCGAGCAGGAGATTCAGCTTCCGGATCACCGACCAGTCGAGGGGTGCTCCGCTCTCGATCGTCGCCTCGATCATCTCCGTGGCCTTCTGGGTGCCGAGGCGACAGGGAACGCATTTCCCACAGGACTCGTTGCGAAAAAAGCGGACGATATTGGCCGCGAGAGGCAGCAGGGGCGTGCCCTCGGCCACCACGACGAGCGCACCCGAACCCATCATGCTGCCTCTCTCTTCGATCGTCGCGAAATCGATCGGGACGTCCGCGTGCTCGGCGGGGAGGAAGTTGGACGAGGCTCCACCGGGCGCGAAGGCCTTCAGCGCTCGATCACCCGAGACGCCGCCGGCGAGCTCGATCAGCTCGGCGACCGTCGTTCCCGTCGGGATCTCGTAGACGCCCGGTCTCTCCACGTGGCCCGAGACCGATATGAACTTCAACCCCGAATGCCCGTCCCTCCCGGCCGACTCCCACCAGGAGACCCCATGACGCAGTATTCCCGGTACGAGAGCCAGCGTCTCCACGTTGTTCATCAGAGTGGGTCGGCCGCGAAGGCCCACCTGGCCCGGGAAAGGCGGTTTGTTCCGCGGCTCGCCGCGCCGATCCTCCAGGGCCTCGAGCAGCGCGGTCTCCTCACCCAGGATGTATCCGCCCGGAGAGACGAAGATCTCTATCTCCAGGTTGAAATCGCTCCCGAGAACGCCGCTTCCGAGCAGTCCGGCTAGCCGGGCCCGGTCGAGCTCGGCCTCCAGCGCCGCCTTCGCGCGTCCATACTCGTGCCGGATGTAGATGATGCCCTTCTCCGCCCCCACGACGAAGGCGCCGAGAGCGATCCCCTCCACGACGAGGTGCGGAAGCTCCTCCATGATCACGCGATCCTTGAAGGTGCCCGGCTCGCTTTCATCGGCATTGCACACGACGTACTTCGGCCGCGCCTCCTCGCCCCGGACCAGCTTCCATTTCATATGGATCGCAGAGCCGACCCGGCTTCTCACCATTCGGCGCGGGGTCGCTCTCCGGCATGGAGGAGGCAAACGCCGCCGCGTCCTGCAGTTGGCACGGATGCCCGTTGACCCTCGCGGCGGGAGCCAGCTCGCAGCAGCCGAGGCAGGAGGCTTCCTCGACGGCCAGACCCTCCTTGCCGGCGAGCTCCTTCCTCAACGTGGCGGCGACGTGCTCGGGCCCCGCCAGGTGGCAGCTCATGTCGCGGCAAACCGATATCGTGACGGGAGGTGCCGGCTCGGTCCTGAAGTGGGGATAGAAGGAAACAAGACCTTCCAGTCGGTAGAGCGGAACGCCCAGTCGGGAGCTAAGCTCCCGGAGGCATGCCTCGTCCAGATGACCTTGCTCCGCTTGCAGCCTCTCCAGCTCGCGGATCAGTCGCACCGGTCAGGAATGCTCCCAGTAGCGCGCCTTCCGCGGGCTGACGATCGCGCGGATGCCCCCGGTCGGATCCGGCACGTCACCGATGTGCCTGGGGATCACGTGGATGTGGGCATGAGGCACCGTCTGGCCGGCGGCGAGTCCGTCGTTGATGCCGATCGTGAAGCCCTCCGGCCGGGCGTCCCGAATCAGCAGACCTCGCGCGCGCGCGGTGAGCTCCCAGAGCTCGTCCTGCTCAGGCTGGGAGAGGTGGAAGACGCTCTCGACGTGGCGACGTGGCACGATGAGGAGATGCCCGGCCGCGACCGGGAAGCCGTCTCGGACGACGAGACCGTGCTCCCCCTCGATGCGGATCCGCTCCTCGGGCAGCTCGCAAAACGGACATCCCTGCATGGCCCGGAATCTAAGGGTCGGGAGGATGTGGCACGACCATGTCGCCCGTACGTGCGCCCCGAGGACGGTTTTAGGACGGTTTCCGGGTTCGGCCTACTTGCGGCGAGCCGACCAGTAGGCCCACGAGAGAGGGCCTCTCACTGGCTTCTCTGGCGGCGGAAGCACGATCTCGGGGAACATCAAGACGCCGGCTTCGGTGTCCTTCCGACTTCGGCTCTCGCCGTGCGTTTCCTGGCGTGGAGCGGTCCCGTTGGCGGACCCGCTGGTCACGACGTCCGCTATCTCCTGGCCCCCGTCGAGGGACGGCGCCGGCGCCTGCTGGCCGAGTGGCCGCACCGGAGGCCGCCTATCGCCTCGAACCCGCACCAGCCAGTTGGCCTTGAGTCGAGAGTGTCCGCGAGCCTGGAACGCGGCGAGCAGCGCATCCTGTCGTCCGTTGTTGCGCGTCACCTGGTGGGAATCGCGGCTCCGTTCACGCAGCGACATTACTTCTACTCCTTACTGCCGTTACTGCCGTTACCATCGCCGCGGTGACAAGCAGTACATCCAACACGATGAAGACCGCGGCCAGGACCAGGGCGACCCGCCCTGCCTCACCGAACACCAGCGCCTGGATCAATCCCGTCTTGCTGGCGGCGGGGAGCATCTGAATTCCGAAAACGGGGAACACGAAGGCCACCAGAACGCCCAGACTGAAGGTCTGTTGAGCGTGGCGCACCGTCGGCGAGCGAAGGGAGCCGAGCACGCCCAGCGCTGCCCCGAAGATGGATGAGAGCAGGGCGAGCGCGGCGACCGTGCCCAGCTGGCCGGTCGTATAGTAGGCGAGCGGGCCGGGCGCCTTGAAGTTGATCGCGATGAGGCTCAGCGGCACGCTCAGGAGCGTCGCCCCCCAGACGTAGGTGACCGCGGCGGCTATCTTCCCAGCCAGAATCGCCCGGTCCGGAAGCCGAGTTGCGAGCAGGCTCCCCAAAGTTCCCCGCTCGCGTTCGCCGGCAAACGTGTCGGCCGTCACGGTCGTCATCAGAAAGATCGGGATCCAGATCCAGAACAGCATCACCCAGGGCGCGCTGAGCCAGCTTCTGCCCACCTGATACGGCAGGAAGAGACCGAGCAAGCCGACGAAGAGCACGAGACCGAGCAAGCCGGACTCCCAGCCCTCGGCCGCCGTGAGCTCGCGCCACTCCTTCCAGGTCACCGCCGCCACATCCCGAATCATGCGACACCCGCCGAAAGCTCGGAGCCTTCGCGCTCGGGAACGCTCAGTGCGAACGCCTCATCGGCTCGCACCGCTCCGAATCGCCCGCGCGCCACGCGCGCCGTCTGCGGCTCGTGATCCTCGGCGCCCAGCACGGAAAGAAAGGCATCCTCGAACGTCGTCTCCCTGACCACCTCTTCCATCAGGACGCCGCAGCCGGCGAGGAGGCTGATGATCGGAGCAGCCGAAGATCCGGGCACCAGCCAGACATGGAGCGTCCCTCCCCTCGTTTCCGCCCTCTCGACTTCCGGGCGAAGCGCGAGCAGCGTGAAAGCCTCCTCGGTGAATCCGGAGCCTCGCACCACGATCCGGTTGGAGCCGGCCGATGCGCGGAGCTCTTCGGGCGAGCCGCTGGCTAGCAGCTGACCGGATCGGATGATCCCGATCTGATCGCAGACCTTGCCGGCCTCCGGCACGTTGTGGGTGGTGAGGAAGACGGTGACGCCCTCTTGAGCGACCAGGTCCACGAGCGAGCGTCTCAGCGACTCGGCCGACACCGGATCGAGTCCGGCCGTGGGCTCGTCCAGGAATACCAGGTCGGGTCGGTGGAACAGGGCACGCGCCACGGCCAGTTTCCGCTTCATGCCGAAGCTGAGGCGACCCGCCGGTTCCTTCCGCCGGTCCCACAGACCGAACTGGCGCAGAAGCTCCTCCGACCGGGCCCGGCGCTCGCGTCGCGGCATGTGCCAGATCCTGCCGTAGAACTCCAGGTTGTCCTGAACTCCGAGCCTCGCGTAGAGCCCCGCCTTGTCGAGCAGCGCTCCGGTGCGGCGGCGAACCTCATCGATCTCGGTGGCCACGTCATGGCCGAGAACGGCGGCCCGCCCGGCTGTGGGACGCAGGAGTCCGAGCAGCAGGTGGATCGTCGTCGTCTTGCCGGCCCCGTTGGATCCGAGGAAGCCGAAGATCGAGCCCGCAGGTATCTCCAGCGAGAGTCGATCCAGGGCGCGGAGCGTGGAGTATTCGCGCGTAAGCTCTTCGGTCTGGATCGCATATTGGGTCATCGCGAGGGCAGAATTGCACGAGGCGTACGCGCTCGGGCCATTCAGGCAAACGGCATCGATGACATATGATATCTAATGATGTCATAAATGGTTAGAACACGTCATCTCACAATGTACTACAGGTGTGACGGAGTGGATCGGGGCTGCCGATTGTTGCCGCCGGGCCACATTCCGGGCGCGTAGTTGTCGCGGCCAGCGAGGTCTTCCCCCCGTCGCCGGCTTGCGACACCCCGCCCGCTCGAGTCGCCGTGAGAGTATCTTCCGGTCCGTCCGGCCTCGCGCGCGAAGCCGGACGGGGGGACAACGCCGGGTACCGCACCCTCGCGAGGGCGCGGTCGGCCGAAGACAGATGAGCTACGAAAGGAGCATGACGTGACGGACTCCAGCTCCGGGGTCGCCAACGGCAACACTCGAGTCGTGGTCGGAGAGCAGACGTTCGAGGTCGTGGAGGAGGCTCTCGTCGATCTGTGGTCGGTGGTCAACGACCTCGCGCGCATACGTCCTCCGAAGCCGAAGTACTATCGGGTCACCGTGTTCGGCTCCTCTCGCATGAGGCGGGGCGATCAACTCTTCGAAGACGTGCGATCGCTGGCCGAGCAGCTCTCCTTCATGGGGTGCGACATCGTGACGGGGGGTGGCCCGGGGCTCATGGAGGCCGCCAACGAGGGGGCCAAGCTCGGCGATCCGAGCAATGTCACGCGGTCGTTCGGCCTGCCGATCGAGCTGAGCTCGGAAGAGGAGCCGAACCCGTTCGTGGAGAAGATCTACCGGCATCGCACGTTCTTCTCGCGCCTTCACCACTTCGTTCGCCTCTCGAGCGCGTTCATCGTGGTGCCGGGCGGCCTCGGCACGTTGCTGGAGACCGCGATGATCTGGCAGCTCTGCCAGGTGAAGCACGTTTCGGGAATCCCCTTGATTCTGCTGGGCGAGATGTGGGAGGAGCTGAGAGTCTGGGCCCAGGAGCACATGCTGGGCGGAGAGCGGAACCTCGCCGGCCCGCAGGACCTGGACATTCCCTACTGCGCTCCCACGGTGAACGATGCCGTGAGATTCATTCGGGAGGACCTGGAACGCTTCAACAGCGAGGACGAAGCGGCGAAGAGTGACGGAAGCCCATGACGCTCCGTGTCTTCCGGCGACGGGTCAACTCGACCTCCATTGGACGCCGCTTGTCGCCTCCGTCGAGGGCACGTATGGTCAGGAGCTTGCCGCCCGCGGAAGGCGGAACCTCGCAGCTCTTCAGCAGGAGACGCAGTATGAATCCCAGGACCTTCGGAGTCGCGCTCGCCCTGAGCCTGAGCCTGGCGGCGGCCTATCCCGCGCTCGCCCAGGAGTACGACGAGGCGGCGGTCATGGCCGCCTACGAGAAGGCGATGACCCCCGGCGAGCACCACGCGAAGCTCGCGGAGCTCGCGGGCACGTGGGCGATGACAGTGACCCAGTGGATGCAGCCCGGCGCCGAGCCCACCGTCACGACCGCCACCAATACGAGCGAGATGATCATGGGCGGACGGTACATGCTGGACACGGTCGAGGGCACCGCGATGGGGCAGCCGTTCACGGGTTCGGGCTGGACCGGCTACGACAATGTCGATGAGCGGTACGAGTCAACCTGGATCGACAACTTCGGCACCGGCATCTACACGTATCACGGCCAATGGGACGATGAGGTGGGCGGCATCGTCATGCACGGGAGCTTCACGGATCCGGTCAGCGGCGAGAACGTGAAATTGAAGACGGTCACCCGCATGGAAGGACCGGACAAGATCGTGTACACCTCCTACGAGCGGAAGAAAGGCGACACGGAAGGCCGAAAGACGATGGAGATCGTGTCGACTCGGCAATAAGCCGCGCGCCCACCGGGGATCCCGCGAGACCCTGAGAGACCAAGAGGCCCGGGAGGACCGTCCCGGGCCTCTTCGACATCTCCGAAGCACCTGCGCGACATTTCCAAACCGCCTCCAAAGCCTTCATCTCCTCCGCAAGGGCCGGTGAATCCGGGCTCGCTATTTGATGCCTTCGGCTCTCCCGGCGAAAACGTGCTATCGGTGAAGCTCACTTACTGGCTGCCCTTCGACTGAGATCCCGGTCGACACGGGGATGGCGCCTGGCGAACGGCGGCCGTTCAATCCTCGATTGAAGATGGCAGCGCCGGGTCTCGACGATGGAGTAGAGACTCGGTAAAATCCTGGCGCTCGCTTATCAGATCGACGCGTTGCTCCAGGGATCCGATCTGCCTCTGCATGTCGCCGAAGGCGCCTTCGATTCGGGCCAGTGCCTCCTGTTCGGGCAGCGAACCCTTCCTCAGGACGATCCACTCCTCAAGTAGCCGACCGAGCCGCTTGGTGATCGGATATGCGAGGATGAAGCCTCCAATGAGGAGCAGCAGTATCAGAATGTAGACCATTCCGGCGTCATCGAGAGGCATTCGCGATCTCCCTTGCAGTGTCCGCTCCTTCACCATACGCGAATGAGGAGGAGACGGTTGCAGAGGGGAGCGCGGGAGCCCCCCCGGAGGAAGCACAATCGCCAGGGTGGCAGGCATGTAGAAGAGGCCCGACCAGGCGGTCGGGCCTCTCGTGCTCGTGATCGCTGCCGGAAACGAACCCGGCCTGCGCTTGGTCAGACGGTATCCACCGGGGGTAACGGGGCCGCCGGAGCAGCTGGCGCACTCTCGACTTCGCCCGGCACCACCGGCGCGAGCGGCGCCAGCGCGCCGTGTGGCAGGACGTGCACAGCCGGCGGCACGGCAGGCAGCACGAAGGCTTCTACGTGCGGGGCCACCGCCGGGTGCGGCAGGACGTGGACCTCGCCGTCGTCCGAATGCCACTGGAAGGAATGGGGGCCACCCTCGGGGGCGACGAGCATGTTCTCGCAGTCGCCCTCGGCGGGCTCCTCGAGCGTTACGGTGAAGCTGCGACGCTGGCCGTCCCTGATGACCGTCACCTCTGTGGGACCGGCCTCCGCGGAACGAACCGCGCGAGCCACGTCACCCGGACCGTCCACCGACTCGGCGCCGACGGCGACGATCACGTCGCCCGCCTGGATACCGGCGGCCGCCGCCGGCGAGTCTTCCGTCACGGAGGTGACGAGAGCTCCGTCACCGCCCTCGACCCCGAAGTAGTCGCCGAGCTGATCGGTCAGGTCCTGCAGCCGCACGCCCATCCGGCCACGTCCGCCACGCACGATCACCACCCGGCGACCGCCACCCTCACCCTCCTCGTCCACCTCGACCTCCACCATGCACTCGAGGGCGCGCTCCCGGGCCGCCCGCATGTGTTCGCGAGCCTCGCGCATCTCATCCTCGGAGAGGCGCATCTTCTCGCGCATCACCCGCAACTCCTCTTCGGATAGGCGCATCTCGTCACGGGACTCGCGAAGGTGCTCGCGCAGCTCCTCCATGCGTACCCGCATCTCCGGCCCGATCGAGTAGGCCAGCGTTCTCGCCGACGACGAGCGCTCGCCGAGCTCGACGGCGATCGTCTGCTGCGATCCGCCGCGGAAGACGCCGAGGCTCACGCTCCGGCCGGGGGGCGTCTCACGAACGAAGCGGGAGAGCACGGCCACGCTCTCGACCCGCTCCCCGTTCCAGGTCGCGATCACGTCGCCCTCCTGCAGACCGGCCTCGGCAGCCGGGCTCTCTTCGCTCACGCTCTCGATCAGCGCGCCGAACTCGTCCCGCAGGCCGAGGCTGGACACGTCCTCCGACGACACGTCGCGGAGTGATACGCCCAGATACGCTCCGGAGCCGGCCAGCTGCGCACGCACGATCCGCTCGTGCACCCGCGCCTCCTCCCGCGTCTCCCGCGCCTCCTCACGTGCCTCGGTCTCGGCCCGCTGCCTCGCCTCGGCCCGCTCCCGCTCCTCATCTGGTTCCTGCGCCTGCACGCCGTACGGCGCGCCCAGCAGGAAGAACGATCCGAGTACTGCTGCCATCTGAAGCCGCATCATCACTTCCGTCTCCGTTGAGGGTCTATGGCGAACATGTATGGATATCGACGATCATGGCGGCCATGGGTGAGCGACCGTCCCCGCGCTCCGCACACCCCATCATCCCGGCCGTCGCATGATGGACAGCTGGAGCGCTACGACCGTTGTCCGGACGGCCCTGGGGTACCGCCTCAGGAGATCCTGTAGCGAAGCGAGCCCCGCGGCTCGGCCGCGGGACGGATCACGTTCAGGGCGCCCGGCTCCACCTCGTAGGCGACCGGGCCCGACCCGGCCGGCTCCCCGTCGATCGTCACGGGCATGGGAGAATCCGCCTCCACGCGCACGCGCCGAGACCGGCGGTGAATGACGTGCCGGCTTCGATGATGGCGTCCCATCAGGACGCGGGGAACGAGGCCGAACAGCCGTCCGGCGGAGAGAGCCGGCAGCACCATCACATCGAGAAGGCCGTCATCGAGCTCGGCCAGAGGCGCGACCGGAATCCCCCCTCCCAGGAACTTGCCGTTCGCCACTACGACGTTCGTCAGATCCAACGTCATCCGCTCATCGTCCAATGTGATCTCGGCTCGGAAGGTCGCGGCGGAGGCCACGTTGTCGAGCGCCATTCGCAGGTAGGCGGCGGAGCCCCACGTCCGCTTGAGCTCCTGGTCGAGGCCCTCCGCGACGTCGCCGCCCAGACCGGCGATCGAGCTGATCGCCATCCTGGCCGGCCTCGTGGCATGCACACGGACGAGGTCCATCGGCCTCGCTCGACCCGTGACGACAACCTCGGCGGCGCGATCGAGGTCGAGCGGGAGCCCCAGCGAGCGCGCCAGATCGTTCCCCGTGCCGAACGGCAGTATGCCCAGCGACGTGCCCTCGGGCGCCGATGCCAGTCCGGAAGCGACCTCGCTCACGGTCCCGTCGCCACCCGCGGCGACGAAGAAGCGCACGCCGGTCGCCAACGCTTCGCGAGCCAGCCCGCGCGCGTGACCGGGTCCGTTGGTCCAGCGCACCTCGATCTGCGAGATCGGGGCGAGCAGCCTCTCGATCAGGGGGGCCGATACATCACGCACGGAGCCCGGATTCGCGATCACCAGAACGGGCATCGACGATCGAGCGGTCGAGAGTGCCAGTATTCAGCCTCCTGCCGGGTCGTTCGGTCCACACCACTCGCAGCTATCTTCAAACGGTGTCGTTCGAAGGTAGCGACAGGGGGAGCACATCTTCCAACCATCCATGGACTAACCCCGTCTTATCGTGCGAGAGAAGAAAACACCAAGAGAGAGATCGAAGCTGATCGAACACGCGTTGGTGCCGGACACGGATCTGGATTCCCAGGATGCCGCTCTCGCCGCGGAGGGAGATTCCGGAGCGTTCGAGCGACTCTATCGGCGTCACGTGGCCAGGATACACGGCCTGGCGCGACGGATGGCGGGTCCGGATGACGCCGACGAACTGACGCAGGACGCGTTCGTTCGAGCCTGGCAGAAGATCGCGCAGTTCCGCGGAGAGGCGGCGTTCGGTTCCTGGCTCTACCGCGTAGCGATCAGCGTGATTCTCGGGCACCGTAGGCGCCTCGCCATTCACCGGGAGCGCACGGCACCCGAGGAATGGAATCGAGAGGGTAGGCCGTCGCACGAGAGGAGCTCGGAGATCGGGATGGATTTCGACACAGCGATCGAGCGACTGCCCGCCCGGGCCCGACACGTGTTCGTCCTGCACGACGTGGAGGGATACAAGCACCACGAGATCGCTCGGATGCTGAAGATCACCGCCGGAACGTCGAAGTCGCAGCTGCACAGGGCGCGGATGCTCCTGCGCGCGACTCTGGCTTGAGCGCCCCCGGTACGGGCGCTCCGGCGAAACCGAGAAGGATGGCATGGAGATGACTGACAGCGCGGATACCTGGCGAGACCGGTTGTCCGAATACCTCGACGAAGCGCTCGAGGACTCGGAGCGATCCGAGCTCGAAGAGCACCTGGAGGGGTGCGAGGAATGCCGGGAGACGCTCGTTGAGCTCCGGCAGGTCGTCGCGCGAGCCGGGAAGCTCGTCGACGCGCCGCCCGCGCGCGATCTCTGGCCGGAAATCGCCTACCGGATTCGCGAGACCGAGGAAGGCGAGCGCCATGAATCGAGAGCGGGAACCGCAGAGGCCGGGTCGTCGCTCGCCGGACGCCACGGCAGGAGCTTCACCTTCAGCGTGCCCCAGCTCGCCGCTGCGGCCGTCACCCTCGTCGCCCTGTCATCGGGAATCGCCTGGCAGATCGCCGGCGGATTCTCGGCGCGACAGGCCGAACCGGCTGTTCCGGTCGCACAGGCGCCGGCGCAGACCAATCTGCTGTTGGCTTCGCGGATCGCCAACAACGACTACGAATCGGCGATCGCGCAGCTCGAACGCGTGCTGAATGTCGGACGAGACAGGCTCGACTCGGCTACGGTGCGCAAGGTGGAGGAGAAGCTGGCGCTGATCGACAAGGCGATCGACGAGGCGCGGCAGGCTCTCTCCGCTGATCCATCCAACGCCTACCTGAACCGGTATCTGGTTGGGACCATGCGGCGGAAGCTCGACCTTCTGCGTCGCACCGCCGCGCTGACTGAATTGTGATTTCTTGTGATCGCGTGAACCACACGACGAAGAAGAGGGGATAGGACTGTGAACGCAACGATACTGGCGGCCGCCCTGAGCACGTTGATGAGTGTCCCGCAAGAGACGGATACTCTGATCGCGGTGCCTGGCAACGTCCGCATCACGGTAGAGCAGGTCGCTGGAGACGTCACCGTCAGCACCTGGAGCCAGAATCAGGTACGGGTGCTGGCCGACCACCGCTCCGACGACACGGTCGATTACGAGCTCGACGGAAACGAGCTCTCCATCAGCGCGCACTCGAACACCGGAATGGCGATCGTGGACTTCGAGCTAACGGTTCCGGTGTCCGCGGCAGTGGAGATCTCCTCACCGTTCGCGGACGTGCGAATCATCGGCACGCAGGGAGATATCTCCGTGCAGACGGTGGAGGGCGACATCCACGTCGAGGGCGGTCGTGGACGGGTCGACCTGCACGCCGTGGACGGAGACGTCATGGTCTTCGGCTCCGAGGCGACCGTGCAGGCCGCGTCGGTGGACGGTGACGTGATGCTCACCGACGTCTCCGGCGGCATCGAGGCACAAACCGTGGACGGAGACGTCATCCTGAGGGATGCGGCATCCGACAACGTGCAGGCGGCGACTGTGGATGGTGACATCATGTGGGACGGGGATATCCGGGACGGCGGACATTACAGCTTCGTAACGCACGACGGCGACGTCGTCGTCGGCGTACAGCCTGGAGCGAACGCCAAGGTCTCCGTCGCGAGCTTCGACGCCGACTTCGAGATCGACTTCGAGGTCAGCCTCGAGCCCGGCGAGCAGGAATCCAAGCGGTTCAGCTTCGTTCTGGGAAGCGGAAACGCGCGCATGGAGCTCGAGTCGTTCGACGGCTCCATTCACCTGACGCGGCGTGGCTACCTCGCCGAGGAGCTCGAGGAGTAGCGAAGAGGATCGCCCGTCAGCCGAGAAACGCATGATCCGGAGGTGAGGCACGTGTTTGAATGGAGGATGAACAACCCGATCGCGGTATCGCTGGCGGCCGGCCTCACCGGCCTGGCGCTGTGGAGTGGAGCGGCGACCGCGCCTTCACCGACCGCTGGACCGGATGCGCCAGCCACGATCCTCGTCCAGGATAGCGGGGAGTTTCGTTGGAGCGGCGCCATGCAACCGGGCACCACCCTCGAGATCAAGGGCGTCAACGGCGACGTGACGGCCGAGGGCATCTCCGGCGGTCAAGCCGAGGTCGTAGCCGTCAAGAAGGGCAAGGACGACGACCCCTCGGAGGTCCGGATCGAGGTGGTGGAGCATGCCGGCGGCGTGACGATCTGCGCCTTGCATCCGAGGAAACCGGGCAAGGAGCCCTACGAGTGCGCCCCGGGGAAGAGCGGCAAGCTCGGGGCGAAGGACAACGACGTGTCGGTGAAGTTCACCGTGCGCGTGCCCAGAGGCGTGAACCTCTCGGCGCAGACGGTGAACGGCGGCATCGAGGCCAGGTCGATTGACGGCGACGTCCGTGCCAACACCGTCAACGGCGGCGTCAAGGTGTCAGCCGCCGGCACGGCGGAGGGTCAAACCGTCAACGGCTCCGTCTCGGTCTCCATGGGCCGCGCGGAGGGCCCCCTGAGCTTCCAGACGGTCAACGGCAGCATCACGGTCGAGCTCCCCGGAGACGCGGCCGCCGACGTCGCGGCCCAGACCGTCAACGGCTCGATCAACACCGACTTCCCGATCACCGTGCAGGGACGCTTCGGCATGCGGAGCGCCAAGGGTACGATCGGAGGCGGCGGGCCGGACCTCTCGCTCCAGACCGTGAACGGGAGCATCAATCTGAAAAGAGCGAGCAGCTAAAGCTCAGTCTCGGGGAACGACGGCGATCGCCCGCAGTGGGCCGCCCGTTCCTCCCTCGATCTTCATCGGCAACGCGATCACGACGAATCCGGTCTCGGGAAGCTCTCCCAGGTTGGTGAGGTTCTCGAGACCGGGCACGTCGGCTTCCGCCGCAACCCTGTGCACGACGAAATCCGCCGAAGCTCCGAAGTCTATGGAAGCCGCATCCACTCCCAGCACGGCCACTTCCCTCTCGAGAACGAGAAGCCGGGCAGCATCCTCGCCATAGCTCGGAAAGTGCAGATTACTCGCGTCGCCCGGCGTGTCGTCGCCCAGGTACGAGGCCCTATCCGGCCAGAATCGATCCCAGCCGGTGCGCAACAGGACGATCGTTCCAGCGCGGATCCGACCGTGGCGAGCCTCGAAAGCCAGAACGTCCTCCTGTGTGAGACGATAGTCGGCATCGCGCGCAGCCTGGTCCGAGACGTCGATGACCACGCCCGGTCCGACCAGCTGGTCGAGCGGAATCTGGTCCGCGGTTCTTCTTCCCTCTCCGAAGTGGATCGGGGCATCCAGGTGGGTGCCGCCGTGCTCAGGCGTCGCCAGGCTCGCGGCCGCGTAGAAGTAGCCGGCGCCCGTTCGGCCCCACGTCAGCGTGTCGAGCTCGAAGGCCGAGGGCGAGGTCGGCCAGTACACCGTTCGCTCGTTGAAGGGATGCGTGAGGTCGACCAGGTGCGACGAGGCCAGGTCCACCGACTGAGCGGACGCCAATGCCGGGATGAGGCACACTCCGACGGCTGGGAGCGAGAGGAGCCATCTCGAGAGTCGATTGACGAACATGTGATCACCTCGGCGGTATGGCGTGCGCGACCAGAGGGTGGATCTTACCGCGACAGCCTCGTACCGACGAGAACCGCAGGTGGAGACGGGTAGAGATCGCGGGGAGCGTGGAAGGATGACGAAGGAGGCCCGGGGCACGGTAGCCGTGTTCGGCTCGGCCGTAGGCTACAGCACCCTTCCGATCCTCGCCAAGCTCGCCCTCGCGGAGGGCGTTCGGGTGCTGCCGATGGTCGCCTGGCGGTTTCTGGTGGCGACGGCGGCGCTTTGGCTGCTCATCGCCCTGACCCGGAGACATGTCCCACCTCGCACGCGATGGCCTTCCCTCCTCGCTCTGGGGGTCCTTTACGCCGTGAACGCGACGGCCTACCTCGCGGCGCTGCAATGGGTCTCGGCCTCGCTCGCCTCGCTCGTGTTCTTCACCTATCCGGCGGTCGTGATCGTGCTGGCCGCCGTCTTTCTCGGTGAACGGCTGAGTCGACCGCGAGTGCTGGCCACCTTGGTCGCGATCTCGGGGTGCGCCTTGATCGTGGGCTTCGATGGGCACCGCGCGGACCCGCTCGGCCTCCTGCTGATCCTGGTCGCCGTGGCGTTCGTCGCGATCTATATCCTCTGGGGGAAGACGCTCCTCCAAGACGCGCCGGCCCATGGAGCGGCCGCCGTCAGCCTCCTGGCGACCGGTGCCGTCGCGGCGCTGGCCGCGGCCCTTTTCGGAGGCCTGGCGCTCGGCGGTGGACCGCGTGGAGCCCTGCTGGTCGGTCTGATGGGCGTGATCTCCACGGCGGTGCCGGTCACGCTGCTGCTCGTAGGTATCCGGGACATCGGGCCCGGTCAGGCGGCCGTGTACGCGACCGTGGAGCCCTTCCTTACGGTCCTCCTGGCCTCGCTCCTCCTCGGGGAGAGAATCTCTGTCCTGCAGTATGCCGGCGGGGTCGTCCTGCTGAGCGGCGTCCTGTGGCTACGGCTGCAGCGGCCGCCTTTGCCTCCCGTCGCCGTAGAGTAGACGCACGGCAGTGCTGGACGGCCGCCGGCTCACGCCGTCTCAGGCCTGGGAAGGCTCCTCCTCGATCTCCGCCGTCCAGCTGACCTCGACCGCACCGCGCAGCGTCGCCGCCGTCGGACACTTGGACTGGTGGAGCTCCAGAGCCCAGTCGACTACATCCCGCGTGCCTTCCGGGATGCGCATCCGGTACTCGATCTCGATCCGGGTGAGGACCGGGGTTCGGTCCACGATCTCGTTGAAGCCCGTGACGGCCGCGATCATCGCCTCCGGGTCGAGCCTGACCTCGCGCGCCTCCAGCGCGCCGTTGAGCGTTCCCAGCATTCACCCGCCGGTGAGAGCCACCATGTAGTCGACGGGGAGCGGCTGATCCTGAGCCTCGATCCGGTAGTGTTCCTTGATCGGGCCGTGTACGCCCATGTCGAACTCGGTCCCGGTCTCGAGCCGGGCCCTTCGATGGACACCCTCTACCTTCCACACTTCCGCGCGAGAGACATAGAACGGTTCGGTCACGCCCTCCTCCTCGTTTCGACTCCGGAACAGTGTGCGGCCTGGCCGGGAATCCTGCCAGAGCGGCTGCAACCCGAGCACTCTCCCTTGCTGGCCCTTCGAGTCGAGACCTAGCTTCGCAGCGATTTACTCACCCGATTCCACGAGAGGTCCGATATGCGCTCAGCGCTGAGTATCATCCCTGTCGCCGTCGCCCTCCTCTCCGCGGCCTGCACCGCGGGCGATGGCCCGGATGAGGGCGATCAGGGCGGCACCGACGCGGCCGCCGGCTCGGAGGCCCTTTCGGCCCTCGCCGAGCGGTACTGGGAGTGGCACCTGGAGACGAGTCCCAGATCGGCCACCAGCCTCGGCGACCGCCGATACGACGACCGCCTCGCCGACATCACGCCGGCGGGCCGAGAGAGGCGTTACGAGGCGATCGAGGGGTTCCTCGCCGAGCTCAGGGGGATCGAGCGCGACGCTCTGGTCGGACAGGATCTGATCACCTACCTGGCCCTCGAGGAAGAGCTGCAGGATGATCTCGACCGTCGCGTCTGCCGGCTCGCCGAGTGGCGCGTGGACCACCGCAGCGGACCCCAGGTGAGCCTGCTGAACATCGCGGACATCCAGCGCGTCGAGACGCCGGCCGATGGCGAGAAGATGGTCAAGCGTTGGCACGCGATGGGGCCCTACGTGGACGCCTACATCGAGAACCTCCGCCTCGGTCTCGCGGATGGCCTGGTCTCAAACCGGCTCTCCGTCGAGTACGCGATCGAGCAGCTGCGGATGCAGCTGGAGAAGCCCGACGCCGAATGGCCGCTCGCCGAGCCCGCCGCGGCGATCCGGGAGGGATGGTCGGACGAGGAGCACGAGGAATTCGGAACCGCGCTGCTGGCGGCGATCGGCGAGAGCGTGCGGCCGGCCTTCGAGCGTCTGCTGGGTTTCTTCGAGCAAGAGCTTCTACCGGCAGGCCGGACGGGAGATCAAGTCGGAATGGTCGGGCTGGCGGGCGGTGAGGAGTGCTACCGGATCCTCCGGCACTCATACACGACGCTCGGCCTGACAGCAGAGGAGATCCACGAGATCGGCCTCCAGGAGAATGCCCGAATCCGTGCCGAGATGACCACGCTCGGCGAGCCGGTGTTCGGCACCTCGGACGTGAGCGAGATCCAGCGCAGGCTCCGCACCGATCCGGCCCTTCATTTCTCGACGGCCGAGGAGGTTAAGGCGAAGGCGGAAGAGGCCACGGCACGGGCACAGGCGGCGATTCCCGACTGGTTCGGACGGCTTCCGGAGACTCCCATCGTGGTGGAGGAGATTCCCGAGTACGAGGCGCCCTTCACGACGATCGCCTACTACAGGAGACCGGCCGCAGATGGAACGAGACCGGGCACCTACTTCATCAACACCTACGCTCCGGAGACCCGACCGAGGTACGACGCCGAGGTCCTCGCGTACCACGAGGGGATTCCCGGCCACCACCTCCAGCTGGCGATCGCACAGGAGCTGACGGAGATCCCGGAGTTCCGGAAGTACCAGGGCACCACGGCGTTTGTCGAGGGGTGGGCGCTATACACCGAGCGGCTGGCCGATGAGATGGGCCTCTACACCGACGATCGGGATCGGCTCGGCGTTCTCTCGTTCGACGCCTGGCGCGCCAGCCGGCTGGTCGTGGATACCGGCATTCACGCCTTCGGCTGGACACGGGAGCAAGCGATCGAGTACATGCTCGAGAACACACTGCTCGCCGAGAACAACGTGGAGAACGAAGTGGATCGGTATATCTCGTGGCCCGGTCAGGCCCTGGCCTACAAGCTCGGGCAGCGGGAGATCCTGCGGCTGAGAGACCAGGCCAAGGAGGTTCTGGGCCCGGATTTCGAGGTCAAGGCATTCCACGATCGGGTCCTGGAGAACGGCGCCGTGAGCCTCGCCGTGCTGGCGACCGTCATCGAGGAGTGGCTGGCGGAGGAAGCCGCCGGCAGCTAGCCGTCGCCGCGGCCGGCCCAAAAAAAAGGGGCGGAGCCGACTCCGGCCCCGCCCCTTCAGATCCCCGCTCTCGACGGCTCAGTCCAGAGGGTCCTCCGCCGCGCCGGGATCCACCTCGGCACCCTTGCGGCGCTGGCGCGCCCGGGCAGCCGCCCAGCTCGCCAAGCCTATTCCCATCAGCGTGGTGCTAACGGGCTCGGGAACCTCGGACATCGGGGGACCGCCACCGCCGTCATCCGTCGGCCAGCCATCATCGCCGCCGTCGCTGCCACCGTCCGAACCACCGTCGCTGCCGCCGTCCGAACCGCCGTCGCTGCCACCGTCCGAACCGCCGTCGCTGCCGCCGTCCGAACCACCGTCCGAACCACCGTCGCTGCCACCGTCCGAACCGCCGTCGCTGCCGCCGTCCGAACCACCGTCGCTGCCGCCGTCCGAACCACCGTCGCTGCCGCCGTCCGAACCACCGTCGCCGCCGCCGCCCGTGGTGCCGCCGCCTGTGGTGCCACCGCCGGTTCCGCCGTCATCGCCGTCGTCGCCGCCATCGAGACCGCCGGCGGTGCCGCCGGTAGGCTCAGGCGGGCTATCGCCGCCGCCGGCGAGGATGCCGATGACCGGAGGAATGGGCAGAAGGAAGGTGATCGGATTCAGAAGACTGCCGGTCGAACCCGCGGGAAGATAGGCAGCGCAAGGAACCACACCGGAGGAGTCGTCCTCGGCAACGGCCCGTTGCTCCAGAGAGCGCTGGCCCTCCTCGTCATCGTCATCCACGACGCACGGATCGTCATCGTCCTCTTCTTCGAGCTTGGCCGTCGTATCGCTCACGGCCAGCCACTGGTCCGTGACGTCCACGCACCCGGGCGTGTCGGCCGATGCGCATACGCCACCGGTCGTGCTCGACAGAACTCTCAACCCGGCCAGCGCCGGCCCACCCGCCATTACGCCGGTCGGAGCCGAGATGCGCTCTGCGTCTATCGGCTGAGCCGCGGGCGTCTCTGAGCCGGAACTCCAGGCTGACGAGGAGCGGAAGCCGCGCGGAGCCGTCGGACGCTTCCGTTCGGATGCAGTTCGCGGGAAGCTACCGTTGGGCACGTGGATCATGAGCTGGTCGTCCGAGACGGCAACCTCGACGCTGGAGCAGGCGTCTGCCCAGCTCGGGACGCACGCGAGCTCCTGTGCCCCGGCCTCTACCGGCGCGAGGTACTCGTTCGCGGCGTAGACCATACCGGTCGCGACGGCTGCACTCAGGAAGAGAAAGGCGACGACCGCCCACCTCGATACCTCAGGAGGCTTCGAATCCTTCGTTTGGACTGCCATGAGCGGGACTACCTCACTTCTACAGCTATAGGACTAACCTTCACTTCTCCGGCTAAGCGCCGCTGAATCCGCCTCGCAGAGCGGTCAAGCGGCCTCTTTGTCAGGCAAGAAAAGGTACCATGGCGACAAACATGTCCAACTTGTTATACTATAAGCGTTTACAGCTATTGATACCCCGTGGGGACCGGAGGGTTGTAGCACGAAACCGACAGATCAGCGGGTCATTCGTCGCAGCGCTGCCCGGGTTGGATTCTTCCCTTCAATACCACAGCGGTAGGCCAAAACGGCAGGATATGGACCTAACTGATTGAAGCGGACCTGTTGCCTCAGTAGAGGCTGTAGAAAGACTGGATCAAGGGGTCCTGGATCGTCACCTCGACGACATCCCCCTTCCGGACGAGAATCTCGTCCGTCACGTAGTTCCCACCGCCACCGATCGGATCCGCCAGGACGCGGAAGTTGCTGCCGGCGGCGACGCTCCCCCTCACTGCGTATTCGGAGGTTCGGTTCGTCGTAACGACGCCAAGGAATTGCCGGGTGGACATGTAGAGGGCGTAAACGTTCACGTCCAACCGATATCGGTTGTTCACGACCACGAAGACGGTATCCGGCACGTGCGTCAGCGCGTCCAGCTCGGGATCGTCCGAGGCGCCTCCACCGCCGCTCGCGCAGGCGGAAAGCAGCGGCCCGAGCAGCAGGATGCAGACGCCAACCACCAGCGCCTCGAAGCCTCCACGTCGCGCTCGTCTCGTTCGCGGTCCCTCGATCAAGCTCTACCTCCTCACTTCGTAGTCGAAATTCTCGTCGTTGAACATAGCATGCCCGCGGGTGACCGAGTAATGGGGTGGTTGACCCATTGTTGACGGACCGGCGGCAGCTTGAGTCAGGATGGATCGTCCAACGTCATAGCGGAGGGCTCGTTAATGCGCGGCGTTCGAGGAGCGACGGTGGATCGGAGTGGCACCGCGCTTCCGGTCACTCTGCTCGTACTCCTCGCCGCCTCCGCCCTCGCCGCGTCCGGCTTCCTTCGTGCGTTTCTGGACTCCAGAACCACCGAGAACCACGCGGCCGCCGTTCGGTCCTTCTATGTGGCCGAAGCCGGCCTGAACCAGGCCCTTGCAACGATAGGGACCGACACGGCCGGGAGCTCGACGTTCTCCTATGAGATCGAGGGAGGGACCGTCAAGGTGCAGTCGCGCCGGCTTCTGCGGTTGGATCCGGCTCGGGAGATCCGATTGCTCGTTGCCGAGGGCACCTACGAGCCGGGCCGTGAAGGCTCGGCTCGAAGAGTCGTCGGTCAGCTGGTGCTCGCTCCAACCCCCTTTCGGGCAACTGCCGCCCTCGTTGCCTCAGACACCGTTCTGTTGGGAACCGCTGCGCAGATCTCGGGACTGGACAGCCGGGGAGGGCAATGCTCCGGCACGGATGCGGTCGCCGGGCTCGCCGTGCTACCGGGTGGCTTCCTTGGCGATACGGCGTCCCTCTCGGGTCGTCCGCCCCTTCTGAGCCTGCCATCGGGCGGGACCACCCTGTCCCCCGCCGGAGTGGATTGGAGGAATGCCAGCCGGCAGGAGTTCGTGGAGCCGGAGCATCTGATCTCCGAGATCTGGTCGCCGCAACCAGTCACCGATCCGGATGAATGGCCGGTGACGTTTGTCCTACCCTCCGCTCCTCCCCTCACCGGAACTGTCACGGGCCGGGGCACCCTCATCGTCGGCGGCGACCTTACGATCGCGGGCGAGCTTCGATGGAGCGGACTGGTTCTCGTCGCAGGCTCGATGGCCGTCTCGGGCCAGCTCGACGTGGAGGGCGCCGTCGCTGTCGGCCTGGACTCCGGCGGTAGCGTCATGATGGCTCGATCGGACCTCTCCGGCGCGGTGGATATCCGATTCGACGGCTGTGCGGTCGCCGGCGCGGCCGCGAGACTGGCGCGCGGACCCATTCGCCGTCCTGGCGGATGGTTCGAGATCTTTTAGTGTGCCGTCTCAGAAGTCCGGCAGGTACCGCTCCAGGAGTGCAAGGACGGCGTCCGGATTGTCGGCGTTCAGCCAGTGCCCCCCCTCGACCTCGTGCAGGCGAACGGGTCGGGTGCGGCCGATCTCACGGATGCGCTCCGCTTCCCCCTCCGTCATGACGTTCGACCTCGTCGCCTTGACGAAGTGAAGCTCGGTTCCCGGGGGAGGATCCTCCACGATGGGCCACATGTCGGAGCGGAAGAAATCGTGCAGCAGGAGCTCGAGGGCAGCGAAATCGAGCTTCCACCCGTAGCCCTCATCCGATCGCGCCAGGTTTGCCGACATCCAGCTGGCCACTCGCTCGGGGAAGCCGGCCTGCTTCACGTCATCGATCGCTTCGGCACGGGAGGAGAACCGCGTCGGGAGCGAGCGCACGGCCCCGAGCATCCGCTCCGCATCGCCCACCGCGTCCCTGGCCGACGGCGTGGAGTCCATGATCCATAACTGGTCTGGCACGTCATCCCTGGCCGCAGCTCGGGAGAGGTAGGAGAGAGCGACCTTGCCGCCGAAGGAGTGCCCCAACACGGCGGCCGGAGGAAGAGCGGTCTCTTCGGCGAGCACCTCCAGGTCCGCAGCGCACGTATCCAGCGTGTGAGGCGGCTCGAAGCCCTGCGATTCTCCGTGCATGCGAAGATCGATCAGCAGGCCTCCCCAGGGCGGACGGGCCCGGACGACCCTGCTCGCGATGCTTCGCCAGTTCCTTCCGGCTCCGAAGATGCCGTGCAGCACGTACAGCCACGGAGAGGCGGGCGACGCCCCCTCGTTAGCCGGATATCCGTCGCTCGCATCCCGTCCAGCGGCCTCGATCCGGTCGTAGTGCAACAGCCGTCGGCTCGACATGGCTCCCCTATTCCGCAACTTTCCCTGGCCGAGATTCACGCGCCGGGATCTCCGGGTCGACAAACATACCAAACGGACCGCCGACTTGAACACTTCTCGACAGCAGTTCTCGCTCCGACCCTTCCGACCCGCCTGGTGGCTGCCGGGAGCCCACGGCCAGACGATCGGCGGACGCTCGCTCCGGAGGATGAGGGATCCTTCGTGGGTACGCGAGAGATTCACGACACCGGACGGCGATTTCCTGGACGTGGACTTCAGCGAGCCGTTCTCCTCGAAGGGATCTCGGGATTCCACGCCCGTCGTCCTGCTGCTGCACGGACTGGAGGGGTGCTCGGAGTCGGGATACATGGTGGAGGCGGCTCGGTGGTGCGGGCGACACGGGCTTCGAGCTGCGGCGCTGAACTTCCGGGGCAGGAGCGGCTCGCCGAATCGGCGGCCGCGAGCGTACCACGCGGGTGAGACGGGCGATCTCCACTTCATCCTGAGCGCGTTGCACGAGCGCGCCCCGAGAGCCCCGCTCGCCGCGATCGGGTTCTCGCTCGGCGGCAACGTGTTACTCAAGTATCTCGGCGAGGAGGGCAGCCTGGGCAGCCCACTGCTGACGGCGGCCGCGGGGATCTCGGTGCCCTTCGATCTCGCGGCCGCAACGGCGCGGATGGAGCGCGGCATGGGTCTTCTCTACACCCGCTTCTTCCTCCGAGCGTTGCGGGAGGGGGTACGAGCGAAGGGCGAAAACGGACCGCTTCCCTACGATCCCGCCGCAGCCCTCGAGGCTCGCACGCTTCGTGGCTTCGACGAGGTTGTCACGGCGCCCCTGCACGGTTTTCTGAGCGCGGCGGACTACTACGAGCGATCCAGCTCCCTGCGCTATCTCGCCGCGATCAGGGTTCCGACCCTGCTGCTCCAGGCGAAGGACGACCCCTTCCACCCCACATCTGCCGAGGAGAATGACGCTGTGCGGGAGAATCCGTGGCTTCATGCCGGGTTCGTGGAGCGCGGCGGGCACGTCGGCTTTGTCGGCGGGGCTACGCCGCTGAGGCCATTCTTCTGGGCGGAGGCCGAGGCGGTTAGGTTTGTGGCGACATGCTCGAGGAGCGGGCCGCATGAGTGGACAACCGATTGAACGGACAACCGGGATCGCGAGGTGATGACGGGATGAACGGGATGAGGGAGCTACTGAAGGAATGGAACGGCCTGGGGGTGGTCCAGGGTTACGACCACGAAACGGGCACCTGGATGTTCATCGCCCTCCATGACGCGACGTTGGGGCCGATGGTAGGTGGCTGCCGGATGAAGCCGTATCCGGCCCCCGAGGACGGAGCCCGGGACGCGATGCGGCTCGCGCAGGGCATGACCTACAAGTGGGCCGCGATCGATTTCCCGTTCGGAGGAGGGAAGTCCGTGCTGGCGATTCCGAGGCCTCTGGAAGGCGAGGAGAAGCGGGGATTGCTCCGCCGCTTCGGCCGCCTCCTCGAGTCGCTGCACGGCGGATACGCCACCGGCGTCGATCTCGGAACCACGCCGGAGGACATGGACGTCCTGGCGGAAGCATCGCAGTACGTCATGGGACACGGCCTCTCGGGCTCCGGGACCGCTGATCCCGGCCCCTATACGGCGCTCGGCGTGTACGCCGGAATTCGGTCGAGCCTCAAGGCCGCGGACGGCAGTGCCGATGTCGCCGGAAAATCCGTGCTGATCCAGGGCGCCGGCGACGTGGGCGAGCCACTAGCCCGGATGCTGGCCGAGGCCGGCGCAGAGGTTCTCATCTCCGATATCGCTGAGCCCCTCGCGAGCCGCATCGCCTCCGAGCTTGGCGGGCGTGCCATTCCCGTCTCCGAGACGTACACGACGCCGTGCGATGTCTTCGCCCCGTGCGCCGTCGGCGCGATCCTCAACCGCGAGACGATCCCCCAGCTGGCCTGCCGTATCGTGGCGGGCTCCGCCAACAATCAGCTGGACGGGGCGGAGGACGCGGAGCTCCTGCACGAGCGCGGGATCCTCTACGCGCCCGACTATGTGGTCAACGCGGGCGGTGCTATCGCCTTCGGCATGATGCACCTCGGCGAATCGAACGAGGAGGCCATGCGCGAGCGCGTGGGCGAGATCGAGAACACGCTCGACCGGATATTCCCCGAAGCCGGCCAGCGCGGCGAGTCCCCGGTGCACGGCGCGCGGCGGGTCGCCGAGGACGCGCTTCGCAGGGGCCGGGAGAAGGCGCACGTCTGAGGGATGGGACGGCGAGGCTTCGATGGCGAGGCCTCGCGTCGAACCTTGGCGTGCGCCCCGAGTGGCGCGAACGCGACTCAACACGAAGAAGCCGGCGACCCGAGGGCCGCCGGCTTTTTCGTTGCCGCATGTAGAAAGGGCGTGCCGCCCCGTTACTGTCGCGCCGTCGTCTCCTCCTGCGGGATCGGGTAGAAGCTGGCCACGCCGTGGCCTGCCTTATCCACCGGGAGTTCAGCGAGACGGTTGTAGCGCCGCATGTCCTTCCACCGGTGCGCGTTTTCCCACCAGAGGGAGAACTGCCGCTCGTAGAGCAGCTGGTCGATCGCGTTGGCGCTGGTCAACGTGACCGGCCCCAGTCCACCGCTCGCGCTCCGAACCAGGTTGATGTCGGCCTGAGCGGCGCCGAGGTTGCCGAGCTGGATGTTAGCCTCCGCCCGCATCAGGAGCAGCTCCTCGTTCCGGATGATCGAGACCGGAGTCGTCGTCGCCGGATAGAGGTCGAAGCCTACGTCGCATTCGCGCTGGGCTGTGCCTCCTCCCGGATCGTCGGTGTAGCGTGGATCGGGCGCCCAGGGCGTCGGTGACGGATCACCCACGCAGAGCCCCTGGTACGATCGGCTGCTGATGGGCCGGGTCTTGCGCGTGAAGCGGTCGTCCGGCGTCCCATCGGCCTTCAGCTCCACGTCCGCCTTGTAGGAGGGGTGAGCCCGCAGGTTCGGATCGTTCCCGAACTGCGCGAGCCCGTTCAGAACGTCTCCTGACTGTGAGGTGAACACGTGGTAGACGCCGAGATTGAGCGCCGCCGGGAGGTCCGTTATGAACGACTCGCCGACTGCCTGTAGCATCCCGCTCCAATCCTGCTCGTACATGGCGGCCCGCGCCCGCAGGGCGCGGTTGAACTGCCGAAAGCCCTCCGCGGAACGGAAGAAGCCCACCTGCACGACGCCGGCGATTCCGTCGAAGCCGGTTGACAGAGGTATCGGCGAGGTTCCGCTCGCCTGCTGGAGGTCTGACGCTGCCTCATCGAGTAGCTGAATCACCCGAGCGAATACCTGGTCGGCGCTGACCGCGGGCGCTGGCTCGCTCGGGCTCTCGGAGGCCTCGATCGGACAGCCGCACTGGGTGTCGCGCACCAGCGCGATCTCCATGAGATCGTAGGCCACCATCGTCTTCACGAAGCCCTCGAGCCAGTTGGCATCACTGGCGGAGAGCGGAGGGGTGGAGTTCGCAATTCCAGCCAGAATGATTGCACCCACCCGCACGTTCTCGTACGGCTCCGACCAGAAGTTGCCTCCGAACGCCGGGCTATCCGGGCTCAACTGGGAGGACAGAAGCTCGGTTTCGAAGCGGGGATCGTTGATATCCAGGTCATAGCTCTCCCGACCGACGATTCCCGCATTGGAGTAGAAGTCGTTCGGACCGCCTGCGTCCATGTCGCGACGGGTGATCAGCAGCCCCTGCGCGGCCGTGTACAGGCCCGTTGGGGTGGGATTGTCCACGAGGTTCTGGAGGTCCTCGAAGTTGAAGTTCGGTGAGTTCAGGTTCTGGCAGCTGGTCATTCCCACGAACATCACGCCCGTGAGGACCAGGAAGCTTAGCTTTCGCATCATCGCTCTATTTCTCCTGTAAATAGGCCGATTCGTCTCGCTTCTCATGTCCAAGTATCTCGGGCTCACAATGTGATGTCGAAGCCCAGCCACAGGGAGCGACTAGGCGGGAACGGCGCCACGTCGATGCTCCGTCCGACGTTCTGGTTTCCGAAGTTGCTCACCTCGGGATCGAGACCCTTGTAGTTCGTAATCGTGAACAGATTCCGCATCGAGAGGCGGAAGCGGATCTGCTGAGAGTTGAAGAACGACGCCGCCCACTTGGTGGGCAGGCTGTACGTGAGCGAGATGTCGCGCGCCTTGAAGAACGAGGCGGCTTGGGTCCAGGGGTATGCCTGAGAACCGAACGATGGCAGCCGCTCCTCGCCGCTGCAGTTCGGGTTGCACTCCTGAACCGACTCGATCGTGCCGTCCTGGTCGTTCCAATCGGCCGAGTTGGAACCGAAGTCGTAAAGGAGCTCCGTCAGGTTGATGATGTCGTTGCCGTACCGCCACTCGAACATCGTGTACAAGTTCAGGTTCCGAGCGATCGTGAAGTCGTTCACGAACGACATCAGGAAGGTCGGCTCGGAGTCTCCCGCCTTCCGTTGACCGGCGATCCCCGTCCCGCCGAACTCGGGCGTCACGAGGCAAGCCTCCGTTCCCGGAACAGGCTCGTCCACGGCGGGATTGCCCGTGCAGTCGACGTCGGTGCCCACGATTTGGGTAAGTGACTCGCCCTCCTGGACGAAGAAGCCCCCCAACACGAGGCCGAAGCCCGCGTCCGCCTCGAACGGCGCGAGGCCCTGCAGATCTCTGACCTCGCTCTTGTTGAAGTAGAAGACCGTCCTTGAGAGCCAGGTGAAGTTGCTCCCGACGAACGGCGTCCAGCCGATGGTCGTCTCGAACCCCGTGTTTCGGAGCGTCGCCTGGTTGGCGATCTCGTCGGCGAAACCGGTCGAGGGTGCCACAGTGCGCTCGAGGATGATGTTGGTGATGTTGTTCACGTATCCGGTGAACTCCAGCGTGAGGCGGTCGTTCAAACCGGTGATGTCGATGCCGGCCTCGAACTCGGAGGCCCGCTCGGGAGCGAGCAGGGGCGAGCCTGCGGTGCCCTCGAGAACTGTGCCGGCCTGTCCTTCGAGGTTCGCGTCCAGCCGCAGGCTGGTGAATTTCTGGCAGCCGTCGCGGACGTCGCACAGCGGCTGGTTGCCGGACTGCCCGTACGCCGCACGCACCTTGACCTCGCTGAAGAAGTTACCCGGGTTGCTCCCCTCGAGAATCCGGTAGGAGGCCGCGCCTTTCGGGAAGATGAACAGCTTCGTCGTCTCGCCGTTGGCGCTGCTCTGATCGAAGCGCACCATACCGGTGAGGAGCAGTCTGTCATCCAAACCCAGCCACTCCTCCTGGATGTAGAATCCGAAGTCCTCGACCTTGGCGCGCTGCTCGATGATCGAGACCTGCGTCGCCGCGTCCGTCTTGTCCTTACCAGCCGTGAGGTTTCTCCCGATCGTCCGGTTGATCTGAACGTCGCGGTACTCGTACTGCACGCCGACGGCGGTCGTCAGCTGGCTGCCGGAGAACTGATGGGTCCAAACGCCGTTTCCGCCCACGTTGATATTGAGAGCGTCGGAGTTGCTGTCGAGCGCCGTTCCAAGCAGGCCGTCGACCGGCTCCCAGAACAGATCCGGGGGCGAGAAAATGCGGTTCGTCTGGCTGAAGAAGTCCACGCCGACCGGAGCGATGATCTGGAAGCGGTCCTTGTCGTTATTGACCAGCGACAGCTCCATGTTCATGGACCCCAGCAGCCGCCAGACCGTCTCGTTGTTGTCGACCAGCGCCGCCGTCTGGAGCGGGTTACTACCCGCCTGGACGAAGTTGCTCTCCGTGCCGTCCGCAAGCACGGCACCGTTCTTGGGGAAGAGCCCGTTATTATCGGCCCGCAGATCGATGAAGTTTGGCGTGTTCGGGAACACCATGTAGTAGCTGATCGAGTTGTTTCCGTTGTTGGTGATCCCGCGCCTGGCGTTCGTGCGGATGAGGTTCGTGTTGAAGCTGAAGTCGGCCACGCCGCCGACGACCGTGTTCACGTTCAGGCGACCCGACTGGCGCTCGAAGCCGGTGTTGGTGATGATCCCTTCGTCATCCCTCCACTGGCCGGAGCCGAAGTAGGTGGTGCTGCCCGGTTGGCCGCCCGATACCTGGATGTCCCCCTGCCAGGAGAACGCGTTTCGGCCGGCAAGAAACTGCTCGTTGTCGAGGATCTGGCACGGGCTGGAGGTGCAGAGCACTCCCCCGGCAGCTCCGAAGCCGTCCACCGCGTCCTCCGGCGACGCGAACACGCGCGACCCGAGCTTGTTTGACAGGTCGAAGGCTCCGCCCTGGAAGGCCAATCGGACCTGGTTCGGCCCCTCGCCCTGTCTGGTCGTAATGATCACGACGCCGTTGCTCGCCTTCGATCCGTAGATCGCAGCCGCCGAGGCGCCCTTCAGCACCTCGATCGTCTCGATGTCCTCGGGGTTGATGTCGGCGATCCGGTTCTGCAGAACGTCCTGGTCCAGCGACGGATTCGAGCCGCCGGCGGCCGACGTTATCTCGTTCTGATTGGATGGGATCGCGGCATTGCTCACGATCACTCCATCGACCACGTAGAGCGGCTCAGCAGCCGCGTTGATCGAGGCGGAGCCCCGGATGTTTAGCTGGAGCCCGCCGCCCGGCGCACCCGAGTTCTGATTGATCACGGCTCCCGCGATTCGGCCCGCGATCGCCTTGTCGATCGTCTCCTGCGGCACTTGGTTGAGCTCAGTGCCGTCGATGGTCCCGATCGAGTTGGCCAGGTTCACGCGCCGCGTCTCCGTGGCGCGCCCGGTCACCACCAGCTCTTCCACTCGCAGGTAGTCGACGGTCAGGGTGACCTCCACGACCTGCTGATCGGCCCCGACGTCTATGATCGAAGAGCGATAGCCGATTCGCTGGACGATGAGCCGCACGGCACCCTGCTGCACGGAAAGGGTGAATCGGCCGTCTTCACCCCCGACCGTGCCGATCGTCGTGCCGTCGACGGTGATCTGGGGGAACGAGATCTGCTCGTCCGTCACGTCATCTCGCACCTCGCCCGTGATGGTCCTCTGCTGGGCTAGAGCGGAAGTCGTGAAGAAGAGGAGGATGACAGCTGTGAGCAAACCGAGTTTCCTCATGTGGGGCCCCTCCCAACCGCGACAGTAAGACTGCGTGGATGCCCATCCACCACCAAAGCGGCAGCCGTTCGCGGTTTCCCGGCCGTTCCGCTCCCCACGAAAACTTTGAAATCCTGTAGCGTGAAGCACGCTTTGTCAACAAACGCTGGGGTATGGTGGGCGCGCGTTCGTCGTGCCGCCTTCGTGCAGGCGCGGTCGCGGCACACCGCCATTCCCGCTCTCCCGAAGAAACGGATGCCGGACGGGAATCGTGACGCCTGCCATATCCATCATGTCTCTACGCCGGCACATCCGACGGCGTCGTCGGGTATGCGTTCCAGCTCCGGCGGCCGGCGGCCCGGACCGTGAATGACAGTAGGTGATTTAACCATAAAGGATTACAATGTCAGTACC
Source organism: uncultured Gemmatimonadales bacterium (assembly GCA_947259585.1). GTDB lineage: Bacteria > Gemmatimonadota > Gemmatimonadetes > Palauibacterales > Palauibacteraceae. Next base: position 90,614 of record CAMYMV010000014.1, on the reverse strand, counting down.
CTCCTCGAAAGCGCGTTCATGGAGCGATCTTCTACGCTGGGCGCCCTCCACCTTCGCCGTGCTGTTGGCCCTGTCGGCATGCACATCCGACGCGGGCACGAATCCGGCACCTCCACCGGCTCCACCACCCCCTCCGCCCCCGCCTCCCCCCTCCGGCGAGTTCTCGCTGACCACCGAGACCGTCGCCACCGGCCTCACCCGGCCCCTCTACGTGACCGCACCCGCGGGCGACGACCGACTCTTCATCGTGGAGCAGACCGGGCGGATCCGCATCGTGAGGAACGGCACCTTGCTGGCCGCTCCGTTTCTCGATCTCTCCTCGAGGGTCAGCGGAGGCAACGAGCAGGGGTTGCTCAGCATGGCCTTTCACCCTGCTTACGGGGCCAACGGGCTGTTCTACGTCAACTACACGGGGAACAACGGGGACACCCGGATCGAGCGCTACGCCGTGAGCGCCGACCCGGACATAGCGGATGCCGGGTCGGCGAATCTGGTCCTAGCCGTGCCGCAGCCGGCCTCGAACCACAACGGCGGCCACATCCTGTTCGGCCCCGACGGCATGCTGTACGCGGCCCTCGGCGACGGAGGCGGCGCCGGCGATCCCCAGAACAACGGGCAGAACTCGGGTACCCTGCTGGGCTCGCTGCTGCGGCTGGATGTCGACGGCGGGGACCCGTACGCGATTCCGGGCGACAACCCGTTCGGGAACGAGATCTGGGCGATTGGACTCCGAAACCCGTGGCGCATCGCCTTCGACCCGCCAGCCGGGAAGCTCTACATCGCCGACGTCGGGCAGTCCAGCCGTGAGGAGGTCAACGCCGTCGACGACGAGGAGAGCGGCCTCAACTACGGATGGAACGTAATGGAGGGCAGCAGCTGCTTCGGGGGCGGCGGGTGCGACGACACGGGCCTGGTGCTTCCCGTGCTGGAGTACGACCACGGAGAGGGCTGCTCGGTGACGGGCGGATCTGTCTACCGTGGGAGCGCGCTCCCGGAAGTCGTCGGCCACTACTTCTATTCCGATTTCTGCCGGGGCTTCCTGCGCAGCTTCAGGTTCGACGGGGAGGGCGCCACTGAACTCGTGGAGTGGGACGTCGGCGGCCTGGGGTCCGTGCTCTCCTTCGGCCGGGATTCAGCGGAAGAGCTCTACATCCTCTCCGATAATGGACGAGTCGTGAAGCTGGTTCGAGCACCCTGACCGGCCGATCCGGTTAACGAAGCTCCCATCCTTCGCGTCACCACGAACGGAGACCGGCCGTGAACGTGACCGCGGCCGCTTGCGGATGGGTGCAGGCAGGAGAGGTCGGAGGATGAGGACGGTAGCGGACAGTTCGGGGGACTGGCAGAAGGGTCGGAGGACCTTGGCGAGAACGTTCGCCGTCAGCGTTATTCTCACCATCCTGATCATTCTCACCGCTCTCCCAGCGCCTGCGGCCTGGGCGCAGGCGCCGTTCCGGGAGGGGGCCGCCGCTGATACCACCCGGGCGCTCCATCTCCTGAGGCGGGCCACGTACGGCGTGCGCCCGCAGGATTTGGCCGAGGCCTTGGACCTCGGCTCCGAGGCGTGGCTCGACCGGCAGCTCTCACCGGAAAGAATCGACGACTCGGCGCTCGAGGAGCGGCTCGCCATTTTCCCGGCCGTCGAGATGACGGTCTCGGAGCTCTACGAGGCATACCCGCCTCCCCAGGTCGTCCGGGCACGCCTCGGCGACCCGGACTCCCTATCCCGTGACGAGATGCGGCGCATGCGGCGGGAACTCGGCATCCAGAGCCCCAGCCGGATCCTCTTCGACCTCGCCGGCGCCAAGCTGGTTCGAGCGGTGGACTCGGAACGGCAGCTCGAGGAAGTGATGACCGACTTCTGGTTCAATCACTTCAACGTCTTCTTCGCCAAGGGGCCGGACCGCTGGCTCATCGGCGATTACGAGCGCGAGGCGATACGTCCTTACGTGTTCGGCGAGTTCGAGGACATGCTCATCGCCACCGCCTCGCACCCTGCGATGCTCGTGTACCTGGACAACTGGCAGAGCCAGGTGCCGGACTCGATGAACCCGCGAGCGGGTCAGCAGCAGCGGGCTCGATCCCGCTTCCAGAACATGTCGGCGCGGGAGCGCGAGGTCGTGCTTCGGATGCGCGGCGTGCCGGAGGAACAGATCGCCCGGATCGAGGAGGCGATGAAGCGGCAAAGCGGCCGCGAACGGGGCCTGAACGAGAACTATGCCCGTGAGCTTCTGGAGCTTCACACGCTGGGTGTCGACGGCGGATACACGCAGGACGACGTGATCGAGGTGGCGCGCGCCTTCACGGGCTGGACCATGCAGCTGCCCGGCCGTGGTGGCGGAAGCCGAGCCAACAAGGGAATGAGCTCGGACGGCGGCGCGTCGGCGGGTGAGTTCGTCTTTCGGGCCGAGTGGCACGACCCCGGCGAGAAGACGGTCATGGGACGTTCGCTTCCCGCGGGAAGAGGGATCGAGGATGGGCTCGACGTGCTCCGCATGCTGGCCGTGCACCCGTCGACCGCCCGGCACTTGGTGACCAAGCTGGTGCAGGCCTTCGTCGCGGACGACCCGCCTCAGGCGCTCGTGGACGAACTGACAGCGGTCTTCCTCGAGACCCGCGGCGACCTGCGCGAGGTCACGCGAGCCCTGTTCACCTCGGAGCGCTTCTACGATCCGGCGAACATCGGCGGGAAGCTGAAGACCCCGTTCGAGCTCGTCGCCAGCGCGCTCAGGGTGACGGGGGCCGAGTTCGGCCCCTCGAGAGGGTTGGGGGAGCAGCTGCGCGCCCTGGACCAGATACCGTACATGTCGTCGCCGCCGACCGGCTATCCGGCGGAGTCCGAGGAATGGGCGAGCGGGGCGGCCCTCCTGCAGCGGATGAACCTCGGTCTCGCGATGGCGACGGGGGGGATCCAGAACGTTCGGATCCCCGGTTCCCTGTCGCGACAGCCGGTGGATCGCATGCTCGCCGATCTGCTGCCCGGCTCGGGGACGGCCGCGTTGCGGGACGTGATCGAGACGGAGATGCGCAGCGACTTCGCCGGCCTCGAGGGGGCGCTCGCCGAGCTGCGCCGGGGAGCCGGACCGAACGAGCTCGCTCTCGGTCTCGCTCTCGGATCACCCGAGTTCCAGCACCGCTGAGCGGCGAGAGAGCCGTAAGGGGGATGTGATGCGACCGATCAACCGACGGATCTTCCTCAAGCAGGGGGCGGTGGGCCTCGTGGCCATAGGTCTGCCCCCCGCTTTCCTGACCCGAACCCTGCTGGCCGAAACGCGATCGATCGGCCGCCAGAAGACGGTCGTCTTCATCTTCCAGCGCGGCGCGGTGGATGGGCTGAACATGGTCGTGCCTTTCGAAGAGAAGGCCTATTACCGCGTTCGCCGCTCCATCGCCGTACCGCAACCATCTCGGGGAGACGGGGCGTCGGCGATCGACCTGGACGGGTTCTTCGGGCTTCATCCGTCGCTTCGGGGCCTTTACGACCTCTATCAGGAGGGTGGGCTGGCGATCCTGCACGCCTCCGGCTCGCCCCATCCGACGCGCTCGCACTTCGACGCGCAGGACTTCATGGAGTCGGGAACGCCGGGGGTCAAGTCGACGCGCGACGGGTGGATGAACCGCTTGATGACCGAGAACGCGTGTTCGTGCGAGGGCCGGACGCTGGCGGACGGCGCGGCCCACAGCGCGGATCACGCGAGCGGTCAGGTGGGCATGGCCGAGTCGTCTCCCTTGCGGGGCGTGGCCATGGGGGCGGAGATGCCGCGGGCCCTTCGGGGCTCGTATCCGACGGTCGCTATCGCGGATCTCGAGCGCTTCGGGATCGCCGGCGGCCGCAGCCCGGAGCTCGAATCGGTGTTCGAGCGGATGTACAGAAGCGAGGAGGACGACCTCATCGCCGGCGCGGCCAGCGACTCCTTCGAGGCGATCGAGCTCATTCGTCGGACCGATCCGCTCCAGTATCGGCCGCGGGCCGGTGTCGACTATCCCCGCGGCGACTTCGGCCGCTCGCTGCAGCAGATCGCTCAGCTGATCAAGGCCGACGTGGGGCTGGAGGTGGCGTTCACGGACATCGGAGGCTGGGACACGCACCTTGCGCAGGGGGGTGCCCAGGGGCAGTTGGCCAACCGTCTGGCCGAGCTCGGGAGCGGCATCCGGGCGTTCCACGACGATCTGGGCGACCGGATCGAGGATGTCGTCGTCGTCACCATGTCCGAGTTCGGCCGTACCGCGGCGGAGAACGGCTCGGGCGGAACGGACCACGGCCACGGGAACTGCATGCTGATACTCGGGGGAGCGACGGCGGGCGGCCGCGTGCTCGGGAGCTGGCCGGGCCTGGAGCGCGAGCAGCTGTACGAGGGACGCGACCTGGCGATCACCACCGATTTCCGAGACGTGTTCGCTGAAGTCGTGAGCGGGCATCTGGGCGCGGAAAAGCTCGAGCGAGTCTTCCCCGGCTACCGGGTCGATCCATCGAGCTTCGCGGGCGTCCTGGGCTGAACGCCGTCAGGCTTCGTGACGGCCCGGAGGCGTAGCGGGCCAGGCCCCCCGCTCAGAAGCGGATCGAGCCCGAGAGATAGAGGACGGCGTTACCGGAGATCTCCACCCTGTCTCCTCTGAGCTCGCACCAGAGCTCCCCGCCCCTCCGAGAGACCTGGTGCGCATGCAGGCGATTCTTGCCGAGTTGATCCGCCCAGTAGGGCGTGAGCGTGCAATGAGCCGAACCGGTGACCGGGTCCTCCGGGACGCCCAGGTCGGGCGCGAAAAAGCGGGAGACGAAATCCACGGTGTCACCGGGTGCGGTCACGATGACACCGCGCGCTCCGAGGCCGCTGAGGGCGGCAAGATCGGGATCGACTTCCCGCACCGCCCGCTCTTCCGAGTAGCGGACCAGATAATCGTCCGCCAGCAGAACGTCGGTGGGTGACCCACCGAGCGCTTCCAGCATCCCCTCGGGCGAAGAGGCGGGCTTCGCCGGCAGTGCCGGGAAGTCCATCCGCAGAAGTCCCTCATCATCCCGCCGGACCGAGAGCTCCCCCTTTCGGGTGTCGAACGTCACCGCACCATCAACGCCAAAACGCTCGAACAGGACGAAGGCCGAGGCGAGCGTGGCGTGCCCGCACAGATCCACTTCGGAGACCGGCGTGAACCAGCGGAGCTGGTACTCGGAGCCTCCGCCGACGAGGAAAGCGGTCTCGGAGAGGTTGTTCTCGGAGGCGATCGCCTGCATCGCACCGGCATCCGGCCACCGCGGGAGCAGACATACCGCCGCGGGGTTGCCGGCGAAGATCCGGTCGGTGAACGCATCGACCTGAAAAAGCGGCGCTTCCATTCGCTCCTCCGTCTTCCACTCGGATCAGCAGTCCTCTGGGTCCCGGACGAGTCCTACCACCCCGGGGCCTGCTTGCTCCCCCCTCAGGCAGCTCTCTATCGTTCGCGACGTGACGTCGCCACCGCTTGCTCCGCTTGCTCCGCCGACTCCGCCCCTGCGCGGCGCGTTGCGCTCGCTCGCCGTCACGATCGTCCCTGGCGCCGCTCGGCTGGATGCGGAGGGGTGGCTGGATGTCGAAGCGCGGATCGAGGCAGCGCTCCGCACGCGCCCCCCTCGTCTCAAACGGCAGCTTCGTCTCCTCGTGCTTGCCCTGGAGTGGGGCCCGCTGCTCCGCCATGGGCGACGCTTCAGCCGCATGGACTCCGCTCGCAGGACCGAGATCCTCGAGGGGGTGCAGCGCTCCGCCACCCCCCTCCTGCGCCGCGGCTTCTGGGGCCTGCGGACGCTCGTTCTCCTGGGCTACTACGGACGACCCGACGTCCGCCGCAGCGTCGGATACCGCGCCGACCCCGGCGGTTGGGCCGCCCTGATGGGCGACCTCACCGACGGATCGGACGACGTGCCGGACGAATCGGACGACGTGCCGGACGAATCGAACGATGGGCCCGGAGGCGGTACGTGATCGACCGCGAGTACGATGTCGTGATCATCGGCTCCGGGGCAGGCGGAGGGACGGTGGCTCTGGGACTCGCGCCTCTCGCCGAGCAGGGACGGCGCGTCCTGGTGATCGAGCAGGGTCCGAGGCTGGCCGACGAGGAGTTTACCGGCGAGGAGATCGAGATGGCGGAAGCTCTGTACGCCGACTCGGGAGGCTTTCTCACGGCCGATGGAACGATGACGCTCGCCTTCGGCCGAGTGTACGGTGGATCGACCGCCGTCTACACCGGCACGTCGCTCGTTCCCGAGCCCCGGGTCGTAGAGAGCTGGGCAATTCCGGGGCTCTCCCACACGGATCTGGCGGAGCGCTGCCGCCACTTCGCGGGGCAGAACAACGTTCACCTGCTCGATCCGTTCGAGATCAACGAGAACAACACGCTGTTCGAGGCGGGGTGTGTGCGGGCCGGTTTCGAGGCGCGGCAGTTTCCGGTCAACGTGAAGGGCTGCCGCGGATCCAGCCTCTGCAACCTCGGCTGCCCGAACGCGGCCAAGCAGGGAACGGATCGCGTGCAACTTCCGGCCGCGGAAAGACGGGGCGTCGAGGTGGTGTCTCGCGCCGAAGCGACGCGTATCGAGGAGAAGCTCGTCGTCGTCCGGGTGTCAGCCGCACCGGCAGGGGGAAAGGGCGGCCCGCCGGAATGGGAGCCTGGCGAGTATCGGGTTCGCGCGGGCACCGTCGTCGTGGCCGGCGGAGCGCTCGGCTCTCCGGCCCTCCTTCAGCACTCCGGCTTCGGAGAGCGGCTGCCCCGGCTTGGAGAGGGTTTCACCTGCCACCCCGCCTTCATCCTCGTCGGTGAGCACTCGCGCGAGATCACCAACGATGTCGGCCATCCGAAGAGCTACTACGTCGACCGTGCCGTGGAGGAAGGCTACGTGCTTGAGACCTGCATGTACTTTCCCTTCGTGACCGCCAAGAGCCTGATCGGCTTCGGCGCGACGAACGAGAGCTTCCTGCGTGCGTTTCCCCGCCTTCAGATGATCCTCGTGTTGGCCTGCGACCGGGCCACGGCCGGGAACCGGGTCGCGGTGGACTCCGGAGGCCGACCCGTCGTGCACTATCGCTTCACCGATGAAGTGGTGCGGGCGCTCGCTGCCGGCACCCGGGCATCGGCGAGGATCTTCTTCGGAGCCGGGGCGGAGCGCGTGCACGTGCCGCTGGCCAGCCCGCCGGAGCTTCGGGCGACGGAGGCGAGCGAGATCGACGAGCGAATCCGGCCCGAGCATTTCCTCGCCGGCACGGTTCCGGTCTCGGCCGCGCACCTGATGGGCGGCTGCGGCATGGGCAGCTCGGCCGGCGACTCGGTGACCGACTCGTGGGGCCGCGTGCACGGGCACTCGTGGCTCCGGGTGGCCGACTCGAGCCTCTTCCCCGACTCTCTCCGGATCAACCCATATCTGACGATCATGGCACTGGCCGATCGGGCGGCCGAGGCGATCCGGGAGGACCTGCTTCGATGAGGCTGACTGCGGCGCAGGCTGTCGTGCGCGCGCTCGAAGACGAGGGCATCGCGCACGCCTTCGGCATCCCCGGCACGCACAACATCGAGCTCTACGACGCGCTGGCAGCTTCCGAAGTCGTCCGCCCGGTGCTGGTGACGGACGAGCAGTCGGCCTCCTTCATGGCGGATGGGCACTGGCGAGCCTCCGGCCGGATGGCCTGCGTCAACGTGGTGCCCGGAGCCGGCCTCACCCACGCCCTCTCGGGAATCGCCGAAGCCTACCTCGACAACGTCCCCATGCTCGTGCTCGCTTGCGGCATCCGGCTCGAGAGCGACAGCGCCTACCAGCTGCACGACGTCGACCAGATGGCGATTGCCGCTCCCGTCGTGAAGGAAGCGCTTCGTGCCAGCCGCCGCGACGAGGTCTATCGGACGGTGCGCCGCGGCTGCGCGATCGCGCGGGCGGGCGCCCCGGGGCCGGTGCTGGTGGAGGTGCCGGCAGACCACTACCTGGCGCAGGAATCGGTCGAGCAGAAGGCCGTGGGGGGAGAGCAGCGGGACGGTCCGCCACTCGACCGGGAGACCATCCTGCGCTCCCTGGAGACGCTCGAGGGAGCGAAGCGGCCGCTTCTCTACGTGGGCTTCGGGGCGGCCGGTGCCTCGGAGGTGCTCGTGGAGCTGGCGGAGCGGCTGGAGGCCCCTGTGGCAACGACGATCCAGGGCAAGGGGGTCTTCCCCGAGAGTCACCCGCTTTTCCTCTGGCCCGGATTCGGCGATGCGGCACCTCCGTTCACTCGACGCGTGGCCGAGAGCAGTGACGCCACGCTGGCCATCGGGTGTCGCTTCTCCGAGGTGGGCACCGGGAGCTACGGTCTTAGGCCACCCGGCGCCCTGATCCACGTCGACATCGACCCCGCCGTGCCCGGCCGCAACTTCGAGGCGGCCGTCAAGGTCGTCGGGGATGCGGGCGCCGTGATGCGGGCCCTTCTCGCCGAGCTGAGACCGAGAGGCGCTGATGAGGAGTTGCGTGGACGGATTGCGGACGGGCACGCCGAGGTCGCCGGCGCTCGCGGGTCGGAGGGAGAGTCTGGCGTCTCCCCCTCGAACCTCTTCCGCACCCTCCAGGCTCGCTTCCCGGCGGAGACGGTGTACGCCACGGACAGCGGAAACGGGACCTTCCTGGCCATGGAGTGGCTGCGCCTCGAGGCACCGGGCCGATTCCTGGCACCTGTGGACTACTCCTGCATGGGGTACGCCGTGCCTGCCTCCATCGGCGCCGCCCTCGCGTGTCCCGGCGTGCCGGTGGTCTCCCTGCCCGGGGACGGTGCGTTTCTCATGACCGGCCTCGAGCTGCTCACGGCCGCCCGGGAGGGCGCCGCCACCGCCGTCTTCGTCCTGCGTGACCGGGAGCTCGCTCAGATCTCTCAGTTTCAGGACATCGCCCTGAGCCGCCGAACCAGCAGCGAGCTTCCGGACTACGACCTCTCCGCCCTGTCGAGGGCCGTGGGGATCGACTACCGGCGCCTCGGGTCGAACGCCGATGTCGAAGAGGCCGTCGATTGGTCGGCTTCCACCATCGAAGCGGGACGGCCGGCGATGGTCGAGGTGGCCATCGACTACTCGGAAAAGACGTACTTCACGAAGGGTGTCGTGCGGACGGCTTTCGGCCGTCTCCCCTGGGCGGACCGCCTCCGCTTCGTGGGCCGGGCCCTCGGACGGCGCGTCCTGGGATCGCTGGCGGGTCCCGACCGATCCTGATCGGAACGCCATGAGCCGGCCTCACGTCGTCTTCGACCCATCGTACGAGGTAGAGATCGGCCCACACGTCTTCCCCACCCTCAAGTACCGATTGATCCGCGACCGACTGCTCGCGGAAGAGGTGATCTCGGAGTCCGACCTGATCCGGCCGCAACCGGCGTCGGACGAGCAGCTGTTGCTCGTTCATTCGCCGGAGTACCTGCGGAAGATCGAGAGCGATGACCTGACGATGGCGGAGCGCATCCAGCTCGAGGTGCCGTTCTCGCGCGAGCTCGCCGCCGCATCGCGTCTTTGCGCGGGCGGATCCATTCTGGCCGGTCGGCTCGCTCTGGAAGAGGGAGTGGGGGTCCATCTCGGCGGAGGCTTCCACCATGCCTTCCCTGATCACGGCGAGGGATTCTGCTTGATCAATGACGTGGCCGTGGCAATCCGAGCCCTGCAGGCAGGTGGAGAGGTGGACCGAGCCGTCGTGGTGGACCTGGACGTCCACCAGGGAAACGGGACGGCAGCGATCTTCGCCGACGACGACAGGACCGCGACGTATTCCATGCACCAGGAGTGGAACTACCCAATCACCAAGCCGCCCAGCGACGCGGACATCGGGCTTCGGGACGGAACCGGCGACCAGGAGTATCTCGAGCTGCTCAGCCGGCACCTGCCGGCGTTTCTCGAGGGGCATCGACCGGATCTCGCCTTCTATCTCGCCGGGGCAGACCCCTATCGAAAGGATCAGCTGGGCGGACTCGACCTGACGCTCGAGGGGCTGGCCGAGCGCGACTCGTTCGTTCTCGAAACGCTCCGCGACCTGGGAGTGCCCGTCGCCGTCGTGCTCGCGGGCGGCTACGCCGTGAACACGGACGACACGATCTGTATCCACGCGGCGACCGTCCGCACCGCTCTCGGGCTTGCCGGCTGACGCCCGGGCTCGCCGCCGGGTGCGCGGCGCCGTCCGTTGAGGCGTCCGCCCCGAATGCGGCCGCTGGCAGCCCGGCTGTCGGCTGCCTATAGTGCGCCGTCGGCGCGAACATGGCGGCGCGCCGGAGGCTTCCCCAGCAAGGAGAGCTGACCATGTGGATCGTCCTGTTGATCCTGGTCGTCTTGATCGTGGCCTTCATCGGCATATACAACGGCCTCGTCAAGCTTCGCGTTCGTGTCGACAACTCCTGGGCGGACATCGACGTTCAGCTGAAGCGGCGCTACGACCTCATCCCCAATCTCGTCGAGACGGTAAAGGGTTATGCGAGCCACGAGAAGGACACGCTCGAGGCGGTGATCGAAGCCCGCAACCGAGCGATGGCGGTGCAGGATCCGGAGGCGAAGGCCCAGGCGGAGAACGTGCTGACGGGAGCCCTCCGCCAGCTCTTCGCTCTGGCAGAGGCGTACCCGCAGCTCCGGGCGGTAGAGAGCTTCACCGAGCTGCAGGGATCCTTGAGCGAGATCGAGGACGCCGTCCAGAACGCGCGCCGCTACTACAACGCCGTGGTCCGCGACTACAACACCAAGATCCACACCGTGCCGTCCAACCTGGTGGCCGGCATGTTCGGGTTCCAGCCCCGCCAGTTCTTCGGCCTCGAGGATGAACGGGAGCGTGAGGCGCCGAAAGTCGATTTCGGGACGGCCGGCTAGGGTTCGTTCGCTGCCCAGCCAAGAGCCTGCGGCACATCGCGGGCGATGGGCCGTGCTGCTGGCTCTCTCCGTCGGGACGCTCGCGTTCGCCGGCGCTGCCGGCTTCGCATTGCCCAGCGCACCGGGCGCCACCCGGGGCGCCGGAGGGGTCCCCACGGCCGCTCTGCGCGAATGGGTCATCGAGAGCTTCGACGTTCAGGTACGGGTGCGCCGGAGCGGCCGCATCGATGTGACCGAGACTATCCGCCCCCGCTTCTCCGGCTCCTACAACGGCATCTTCCGAACCATACCGATCCGTTATCGCGACGCGCAGAACTTCACCTACGCCCTCGACCTGGACGTCGAGGAGGTGACGGACGGCTCGGGCAACGAGCTTCGTTACGAGGAGAGCAGGGAGAGGCAGTACAAGAAGATCAAGATCTGGGTGCCGGGCGCCTCGGATGCCACACGCACGGTCCAGATCCGCTACAGCGTGAAGAACGGGCTCCGCTTCCCGGAGGGCGGCGAGGAGTTCGAGACCTGGGACGAGCTGTACTGGAACGTGACCGGCGACGAGTGGCCCGTGGCGATCGAGCGCGCCTCGGCGGAGATCGTGCTTCCGGCGGAGATCACCGGCCTCAGGGCGCGCGCGTTCACCGGCGCCTATGGCTCGACGGAATCCGCCGCGAGCATCGAGGTCCTGGAGAACTATGTTCGGATCGAGACGACCCGTGCGCTGGCGTTCCGCGAGGGACTGACGGTCGCCGTCGCCTGGGATCCCGGCGTGGTCGAGCGCCCGGGCGCGGCCGACAAGGCCGGGAGTTTCCTGCGGGCGAACTGGCCGCTCTTCCTCCCGGTCGCGGCCTTCTTCCTCATGTTCAATCTCTGGCGCGCTCGTGGACGGGACCCGGAGACCGGACCGATCGCCGCCCAGTACGAGCCGCCGGAGGGGCTCACGCCCGGCGAGATGGGCGTGCTCGCTGATCACTCTCCCGATATGCGTGACGTCACCGCCACTCTGGTCGACCTGGCCGTTCGCGGATACCTGAGCATCGAGGAGACGGAGAAGAAGATGCTCCTCGGGCTGCTCTCGGACACGGAGTACATCTTCCGCGTCGAACGGCCTCGTGCGGAATGGAAGTGGGACGAGCTGAGGGCGCACGAGGTCGCACTTCTGGACGCGTTGTTCGGGTCCTCCGGCACCTCGGTCAGCCTCTCGGAGCTGCAGAACGAGTTCTACCGCGATTTGCCCGGTATCCGGGATGGGATGTTCAAGCGCCTCCTGGCGGAGCGCTACTACGAGCGCCGGCCGGACAAGGTGAAGGCCGTATACATCGGCGTCGCCGTGGTCGTCACGGTCCTTACCCTGGTCGCCGGCAACATCTTCGCGGCCATGCTCGGAGAGTCGCCGGTCACCGTGATCGTCGCGGGGATCCTGACCGGAGCGATCGTCGCCGGTTTCGGCCTCGTCATGCCGGCCCGGACCGTTCGCGGAACACGGGCTTTCGCCAAGGTCCGCGGCTTCGAAGAGTTTCTGCAACGGGTCGAGAGCGACCGCTTCAAGCGGATGATCACGGGCCCCGAGATGTTCGAGAAGTACCTCCCGTTCGCCATGGCCCTCGGCGTGGAGAGCAAGTGGGCGGCGGCGTTCGAGGACATCTATCGCGAGCCGCCCAGCTGGTACCGAGGCTCGAATCCCCACGGGTTCCGAACCCATCTGTTCGTGAGCGATCTGTCCCGCATGGCCACCTCGACCTCGCAGACCATGGCTTCGCGTCCGCGAAGCTCGGGTGGCTCCGGGTTCAGCGGCGGAGGAGGCTTCTCCGGCGGAGGCTTCGGGGGTGGAGGTGGAGGCGCGTTCTGAAGGGCCGTAGCCCGCGGTTCCTCGAGCGATTGAACTCTGATTGAAACGGCCAAGGAGGCTGCCATGGCGATACGTAAGGGAGATAGGGCTCCGGCGTTCCAACTTCCCCAGGGGCCTGGAGAGGTCGTGGACCTCGCCGAGCACATCGGGCGGGACAAGGTCGTGCTCCTGTTCTTCCCGCTGGCGTTCAGCTCGGTCTGCACAGCAGAGCTCTGCAAGATCACGAGCGACTGGGTCGAGTGGGACGAGCTGGACGCCCGCGTGTTCGGCATCAGCATCGACAGCCCCTTCGTCGTGAAGCGCTTCCGAGAGGAGGAGGGCATCGGATTCCCGCTTCTCTCCGACTTCAACAAGACGGTGGCCACCAAATACGGCGTTCTGTACGAGGAGCTCGTGGGGCTCAAGGGGGTCGCAAAGCGATCCGCGTTCGTCATCGACCGAAGCGGCACCGTGGTCTACGACTGGGTCTCCGAGGATTCCGGCGTGGAGCCCGACTACGAGGCGATCAAACGGGCGGTGGAGGCAGCCTGAACTAGATCCGGCGAACCAACTCCGGCCGACCAGCCGCTCCCTCCTCCCGGCCCCCCCGGCGCGCGGAACCCTTCTTGCGATACCTCGCGGGCAACATCGACGCGCTGGGGGAGGACTCCGGGACCGCCGGCAACGAAGGTTGAGCCTGTCCGACCCCGCCTAAGTCACGCTACACAAATCTATTGCGACCTTGCGTCCGGAGCGGTGCGCCGTCTTGCGAGCTCCGGATGCGCCGAAGATCTCCTCGGAGCGATTGGCGCGGAATGAACGAACTCGCATCTCTTGCAGCCGTATATGAAGCGACGCGGGAGATAGGCCTTAGCGACGACCTGGACCGTCTGCTCGAGAAGGTCCTGGCCCGTGCGCAGGAGCTCATCGGCTTCGACCACTGCGCGCTGATGCTGTACGACGCCGAGAGCCGTACACTCTCGGTTCGGAGCGTACGCGGATACGATGAGCGAGCCAGCGACGTTCTTCGGCTCTCGCTTCCCGAAGGCAACGGTATCTCGGGCTGGGCAGCGGCGAATCGCCAGGCCGTGCGGGTCGGCGACGTGAGGAAGGACCCACGTTACGTGGTGGGCCTGCACGAGGCGCGCTCCAACATGGCGGTTCCCCTGATCGTACGGAACGAGGTGGCCGGCGTGGTGAACGTCGAGTCCGACCGCGAGGACGCCTTCACCGAGGAGCACGAGAAGCTGCTCACCGTCCTCGGCGCCCAGGCGGCACTGGCCATCGTGGCTTCGCAGGCGCGTGAGCGCCTCCAGTCCAGGATCAGCCTGCTGGACGCTCTCTACCGGATCAGCCAGCTGGCCAGCGAGGGCAGGGATCTCGGTTCCACGCTGAACGCGATCCTCGAAGTTGCCCAGAGCACCATCCCTCGCGGACAGTGCGCCCTTCTCCTCGCCGACGAGGACCGGGAGGCGCTTCGCGTCCGAGCCTCGAACGGCTACGCCGAGGGTGTCCAGGAGATGACGATTCCTCTCGGCCTCGGGATCACGGGCCGCTGTGCGAGCACGGGGGAAACGATCGTGGTCGACGATTTGGAGCTCGACGACAGTTACATCCCGGGCGTCATCGGCGCGCGCAGCGAGATCGCTGTCCCCCTCCTCGTCGAGGGGCGGGTGATCGGCGTCCTGAACGCCGAATCCACTCGGCTCGGGGCATACCGGGAGGCGCAGGTTCGCAGGCTCTCCGTCGTTGCCCAACAGGCGGCGGTCGTGCTGCACTCGGCGAAGCTTCAGGAAGAGACTCGGCGGCTCGCGATCACCGATCCGCTCACCGGGCTCCACAACCGACGGTACTTCGTCGACCGGCTCGAGGAGCACCTGGCCAGGGCGGAGCGCTACGGCGAGAAGCTCGGGCTCCTCCTGCTCGACAGCGATCACCTGAAGGCGGTGAACGACCGGCACGGGCATCACGCCGGCGACCGGGTGCTGCAGAGGATCGCGGTGGCACTCCGCGGAATCCTCCGGGACTCCGACGAAGTGGCGCGAATCGGCGGCGACGAGTTCGCGGTCCTGTTGCTCCAGGCCGATGAGCCCCTGGCCGTCGGAATCGCCCGCCGCTTGAAGGAACAGCTCTGCGAATCCGCCATGGCCTCGGAGAGCGGCGATGCGATCGAGGTCAGCTGCTCGGCGGGCATCGCGCTATTCCCGGACGACGCGGCGGACTCGACGGCGCTGCTGAGAGCGGCCGACCTCGCCCTCTACAACGCGAAGGCCCGCGGGCGAAGCGAGATCTCGGTGGCACCCGCCCACCGATCGCCGAGCGAAGGCCGGCTCGCTCGTCGCGTACGGGTCGAGCTCACCGTGCCCGGCGGCTAGACGTTTCACGAACGGCGCCTCGCCCTTGCGGCGCGCCACCCTCCCCCACACCCTCTGAAGCGGTCGAGACTCAGCATCCTGGAGACCCGGAGGCTTCGAATCATGTCGAGCGATCTCGCACGGAAAGCGTGCGTGCCATGCCGAGGCGGGGTGCCGCCACTCGCCGGTCGGGAACTGGCCGACCTGCAGGCGGCGCTCGGTGGCGGTTGGCAGGCCGTAGACGAGCACCATCTCGAGAAGGAGTTCGGCTTCGAGGACTTCCGATCGGCGCTCGACTTCACGAACCGTGTTGGCGAGCTGGCCGAAGAGCAGGGGCACCACCCGGACATCTACCTGAGCTGGGGCCGCGTGCGGACGCGGATCTGGACGCACAAGATCGACGGCCTCACGGAAAGCGACTTCATCCTGGCCGCGAAGATAGACGAGCTGTAGGGATCGCCGTCTGCGCATCGCCTTTCTCAATTCCTGGCCCGTCGAGCCGCATTTGGGCAGTGGCTCGGGAGTGGCGATCACCGGCCTGGCTGGAGGGCTGGAGGCGCTCGGGCACTCCGTCCATCACGTCGGGCCACCCCCCGATCGGATCGATTCCCTCCGGAGGATCCGCTACAACCTGACGCTGGCCCGCGCGGGCGAAGCCGCTCTGGCCGATTCGGCCCTTATCGTGGGCTTCGACCTGGACGGGTTCGCGGGCTGGCCCCGGTTGCGATTCCGGCTTCTCTCGCGCCTCGAAGGCGCCAACGCCCGATCGGCCGATGTCGTGATGGTGACAAGCGAATACAACCGAGGAGTTGCCATCGAGGCCTATGGACTGGATCCCGCTCGAGTCAGAATCGTCTCGGAAGGGATCGACCTCGCCCGCTGGAGGACAACCGACGAGGCTGGGCAGGAGCCGGCCGACGAGGCTGGGCCAGAGCCGGCCGACGAGAGCGGCCGCCCCCCGCCTGCAAGCATGGCCGGACCGGTCATCCTCAGCGTCGCCCGTCAATACAAGAGAAAGAACACCTCCTCCCTGCTACGGGCGATGCCCGCGATCCGTGCGCAGGTGCCGGACGCACGGCTGCGGATCGTGGGAGGCGGCCCCGAGTTGCATCGGCTCGAGCAGGAGCGTCTCGCTCTAGGCCTGGCGGGATCGGTCGTGATCACCGGAGAGATCCCGGACACGGACTCCGTCAGGGACGAGTACCTGGCGGCGGACGTCTTCTGCCTTCCCTCCCTGCAGGAGGGCTTCGGCATCTCGTTTCTCGAGGCGATGGCGAGCGGCCTCCCGATCGTGGCCTTCCGGAACGCTGCGGTCCCCGAAGTCATCCCTGATGGGGAGGCCGGTCTCCTCGTCTCCCCCGACGATCCGAGCGGGCTGGCTCGCGCACTGGTCCGGCTCCTGACGGACCCGCCCCTGCGGCGGAGGTTGGGCGAGGCCGGGAGGCGACGAGCTCGCCACTACGCCTGGGAGGAGGTGGCAAGGCGTTTCGTGGAGGCTGCGGCCTTCTGACCTTCCTTTTGCCGCGCATGGATCACCGGTTAGTTTTCGGCCATGGGTGACAAGGACGTTCTCGCCGGCGACACTGAGCATCTTCGCCTGTTCACCAGGCATCTCCTTCGCGATGTGCAGGCGCTCGAACAGATGCTGGAATCCGGCGCGATCGAGGCCGACGTCAGGCGGATCGGCGTCGAGCAGGAGATGTTCCTGGTCGACGACGAATGGCAGCCCGCGCCCAAGGCCATGGAGATTCTCGAGCGCCTCGACGACCCGCGGATCACCCACGAGCTGGCGCTATTCAACCTCGAGGCCAACCTCGATCCCCTACGCTTCGACGGCGATTGCCTGAGCCGCATGGAGCAGGGACTGCGCGAGATTCTCGAGACCGTGCGTGAGGCGGCGCTCGAGGTCGGCGCTGACGTGGTCCTGACCGGCATCCTGCCGACACTCCACAAGTCTCACCTGTCGATCGAGAACATGACGCCGGAGAAGCGCTACTACGCGCTGAACGACGCCCTGAATCGTCTGCGCGGAGGCACCTACAAGTTCTACCTCAAGGGCGTGGACGAGCTGCTGGTCGAGCACGACAACGTGATGCTCGAGGCGGCGAACACGAGCTTTCAGGTGCACTTTCAGGTCGGCGCGGAGGAGTTCGCTCAACTCTACAACATCGCTCTCGTGGCCGCCGCGCCGGTGCTGGCAGCGGCAGCCGGCTCCCCGCTTCTGTTCGGGAAGCGGCTGTGGCGCGAGACGCGCATCGCGCTCTTTCAGCAGTCGATCGACACTCGGAGCGCCAGGCCCGAGATGCGGGACATCAAGCCTCGGGTGCACTTCGGCACGCACTGGGTGGACGATTCGGTTCTCGAGATCTATCGGGAAGACATCGCGCGCTTCCGCGTCATCCTCGGCCGCGAGATCGAAGAGGATCCCCTGGAGGAGCTCGCCGAGGGCCGCGTGCCGCTGCTGAAGGCGCTCCAGCTTCACAACAGCACGATCTGGCGCTGGAACCGACCCTGTTACGGGATAAGCAACGGGAAGCCGCACCTGCGCATCGAGAACCGGGTGCTCGGCTCGGGCCCCACGCTGCAGGACGAGATCGCCAACGCGGCGTTCTGGTTCGGGCTCGTCAGCGCGCTGGCCCACGCCGAAAGCGATGTGCGCCAGTCGATGGACTTCGATGACGCTCGCGCCAACTTCGTGGCCGCGGCCCGTCTCGGCCTCGACTCCCGTCTGTATTGGTGTGGCAAGGGCGAAACCCAGGGTGCCCGGCAGCTGATCACCGAGACGCTCATCCCGCTGGCCCGGGAGGGCCTCGAGGCCGGGAATCTGGACCAGGCGGAGATCGAACACTATCTGGGCATCATCGCTGAGCGGGTCGAGTCGAAGCAGACGCCGTCGGCCTGGCTCCTTCGCTCGTACGCGCGCATGAAGGACCGGGGAAGCCCGCTCGAGCGCCTGACCGCCCTCACCGCCGCGCTGGCGGAGCGGGAGCGGACCGGAGAGCCCGTCCATCGGTGGTCGCTGGCCGAGTTCGAGGAAGCCGGCGACTGGACGCCCAGCTACCGCCGGGTCGAGCAGTACATGACCACCGACCTCATCACGGTCGGAGTGAACGAGCCGATCGAGCTCGTGGCTCGTCTCATGGACTGGCACAACATCCACCACATCCCCGTCGAAGACGAGCAGCACGTCCTGCTCGGCCTCATGTCCCATCGCTCGCTCCTCCGCCACATGGCCTCGCGGGAGCACACGAAGGCGGATGCGCCGACTCCCGTGGGTGAGATCATGCAGCGCGACCTGATCACGATCAGGCCGGACACGCCGACGCTGGAAGCGATCGATCTCATGAAGACGAAGCGAATCGGATGTCTGCCCATTACCGTCGAGCTGAGATTGGTCGGCGTCGTCACGGAGCACGATTTCCTGCGGGTGGCCAGCATACTCCTGGAGCAGCGCCTGCGGGAGGATGAGCAGGCGTAGAACCCCACTCCCACGGCCGGTCGGGCTAGGCCGCCTTCCCGGAAGCCACCCTGTCCCGGCGGCTTCTCCGGCCGGGAGGCGGCAGGACGACCCCGACCGCGGCGGCGAGGGCCGCGATCCACCCCACCACATCGCCCGTGCGCGAGAACAGCGTGCGCCCATCCGTGGTCAGCACATCCGCCGTGAAGATCGCAGGCCTGAAGAGCCGGGTGGTGTCGTGCGTCCGGCCCAGAGGATCCAGAGTCCCGGAGATGCCGGTGTTGCCCACACGGGCGACCCCGATGCGATTCTCGATCGCACGCAGCACGAGATGCGAGGGGTGCTGCCAGAGAGCGCCGCTGCGGCTCCACCACGGTCCTTCTCGTCCGAACCAGGCGTCGTTGGTGATGTTGACCAGGAAGTCGGCACCCCGCATGCGATAGCCTCGGCTGAGACCGGAGAAGATCGACTCGTAGCAGATCAACACCCCGAAGCGGCTCTCATCGAGCGGCAGGACATCCAGGTTCCTGCCCACGGCGAAGCCGCCGAAAAACTCGGCCCACGTGAACCAGTCCGGGTCGAGGAAGGGGACGCGCTCCACGACCGGTACGAGATGATGCTTGTCGTAGCGCGCCAGGTTCGCCCCTCGGTCGTCGATGAGGAACGCCGAGTTGTAGTAGTCCCAGTCGTCCTGGCTCCGGTTCTCGATCCCGATCGAGCC
This sequence comes from uncultured Gemmatimonadales bacterium, assembly GCA_947259585.1. Taxonomy (GTDB): domain Bacteria; phylum Gemmatimonadota; class Gemmatimonadetes; order Palauibacterales; family Palauibacteraceae. The sequence continues at coordinate 71,451 of CAMYMV010000014.1, read as the reverse complement.
GAAAAGCACGGGGGCGTCCGTCGAGCGGACCAGACCCCTGACCCACTGATAGATGTCGGGCCGCCCCATGAACCCCTGTGCCAGGATCGGATCGATCGGCCGCGGAATCACGGTCTCGGGGAGGATCAGAAGATCGACGTCCTCCGCGGTGTCGTGGCCGGCCAGCAAGTTCTCGATCGAGCTCCGTGCGCTGTCGAACGCCGCCACCGGATCCTCCAGCTTGATCCTCTCGGGGACGTTCGGCTGCACCGCGGTGACGGTGACGACCGGCCGCATCTCCAGGCTCTGCCAGCGCCAGAGGGAGTAGCTCACTGGCACGGCCACGCCGGCGAGCCAACCTCCGAGAGCCAGCCACGCCCGACCACGGTCGCCCCGCTGCCAAGTTACGAAGGCGGTGGCCAGGAGGCCGCTCAGCATGGCCAGCCAGAAGCTGATACCCCGAGCTCCGAGGAGATCGGCGGCGCCGATAAGCCTCGGGAAGCCCGTGAGCGTGTATCCGAGCTCTTGCCACGGGAAGGAGATCGGGCCGAGGTGCGCCCGGAACCACTCCGCCGCGGTCCAGAAGACAGGCAGCGCGACCCACAGGGGCCAGCCGGCCCGGTGCCGGACGTGGTGCATGCCGGTCGTCGCGACGGCCAGGAAGAGACTGAGCAGCCCTACGGCAAAGGCGAACGCGAGCACCGCCAGCAGGGAGTAGACGATGAGAGCGGTGGCGAGCCAGTAGAGCAGCAGCGTGTAGTAGACGATCCCAAGCCAGAGGCCGCCCCGGAACGCCAGCCCGCGACCCTCATCGCCATCCGGCAGCCGGGCGAGCCAGATCCCGAAGGGTACCAGGCCCAGGAAGGATGGAAGGAGGAAATGAAACGGCGGGTGCGCCAGGCCGAGAACGAGGCCGCTGACCGCGATCCAGCCAGCTCCCGGAGGCGGCGCCGGGAAGCTAGGTCGTGACCTCACGCCCCTCGCGAGCCGATCGGTAGCACGCCTCCAGGGCCCGCATCAGCTGCACCTGCTCGGCCTGCACCTCCAACGGCTTCTCTCCGCGCACGATGCGCAAAAACTCCGCCCATTCCTGCCGATACGACGCCGTATAGAGCCCGGACTCGTCGACATCGAGCGGAGGCGTTACGTCGGAGAGCCCTGTCTCCATCTCCGTGCGCACGCGAAACGGCCATGTCCCGGCCGAGCCGAGCGTGCCCAAGACACGTAGCCCATGTTTATCCCGCTCGTCCCGGAGCTCCCAGCTTACCTCGAGCTGCAGGGTCGCTCCGCCGGCCAACGCCAGGAATGCGACCGCCGTGTCCTCGACCGCCGCGGCGGGGTGGGCGCTGGCACTCACTCGTTCGATGGCCGGATAGCCAAGCAGCCAGAGCGCCACGTCCAGGGCCTGCACTCCCAGATCCATCAGGACGCCGCCACCGGCGCTCTCGGGATCGAGCCGCCACCCCCGTTTGGGCCGGCGGTCGATGCGGGTGAGCCAAACCGAGCGGATCAGGATCAAGTCTCCCAGCTCACCGCTCGCGACGAACTGCCGAATGGACCTGACATCCAGGCGGTACCGCTGGTTCATCGCGACCATTAGCTGGCGCTCCGCGGCCTCGGCAGCTCGTATCAGCTGCTCCGTGGCCTCGCTCGTCGGCGCGAGCGGGCGCTCGCAGAGGACATGCTTCCCTCTCTCGAGGGCATCCAGGACCACGGCGGCGTGCGAGTTGTTGGGCGTAGAGACGAGCACCGCGTCCATGGGGGTGTCCTCAGGCAGCTCCCTGAGAGACCGAGCCGTCACCGGCACGTCGAAGCGCTCCGCGATCGTACGAGCCTTCTCCTGCTGGGTGTCGATGATCGCGGTCACCTTCACGTCCGGTAGCCGCTTCAGGATCGGGAGGTGGACGATCTGCGCCACGCCGCCCACTCCGATGACGCCTATGCTGACATCCCTCGCCACCCGCGTGCCTCCTTGTGATTCGTCCGTGCCGGAGTCCTGTGTAGTCGTGCTTCTCGCTCAGTGGAGTCGTATTTCTAGCTCAGTACAGCCTCTGAACGGCCGCATCCCGATAATAGGCGGCCAGTATCTCCCGATAGCCCTCACCCGCCCTCGCCCGGCCGATCGCTCCCCACTGGCACATCCCGATGCCGTGCCCGAATCCTCGCCCCTCGACGATGATCTCTCCGTCTTCCACTCGACCCTGACGGACCACGAAGTCGGTGGAACCGAGGATGCGTCCTTCGGCCGGCTGCAGAACCCAACGGATCTCGTTCTTCCGGACCACGTAGCGCCCTCCCGACGCCTCTACCTCCAGTTGGTCCACGCGATCGTTCTCCGTCCGGCTGAGGACCCGGATGCCGGAGATGTGGCCGACCGATGAAGGCGAGGTGCCGAGCCGCGACGCCAGCTCGGCCCGAACGAATCCGTTCATCTCGTCGACGGTCCAGCTCACGCGCCAGCGGTACCGCGGCGAGATCGCGCAATAGTCCTCGCCGCCGCCGGCATCTCGCACCGACCGAAGATAAGGAAGGTCCGGCTCTCCCCAAACCTCCTCGCGAGTCGCCGTTCGCCCTCCACAAGTGGAGTGGTAGAAAGCCGATACCGGCTGGCCGTCGAAGACGAGGATCTCACCTCTCGTCTCGTCGATCGCCCGCTCCACGTCAGGTCTCTCCACCTCCAGGCCTCCGTACACCTGGTCTTCCACCGTCGCGAACAGATCGAATCCCAGCGAGTCGCGCCTCCCCAGATGGGAGATCGTGTAGGTTCGGGCGGCCACCGCCTGTGCCCGCACCGCCGCGAACTCTTCGGGCGTACGCCGACCGATCTCGGCGGGCACGACGCCGAGCAGGTAGTCCTCGAGGCCCAAGCGGTTGATCACGATCAGCCCCCGCGAGCGATCCGCCACAACTTCGGCCGCCCCCCGGTACGTCTTGCCGGCAATGACGACGTCGGCTCCACGGTCCAGCGGCTCGACGATGAAGCTCGGCAGAGCTTGGTCGACTCGGCCGGCGGGCTCCACCATGGACGCCCCTCCAGCGCTTGGTTCGAAGCGGACGATCTCTTCGCCGGCCGACACCAGCTCCTCGCCGCTGACGCCGTCGCGCACTCTCAGACCTGATGTCGACATGATCACGGCGGACGGGGTGCCGATCTCGATCCCCACGCGAATCAGCGGCTCCGAGGTGATGATCTCGTCGATCCGCGTTGCGGAGGGTGGTGCGCCCGACCGAGCAGCACGTGGGTCGACCGGAGGAGGCTCGGCGCGCGAAGGCTCTTCCGGAGCCGGCGGATCCGGAGGCGGGCCTCCGGCACACGACCAGCCGAAGACCGCGAGCCCGGTCACCGCGAGCCGGACTGGGCGCCCGGCGGCCGTCAGACCGGCAGGGGACGGCGCTGCCATCCCCGCTCCGGACGGGTCAGCCCGCCAGCGCCGCATCCATCGCCTCGCCGACGGCAGTCAGCGTCACATCGAGGTGCTCGGGCCGGTGCTCGGTGGACATGAAGCCGGCTTCAAACGGGGACGGGGCGAAGAACACGCCCCGCTTCAGGCACTCGCGATAGTAGATGGAGAAGAACTCCGCGTCCGTCCGCTTCGCGCCTGCATAGTCCCTGACCGGCCCTTCCGCAAAGAAGACGCCCCACATCGAGCCCACATGGGCCCCGGCGACCGGGAGCCCGCGCTGCGTGGCCGCCCGTACGATCCCATCGACAAGCTCGCCGGTCAGGCGCTCCAACCGCTCCTGGGGCCGGTCGCGCTCCAGAACGCGCAGCTGCGCGAGCCCGGCGGCCATGCCCAACGGATTGCCGCTCAGCGTGCCCGCCTGGTAGACCGGGCCCGTGGGCGCCACCTGCTCCATGATCGCCCGCTTTCCACCAAAAGCGGCGACCGGCAGGCCTCCGCCGACGACCTTGCCCAACGTCGTGAGATCGGGGTCGATCCCGTAGCGCTCCTGCGCGCCGCCCGGGGCCACCCTGAATCCCGTCATCACCTCATCGAAGACGAGGAGCGAGCCTTGGGACCGGGTAAGCTCGCGCAGGCCGGAGAGGAATCCTCCCGCGGGCTCGATCAGACCCACGTTGCCCATGACCGGCTCCACGATCACCGCCGCGATCTCGCCCGGAAAGCGCCCGAAGACGGACTCGACGGCCTCGAGGTCGTTGAAGGGGACCGAGCTCGTGAGCGCTGAGAGCGCGCCCGGTACACCCGGTGAGTCGGGGAGCCCGAGCGTGGCCACCCCCGAGCCGGCCTGGACGAGAAAGGAGTCGGCGTGGCCGTGGTAGCAACCGTCGAACTTGAGGATCCTATCGCGACCCGTCGCGCCCCGCGCCAATCTAACGGCGGACATTGTCGCTTCCGTCCCGCTGCTGACGAAGCGCACCATCTCGACCGAGGGGACAAGCTCGACGAGCAGCTCGGCCAGCTCCACTTCCGCCGGCGCGGGCGTCCCGAAGGTCAGCCCCGAGTGAGCGGCGCGTTCGACGGCCTCGACGACTTCCGGATGGGCATGGCCGAGTATGAGGGGACCCCAGGAGAGGACGTAGTCGACGTAACGGCGACCCGAGACGTCGTACAGGAAAGCTCCCTCGCCGTGATCCGAGAAGAAGGGCTCTCCGCCCACAGAGCGGAAGGAGCGTACGGGCGAGCTAACGCCGCCCGGCAGCACCCGTCGGGCACGCTCCCACAGGCCGCCCGGGTCGTCTATCGTCCCCACGCCGTCTCGAGCCCGAGGGCCGCGACCGGTAGGCGTCGGCGGCCGGGGCGCCCGTTCGCACGGCCCGCCTCCGACGGCGCATCCCGAAGGACTCTCAGGACCTGCGCCGATAGGTCGAAGTCGTGCGCATCCGTCACGACCGCCTCGACGATCTGACCTGCTTCGAGAGGCTCGGCAGCCGTCAGATATGTCAGTCCGTCCACGTCGTCCGCCTGACCGGCGATCCGACCGGCCGCGATGCCCGACGCTGCGGTTGGCTCATCCACGATCGCCGTGCGCTGGCCGCCGATCTCGCCGGCCATCATCTCGGCCGAGATCGCACGCTGCACCTCGAGCAGCTCCTCCAGCCGCGTGCGCGCCAGACTCTCCGGGACGAAGGAGCTCCCCATCTCGGCTGCCCGCGTGCCCTCCTGCGGCGAGAAGGCGAAGGCTCCCAGCCGCTCGAACCGGATCTCTTCCAGAAAGTCGAGCAGCGCCCGGAAATCGTCATCCGTCTCCCCGGGAAAACCGACGAGCACGGTGGTGCGCAAGGTCAGTCCCGGTAGGGCGTCGCGGAGCCAGGCGATCTTCTCCCTCAGAGACTTCTGCCGCTCCGGTCTTCGCATCCGCTTCAGCACCGGGTCGCTTCCGTGCTGGATCGGCATGTCGATGTAGGGGAGGATCCTCGGCTCCGAGGCCATCAGCCGGATCAGCGGCTCGCGCAGGCCGGCCGAGTAGATGTACAGCAGACGGATCCATGGAATCCCGGTCGCTTCGACGAGGCGCGCGACCAGCGTCGAGATGTCGGTGCCGTCCCGATACTCCCGGCCGTAGTGCGCGAGATCCTGCGCGACCAGGTTCAGCTCAACGGTTCCCTGCGCCTCCAGGCGCTGGGCTTCCACGACGAGCCGTTCCGCATCGAACGAACGGTGCCGACCCCTCCATAGGGGAATCGCGCAGAACGCGCATCCGTGATCGCAACCCTCGCTGACCTTCAGGTAGCGCACGTGCGGGCTGGCTTCGAGCGGAAGGCGCTCTCCGGGGTGGGCGGAGCCGGAAGCGAGGAAGCCGCGCCGCTGAAGGGAGGGTACCAGGCGGTCGAGGTCTCGCAAGCCGAAGAAGAGGTCCACCTCGGGAAGCTCGGCCGCGAGCTCCTCTCTGTGCCGCTCGACCAGGCAGCCCACGGCCACCACGATTTTACAGGCCCCGTCCTCCTTCAGTCTGGACGCATCCAGAATCGCCCCGATCGACTCCTGTTTCGCGGCGTCGATGAACCCGCAGGTGTTGATCAGCACGACCTCGGCTTCGTCGAGATCTCGCGCCGTCTCGGCTCCGCAGGCCGTTAGAGTGGCGAGTATCCGCTCGGAGTCGACCGTGTTCTTGTCGCAGCCCAGACTGACCAGGCCGAGCTTCATCCCTGGAAGAGATCCACGTTCGGGGGGGCTTCGAACTGGAAATACCAGTCCGGGATCGGGGCGTCGGGCTCCAGGCGCCCCAATTCCACGGTGCGGACGGTCTCGTTCTCTTCGATGATCTCGAATTTCCTGACCAGGTGGTTCTCGGCATCCACCCAGACCCGCACCCGCCGGTAGGGGGAGGCCTCCCGGGGAGTGAGCTCGATGAGATGGGCCGGCCTGCCGGTCACCTCCTCCTCCAGGAGATACTCCGCATCGTAGATCGTCTTCGCGTCCTCGAAGATCCGTCCCTGGAGATCGACCATGTGGGCGCCGGTCGTTCTCGCCTCGATCGTTGAGCGGATAACCTGGCCCGGGTTCGTCGTCGGGTAGTAGAGCCAGATGTAGGTGCCGTCCGCGACGATGACGTCCCCGACCGGATCCTCGAACTCCATCTTGAATCGTCCCCGGCCCTTCTGATACCAGACGCCGGAGCCGGTCCGGGTTCGCTCGAGCAGCGGAATCTCGATCGTCTGCGTGAAGCGCGCGCGAAGGGAGCTCAGCTCGTTGTACGTGCTCTCGGCGCGGGCGAGTATCTCGCGCACGTCCGGAGCGGCCTGCGCGGGGCCGGCGAGCCCGTCGGACGCGCTGAAGGCCCCTGCGAGCGTCGCGGCGGCGGCCAGGGCAGCGAGTGTCGAGTGTATCATGCGGCGTTCGTTCAACGTGCTGTGCTCCATACGCTTATGCGCCATCAGACGCCCACGCGCCAAGTAGACGCATACGCGCCAGATTGATCCCGAGGTCTCCGTGAGACTACACGAGCTGTGGGGGGGCCGTTCCGGCCGCAGCCCCAGCAGAGCTGCCCAAACCTCGAGGGAACCGGTCAGACCAGGCCTTCCCGCCGCTCCGTTCCCTCGAGGATCTCCGCGAGACCGCTCAGGCCCACGAGAACCTCCCGCGGCCGGGACCCGTCCGGCGGTCCGAGGATACCGGCGTGGTGAAGCTGGTCCACGATCCGCGCCGCGCGGCCGTAGCCGATCTTCAGGCGTCTCTGCAGCAGGCTCGTCGAGCCGGAGGCATTCGTGACCACGATCTCCGCCGCCTGCCCGAAGAGCTCGTCCCAATCCTCCAGCACGTCCTCCACGACGTCCACCTTCGACTCTTCGGCCTCCAGCTCGCGCACCCTCTCCAGGATGTCCTCCTCCTGCCGCGGCGCCTCCGCCTTCTCCTCGGCCCTCAACCGGTACCAGTCGACGAGGCGCTCCGTGTCGTCGCTCGAGATGTAGGCGCCCTGGATTCGGATCGGATCGGCCTCCCCGGGCGGCAGAAAAAGCATGTCGCCGTTACCGAGCAGGCTCTCGGCGCCGTTCTGGTCCAGAATCGTGCGGCTGTCCGTCTTCGAGGCCACGCGAAAGGCGATGCGGCTGGGGAAGTTTGCCTTGATCAGCCCCGTGATCACGTTCACGGACGGCCGCTGCGTCGCGATCACCAGGTGAAGGCCGACCGCGCGAGCCTTCTGGGCAAGCATGGCCAGAGGGCCTTCCACCTCGGCCTGCACGGTCATGATGAGATCGGCCAGCTCGTCGATGAAAAGTACGATGACCGGGAGCTCCCCCTCGTCGTACTCCTTGAGGTACCCCTCCGGCATCCGCATCTCCCGACCGGCCGCCACGTGGCGGTTGAACTCCTCGACGTTCCTGCACGAGTTCGCGGACAGGAGGTTGTATCTGCGGTTCATCTCGTAGACAGCCCACTTCAGGATCGAAGCGGCTTCGCTGTTCTCGACCACCACGGGATGCCGCAGGTGCGGGAGGTCGTTGTAAACGCTGAGCTCCACCATCTTCGGATCCACCATGAGAAGACGGAGCTCGGCGGGCGCAAACCGGTACACCAGGCTGGTGATGATCGAGTTTATGCAGATCGACTTGCCGGTCCCCGTCGCTCCCGCGATCAGCAGGTGCGGCATGCGCCCCAGGTCGGTCACGTACGGACGTCCGGCCAGGTCGTGGCCGAGAGCGATCGGCAGAGCCGCCCCGGTCCTCCGGTAGACCGGCGACTCGAGGACATCCCTCAACCAGACGATCTCGGGCTCGGGGTTCGGCACCTCCACCCCCACGGCCCCCTTGCCGGGGATCGGCGCCACGATTCTCACCGAGGGTGCCTTGAGGGCCAGAGCCAGATCATCGGCCAGGGCGGATATCTGCCCGACCTTCACGCCGGCCTCGGGCACCACCTCGAACTGGGTGACGACGGGACCCGTTGTCCAGCCCGATATCCTCCCCTCGACCCTGAACGTATGCAGCTTCTCCACGAGGATCGTGCCGAGGGCCTTGAGCTCCGATCGCTCCAGCCCCCCACCGCCGGTCTCCGGCGCGGTGAGAAGATCCAGCGGCGGCAGCTCCGTCTGCGAGAGATCCGCTGCATCCACGAGGCCGGACTCCTCAGGCGATTCCGCCGCGCCTTCCGGGACGCCGTCTCCCCCTTCAGCGATCAGCTCCTCCGGCCGATCCACGCCCTCGGGCTCGGCCTCCCAGGGTGAGTCGGGGGCGGGACGCGCGGTACGGAAGCCCTCGACGACCGCCGCCAGCCAAGAGCCGATACGGCGGAGCGCTCGCCATCCGAGCAGGACGAGCCGTCTGAGGCCGGTCCAGACGAAACCGCCGATGCGGCCGAGCGTCCGGGCGACCGACACCTCGAGGGTCAGCACGGTCGCGATGAGCAGGACGGCGGCAGCGATCAGAAACGCCCCGAGGGTCCCGAAGCCGTCGACGAGCAGCGGGCCCACCGCGGTTCCGAGCCAGCCGCCGGACTCGGAGTTCAGCAGCCACGCGAGGGCGGGTAGGAAGACGAGCAGAACGGCCGCGAACGCCGATGCGCGCGCTGCATCGGAGCGCCGGATCACGCCGAACGAGTCGAGCCCCCAGGCGAAGGCCGGGATCGCTACCAGGAATCCGAAACCACCGAACGCGGCCAGAAACCAGGAATCCAGGAGGGCTCCCACCGGGCCCATCGGATTGCGTCCCGCCACCAGGCGAGGCCACCCGAGGGCGAGCAGCAGCAACACGCCGAGAGCGAAGAGCGCGACACCAAGCGCCTCGTAGCGGGGGTGCTTCCCGCTCTTCCTGGTCTTGGGCTTCGGTTTTGTCTTGGCCATCACCGGTCCTCGGCCGGGTCCGTTCGCAGCGAGAATCCGCCCTCCTCCCACCGCGGGAGGGATCGGCTCACATCCAGCGCGGCACAGTACTCCAGGTCGGCCTCCAACCCGATGTCGACGAGCGCCGCTCCGGCTGCCGTCGTGGCGAGGAAGGCGGCCGATGGCGTCCCGACCTGCTTCGCCGTCGCGCGAGCCGAGCGCGCACCATCCGAGAGCCGGGTCTCCGGGACGGACGCCGCCAACCCGTCGACGATCAATCCGGCGCAGAGGTGATCATCCAGACCCAGACGCCCCTCCTTGCCTGCACAGGCGATCAGGAACCGGCTCGGAGGCTGCCCGCCGTGCCCGCTGCGCAACGCCGTTGCGCAGCTTTCGACGAGCGCGGTGCGATTCCGAAAACAGCCCAGCCACAGCTCATCCGCGCTCTCGCACCGCCTCAGCGTGCGAGTGCCGTTGGTCGTCGTGCACACGAGGATCTTGCCGGCCACCGATTCGGGCTCGAACTCGGCCGGTGAGTTGCCGAGATCGAAGCCCTCGATTCGCCGGCCACCTCGCTCCCCACACAACACTACGTCATCCTCGCCGATCGAGCGCCGCAGATCCAGCGCGTCCTCGACGGACTCGACCGCGTGCGCGCGTCTGGCTCCGGCTTCGAGGCCGGCGAGCAGGGTGGTCGTGGCCCTGACGACGTCAACGACGATGACGAGAGCTCCCGAGAGGTCTTCGCCTTCCAGCTCTCCAGGCGTCGTCAGGACGTCGACGCGCATCGTCAGCGGCGCCCTCGAGTCTTCAGAGATGCTCGATGAAGTGCGTGTCGACGTTCCCCGCCTCGAAGTCGGGGTGACTGAGCACCGTCTGGAGGAAGGGGATCGTCGTGTGAATGCCCTCTACGATGAACTCCTCGAGCGCATGGTACGCTCGGCTGAGCGCCTCCGGCCGGTCGTTGGCTCGCACGACCAGCTTCGCGATCAGGGAATCGTAATAGGGGGGAACGTGATATCCGGCGTAGACGTGGGTATCGATCCGAACCCCCGGGCCGCCGGGCGCGTGGAAAGCCGTGATCGTGCCGGGTGAGGGACGGAAGCCGTGCTCCGGGTCCTCGGCGTTGATGCGGCATTCGATGGCGTGGCCGCGGAGGGCGGGGGGCTCCCGCAGCGTGAGCTCCTCCCCGGCTGCGACCCGAATCTGCTCCTTGACCAGATCCACCGCGGTGACCGCCTCCGTGACCGGGTGTTCGACCTGGATCCTGGTGTTCATCTCCATGAAGAAGAAGCTCCTGTCCTCGTCGAGCAGGAACTCCACCGTACCGGCGTTGCTGTAATCGATCGACGCTCCGGCCAGCACCGCGGCGTCGCCCATCTCGCCCCTGAGCTCCGCGTCGAGCGCCGGGCTCGGGCTCTCTTCGACCAGCTTCTGATGCCGCCGCTGAACCGAGCAGTCCCTCTCGCCGTAATGGACGATGTTCCCGTGCTTGTCGCCCATCACCTGTATCTCCACGTGCCGCGGCCGGGAGATGTACTTCTCCACGTACACGGTGGGATCGTCGAAGGCAGCCTTGGCCTCGTTGCGCGCCATGACGAAGGCGCGGCGCAGCCCCTCCTCGTCCTCGCCCAACCGCATGCCCTTCCCACCACCTCCCGATGACGCCTTGATGATCACCGGAAAGCCGATGCGGCGCGCTTCCTCCACCGCTTCATCCTCATCGTCGACGGGACCGTTCGAGCCGGGCACTATCGGCACCCCGGCGGCGTCCATCGTGCGCCTCGCCTCCGCCTTGTTGCCCATCTTGCGGATCTGGTCGGCCGTCGGCCCGATGAAGACCAGGCCGCTTCGCTCGCAGATCTCCGCGAACTCGGCGTTCTCGGCAAGGAACCCGTAGCCGGGATGGATCGCATCGGCACCGGTAATCTCGGCCGCCGCGAGGATGCGAGGGATATTGAGATAGCTGTCGCGGGCGGGGGGAGCGCCGATGCAGATGTCCTCATCGGAGAACCGCACGTGCAGCGAGTCCCGATCGGCCTCGGAGTACACGGCCACGGTCCGGATGCCGAGCTCCCGGCAGGCACGGATCACTCGGAGCGCGACTTCGCCGCGGTTGGCGATCAGGATCTTTTCGAACAAAGCTCGCTCTTCAGGAGGATCGACGGACCCGGCGGGTCAGCCGGCCCCGTCCTCTGCGACGCGGAAGAGCACCTGGCCGTACTCCACCGGATCGGCGTTCTGAACGGAGATCTCGCGAACCACTCCCGTCACCTCGGACTCGAGCTCGTTCATCAGCTTCATCGCCTCGAGGATGCACACAGTCTGGCCGGCCTTCACCCGATCGCCGATCTCCACGTACGGTGGCGCGTCCGGCGCCGGCGCTCGGTAGAAGGTCCCCACCATGGGAGAGTGAATCTCGAGCAGCTCTTCGGCGGGCTGTTCGGCGACCGTTGAGAGATCCTCGGCCGCCGCATCCGCTCGAGCCTCGTCCCGGGCGTCTCCAACGGCCGCCGCAGGCCCCGGCGCCGCGGCTGGAACGGGATTGGCCCCGGCTTCGGCGAAAGACAGCCGAGCCGACACGGGCGGGGACTTCGACAGGACGATTCGGGTCCCGAACCGCGAAACCTCGATCGTATCGAGATCCGATTCCTCGATCAGCCCGATCAGCTTTCGTATATAGTCGAGATCAAACACTAGGTGATGCGCTCCAGGTACTTTTCAATCGTGCGGTCGACTCGAACGACGTCCCCTCGATCTATGAACAGCGGGACCTGAACGGTCGCGCCCGTGCTCAGGCGCGCCGGCTTCGTGCCCCCCTGGGCCGTGTCCCCCTTCACCCCCGGCTCCGTCTCCACGACCTTCAGCTCCACGAACTGCGGCAGCTCGACCGCCAGGACGTCACCGTCCCTCGTGAGACCCTGGCAGACCATGTTCTCCTCGAGGTAGCGAAGCTGATCCGCCCCGATCGCGTCGCCCGACAGGGGGGTCATCTCGTAGGTCTGCGTGTCCATGAAGAAGTAGAGCTGTCCGTCGGTGTACGAGTACTGCATCGGCCGCCTGACAAGGCGCACTTCCTTCACCTTCTCTCCGGCCCGGAACGTCTTGTCGACGACTCCGCCGGACATGACGTCCTTCAGCTTCGTGCGCACGAACGCACCGCCCTTTCCGGGCTTCACGTGCTGAAAGTAGGTGATCGAGTACATCGTCCCATCCAGCTCGATCACCATCCCGTTTCTGAAATCCGATGTGTCAGCCATCCCGACCGAGTCGCGAGTCCGGTAAGCTTCTATCGTTCAACATGACAGCGTCATTACTGGGCAAAAAGAATCGGGGCTCCCGTGCCGTCTGTCAGAGCTCCCGCAGCGCCGTCGAGGAACAGGTCAGAACGCGGTGCCCGGCCTCGACCACGAGGACGTCCTCTTCGACCCGGACTCCGCCCTTGCCGGCAAGATACACTCCCGGTTCCACCGTCACCACATTCCCCGCCTCCAGCGTGTCTTTCGACTTGCGGAACAGCCTCGGCCCCTCGTGCACCTCGAGCCCGATGCCGTGACCGACCGAATGTCCGAATCGGTCGCCCAGCTCAGCGGCCTCCAAGGACGCTCGCGCCGCCCGGTCCACATCGGCTGCCGCCCCCTCCGGCCGGATTGCGGCCAGGGCGGCCTCCTGAGCCTCGAGCACCCGCGCGTGAATCTCTCGCTGCCAGGGAGTGGGCGTACCCAGGACCACGGTGCGCGTGATATCGGAGCAGTATCCGTCGATGGTGGCACCGAAGTCGAGCAGTAGCAGGTCGCCCTCCCGAAAGCTTCGCTCGGAGGGGCTCGCGTGCGGAAGAGCCGTTCTCTCTCCGCTCGCGACGATCGTCTCGAACGGCTCCCCCGTCGAGCCCTGGAGCGCCAGGCGGTGACGCAGCTCGGTCGCCAGCTCGAGTTCCGTCACGTCCTCGTCGACCGTGGCCAACGTCTCCTCCAGCGCCCGCTCGGCGACCTGAACCGCCCGGTCGATGGATGCGAGCTCGTCGGCGTCCTTGACGGCTCGCAGCCGCTCCACCGTCTGAGGGAGATCGTCCCACACGACGCTGCTGCAACGCTCACCGAGCTCGCGCCGGTCTCGCACGCTCACGTACCCGGCCTCGAAGCCGACCTTTCGGACCTGCGAGCGGTCCTTGAGGCGCTCCGCCAACATCGACGACAGGCCATCGCGGGCCACGAGGATCTCGGCGACCCCGTCCACCTCCTCTCCAGCCTGCTGCTCGTAGCGAAAATCCGTGATCAGGCCGGCCTCTTCGGGAAGGACGACGAGCATCCCGCTCGATCCGCTGAACCCTGACAGATAGCGGATGTTGGGCGCATGGGTCAGCAAGGCCGCATCGAGGCCATGAGTGGCGAGCTCGCCCCTGAGCTTCGTGATCCGGTCGCGGCGAGTCTCGGCTGCCGCGGTCACTCGGGGTCGTCGGCCAGGTCCGCCGTCAAATGTGCCAGCAGCGCGTCGAGCGCGACCAGATAGCTGTCTGCGCGAAATCCCGAGACGACACCAAGGGCGATTTCGGCCAGGACCGATCGGCCGCGAAACGGCTCCCGTGCATGCACGTTCGAGAGGTGAACCTCCACGAACGGCCGGCCCGACGCCTCCAGCGCGTCACGCAGGGCGTAGCTCGTGTGGCCGAGAGCCGCCGGGTTGACGAGCCAGCCATCCACGCTCCCCATCTGCTGGTGGATCCAATCGATGAGCGCGCCTTCGTGGTTGGATTGGACGCCTACGAGGTCGACCCCGCGATCCTCCGCCCGCTCGCGAAGGAGGCGGTCGATAGCGTCGAGTGTCAGTTCGCCGTACTGGGTGGGATCGCGTCGGCCCAGGAGGTTGAGGTTGGGGCCGTGCAGGACGCCGATTCTCAAGGGACGCTACTGCCTGCGGCGACGGAGCCACTCGCCGAATCCCGAAGCCGACCGGTCGCCCTTGGGGTCCTTCGGTGACAACGCTTGACCCGACGACCGTCGCTCCGTCTCCGTTTGCGGATCGTCGAGGACGGGTAGCTCGATATCGGCATGGCCCCGGATCAACGCTTGGAGATGGGAGCGGATACCACCGGCCTCCGCGGGATCTGCAGCCGATGGGGCGACGCCATTCGGCCCCTCCGGCGCGTCCGGCTCCTCTCGTTGACGACCGCTTGCCACCTCTGCCACCTCTTCCCGAGACGGCTCTTCACTCTCGGGAGTACCCGTCGACAGCGGAACGACGGCACGCTTGCCCTCGACCTTCGACGCCCCGCTGGCCAGTGCCTGCGCTTCTGCGAGACGCTCTCGCAGGTTCGGATCCGCGGGCTGCCGCTTGACGAGCTCCCAGTAGATGTAAGCGGCCTCCTCGTAGAGCCCCTGCCGGACATAGAGATCCGCCATCGTCTCGGTAATCATCCCCGAGTGGCGCGACGATCTTCCGGGCTCACTCGTATCCGCGGCCGAACCCCGGGCAGGCTCACCGGTCGCATCGAGGCCTTCCCGTTCCGCGGCTGCACCGACGGTATCGCGATCTGCCACCGAGGCGATATCAGGTGCCGTTTCCGCGACGAGACGAGCGGCCTCCTCGTTAAGGGGGTCGACGTGCAGGAGCCGCTCGGCCCACGTCCGCGCGACGGCCCGGTCTCCGGCCGCGATCGCCAGCTCCGCCAGCGCGCGCAGCGCGACGAGGTTCTGCGGATCAAGCTCGAGAACCCTGCTCCACGCCTCGACCGCCCCCTCGTGACGTCCGAGATCCATGAGGCAGCGCGCATGAACGATGTGAGCGCTCATGTACTCGGGGTGCCGATCGAGCCCGCGCTCGAGGATCTCCAGGCCTCGCTCCGCGTTCCCGGCCTTCCGGTGCGCATCGGCCAGGCGAGCGAACACGAAGCTTTCGGGATTCTCCTCGTATTGCTGCTCGAATCTGCGAATCTGGCTGGCTTCGATATGCTCGGACTGCATGGGTGCAAGGTACCCGACCCGATCCGCGGAAGTCAACGAAAATAGGGGCATTTCGGTTGCCGCGTACCGCCGTGCGCGCTAGCTTGCCGGACGCTCGATAATTGGTTTTCAGGTGGGAGAGATCCGCGGCCTTTAGGGGCCGTTTCGCCTTTTAGGTCGGCAGGGACGGTTTGCGATGGTCATGCGTGCGATGCGGGACAGCGCCAAGTGGGTGATGCTCCTCCTCTCGATCGCCTTCGTGGGTTGGCTCGTCTTCGACTGGGTACAGAGCCGGCAATCTTCGGCCGCGACCGGGCCGAACCCGGTGGTGCTCACGGTGAACGGCCAGGAGATCAGGCTGGCCCAGTGGACGCAGCTCCTGGAGGGGCGCCTGGACATCGCGCGCTCGCAGGCGGATCGGCCGCTCACGGACGAGGAGGCTCGGAGAATCCGGGACGCGGCGTGGGAGACCATGATCTCGCAGGTTCTGCTCGAGCAGGAGCTGAACCGTCTCTCGATCAGGATCAGCGACGTCGAGGTTCAAGAGGCGTTCCGAACGGCTCCGCCACCGGATCTGATGGGCCATCCCGCCTTCCAGACGGACGGCAGCTTCGACTACGACAAGTACCGGCAGTTCTTCGCCAACCCGGTCGTCGATGAGATTCTGCTGCTTCAGATCGAGTCGTACTACCGGAGCATCCTGCCTCGGCAGAAGCTCGCCGAGCAAATCCAGTCATCGGTATACGTGAGCGAGGACGAGGTCTGGCGGGCGTATCGGGACCGAAGCCAGACGGCCCGAGTCCGCTACGTGACCGTGGACCCGATGACCGACGTCGACATGTCGGAGATCGGCGTGTCGGACGACGAGATCCGCTCCTACTACGGCGAGCATCGCGACGATTACGAAAAGCCGGCGACCGCGATCGTGAGTATCGTCAGTCTCTCGGCCGCTCCGTCGGCGGGGGACACGGCGGCGGCGGCAGCCCGGTCGGACTCGCTGCGCCAGCTCCTGGTGGCCGGCGACGCCGAGTTCGAGGAGTTGGCGCGAAGCCAATCCTCCGATGTGGCGACGGCAGAGAGCGGTGGCAGCCTGGGTCGCTTCGCTCGAGGCGATCTGGCCGGCCCCCTCGGGGACGCAGCCTTCTCGATCGCCGTCGGGGGAATCTCCGAACCGATCCTCTCGCCGCGAGGTTACCACCTGCTGAGGGTGGACACCCGCGATGGCGACACGGCCACGGCGAGCCACATCCTCATCCCGGTCCAGCTCTCCGACGAGACCGAGGACGTGCTATTCGACCAGTTGGATGAGCTGGAAGGCATAGCGCTGGACAACGACCTGAAGACAGCCGCCGACTCGATGGGCGTCCAGATCCGTGAGGCGATAACCCTCACGGAGTCGACGGAATTCGTGCCGGGTGCGGGTGCCCTCGGAGTGGGCGTGGATTGGGCGTTCGACCCGACGACCATCGTCGGAGACCTCAGTCAGTTCTTCGAGAACGCGAGCGGTTTCCACATTCTCGAGCTCGCTGAGGTGCGCGAAGGCGGAACGTTCGACCTGACCGAGGTGGAGGCGAGCATCGAGGAGCTGCTGCTCCAGCAGAGGAGGAAGGAAGCCGCCAGGCGTATGGCGGCCGACGCCCTTGCCGACGGGGCCGTGCTCGCCGACATCAGCCAGAGCACCGGCTGGCCGGAGCAGGTCACGCAACCATTCACGAGGCTGGAGTTCGTTCCAGGCCTCGGCCGTGACACGCAAGCCATGGGCGAGGCGTTCGGCCTACCGCAGGGTGTCGCCGGCGGACCGGCAGACGCCGGCGAGACGATCGTTCTTCTCGAGGTTCTGGAGCGATCCGAGCCGTCAGTCGAATCGTTCGAGGCGACGAAGGATGGGATCCGGGCTCAACTCACGCTGCAGCAGCAACAGCAGCAGCTGAGCCAGTGGCTTCAGGGGCTTCGCGAGGAGGCGGACGTCATCGATCTCAGAGACCGCCTGGCCCAGCAGGCACAGCAGACAAACGCGCCCTTCGGCTCCTAGGGGCCGGCGGGCCCGGCGGTCTCGCTCTCGGTGGTCTTCGAGGAGGGCGACGCTTCTTCCTGGCCGCCCGAGATCTCGGCTCCGCTCCCTCCCTCGATCTCCTTCACGGAATCCTTGAACTCGCGGATTCCCTTGCCCAGCGAATTACCGATCTCCGGCAGACGCCTCGCTCCGAAGAACAGAAGGATGATGAAGAAGATGAGGAGTAGCTCCCACATCCCGAGTCCACCAAACATGGCAATGCCCCCCCTCGGCAGGGTCGTACTACAGAAGCGACCTGGCGAACCACGCGACCAATAGTATCCCTATCACGCTCAGAATGTTCAAACGTAGCATGAGCGGACCGAGCGTGATCGCCACCACGTGGAGATCGATCGACAACGGCCCGAGGCTCGCCGATAGGGTCGTGATAAAGAACTGTCTCGCGGCGCTCGGGGGCAGTGCCAGGATCAGCAGCTCGGTAACCAGCCCGCCCAGGAGCAACCCACCCGCGACGATCAGCGCCACGCGGCGCGCCGTCGCCTTACGTCGTCCGTACTCCATCGCTCAGCTCTGCCTCTGTGTCACGAAATCGACCGCCGCGTGAAGCGCATCCAGACAATCGCCCTCCGGCAGGCCGTCCAGGCAACTCCGCGCCCGATCGCCATACTCCTCGCCTCGGTTCCTGGCGTATTCCAGCCCCCCGGCTCGGCCGACGGCTTCCACGACCGTCCGAACGGCATCATCGGGAGGATCGGGCTTGCCGAACAGGTCTCGCACCACGCGCTGGTCGGACGGCGCCATCTCGCGAAGCGCGGCGATCAACGGTAGTGTGACCTTGTGCTCCCGCAGGTCCTGCCCGCTCGGCTTGCCGGTCACGTCGGTCGGCGCCGTGTAGTCGAGCAGGTCGTCCGTGACCTGAAACGCCATCCCCAGGTTGAAGCCGAAGTCCTTCAGCGGATCGCGAGTGAAGCCGGCTCCGTACATCCCACCGAGCTCACAGGCCGCGGCCATGAGCGCGGCGGTCTTGCACTCGCAAAGGCGATAATAATCCGCTTCCGAGAACATTAATGTATCATGTGATAACAACTGACGCATCTCGCCAATTGTCATACGATTAGCTGCATGTCCCAGCATGTAGATCGGCTCGACGTCGCCGAGTGGGGCCAGCTCCATGACCGCCCTCGAGTAGAGGTAGTCCCCCATGATGATGGCGATCTGGTGGCTGAATCGCGCGTTCACCGTTGGAAGGCCGCGTCGCCGGACCGAGTGATCGACCGCATCGTCGTGGACCAGCGTCGCCACGTGGATCAGCTCCACCACCGCCGCAAGGCGAATCGCGTTCTCGGACGGCTGGTCCCCGACCCCGTTCGCCAGCAGGAGGATCGCCGGCCGAAAGAGCTTCCCGCGCAGCGAGAGGATGTACTCGCTTACCTCGTCGGTCGCCTCGTAGTCCGCCGGCACCATGCTCGTGATGGCGGCCTCGACCTCTTCGAGACGCTGAGCGACCGGCTCCTTGACTATCTGAAGGGTGGGCGGAGCTGCTTCGAACATCCTCTGTCCCGTCGGGAACGAGCGTTTGGGTGACCCTGCACTCGCTTCGGACCGGCAGCCCGCCTTCAGCAAGAGCGCGGCCCAATGTAGAGAGCCTCCGTCGCGATTGTCAAAGCCGATAGGACACGAGTTCTGCTGCCGTTGCGACCCCATCGCGCGAGATCAGGGGAAGCCGGACAGGCCTTGCTGGTCGTATCCGAATTGGAGCTCCGGCGCATCCTTCAGGCCGATGGAGAAGTTGAAGATCAGGTTGCCGTTAGGTGATTTGCTGAAGCCGAAGATGGCCTGCCAGCGGTGCAGGTCCCTTTCGAGCGTCACGATCTGCGCCCCGAACTGACCTTGAGTGATGTTGTACTGCGTCGTCCAGCGCATCCGCCAGTTGGGCGTCGGCCGCAACGCGATGGTGCCGCCCACCGACTGGCTCTCGTCACCTCCCTCCTCCGGCCGCGAGCGCACCAGGGAGTAGTTGAACTGAACGTTCCAGGGGCCGGACGAGCCACCGTCGAAGCGATCGTCCTGGTCGAAGGAGTTGAGACGTCTGCGGGAATCCAGGCGCTGCGAGGAGTTCGCCAACGCCAGGGGTTGATCCCTGCCGCTGCTGCCGAGCCCGAAGATCGAGCCGATACTTCGGGATGAGCCGAAGCCGAAGCTGGCGCCGACGGAGGACAGGTACATGCTGAAGTCCCGGTCGGGGCCTGAGCCCCTGAAGAGGTCGAACTCGATGTTCGTGGCGACGCCGCGGAGCAGGTCCGACGTGATGTTGGTGCGCCACCGCTCGGTAACCAGCTTCGGTTGGTCTTTGCGCTCGAAGTCGAACACCAACGGAGTGGAGTTCAAGGAGAGGAGAACGACACTCTGCTCGGTGGCCGGCCGCCTCCGCGCGACCTGACCCAGCCTCGACCTCGCGTCCGGGCCGGCTCTTGCCGCTTCCGCGCTGTCCGCCTGCGAGGCGGAGAGC
Organism: uncultured Gemmatimonadales bacterium; assembly: GCA_947259585.1. GTDB lineage: Bacteria > Gemmatimonadota > Gemmatimonadetes > Palauibacterales > Palauibacteraceae. The sequence continues at coordinate 51,791 of CAMYMV010000014.1, read as the reverse complement.
GCCAGCGAATCAGCCGCGGCAGAGTCCGCCATGGCTTCGGCCCCCGGTCCCGCCGGCGGAAGCTCATCCCCCAGCGGCAACTCCTCCCCCAGCAGCAACTCATCCCCCAGCGGCTCCTCGGGCAGCTGCCCTTCGAGGGCGGGCTCGACGGCCGGCGCCGGCCGCTCCCGTACCTCGGGCGCTTCCTGCGGACCGAGAACCTGCAGCTGCTCGCGCTCCGCCTCTTCCTGCAACCGCGGCTTCAGCTTCGCCTCGAAGGTCTGGTTGAAGTTGATCTGCAGCCGGTTCTGAGCCGCACCGGAGGCAGCGGGAATCCCGGGGATGCTGGCGATGGAATCCGGCACCTCCACCGCGGGCGCGTATGCCCAGGTGAACTGAGGGGAGAACTTGTGCCGGATGCTGGAGAAGGGGCCGAATCCAGGCCAGAATCCGAAGACGTCCGTGGTAAGCGTGACGCCGACGTTGAAGCGTGACGGCAGGGTGATGAGGTTTCGGCCCGTGCTGTCCGAGCGGAACATGGAACCATCGACGGACACCCGCGGACGCAGCGTCGTCGAGCCCACCAACCCGAGCCGGTAACTCGCTGCGACGTTCCAGCGGCCCGTGCCCTGGAGCTCCTCGGCCAGGTCGTTCCCCAGAGAATCGGCGGGAACCGTGGTCTGCTCGGCATAGTTGGCTGCACCGCTGATGCTCAGCTCGCGGAGCGTGAAGGAGCTGGTTATCCCTCCCGTCGTGTTGCGGCTGTCCGTCCCGAAGTCGCGAGTCTGCTCGGTTCGCTGGAAATTGAGGCCGCCGCTCCAGGTGAGGTTGTTGAACGCCCCCTGCTGGCTGGCCGGGGCGCGAAACAGCGTCACGGGAGAGAAGCTCATGTTGAAGGAGGGCAGCGTGAGGTCCACCCGACCATCCTCCTCGAGGAACTGCCTGCGCCGAGCGCTCAGCGACACGTTGCCGAAGCCGAACCGGTGGTTGAGGCCGAGGTCCGATGTGATGATCGCTGTCTGTTCCCGGGGATCGAAGCTCTGATCCTCGAAGACCTTGGTGTCCTGTACGTACTGGGCGTTGATCCTGAGCTGGGTCTTTGGCGTCAGCTCCTGATTGTGGCTCCAGGCCAGCGACAAGTTGCGGCCCGTCTCTCCGAAGCTGTAGCTGGCGAGCAGGTTTCCCTGCAGGAAGTCCTTCAGGAACTTGTACCGGTAGGCACCGTTCACCCGTGTGAACTGACCCCCGAACCAGTCGACCGTGAACTGGGCATCCATGAAATCGTTGATCGCCCAGTAGTAGCCGAAGTCCGTGATCTGGCGCCCGATATCCCCCGAGGCCAGAAAGTCGTTGATCCCGAAGCGAGGCGGAATCAGGCCGCTGCGGCGTCCCGGGCGGATATCCTGTGCAATGAAGGGAAGCCAGGCGATCGGCACGTTGCCCACGTAGAGGACCACGGGCCAGGCCACGAGCGTGTTCTCGTTGACGAGCTTGATCTGCCCCGAGGCGAAGCGGTAGTGAGGGAGCTCGAGCTCGCACGAGGTAAACTCACCCGACAGGACGAACAGGGTATCGGTTCCCGCCGGAATCGCGTCTCCCCGGACCCTCCACGTCGCTCCTCGATCTGCGAACTGGGTCTCGGCATCGAAGATCGTACCCTTCAGGGTCGCGACGTCGTAGTAGAGCGGGCCCGAGTCGCTGACGACCTCGGCCTGCTCGGGCCCGAGGAGGGCGATCGCACCGAGCGCGGAGATGAAGCGTGCTCGCGCCAGGTAGGTGATCGAGTCGGCCCGGAGAACGGCTTCCTCGTAGTTGGCCTGGGCCTCACCCATGAGCCGCACCGACTCCAGCTCCAGGTCGAGCTCGACCCTCGCGCCGCGGTACTCGAGGATTCGAAAGCCGGGCAGAGCGACGAGCTGCGAGAAGACGTCGTCTCGCTCGGGGAAGCCACCCTCGCTCAGCGCCTCTCGCCTCGCGTCCACGTCCGTGACGCGCGCGGAGTCCACGGCCACCGAATCGGTGTCGGCGGGCAGGCCGGTGCGCTGTGCATCGAGGATCCGCGGATCTGGCCGGGGCAACGAGTCGGGGGAAACGGAGTCCGGCGGAGCTCCGCTCTCCTGCGCGATCCCTGTCTGCCAGGGCAGCGCGGAGCAGGCCGCCAAGGCCGCGCACGCGACGAGCGCCCGCCCAGCCGGCTTCATCGTGCCGGGAGGACTCCGCTCTCCTCGGCGTCGACGCCCTTGCGGCGGATCGCCACACGGGTGAGCCAGATCGAGAGCTCGTACAACAGGACGAGCGGCATGAGGAGCATCAGCATCGTCCCCGGATCGGCCGGGGTCAGCAGGGCCGAAAGCGCGGCGAGTATGACGATCGCGTGCCGGCGGTACTTGGCGAGCGACGTGGGCGTCACGATCCCCATCAGGCCCAGCACGACGAGGACGACGGGAAGCTGGAAGAGCACGCCGAACGCCAGGATCACGCCGGTGGCGAACTTCAGATACTCATCGATCGTGATGATCGGGGCGAGGCTCTCGGCCTGGAACGTCAGCAGGAAGCGAAGGCCGATGGGGAGTGCCAGGAAGTAGGCCATGCCCACGCCGGCGGTGAACAGGATGATGCCGCCCGCAGCTCCGGGCACGACGTACCTGCGCTCGCTCGGGTTGAGAGCGGGCGAGAGAAAGGCCCACGCCTGGTAGATCAGCACCGGTAGGGCCAGCAGCAGACCGACGGCGACGCCCAGCTTCAAGCTTACGAAGAACGGTGTGGTCGGACTGGTGAATACGAGCTTCCGGTCCGGCAGAAGCTCCTGAATCGGCCGTTCCAGAACACCGATCACGTTCAACTCGACGACGGCCAGGAAGCCGATCACGGAGCCCGCCATGATCGCGATCAGGCTCCAGATGATGCGCCACCTCAGCTCTTCGAGGTGGTCCAGGAACGGCATCTCGGCGCTGTCGCGGGGCATCACTCCTCACCGGATGGCCCGTCGGCCCGATTCCCCGAGCTGCGGAACAGGTCAGCCTGCCCCGGCGTCTCGTATCGCCGGCGTCTCTGCAGCTCGTGTACCTCCTGCTCGAACTCCGTGGTCTCCTGAAAGTTACGGTACACCGAGGCGAAGCGAACGTACGCGACCTGGTCGAGGGCCGAGAGGCGCTCCATCACCAGCTCGCCGATGCGCGCCGTGTTCGCCTCCCGGCCGTCGGAGCTCGCCAGCTCCTCCTCGATGGCATCCACGAGCTCGTCGATCGAGTCGGCCACCGGCCGCTTGGCGCACGCCACCTGTATGCTCCGCTTGAGCTTCGAGCGCTCGAACGGCTCGACCACTCCACTCTGCTTGCGCACGGTGAGCGGTTCTTCCTCCAGGCGCTCGTAGGTCGTGAAGCGGCGACCGCATGCCGCGCACTCGCGGCGGCGGCGGACCGAGCTGCCCGCTCGGACGAGCCTCGAGTCGACGACCCGATCGTCGAGGTGCTGGCAGCTCGGACAGCGCACGGTGTTCCCGGCAGCGGAGGGGCGACGCGCCGCTAGTAGCAGCTCGCCGAGGAACTCCAGCCGGCCGCTGGGCTCGAGGTTGGGCTACCGTCGGAGGTCGCTGAGACGTCGCTCGGCAAGGATGGCCTCATCGCTGTTGGGATAGCCTCGGACGACGCGCGAGAAAAACTCGATGGCATCCTGGGTGTTTCCCCGATCCAGCTCGATTCGGCCGCTCGCGTAGAGGGCCGACGGAGCGCGACGGGAGTTCGGGTACAGCTCCAGCACCCGAGCGTACTCCGCCAGCGCCGCGGCGGGATCATCCGTTTCCTCGTGCGTGCGAGCCAGATAGAACTGGGCGTCGGGCGCCAGCTCGCTATCGGAGTAGATGCGAAGATACTCCGCGAAGCCCGCTCGCGCGGTCGCGTAGGCACCGCGGTTGAACTGGTTCTGGGCGGAGTTGTACAAGACCGCGGCAGCATCATCGCCGCCGGCTTCGCCTCCTGGGGTGCCGGTTCCGGCATCGCCGATCGGTCCGCCCGGGACCACGGGCACCGGCGTGGGCTGGCCGTACGCGCGGCTCCGCTGCAGCTCCGTCTCGATCTGACCCAGCAGGTCGAGGACCTGGGCGAGCGATTGCTGGATCTGCGCCAGCTGCCGCTGTTGCTCCGAGCGCCCCTGCAGCTGCCGCATCTCCTGCGTTTCCAGGCTGTCGACCACGGCGCCGCGCAGCTCGCGATTCAAGCTGTCCTGACTGGCCTTGATCGCCCTGATCTCGGCCAGCATGTTCGACTCCATCTGCTGCACATCGCCCTTGCTCGCACAAGCCCCGCCAAGAAGGACGAGCGGCAACACCAGCGCCCACCTCACCACACCACCGTTTCCCATGCTCAGATGGATCCGAGGTTCTCGATCACGAACTCGTCGCGACGGTTCTGCGCCCACGCGCGCTCGTTGTGCCCGGGGTCGAGCGGCCGCTCCTTCCCGAAGCTCACCGCGCGGAAGCGATCCTCTCCGATCCCCAGGCCGCTCAGGTAGTTCTTCGCGGCCTGCGCCCGGCGCATGCCGAGCGCGAAGTTGTACTCGATCGAGCCACGCTCGTCGCAGTGGCCCTCGATCGTCATCCGCACGTCCGGATGGCGCCGAAGCACGTCGGCCTTTCGGTTGAGGGTCGCCACGGACTCGTCCGAGAGCTCCGCCCGGTCGAACGCGAAGTGAATCCGCTCCTCCAGGGTCTCGATGGCATCGATGCGGTCGATCTCCGAGCTGGCGCTCCGCGCGCACTCCGTGCCGGCATACTCCGACATCGCCTGGTTGTACAATCGGCGTGCGCCGTCGTAGTCGCCGCGGCGCGCCGCGGCTTCCGCCTCTTCGCACAACGACCGGGCGGCCGCCTCGGCTAGTTCGGCCGGATCAGGCCCGGGATCGGCGGCCGGCGGCGTTTCGTCCGTCGCCGGCTCCACCTCGGGCTCGGGGTTCGAGCTGCAGGCCATCAGTCCGAATAGGATGAGACTGGCCATCGCCGTCCAGCGGGCCGTTGGACGCATACTCTTCTCCTTCAGCGTTTCGAGCTTCATCAGTCGGTGGGCGGGACGTGGCCGACGCTGTTTGCTCATTCTCCTCGCCTGCAAGCTAGACCCTCTGCTCGAGGTTGCCAAGTTGGCGCGCCATCTGGCCTGCTATGGGTCTGATCCCAGCGCATTCGACCAATCCGGAAGCTGGTCTTCGCTGTTTCGCAGGAGGTTCCTGGCCCTCCCGGTGACCGTGTCGAGGATCCAGAGTCCGTGGTATCCCCCCCGATCCGAGGAGAAGACGATGTGGCGTCCATCGGGCGCCCAGCTCGGGTCTTCGTTGCGGCCCTCGGAGGTCAGGAGCCTCATCTCGGATCCGTCCGCGTTGACCACCACGATCTGAAACTGTCCCTGGACCCGCGATTGGTAGACGATGCGGTCGTCCAGCGGATTCCAGTCCGGCGACGTGGCATAGCTGTCTGCGCCTCGCACGAACCGGCTGATCAGTCGAGGGCGCGCACCGGCGTCCTCCTGCACATAGATCTGTGGCGCGCCGACCGCGCTTCCGGTAAACGCGAATCGCCTTCCGTCCGGCGCGATCGTCGGGCCGAGGACGTCTCCGACCGCCGTGCTCGTGAGCGCGCGCGGACTGCCGCCGGATCGGTCGACCTCGAAGATCTCCGTGCCGCCCGACGCGTAACGGGCGAAGAGGATCCGCGAACCGTCGGGAGTGAACGCCGGCGTCAGGTGCATGAGGCTGCCGCTCGTCACGGCGCTGGTTCGTCCGGTTTCGAGCTCCAGATCGTAGATGCCCGACTCGTCCCCCGAGTTTGACTGGTATTGGAAGGCTATATGGCTTCCATCCGGTGAAAAGGCCGGAGAGAACACCAGTGCATTCCGACGGGTCGCGCGCTGAACGCCCTGACCGTCGCTGTCGACCACGTGTATGTCCCAGGTGCCATCCTCGCCGCGCCGCGAGAACGCGATACGGCTCGCCGCCATTCCCGGTTCGCCCGTCGCCCACTCAACGACCGCGTCGGAGATCCGGTGTACCGCCATGCGGAAGTCCGGAGAAGCTACCGGTGGCAGGGTGAAAGCCTGCACCTCCTTCAGGGAGCCGTAAACGACATCGTGCAGTCCTACACGGAGCATGGCCTGTTGACCGCTCACGGTGAGCGTGCCCTCCACGAGCCACACGGCGCCCAGTTGGTTCCACAGGCCGTAGTTGACGGCCGAGCCGGCGCGAAGTGAATCGGGAACCGGGAGGATCTCGAAGCGATCGGAGTAATCCAGATCTCGTGCGATCACCGAGTCGATCGCAGCGGCCACGGCGGCGAAGGGAGCCTCCGCATCGATATCCGTGATAGCCAGCGCCGGGACATATCCGGGGCGGTAGGTGATCCCCAGTCGAACGCCCTCGTCCTCCTGTGCGTGGGCCTGCGAGGCGACGCCAGAGAGCGCGAGCAGCGCCAGGGAGGCCCGAAGTGTGGTCGATCCGCGAAGGCTGCGAACGCCAAGAGGGTGCACGTCAGTTCCTCGGGTCGAAGTAGAAGGAGACGCGAAGTTGATCGCGCGGATACCCATCGGGCAGCGGGCCGAACGCTTGCGAGCGACCCGCGGCCTCCACGGCTCCCCGAGCCTCGAGATCGAAGGCCGTGTCACCCGATTTCTGGGCCCAGCCGATATCGCTCACGCCGCCGTCCTGGTGGATGACGAACACGATCTCTGCCCGCAGATGGCGTCCGCCGGTCGGCCGTCGCCAGTATCGGTTGATCTGTCGGACGATGTTCTCCAGGTACTCCGGGAAGGCGAAGACCGCCCCGTCGAGCTGCACATTGACGGTCTCCTCGCCGCTCTCCTCGGCCGCCGCCGGAGGCTGCGTGGGCTCCACCTCCGGCTCCACGCTCGTCTGGGCCTCCGTGGTGGGCGTCTCCCTCGGAGTCGGCTCCGGAAGGCGCTCCCTGCGTTCCATCTCCGTCGGCTTCGGCGGAGATGGACGCTGCGTGCGCGGGGCGAGCTCCGCCGCTGCCGCCACGAGCCTCACGCGATACGTCCGGAGGGGCACCGCCTCCAGGGAGGACGGGGCCCGAAACAGGACCGCCACCGCCAATATGTGGACGGCGATCGAGCCCACCACCGCGAACCGCGGGATCCGGCGGTCGGAAGAATCGGCGCCGTGCCTGGAAGGCTCGCTAACCGCCACGCCTCGGATCCTCGGGCTCGGCGATCAGGCTCACCGCCTCGATCTCCGCCTCCTTGAGCTTGCCGATTACGCGCAGTACCGCCCCGTAGGAGACGTTGGTGTCGCCCTTCACGTAGACCGTCTCCGGGTCACGCCGCCTGATTACCTGCACGACCGCCGCATCGAACTCATCCAACGTAACGGGAGTGTCGTCGAGGTAGAGCCGGCCTTCGCGGTCGATGGTGATCACGATGCCCTCGCTCGCCTGGAGCGGTGCCGAGGGGGCACGCGGCACTTCGATTTCTACCCCTCCCTGGATGATCGGGGCCGTGATCATGAAGATGATGAGCAGTGTGAAGGCAACGTCGACGAGGCTGGTCACGTTGATCTCGGCCTGGACTTCCAGGCCGAGATGGCGGGCCGCTCTGCGGTTCACAGTCGGCCCTCCCGGGCGAGGGTGCCGACGAACTCGCTCGCGAAGCCCTCCAGCTCGCTCGTGAATAGGCCGAGCTTGGCAGCGTAGTGGTTGTAGGCGATCACGGCCGGGATGGCGACCGCGAGGCCAACCACCGTGGTGATCAGAGCTTCGGCGATACCGGGGGCGACCGCCGCGATGTTCGCGCTGCCGCGGGCGGTGATCCCGATAAACGAGTTCATCACGCCGATGACCGTGCCCATCAGGCCGAGGAGGGGACTGACCGAACCGATGATCGCGAGCCAGGAAAGACCGTGGGCGATGTCGTCACGCTCCTGAGACAACGCCTTCTCCAGAACGAGCCACAAGGTATCCAGCTGTGTGGACGAGAGCCCCTCGGTAGGATCGACCGGATCCTGAAGAGCACGTGGCCGCAGCTCTGTGAAGAAATTCACCCCGTGGCGGAATACCCGCGTATAGGGCGACTCCTCGAGCCCTCGAAGTGCGGCGTAGACATCCGCGAGACCGGCCGAGCTCTCCATCTCCCGAACGAAGTCGTCGCCTTCCTCCCGAACCCGGCGGAACTCCATCCACTTCCAGAAGATCAGGATCCAGGAAAGAAGCGAGAACGCCAGGAGGACGAGGAGCACGATCTTGGTCGCCGGCGTCGCACGGATGACCATGTCCCACGGCGAGTCGAGGGGGCGGGCCTCCTGGAACGCCGCCGCTGCGACCGCCACCAGAGGGGTCACGCGCCTCGCTCCGCGGCAGCGACCCAGGCATAGGTCTCGGACAACCCCTCCGTCAGGCTGTACCGGGGCGTCCAACCGGTGCTTTTCAGTTTGCGCACGTCGAGCGCGCTTCTGAGAAGCTCACCGGTTCTCGCCTCCTGCGGCTCCACCTCGGCATGCCCCGAGATCTCGATGATCCGACCTACGAGGTCGTTCACACTCGTCTCGATTCCCGTCCCCACGTTGAAGGCGAAGTCGTCCAGGGTCCCCATGTCCTCCAACTCCAGGGTCGAGGCAATGAGGTTGGCCCTGGCCACGTCCTTCACGTACACGTAATCCCTGGTCTGTTCCCCGTCTCCGTACACAATCAGAGGTCGGCCGTGCATCGCCCGGCTCGAGAAGATCGCCACCACTCCGGCCTCCCCATGGGGATTCTGGCGCGGCCCGTAGACGTTCGAGTAGCGCAACGAGACGGACGGCGTGCCCTGCACGATCCGGTAGTAGTCCAGATACAGCTCTCCCGCGAGCTTGGTGACGCCGTAGGGCGACACCGGCGCTTTTGCTCGTGTCTCTTCGATCGGAAGGTCTTCCGGCGCTCCGTACACGACGCCTCCGGACGAGATGTACACGACGCGCTCGACGCCCGATCGCCTGCACGCCTCGAGGACGTTCAGGAGGCCGTCCACGTTGATCGACGCGTCGTCGCGCGGGCTGGCCACGGAGACCCGCACATCCACCTGCGCGGCGTGGTGGTTGACCACGTCGAAGCGCTTCCGCCTCAAGAGCTTGGGCAGCTCCGGAGATCGAATGTCCATCTCGACGAGCTCGACTCCGTCGGGGACGTTCTCTCGCTTCCCGCTGCTCAAGTCGTCCAGCGCCGTGACCTCCCACCCCTCGACGAGGTACGCTTCCGACACATGCGAGCCGATGAAGCCGGCGCCGCCCGTCACCAATACTCTTAGACCCATTAGCCTCTCGCTTCGTTCGTCTCTTCGCTCTCGGCATCCGCCGAGCCGTCCGCCGGCCCGGAGCCTTCGATCTCATCTTCCGTCGCTTCCTGCGACTGCCCCGAGCCCGCTGCGAGCCTGAGCTCTGCCCCCAGCCTGTCGAGGAATCCGATCGCGTTCGGATCGGCGGCTGCCTGGCGCAGGGCAACCGTCGACGGGTGCAGGAGTTTGTTCAGGAGCCTCCGCGTCGCGGCTTCGATCCGCTCCCGATCCGACTCGCTCAACCCGTCCAGCCCCACCAGCAACCTCTCCAGCTCGGCAAGACGGATCGCTTCGCCGTGTGCCCGAAGCCCTCTGATCAGGGGGCCTACCTCCCGCGACCGGTACCATCTCCAGAAGCGCGTCGCGTGATCGGCCACCAACGTCTCGGCGGGAGCCGCCTCCGCCCGTCTCGCCTCTTCGGTGGCCCCCACCACCTTCTGAAGGTCATCGATGTTGTAGAGGAAGACACCGGGAAGCCCTCCAACGCCCGGCTCGACGTCTCGTGGAAGGGCGATGTCGAGTACCACGAGCGGCGAGCCGGTCTGCCCTCGCGAAGACTCCAGCCCGTCATGCGTGACGACAGGCTCCGCCGCCGAGGTCGAGGTCACCAGGATGTCTACATCGGAGATCGTCCCCCAGACATCCTCCAGCGAGATCGCCCGGCCGCCTATCTGGGCCACCGTCTCCCTCGCACGATCGAGCGTCCGGTTGGCTACCAGGACGTCGGAGATCCCCTCGGAAAGGAGGCAGCGGAGCGTCGTGATGCCCATCTCCCCGGCGCCGACCACCATGGCGCTCTTCCCCTCGAGGGATCCGAACACCTTGGCCGCCAATCGCACCGCAGCAGAGGGAATCGAAGCCGCCCCTCGACCGAGCGATGTCTCGGATCGCACCGCACCACCGACGGCCTGAGCCGATTGGAACAGGCGGTGCAGGACCGGCCCCACGCTGTCGGGCAACGAGAGGCCCATCTCGTAAGCGTCACCGACCTGTCCGAGGATCTCTGCTTCGCCGATGACGAGAGAGTCGAGGCCCCCGGCCACTCGAAACAGGTGGAGCACGGCATCGTGGCCGTGGAGATGATACAGAAATGCCTCGACTTCACCCGGGCCCATGTCTGTCCGGGCGGCAAACGCATCGATCGCCACGGCCTCGGCGGAGGCCGGATCGGCCGCGTGGAGATAGAACTCCGTTCGGTTGCAGGTGGAGAGCACGACACATTCGTGGATCGCGGTCGACGCCATCACCTCGCGCACGGTATCACGGACGCTGGTGGCATCGACGTACACGCGCTCGCGCAACTCGATGGGTGCCGTGTGATGGCTCAACCCAACGAGAGCGATGGTCGCGTCATCCACCCGCCCTCCGTCCCTCGCGTCTGCCGCCAAGGCGCCCCGCACCTACAGGAAGAAGCCGGCTTCCCCCGCCGTGATCCGGAGAGCGAGGAAAGCCACGAGGGTCACGAGAAACGCCACGACGCTGATGACGGCGGCCCGCTCGCCGCGGGGGCCCGGCCTCGAGCGCGCGGCAATCGCCACGAGATACGCGGCCCAGGTCACGATGCCGAGAATGGTGCCCGGATTGTCCAGGGCCAGGCCACGCCCGAACGTGAGGGTCCAGCTCCAGCCGGCCAGGAGGCCGACGCTCAATGCCGGGAAACCCACCGCCAGTCCCACCTTGTTCAGCCGATCCAACGAGTCCAACGCGGGGAAGAACCCGAATACGGAGCCGAACGTCTTCCGCTTGAGCGCGCGAAACTGGAACACGTACATGATCGAGGCCGCCGATGCCGCGGCGAGCCCGGCGAAGCCGATGAAGATGGCGGACACGTGCAGCACGAACCATGGTCCGCGAAACGCGATCTGCCGGCCTGTCGGCTCGATTCCGACGACGACGGCCTCGCCGAGCAGCAGCAGCACCAACGGGAGCAGGAAGAGGCCGGCCGCGCGGAGATCGGTTCTCACCGAAGCGGCGAGCACGAACAGGGAGATGAAGAGGGCCAGCGAGCTGGAAGCGGGCCCCAGCCCGACGAGGGGGAGGCTCCTATACGACAGCGCGTAGAGCAGGAGGCCGGCCGCATGAACGGCGAGTCCGCCTCCCACGACCCTCACTCCGGAGATCCCCGGCTCCCTTCCCCCGCGGAAGCCCTGCAGCTGGAGAACCCAGGCCGTCGCGTAGAGGACGAAGGCGAGGAGATGGAGCCCGAGAATCATCTATGATCTCGCGGTTGCTCTCGCATGGAAGTCAGACGAGCGGGAACCGAGCCCGGTCGACGCCACGGGACGCTCAAAGACCGGGAAATACCGCCTGGCCAACGAGGCGAACCCGAGCGCCGTCGATCGTGCCGACGTCTCGCATCCGCACGACGACCGCGGTCGACGTCTTCGGGCGCACCTGCACGACCCGCAGGAGCGCCTGTCCGTCGTCCATGGAGGCGGACGCAGCGTTCTCGACGTTGGGCGCGAACGTGACGAACTCGTCGCCGATTCCGATTCCCTGCTCCGCCCCGACATCGAGAAAAGCGACCTCGGTCAGGCCGAGCAGCGGCCCCCTATTGGCGATGCCCAGGATTCGACCCGTGACGCCGACATCGGCGGGGACCGCACCTACCGGCGGCGGCTCAGGGTACGCGAAAGGCCGGATCACCGGATCCCCGACTTCGTAGTCCGCATACACAGCGCTGACCTGCGCATAGGCGGAGTCGCCCCTCGTCTCGAGAACCGTCAGCACGGCCACGGGCTCGACGACTCGGCCGTGTCGGCCCAGTCGATGCCTCCACTTGAAGGCGATCAGATCGTCCCCGACCTCCGCCGGCAGCCCGGACAGCAGCAGCACGACCCGTCGGTTGAGGGGGATCGTCTCGGGAAGCCTGAGCCTGAGAGGATTCGCCACGACCTGGCGCGCCGTCTCGGCGGTCGGGTCGAGATCTTCCGGCGCGGCGAGAAACGGCGCCCGGTTGAAGTCGTTCTTCGACACGGACGGGAGAAGCGGCCGCTCCTCGACCTCGAACCCCCCGAGCGTCACGACTCGCTGCGGAGATCGATCGAACAGGCTCGGACCCGCGAACGGATCCTCCTGCGGCGACGTCTGTCGACCAGCGGCGAGCGGCTCGCGCCCCTGTGCCTCCTCCCCGGGCCCCTCGGGCTCCCGCGTCGCAGGACGGGTCGCGGAGGCAGAACGAGAGGGAAGACGCAGCTTCTGGCCGGGGAGGATCAGATCCGGGTCGGTGATCGACGAGCCGTTCAGGTCGTAGATCTCCCGCCATCTCGGCCCGGCGCTCAGGTATCGGACCGCTAAGCCCCACAGCGTGTCCCCCGGGTTCACCTCGTGAACCGGGGCTCCCGCTTCCTGTCCCCCAACCAAGCCGGGTGAAAGAAGCAGAAGCAGGGCCACGAGCATCCCTCCGCGGACGGCGTCACGGCGCGTCGCGGCAGCCACGAGCTTCACGCACGGCGGTGCTGGCATACCTGCAATCCCTTCGATTGGGCGGAGGATGCGATCCGCCGACAACATAACGGCAAATCGCTGCCCCCGCATTCCGCCAGCGAGGAGTTCCGTCGCATCACGGAGGCGTGCGCCGACTGTGCCGCAAGTCACTCCCCTGGAGGAATTTGTGCCCGCATGTGAAAAAGTTGCCGAGGCGGATCAGCCCCTCCCCGGCCCGGGGCGCGCCTCCGACGACCGGCCGATGCCGACACGGCGGCTTCTCTCGGCCTCGGGCTCGACCCGGGAAACCTAGTACGCCTCTTGCCGTGCAACGGGTGGACGTACGGGAGCCGATATGCCGTTGTCGGTGCAGGGAGTTGTACGAATGAGCGTTCGTGCCGCATCGTTGCTCGTGGCGCTTGGCGTGGTGATCGCCGCCTCTTGGGTCACACGGATGCAGGAAAGCCCGATGGTTCTGGCGGAAACCTTCGTGAAGGCCGCGAACGCCTCCGACCGCCCCGCGTTGCGGAACCTCGTGCACCCGGACGTCATCGCGTACCTGAAGGAGCACGATCCGGAGCGTTTGGAGCAGGTCCTGACCGGGTGGGCCGAAACCCGCTTCGGAGCGGGCTACGACATCGTCGTCAGGCCGAGCTCGGAGGTGGACCTGTACGATGCGGGCCAGCAGACGCTGATCTTCGGCGACAGACTCCGGTTCCGGTTCCCCGTCCAGCCCCCGACCCACTTCCTGATCATCCAGATCACGGACGGAAGTGCCCTCGGCGCGAGCGCTGAGAGGCCTCTGCTCGGGTCGAACGCCGTCGAGGCGGTGCGGGAGGATGGCGACCGCTGGTACGTCACGGTGCCGGTCGTCGAGATTCTGCCGGATTTCTGAATCCAAGGAAGGGATGCGGGACGCCGGGAAAAGTCGGGTGCCCCACCGCCTGGGGGCTCAGAACGGGAGATCATCCTCCCCGGCGAGCGCCTCGTTCGAGAAGTCCGAGTAGTCGCCCTCGGCCGGACGCCCCGCGGGAGCTCCCGCACTACCCTCGAAGCGCGCGTCACCACGGCCGCCGAGCATCACCATCTCTCGCGCTCTGATCTCCGTGGTGTACTTGGTCTGGCCGTCCTGCCCCTCCCATTGGCGATACTCGATCCGCCCTTCGATGTAGACGCGATCGCCCTTCTTCAGATAGCGCTCGCAGATCTCTGCCAGCCGATCCCAGGCCACGACGCGATGCCACTCGGTCTTCTCCTGCTGGCTCCCGCCGCGGTCGGTCCATGTCCTGCTCGTGGCGACCGAGAGCGTGGCGACCCGGGTACCCCCAGGCGTGGTTCGCACCTCGGGGTCAGCTCCGAGGTTTCCGATCAGCATCGCTTTGTTGAGGCTACGCGCCATGGGGCCACATCCGAAGGTAGAGGTACTCGTGAAGCGCCAGAGAGCGAAAGATTAACGGCCCGGTCGCGAGACTGTCAACGAGAGCCGATCGAGGTTGAGACGCATAACGAGGGCGTCTTCTCGAGGCGACGCGTAATAGTCCGGGCGTGAGCCGACGATCCTGAAGCCTGACGCCTCGTAGAGGCGCCGCGCGATGGCGTTGCTCTCCCGGACTTCCAGGAACACGGCCCGCGCTCCGCCTCGGGCGGCCTCCTCGAGCATGTGGCCAAGCAGGGCACGTCCGATCCCCCGCCCACGCCGCCCGGGTCTCACGGCCAGGTTTCCGAGCTCCGCCTCATCCGCCGCGAGCCACAACGCCGCGTAGCCGGCAATGTCCCTGTTCTCCTCCGCGACGAGAAGGACCGCGTTGGGCCGGCGAAGGAGGGATCGAAACGTGAAGGCCGACCAGGGCAGCGAGTAGGACCGTCTCTCGATCTCGGCCACCTCGCGAACGTCCTGGCGGCGCATGCGGCGCACCTTCGGCCACTTCCCGCCTTCCTCCACGGGCCCCTGCGCCCTGGCGAACCATCGCGGGCCGAGCTGCCTCACCGCAGCACTCGTCGATCCGAGATCCGCTCCGCCGCCGAAGGGAGTAGGTACTCAGGCTGCCAGCCGCGGACGTCCCCGACCCGACCCTCGGGCCGCTCGCGGACCAGGTGCAACAGAGCCTCTGCGCGAGGCCTCGAGTGGTCCTCCGGCAACAACCGCCCCCCCGCCGCCACGATCAGACCTTCGTGACGCACCGCACCATCGCCGCCGAAGGTCCAGGCGTCGAGCGGCTTAAGTTCAGCCAGCAGATCCGGTACCGTCCATACCCGGGGGGCTGCAAGGTCGACCAGCGGGACCGTCGACGCGTACGTGGCGGCAAATACGCGTCCGCCTCTCGCGTCGAACATCGCGCACGCGCCTCCCTCGACCGACACGCCGGCTACGACGGCGGAGAGGCTCGAGTAGGCGTAGAGCGGAAGCCGGCGGGCAAAGCACAACCCCTTGGCGAGGGCGGCTCCGACGCGGAGACCCGTGAAGGACCCCGGACCCGAGCCGACGGCGACTCCCTCCAGATGGCCGATGGCGACGTCCGCTTTCGTCAGAAGGTCTCGAATCGCTGGCAGCATCGACTCCGAGTGCGCCCCCCGGGCGGGAAGGGTCGAAGCGGCGACGACGGCGTTCCCGTCACCGATAGCCACCGATCCGACGTCGGTGCTCGTGTCGAGGGCCAGGATGAGCATCCCGTCAGGCCGGCAGCCCGGGTGCGTCTCCCCGCGCGGACGCCGAGATCGTCCTACGATCGGAGCTCTCGGCAAAGGCGAGGTGGATATCCCACCGATCGTCCGGTAGCAGCGCGGCGGCCCTGTCCGCCCATTCCACGAAGACCGGACCGCTTCGCGCCAACAGCTCCTGCCAGCCGAGCTCCCATACTTCCTCTTCGGACTCTATCCGGTACAGGTCCACGTGGTGCACGAATCCGCCGTCCGGAAGGCGGTATCGATTCACCAGGGTAAAGGTCGGGCTCGGTATCGGCCCCTCGACCCCGGCGCTTCGGCAGGCGGCGCGGACGAGCGTTGACTTCCCCGATCCCAGCGGGCCGTACAGAGCCACGAACGTGCCGGATCGAACGGCTTGGCGCCCGAGGTCGGCGGCCCAGCATCGAAGCTCGGCTTCGCTCGCGATTCGCTGACTTTCCCCTCCGGGGTTCGGACTCCTATCGCCCATGGACACCACTCAGCGACCGGTTCGCCTCAAGGCCCCGATGCGGCTGCGAGGAGACCGGGACCGACGCCCGGGCTCGAGCTCCGCCTTGATCTCGAACAGCTCGTCCCGAATCCGAGCGGCCTGCTCGAAGTCCAGCTGCTCGGCCGCACTCTTCATCTCCGCCTCCAGCCGCTCGACGAGAGCTTCCGGCTCCAGATCACCGTAGGCCGAGAGCACCTCGGCTACCCGCGGCTCCTTCCGCTCCCGGGCGTCCGCGACCGCCGTCGTGAAGCGGATCTCCTCCACCGACTTTACGATGGAGCGCGGCTCGATATCGTGCTCGCGATTGTAGGTGGCCTGGGTGCGGCGACGCCGCTCCGTCTCCTCGATCGCGTAGCGCATCGAGTCGGTGACCCTGTCCGCGTAGAGGACGGCGGTCCCGTTGAGGTTGCGCGCAGCCCTCCCGATCGTCTGCACGAGGGAGCGGTGCGAGCGGAGAAACCCCTCCTTGTCCGCATCCAGCACGGCTACGAGCGACACTTCCGGCATGTCCAGGCCCTCACGGAGCAAGTTGATTCCGACAAGGACATCGAACACGCCCAGCCTCAGGTCCCGGAGAATCTCCACCCGCTCGATGACGGCGATGTCGGAGTGCAGATAACGCACTCGGACGCCCCGGTCCGCGAGGAAATCGGTGAGATCTTCCGCCATGCGTTTCGTCAGCGTGGTCACGAGCACCCGCTCGCCCCGTTCCGTCCGCGCCCGGATCTCTTCGAGCAGGTCATCCACCTGTCCCCGAACGGGACGTACCGTCACCTCGGGATCCAGCAGCCCGGTCGGCCGGATCAACTGCTCGACCACGACGCCCTCGCATCGTTCGAGCTCGTAATCGCCGGGCGTAGCGCTCACGAAGAGCGCTCGGGGAACCAGCTCCTCCCACTCCTCGAAGCTAAGCGGCCGGTTATCCAGCGCCGAAGGGAGGCGGAAGCCGTGCTCCACGAGCGTCCCCTTCCGGCTCCGGTCGCCATTGTACATCGCGCGAAGCTGCGGCACCGAGACGTGTGACTCGTCCAGTATGAAGAGGAAATCGTCCGGGAAGTAGTCGAGCAGGCAGTACGGACGCTCTCCCGGAGAGCGACCATCCAGGTGGCGCGAGTAGTTCTCGATCCCCGGGCAGATCCCCAGCTCGCGCAGCATCTCCAGGTCGAACTTCGTCCGCGTCTCCAGCCGCTGGGCCTCAAGCAGTCGCCCGCCGTCGCGTAACTCGGGAAGACACCCCTCGAGCTCTCGACCGATCGTGTCGATCGCCATCTGCAGCCGGTTGAAGCCTGTCGCGTAGTGGGTAGCCGGGTAGATGGCGGCCCGATCCAGGGTCGCGATCGTCTCTCCGGTCAGCGGATCCGTCTTCGAGATCCGCTCCAATAGGTCGCCCCAGAGCTCCAACCGGACCGCCTGCTCTTCATAGGCCGGCAGTACCTCTATGACGTCGCCGCGCACCCGGAAGGTGCCGCGGCTGAAGTCCAGGTCGTTCCGGTGGTACTGGATCTGGACGAGACCCTCGAGAATCTCCCGGCGGGATATCCGTTGCCCGCGCTCGAGCGTGAGCATGAGCGCCTGATACTCCGCGGGGTGGCCCAGGCCGTAGATCGCCGAGACGGACGCCACCACGATCACGTCCTGCCTCTCCATCAGGGAAGACGTGGCGCGGAGCCTCAGCCGATCGATGTCCTCGTTGATCGACGCGTCCTTCTCGATGTACGTGTCCGTCTCCGGTACGTACGCCTCCGGCTGGTAGTAGTCGTAGTAGGAGATGAAGAACTCGACGGCGTTGTGGGGGAAGAAATGCCTGAGCTCCCCGTACAGCTGTGCCGCGAGGGTCTTGTTGTGGCTCATCACGAGGGCCGGTCTGCCGAGCTCGGCGATGACTCCCGCCATCGTCACGGTCTTGCCGCTGCCCGTTACGCCCAGGAGAGTCTGCCAGCGGTCGCCTCTGCCGAACGTCTCCGCGAGCTCGACGATCGCTTTCGGCTGATCGCCGGTGGGCTCGAATGGGAGCTGTAGATCGAAGGTCTGGCTCACGGCGTTCAGAAGCCTGGGTCTCTTCAGAGGGTCTCGATCGTCAAGTCGCTTTCGCCGAAGCTCTCCCGCCGCTCGATGGCGATCACGCCCTTCACTCGCCGGACCTGCTTCATGACCTTCTTGAGGTGGGAGAGGTTCTCCACCTCGACCACGAATTGGCCCTGCATGCCGCCTTCAACGGAGCGGATGTCGGCCGACTGGATGTTGGTCCCGGTATCGGAGATCGAGCGCGCGATGTCGGCAAACAGACCGTGGCGGTCGGTCCCCTCGAGGACCAGCCGCACGAGAAACCGCTGCGTCTCGTCCGTGTCCCACTCGATGTCCACCCGGCGTTCAGGACGGTCGGCGAGGTTTAGGATGTTCGGGCAGTCGGTGCGGTGAATCGAAACACCGCGACCGCGGGTGATGTAGCCGATCACGTCGTCCCCCGGCACCGGTTGGCAGCACTGGGAGTACCGGACCATCAGGTTGTCCATCCCCTGGATGCGGATGCCCTTCTGGCTCGTGCGAACGCGGTCAACGAGTTTTGCGAAGGCTCCGGACGCCTTATCACGGGCCGGGCCTTCTTCCTCGGGCAATAGGGCTCGAACCGCTTTGGTCAGCCCTAGATCCCCGCGACCGACGGCGGCGTAGAGCCCTTCAGCTCCTCCGTCGAGCGCCAGCTCGCGAGCCGCCTCATCGAGCTGATCCTCTTCCGGTCTCCTGCGGAGCTTCTTCCACTCGCGGTTGAGGATCTCCTTACCGAGATGGACCGCCGACTCGTACTGCTCCCGACGGATCCACTGGTTGATCTTGCTTCGCGCCCGACTGGTGCGGACAAAGCCCAGCCAATCCCGGCTGGGAGTCTGGGAGTCGGAGGTGATGATCTCCACGGTGTCGCCGTTGCGCAGCGGCCGGGAGAGCGGCGAGATCCGGCCGTTGACCCGCGCCCCCGAGCACCGTGTGCCCACCTCCGTATGGACGGCGAAGGCGAAGTCGATCGGGGTGGCGCCCTTTGGCAGCTGCTTGACGTCGCCGGCGGGGGTGAAGACGAAGATCTCGTCGTGATACAAGTCGATCTTCAGAAACTCCATGAACTCTTCTGGCTCCCGCGTCTCCTGCTGCCACTCCAGGACCTGCCGGAACCAGGCGAGCTGTTCGTCCAACTCGTCTTCGCGCTCGACTTCCTCCTTGTAGCGCCAGTGAGCCGCGATACCGAACTCCGCCGTCCGCTGCATGTCACTGGTTCGAATCTGGATCTCGTACAACCGGCCACCCGGGCCGAAGACGGTGGTGTGGAGGCTTCGGTACAGATTGGATTTGGGACTCGCGACATAGTCGTGGAAGCGCTCGGTGAGCGGCGTCCACTTATTGTGGATCACACCGAGCGCATGGTAGCAGTCCCGGACGTTGGCCACGACGACGCGCATCGCGAGCACATCGTATATCTCGTCGTACGGCTTGTTCCGGTTCACCATCTTGCGGTAGATCGACCACAGGTGCTTGGGCCGGCCGTAAACCTCCGCCTCCAGTCCGGCGCCCTCGAGCTCGGCGCGCAGCGGTTCCTCCATCCGCCCGATCAGCCCTTCCCGCTCGCTCCGTTTGCTGGCTACCTTCCGCACCAGCTCCCGGTACTCCTCCGGCTCGAGGAACTTGAAGGCCAGGTCCTCGAGCTCCCACTTCACTCGCGCCATGCCCAGCCGGTGAGCGAGGGGGGCGTAGATTTCGCGCGTTTCGAGGGCGACACGCTGGCGCTTCTCCTCGGGCAGGTGCTCCAGCGTACGCATGTTGTGGAGCCGGTCCGCGAGCTTGACGATGATCACCCGCGCGTCCTTGGCCATCGACAGCAGCAGCCGGCGGTAGTTCTCGACCTGCTGCTCCGCCAGAGACCCGAAGCGGAAGCGGGAGATCTTCGTGAGGCCCGCGACGATCGTCGCGATCTCGTCCCCGAACTCGTCGCGGATCTCCTCGATCGGCGTGCCCGTGTCCTCCACCACATCGTGGAGCAGAGAGGCCGCGATGCTCACCGAATCGAGGTAGATCTCGGAGAGGATCTTCGCGACCTCGACGCAGTGGCGGATGAAGTCCTCTCCGGAACGGCGCTTCTGGCCCGCGTGCTTCTCGCTGGCGTACTGGAAGGCGAGGGCGAGGAGCTCGAGATCCAGACGGTCCTCGTAGTCGCGCACCACGGCCAGGAAGTCCCCGGGGAGAAGTGAGAGGACGCTCTCGGCTCCGGAGACTTCGGGTCGCGTCAGCTTCGTTTCGGGCTTCGCCATGTGATACCGCACAGATCGATGGAGCGCGTAGACCTGGATGGAGCTCAAAGTCGGGCCAAGATCAGATCCCGATCGGAACCCAGACTTGAAATATACCGACTTGGGACCGGCCGGTTGCATCTCGGTCTTGACTCCCTCCGGCAGAGCGCGTCGAATGGAAGTCACGGCGGGACCGCGCCGAGCGCACGGCCCCGGCCGCCGGCACCTCTTAACGAACTGACCCTCGCCACCGTCCTATCAGCATAGGTATTCCAAGGGGGTAGTATGTGTAGGCTGGGCTACGCCGTTCCGGTCACTCTCGCTGTGCTGGTGACCGGCTGCAAGGGACCGACCGCTCCGGATTCGCCCGGCGGAGACTCTCCGGGAACCCCCCTGGGGAGCGTGACACTCGTGTCCGAGAACGGCGCCTGTACCGGGGCATCCGACGCCTGCTGGGAGGTCGTTGTGAGCTGCCCGGGGCTCGTCGAAACCGAGGGCGCCCGCCTCCGGATTGGCGAGCCGGGCGACACGGAGCGCGGAACCGCGCTCTTCATGACTGGCGGGGGCGGCGGAGGCTTCTGGAGTAACTTCGGCGCCGATGCGAATCGCGCCCTCGGTGAGCTCCAGGAGGCGGGCTTCCGCACCGTCGAGATCGCCTGGGATCGCGGTTGGCTGGTTGGCGGTGCCGGGGCTCTTGAAGGCCACGCCGCCCTGGCCTGCAAGCCGGCCTCGCTGGCGCACTGGATCCACGAGCGCTTCCAGGCCGCCGAACCGGAGATGGGGTTCTGTGCGACCGGAAACAGCGGAGGTTCGGCCCAGGTTAGCTACATGCTCAGCCACTACGGCCTCGATGAGATCCTGGATCTGGCCATCCCTAGCGGCGGACCCCCGATGGGCCGGATGGACCTGGGGTGCATCCGCGACGATCCGGCGAACGAGGCGCTCTGGTACGGCTCCGGCTCGGCAAGCACGATCGACCGCGGCTTCGGCTATCTGGAACCGGGGACGGGCCCCTGTTCCTCCGGCGACGACGGATTCAGGAGCCAGTTCGCAGAGGCCTCGATCGCGGCGGGGCAGAACGACTACGTCTATCCGAAGACACTCGTGCACTTCCTCTTCGGCGCGGAGGACGTGGGAAACGCGGTGCCCCAGGGGGTCACGTACCTCGAGCGCCTTCGTGCGGAGGGCACTCCACTGCTAGGGATCGACACGCTACCCGGCGTCCCACACGCCGTCCCGTCGGCGCGTACGGGTGCAGACCGTATTCGCGACCTCATGCTCGCAGAGTGCCGCGCCCGCTAGGCCCGCGTGTCAGATGGTGCGGACGGCGCGCTCCATCCGGCGGTCCGCGGTAAGCAGTCCCAGGCCGGCGATGCGGCGTCTGGCCAGCAGGTAGGTGGCCAGATGCAGTGCGTCGAGGGTGCGAAGGGGCTGGGACGGAGCGACCTGCATGGCAGCCGTGCATACCTCTTCGGTCAGCTCCCAGATGGTGCAGTGGGACCAGAGCTCGTCGATCGCGTGGGCCGCATCGGCGAGACGTTCCTCGGAGACCGAGGAACTCCGGCGCAGACGCAGCAACGCCCGTTCGGACTCGACGAGAGAGAGACGTGAGGTAACGAGGATCTCGGCGGTCTCGATCTCACTCTCGATCTCCGGCGTCGTGCCTGTCTCCAGCACCGCTCGAAGGGCAGCAGACGTGTCGATGTAGCGAGCGGCCTTCACGAGTCCGCGCTCCGCTCGGCCCGCAGCTCGTCCAACAGAGACTCGGCAGTACCGGTGGGAAGGCCGAGGCCTTCGGTCGCCCACCTCCAGCCATCTTTGGCTAACCTGGCATGGGTGATCTGCCCCTCGCGCGCCAGCGATTCGAGCGCGTCGGCAACCTGTGGCAGGCCGATCCCCGTGGGCGGGCGCAGCTCGGCCACTACCTCTCCGCGTTCCGTCACGAGCACGGTTTCCCCAGCCTTTACGGCACGAACGTACTCGGAGAGACGCGCCTTCAGCTCCTTGATACCCGCCGCTCTCATCCACAAAACGTGACTACCGGTGGTCACGTTGTCAAGGATCCGCTTAACCAGCTGTCATCATTGGCTTTGAGGAGCTTGTCAGAGAACCCCTCTCGGCCAGGCTGACGAAGGACGAATCCCCGAGGATCACATGGTCGCGCACCGGGATGCCCAGCAGGCAGCCCGCTTCCATGAGCTGAGCCGTGACGGCGAAATCCTCCGCCGACGGCTCGGGGTCGCCGCTCGGGTGGTTGTGGGCAACGATGATGCTGGCGGCTGCACGAGCTATCGCCGGAGCAAAGACCTCGCGGGGATGAACGAGCGAGGAGTTCAGCAGGCCGACCGTCAGTCGCCGCTCCAGACAGATGCGGTTCTGGGTGTCCAGGTAGATCGCCCAGAACTCTTCCTGCCTGCAGTCCCTGAGCTTCGGCCCCAGCCTGCGAAACACGTCGACAGGACCCCGCACGCGACGGGTCGCCCTTCCCTCCTCTGCCGCGAGACGACGTCCCAGCTCCATCGCCG
>CAMYMV010000014.1:0-29007 GCA_947259585.1 uncultured Gemmatimonadales bacterium | reverse complement strand
GCTCGGCCGCCACGTCGATCGAGGAACAGCCCCTCGAGCCCACTCCGACGACGATGGCCAAGAGCTCCCTGGTGGCCAGGGCGGCAGGCTGCAGGGAGGCGAGGCGCTCGCGTGGCCGCTCGTCTACCGGCCACTCGCGGATGGTGGGGCTCACGGCTTGGCGGGCTCGAGACACATGCCGCCAGCATCGCCGCCGGCATCAAGCCCGCATCAAGCCCGCATCAAGCCTCGGCCCGACCCGCCGGCATCGAGCCCGCTGGAGCCTAGAACATCGTGTTGCCGTGAGCCGCTTCCTCGGGCACCGTCTGAAGGACGTCCCAGTGCTCGACGACCCTGCCGCGCTCATCGAAGCGGAAGATGTCGATGCCGGCGTAATCCGGAAGCCCGGGCCACTCCTGACGGCAGTGCAGGACCACGTAATCGCCCTCGGCGATCGCCCGCTGGAATTGCACCCGCTTGCCGGGATACTCGGAGGCCATCCGCTCGAAGTACTCGATGAACGCCTTTTTCCCGTCTCCCACGTCCGGGTTGTGCTGGATGTACTCCTCGCCGACGTACAGGTCGACCGCCTCGGCCGGCCGGCAGTCGTTGAACGCCAGCCCGTAAAAGGCGATTGCCGTCCGCTTGTTCTCCTCCAACCGCGCACTCATCCAAGCCACCTCTTACGGACAAGATGCCAAACGGACGGGACGTCGGCCGCCGCAGCGCCGGGGAGGATTCCCGAAGCGAGCCTTGAGGCGCCCTGAGGAGACTCCGAAGGCGGAGCCGAGGAGGCTCCGAGGATAGGCGCCGGGACCAGCCTTCGGCCGGTGCCCGAGACGGAGGTAACCTCGCCCGGCGCGATCAGGCGGCTGCTTACGCCACCCTGCCGTGGCACTTCTTGTACTTCTTGCCTGAACCGCACGGACAGGGGTCGTTCCGCCCCGGCTCGTCCTCGATCGCCAGCGGCTGGGCAGGCCGCATGACCTCGGGCTGCGGGGCCATCATCTCCGGCGCGGCTGCCGCCGCGGTCGCGACCCCGGTGGCTGCGAACTCGGGCTGCCTCGGAGCGGGCGCCGGCGCGGCCTCGCGGGGAGCCTGCGCCGCGCGTACGCCTGTGCCTATGGTGTCCGAGGGCCCGCTGGTGCCCGTGATCTCCGGCGGCCGAAGGCGCATTGACGGCTCCACGTGCGCCCGGAAGAGCAGGTTCGCCACGCTCCTGCGTAGGTCGTCCAGAAGGTCCACGAACATCGCGTACGCTTCCTTCTTGTACTCGATCAGCGGATCGCGCTGGCCGTACGCTCTGTAGCGGATCGAGTCGCGGAGGTGGTCGAGATCGTAGAGGTGGTCCTTCCACTTCTCGTCGATCACCGAGAGCACGATGAAGCTGAGGACCCTCTCCCAGTGGTCGCCGAACGACTCGAGCTTCTGATGAAGAGCTTCGCGGGCGAACTCCAGAACCTGCTCGAGCACTTCCTCGGGCTCCTCCCAGGGGAGATCCGCCGTGTCCCCATCCTTGGGGAGAAAGTCGGCGACCAGGAAATAGTCGATCAGCAACCGTTCGTGCAGGGCACCCAGATCCCAGTTCTCCGAATGGCTGCCCGGCGGCACGTGCAGCTCCGTTCGGTCTCGCAGGGCCGTTTCGATCATCTCCCAGGCCTCGCCCTTCAGGTCTTCTCCTCCCTCCAGGGCGAACAGGCGTAGGTCGTAGATCACCTCGCGCTGCTGGTTCATCACGTCGTCGTATTCGAGCAGCCGCTTGCGGGCTTCGAAGTTCTGCATCTCCACCCGCTTCTGCGCCCGCTCGATCGACTTCGTGATCATCGGGTGGGTGAGCACCTCTCCTTCCTCTGCGCCGAGCTTGTCCAGCAGTCGCGTCACGCGGTCCGAGAGGAAGAGCCGCATCAGGTCGTCCTCGAGGGAGAGGAAGAAGCGGCTGCCGCCGGGATCCCCCTGGCGTCCTGATCTACCGCGAAGCTGTCGATCGATGCGGCGCGACTCGTGGCGCTCCGTGCCGAGGATTTGCAGGCCGCAGGGCGGATCCGCGTAGCAGTCCATCTCCTTGATCTCGGCCTGGGACATGTCCGGCTCCTCGGTCACTTGACCGAACGCGGGCTCGTTCGAGAGCAGACCGCAGACGCCGCACTTCACCACCCCATCGCCGAGCTTGATGTCGGTACCGCGGCCCGCCATGTTCGTCGCGATCGTGATCGCGCCGGGCTGTCCGGCCCCCAGCACGATGTTCGCCTCCCGCTCGTGCTGCTTGGCGTTGAGCACCTCGTGCTTCAGCCCCCGACGCTTCAGCATCCGGGCGACCTTCTCCGAGACGTCCACGCTAGTGGTACCGACGAGGATCGGCAGGCCACGTTCGTGCAGGCGCTCGATCTCGTTGAGGAGCTCGGCGTACTTCTCCCGCTTGGCACGGAAGACCACGTCATCCTGGTCCATCCGGCGCACCGGGCGGTTGGTCGGAATCACGACGACCTCGAGGCCATAGATCTCGTGGAACTCGCCCTCTTCCGTCTCGGCCGTACCCGTCATCCCGGCCAGCTTCTCGTACATCCGGAAGTAGTTCTGGATGGTGATCGTCGCGAGCGTCTGGGTCTCCTCGCGGACGACGGCTCCCTCCTTCGCCTCCACCGCCTGGTGGAGTCCATCGCTCCACCGGCGGCCCTCCATCTTCCGTCCGGTGAACTGGTCCACGATGACGACGTTGCCGTTCTCGACGACGTACTCCACGTCCTTCTCGTACAGCGAGTGCGCCTTGACGAGCTGGTGGATGACGTGGATTCTCTCGGACTTCTCGGCGTATTCGCGCTCCAGCTCCTGGATGCGGTTCCGCTTGTCGTCGACCGAGAGCTTCTCGTCGTCCTCGACCTTCTTCACGATCTCCGAGATATCCGGGACGACGAACGCCTCCGGATCGCCGGGGTTCAGCACATCGAGCCCACGGTCGCTGATCTGGATCGTGTGCCCCTTCTCGTCCATCGAGAACAGCAGGAGCTCGTCCACTTCTTGCAGGCGCTTCTCGCGCATCAGCTCGGCCTCGGTGCGCTGAACGAGCTGCTTCACGCCGGTTTCGTTGAAAAGCTTCATGAGCCGGCGGTTCTTGGGTGCTCCCCGCTGGGCCGCGAGCAGCTTCTCGCCCGCCTCCCACTCCGCATCGGCGTCGGGCTCTTCCTCGTCCAGCTCCTCGAGGAGACGCCCGGACTCCGCCACGAGCTGGTTCACGATGCGCCCCTGCTGGCGCACGAGGCCGGCGACCTGTGCGTTGTGCCGCTTGTAGACGTCCTGATCGCTGGCGCGTCCTGCCGGGCCGCTGATGATCAGAGGGGTGCGGGCCTCATCGATCAGGACGGAGTCGACCTCGTCGATGATCGCGAAGAAGTGGTCGCGCTGTACCCGATCGTCCAGTCGCACGACCATGTTGTCGCGAAGGTAGTCGAAGCCGAACTCGTTGTTGGTGCCGTAGGTGATGTCGCACTCGTACGCCGCACGGCGCTCCGGCGTACCCGGGGATGTATCGTCCAGGCAACCCACCGAGAGGCCGAGGAAATCGTATACCGTGCCCATCCACTGCGAGTCGCGGCGCGCCAGGTAGTCGTTGACGGTGACGAGGTGGGCACCGCGGCCCGCCAGCGAGTTCAGATACAACGGCATCGTGGCGACGAGGGTCTTCCCCTCACCGGTGGCCATCTCGGCGATCTTGCCCTGGTGGAGAACGATGGCACCGATCAGCTGAACATCGTACGGCACCATGTCCCAGGTCATCTTCAGGCCGGTGACGACGATCTCTTTGCCGACGAGACGCCGGCACGCCTCACGTACCGTCGCGAAAGCCTCGGGGAGGATCTCGTCGAGGATGTCCTGGGTGGCCTCGGAGAGTTGGGCCTCGGCCTCGGCCATGCTCAGCGTGAGGCTCTCTCGTCTGACAGGGTCTTCAGAGCGACGGCGCTCATCTCGGAGTTCCTCGAACCTTGCTTCGTGTTCGTCGACTCGCTCGCCGATTCGCTCTCTGAAGCGCTGCGTCTGAGCCACGAGCTCGTCGTCGCTGACCGACGCGAGGCGTTCCTCGTGATCGAGGATCTCGTCTATGATCGGCTGAAGCTTCTTCATCGAGCGTTCGAAGCGCGTTCCGAACACCCGATTGACCATCCCGCGTATCGCTATCATGCAGCTATATCGTGAAGAGAGTAGCAGTACCGACGGCCGAGCGGCCGCCGCGTTCCCGAGAACTTATCCGGCGTCCGCTAATAGCCGCGACTTGGCGTTTCGTTCCGATTCTCAGGCGTCTTCCGACTCTGGCGCGGCGTTCCCGAGGCGTGCCCACTCGACTTCCACTCGCTCCCTGATGCGCTCGGGCACCAGGTAGCGAATCGAGCGTCCCTCCCGAAGCCGGTCGCGAATTTCCGATCCGGAGACGTCGACTCGGGTCACGGCCACGTTCTCGAACGGAACGGGTATGCCGGCGGCCGGCGGCGCCTCACCATCCCGTGCCATGACGGCCAGGCGAGCGATCTCGGGGATCTCCTCGTAGCGGCTCCACGTGTCGATGACCCGAAGCTGGTCCACGCCGATCACGCAGAACAGCTCCTCGGGCGCCATGGTCCGACGGATCCAGCGCAGGGTGTCGACCGTGAACGAGGGTCCGGTTCGGTCCACCTCGATCCGAGACACCTCGAACCGCGAGTCCCCGCCGAACGCCTGCGAGACGAGCTCGAGCCGCACTTCGGTGGTCAGTAGCGCCGCGCGGTGCGGGGGGGCACCCGCCGGGATGATCAGCAGCCGGTCCAACGCGAGCTCTTCGAGGACGTCCTGGGCGACGATGAGGTGACCGACGTGAGGCGGATCGTACGTGCCCCCCAGCATCCCTAGCCGGCCGCCCACCGAACCACCCGGCGGACGTCGAGCCTCAACTGCTCGCATCCTCCAGCCTTTGCGCCGCTTCCGTGTTCGGGTAATCGCTCAGCACCCGCTGTCTGGTCGCGTCGGCCTCGGCGTCAAAGCCGAGCCGCCGGTAACTCAGGTAGAGGGTGTAGAGGATGTCTGGGATGACCGGAGCGTTCGGATAGTCTTCGACCGCAGACTCGAAGTAGATGTTGGCCGACTCGTAGAATCCCAGGTCGAAGTAGAACTTCCCCACCCTGAACTGCTTCGCCGCCATCTTGGCTTGAGCTTCCTGGACCAGAGACACGGCCTCGGCCCGCCGCGGACTGTCGGGGAAGAACTGCAGCATCCGCGTGCATTCCTGGATGGCCTGCATGGTGTACTCCTGGTCCCGAGGAAGCGAGGGAGAGAGCTCCCAGTAGGCCGTGCAGGCTCCGAGCTGTGCGTCGTCGGCGAGCGGGCTGTTGGGCCGCGTCTGGGCGAAGCGAGTGAACTCGGTCGCCGCCCGCAACGCATCGCCGTCCCTCAAGTACGCGTCCGCCAGCAGGAAGAGCGCGCTGTCGGCGAGGGGACTCAACGGCTCTCGGCCGACAAAATCCAGAAAACCCTTCGCCGCATCGCCGTACTTCCCGTTGTCGTACTTGTCCGCCGCCCACTGGAAGCGTTCCTGTGGCGGCGTTCCGTCCGGGGGGAGCTTGGCGGAGCACGACGGCAGCGCCCCGATCAGCACGGCCAGGCCGGACAAGACAGCTCGCCTTCGAGGGCGACGACGACGCATCGTGTCTCTCACTCGAAACCGAACCGAATCTCTCGAATCCTCGCCTCCGCTCGCTCTACCAGCGGACCGGTGCGTGACGGGTTCAGCTGAAGGACCTCCTCGAAAGCCCGCAGTGCCTCATCGCGCTCCCCGAGAGTCAGCGACAGCTCTCCGTAGAGGAATTGCGCGCGGTCCTGCACGGTGCGCGGCACCCCGAGCCGGATGAGTCTGGCCACACGCTCCCGAGCGCTCGCCGGGCGCCCGTTCTGCCAGTCCTCTTCGGCGGCCTCATAGAGGCAGTTGCCGAGGCTCCATTCGGCCTCGGCCCGTTGCGGTGCCCTGCGGGCCGCTCGCGTGAGGTAGCGCTCGTAGAAGGCGATGGCCTCGCGGCACGCGCCCAACTCCTGGAAGGCCCGCGCCGTCTCGTAATACACCTCCGGTTCTACTTCGGCCGAATCCGCGAGCACTTTCAAGTAGAGCGGAAGGGCTTCCTCGAACTCGTTGTCGGCCCAGTAGTGCCTGGCGAGCGGCAATGTCAGGTCACGTGGCACCAGCCCCGTTCCGAGCTCGACGAGCGGCCGCAGAGCGCGTGCTGCGCTCTCGCGGCTGCCCCGCTCGAAGGCCAACCTGGCCGATGAACTCAGCCCGGCAGCGACCTGGAAGCGATAGGAGGAGTCCCTCGCGATGAGCTCGGCGTAGTACCGTCGGCTCGTCTCGATGTCGCCTCGCAACCCGTACGCCGCCCCGAGCCGAAGCAGGGCACGCTCATCGTCGTCCTGTCGAAGCGCGAACTTGTATTCCGCGATGGCGGCATCCAGTCGGCCCTCACCGGACAATCGGTCGCCTCGTTGAATCGCATCCCCCGCCTCATCGGCGCAACCGATCAGAGAGATGAGGATCAGCAGGCCGACGGCTCCGCCGACGCCCCTATCGACCCGCCCGCACCTCCGATTCGACCTGAGGAAGAGGCTCCGAGGCCATCTCACGCGCCGCTCTCGTGCGGTTCGCTCCGACGCGTCGCTCTCCCGGTGATTCTTCGCCAAAGACCGTACCGCCAGATGCAATAGATCGCCCTCATTCCGTCACGCCACCCGATCTTCTTCCCCTCCGCGTACGTACGGCCGCTGTAAGAGATCCCCACCTCGTACACACGCCAGTTCTGGAGGGCCACCTTCGCGGTGATCTCAGGCTCGACGCCGAACCCTCTCTCTTCGATCTCGAGGCTCTGGACGACTTCACGGCGAAAGCACTTGTAGCAGGTCTCCATGTCGCTGAGGTTGAGGTTCGTCACCATGTTCGAGACCAGGGTGAGGAGCCGATTGCCCAGGTAGTGCCAGAAGTAGAGCACGCGGTGCGGACGCCCGCTCTGGAACCTGGAGCCGTAGACAACGTCGGCCTTGTTCTCCCAGATCGGCGACAACAGCAAGGCGTACTCCTGCGGGTCGTACTCCAGATCCGCGTCCTGAACGAGAACCACGTCGCCGGTCGCCGCTTTGAAGCCCGTGGAGAGGGCCGCGCCTTTCCCGCGGTTGACGTCGTGGAGGATCAGACGGTCGATGGACCCGGCCGCCGCCAGGCTTTCGAGAATCTCCCGGGAACCGTCCGTGGAGCCGTCATCGACGACGACCAACTCGATCTCCATGGGCACGGCTCGAACCTGCCCGACGATCTCCTCGACCGTCGCCCGCTCGTTGTACACGGGCATGACGACGGAGACTCTCCGGTGCGCGTTCACCAGGATGCTCGCCTCGCTATCCGGTGAGGATCGTCGCAGAACCGAGCCGCTCTTCCTCCTGGAGCCGACGGAAGTAGTCGATCGTGCGCGACAGGCCATCCCGGAGGGAGATATCCGGCTGCCAGCCGAGGAGCTCGCGAGCCCGCGTGATGTCGGGCTTGCGCGTCTTCGGATCGTCTTCCGGCAGCGGCAGGTATCGTAACTCGGAGGAGGATCCGGTGAGTTCCAGCACGAGCTCCGCCAGCTCGGCGACGGTGTACTCTCCGGGATTGCCGATGTTGACCGGATCTCTCTCATCGGAGGCGAACAGGCGGTAGATGCCGTCCACCTCGTCCTCCACGTAGCAGAAGCTCCGCGTCTGGCCACCGTCGCCGTACACGGTGATGGGCTCCCCGCGGAGAGCCTGCACGATGAAGTTGGAGACCACCCGTCCGTCGCCCGGCCGCATCCGCGGTCCGTACGTGTTGAAGATCCTGACGATTCGCGTATCCACGCCGTGTGTGCGGCGGTACGCCATCGTGATCGCCTCGGCGAACCGCTTCGCCTCGTCGTATACGCCCCGTGGCCCGATCGGATTCACGTTGCCCCAATAGGACTCGGGCTGCGGATGAACGAGGGGATCTCCGTACACCTCTGAGGTGGATGCCAGCAGGAACCGGGCGCCCTTCGCCTTCGCCAGGCCGAGCACCTTGTGCGTGCCGAGGCTTCCGACCTTCAGCGTCTGAATCGGAAGCTCCAGGTAATCGGTCGGGCTGGCCGGCGACGCGAAATGGAGCACGCCGTCGAGCTCACCGCTCACGTGTACATACTCCGTCACGTCGTGTTGAATGAGCTCGAAGCCGTCGCCCCTCAGGTGGGCCACGTTCTCCGGCGTCCCCGTGATGAAGTTGTCCATGCCTACGACGGAATGGCCCTCCTGGCGGAAGCGGTCGCATAGGTGCGATCCCAGGAAGCCCGCCGCCCCGGTGATCAGGACTCTCACTCTACCTGCTCCCTCCCGATTGAATAGTAGGCGAATCCCATCGCGCGCATCCTCGACGGCTTGAACAGGTTGCGTCCATCGAACACTATGGGCGCGCGCAGCGCATCCCGCACGATATCCCAGTCCGGTCGACGGTACTGCAGCCACTCCGTCGCCACGATCAAAGCGTCCGACCCCTCGCAGGCCGAGTAGGCGTCCTCGCCGAAAGCGATGCGGTCTCCGAGCTGGAAACTGCGAGCCGTCTCCATCGCCTGCGGATCATGGGCGACGACCGACGCCCCGGCTTCCAGAAGCTCCTCGATCACGGTGAGCGCCGGCGCCTCGCGAACATCGTCGGTCTCCGGCTTGAACGACAAGCCCCAGATGGTGAACTGGCGACCGCTCAGGTCCGTACCGAACCGGGCCATCACCTTTGCCGTCAGCAGCCCCTTCTGCCGCTCGTTCATCTCGTGGACATTCTTCAGGATCGAGAGATCGACGGCCAGATCGTCCGCCGTTTTTATGAGCGCTCTCACGTCCTTCGGAAAGCAGCTGCCGCCATAGCCGGCACCGGCGAAAAGGAACGACTGGCCTATGCGCGGATCGGAACCGACGCCCTGTCGGACCACCGTGACGTCCGCCCCGGTGGCTTCGCAAAGCTCGGCGATCTGATTCATGAAGCTGATCCTCGTCGCCAGCATCGCGTTGGCCGCATACTTCGTCAGCTCCGCGGACGCGATGTCCATGAAGATCAGCGGGTTGCCGGTTCGCACGAATGGCTCGTACAGCTCCTCGAGCACCGGCCGCACCTGATCGTCCTCGATCCCGCAGACAACTCGATCGGGACGCATGAAGTCGTCGACAGCCGCGCCTTCCTTCAGGAACTCCGGGTTCGAGCAGACGTGGAACGTACGATCCGTCTGTTTTTCGATCTCATCCCGCACCCGCTGAGCGGTGCCGACCGGCACGGTGCTCTTCGTGATCACGACGGCGCCCTCGGTCATGCTCTGCCCGATGACGCGCGCCACATCCAGCACGTGCTGAAGGTCGGCCGATCCATCCTCGTCCGGCGGGGTGCCGACGGCGATGAATATGACCTCGCTCTCGAGCACGGCCGCCCCGATGTCCGTCGTGAAGCGCAGGCGCTTCTCGGCCACGTTTCGTGAGATGAGAAGATCCAGACCGGGCTCGTAGATCGGAATCTGCCCCTCCCGCAAACCCTGGATCTTGCTCTCATCGATATCGGCTCCAACCACGTGGTTTCCCGTCTCGGCCAGACATGCTCCGACCACGAGCCCCACGTATCCCGTTCCAACTACGGCTATGTCCATTGTTCTCCTTCGAGACGTTCAGAACCCGATCTTCCGCCTTGTTCGCGCGCTGCGCGGGCCCAGCGGTACACTCCTCGCACGCTGTCCTCGAGATCGCGCCTCGGCTTCCACCCTGTTTCCCGCTCGAGGAGCCGCGGATCACCGACGATCCTCGGGCCTTCCTCTGCCCTGACCCGTTCACCGACCACTCGCATCTCCACGTCCACTCCGGCCTCGTCCAGTATCCACTCGACAAGCTGCCGAATCGATACCGGCCGTCCCGAGCACACGTTATACACGCGGCTGGGCGCCTCCATCTCGGAGATGACCCGCAAGCCACGGACCGCATCCCTCACATCGGTGAAGTCCCGCTCTACATCGAGGTTGCCGACCTCCAGGAGCGGCTCGACGTCGCCCGCCGCGATCGCGGCGACCTGGAGACTGAAATCCGGGACGACAAAATGCGGAGCCTGACCCGGACCGACCATGTTGAAGCTGCGAGTGACCACCGTGTCGAGCTGGTGCGAGCGCCGAAACGCGTGAGCAACCTGTTCCTGGCATGCCTTCGACAGTCCGTACGGCGCGCTCGGCCTCAGAGGCATCTCTTCGGAGAGCCGCTCCTGCGTGTGCGATCCGTAGGCGTCGCCGGAGCCCATCACGAGGATTCGCGGCGAGTAATCCGGGTACTCCTCTCTCACCCGACCGACCGCCGCGCACAGGTTCAGAGTGCCTTCCGCGTTGAGCGAGAACGCCTCGCCAGGCAGTCGTCGGGCCATGGCTCCCGAGGAAAAGCCCGCGAGGTGAACGATAAGACCCGGCCTCTCCGAGCCTACCAGGCGGAAGAGGGTGTCCGCGTCCAGGATCTCCGCCTGCTTCCAGGTGGCAGCGTCCACCTCCCGTCGCTCGAGAATGGAGGGACGCGGCGGCAATCGCTGGACCGAAGCTACGACGTCGCTGCCGGCGGCCAGCAGTTCCCGGAGGAGATACTGGCCTACGAATCCGTCTCCTCCGGTGACGAGTGCGCTCACGGGTTGCCGCTGATCAATGCCGGACTCAATTGATGCCGGACTCAGACGAGCCGGCGAGCCAGCGTTCTTGCGCCGTAGGTGATCACGAGATCGGCTCCCGCCCGCCGGATCGCGAGAGCCGCTTCCAGCATGGCCGCATCGCCGTCGATCCAACCTCGCTCGGCGGCCGCCTGCAGCATCGCGTACTCGCCGCTCACGTGATAAGCGGCCATCGGCGTACCGAACGCCTCCTTGACCCGGCGAAGAACATCCAGGTAGGGCAGGGCCGGCTTCACCATGAGGATGTCCGCGCCCTCTTCGACGTCGAGCGCCGCCTCCCGCAGAGCCTCGAGCACGTTGCCCGGATCCATCTGGTAGCCACGTCGATCGCCGAAGCTGGGAGCGGAATCCACGGCGTCCCGGAATGGGCCGTAGAACGCGCTGGCGTACTTGACCGCATAGGAGAGGATCGCGGCGGTTTCGAATCCCGCGCCGTCCAGTGCAGACCGAAGCGCTCCCACACGCCCGTCCATCATATCGGACGGAGCCACGATGTCGGCACCGGCCTCGGCGTGGCTGACCGCCTGGGCCGCCAAGAGCTCGAGCGTCGCGTCGTTGGCGACCTCTCCCTCGTGTACGAGGCCGCAGTGGCCGTGCGATGTGTACTCGCACAGGCACACATCGGTGATGACGATGAGATCCGGAAGCGATCGCTTGAGCTGGCGAACGGCCGTCTGCACGACGCCGTCGGCGGCCACGGCTGCGCTCCCGGTTTCGTCCCGTTCGGCCGGGATGCCGAACACCAGGACCGCACGGATGCCGTCCTCCCAGGCGGCCGCGGCTTCATGGACGAGCTCGGCCACGGACAGGCGATCCACACCCGGCATGGATGGAATCGCCGATCGGCCCTCCTCCGTCTCCGAAACGAACAACGGGTAGATGAGATCCGACGGCCTCAGCTGGGTCTCGCGCACGAGTTCCCGCAGGACGCCGGTACGCCTCAACCTCCGAAGCCGCACGTTCGGGAAGCCGCTCAAGCTTCGGCCTCTTCGATGGCGCGAACGAGACCCGGCACCGTGTACTCCGAGGCAACGACATGTACGGGGAAGCCCAGCGCCTGGGCGGTCTCCGCCGTGATCGGTCCGATGACCGCGATTCGCGACTCGCCGATGCGGCCTCCCAGCTCGCCGAAGGCCCGAACGGCCGAGGAGGCGGTGAACGTGATCCAATCCCACCGTTTCTCACGGGCCGGCTTCTGCAGGCTCTCCGCCGCCTCGCTGTTCGGCTCCGTGACGTAGGCCATGACCTCGTCCACTTCCGCGCCGAGGGCGCGCAGCCGCTCCGGGAGCACCGCGCGAGCTCCGGCGGCGCGAGCCAGGAGGACCTTGAGACCGAGCAGCGGCCGACCCGCGTCGACGTCCTCACGGCCAGCGCTCTCGAGAACCGCATCGGCCAGCGCCTCGGCCCGGTAACTGGTCGGGAGGAGAACCCTGGTGATTCCGGCACGGTGGATCGCCCTCGCCGTGGCCGGTCCGATCGCTGCCCAGCGCAGCTCGGCGAAGGCGAGCGGGTCCAGCCCGTGCTCCGCCAACGCCGCCACGAAACGCTCGACTCCGTTCACGCTGGTGAAAACCGCCCAATCGTACTCGCCCAGACGGGCGGCCGCTGCCAGCAACGGAGCTCGGTCGTCGGGATCCCGCAGCCGAATCGTGGGGAGACACTCCACATCCGCCCCGACGTCGGCGAGCATCCGGACCAGCGGCTCGGCCTGATGGGAGGGCCGCGTAACGAGCACCGTGCGGCCGGAGAGCGGAGAGCGAGGCGTCATAGGACGAAAAAGCCCCGTAAACGGGGCTGCGACGGCAGGTTTGCGGCTACCGACCCTTCACTCTCGGGCGAGAGGAGAGCCGAAGGGGTCAAGCCTTCTGAACCTTGCCCGACCTGATGCATCGTGTGCATACCTTCACTCGCCGCAGTTTTCCCGCGTCTCGAATGCGCAGCCGCTGAAGATTCGGCATGAACCGACGCCGGGTCTTGTTGTGAGCATGGCTCACGTTGTTGCCGGATGCGGGTCCCTTCCCGCACACGTAGCAGAAGTTCGCCATCTCCCTACTGAACCTCCAGCGAGTCGGCGAAGAGAAAGCTCGCGATGCTCGGGATGCCTCCGGCGGACGCCTCGTTGACCGCACCGGCCTCGATCCATTGCCCTCGGATCGAATCGTTGAGCGAGTAGACCCGTCCATACAGACTCACGACATCGCCCCCGTAGACCTGCGTGTCGCCGGCGATCAGATCGGGCGACAGCAGCACCGGATACGCACTCCCTTCCCCCTCTGCCTCCACGGAGGCGAGCTGTACGAGGAAGACACCGCGGCCCAGGGTCTGCAGAACCGCCACTTCCCCGATGCGGGCCACCTTGCCCACCGACGTCGCCGGGTCCTGGCTCAAGGCGACCAGATCTAGAAAGCCCTCGCCCTCTCCTTCGACCATGACGGGCTCAACCTCTTCCAGCGACTGCGACGTACGGTACAGCCAGAGGAGGAAGCCGCCGACCATCGCGACCGCGATAATGATCAGGACGGTGGAGAGACCCGTCGAACCTTTCTGCGTCATTGCAAGCGCCCCATTTTTGACTCCACGTCGGTCAGGACTCGCTCTCGACGAGCTCGATGACAGCGAGCTCGGCCCCGTCCCCACGCCGCGCCCCGAGCTTCAGGATTCGAGTATAACCACCATCGCGGCTCCCGTAACGGGGTCCGATATCATCGAACAGCTTCGCGAGAGCCTCCCGGTCGGCTACATCCCGGCGGGCACGACGGCGACTCGCCAGATCTCCCCGTCTCGACAGAGTGATCAAACGCTCGGCGAACGGCCGCAACTCCTTCGCCTTCGCCTCGGTGGTACGGATGCGCTCGTGGAGGAACAAGCTCGTGGCCATGTTGCGAAGCGTGGCCAGCTTGTGGCTGCGAGTGCGGCTGAGCTCACGCCCCTTCTTGCGGTGTCTCATTCCTCGTCCTCGACGCCCGGTCCGGAACCGTTGCTCGCGACTTCCTCGGCAACGTAGAGGGTGCCGTCTTCTCCCCGCTCGAACGTCATGCCGAAACGCAGACCGTGCAGAGCGAGCACCTCGGCCACCTCCTCCAGCGACTTTTCGCCGAAGTTGTCGACCCGAAGCATGTCATCGCGGCTGCGCATCGCCACGTCCCCGAGTGTGCGAATATTGGCCTTGTCCAGGGTGTTCCGGCTACGCACCGAGATCTCCTCGAACGCCTCGAGCGGCGTCTCGAGCAGGCCCTGCAGCTCATCCTCGACGACATGGAGGCCGATTTTCTCACCATCGGTAGCCGGCTCTCCCATGAAGGGGTCGGCCGATCCGATGTGCGTGAGATAGCCCAGGTGGGCACGCGCAATGTCGGCTCCCTGCTGGAGGGCCGTTCCGGGGTCGATCGCGCCGTTCGTCTCGACATCGATCGTGAGCCGATCGAAGTCCGTGCGCTCGCCCACTCGAGTCTCGTGCACGGTGAAGTTCGCCTTCAGAACCGGATTGTAGATCGAGTCGATCCTGATCATGTCTACCGGGAATTCCTCGGGCTTCACGTGCTGATCGGCCATCATGAATCCTCGGCCGCGATTGACCCAGAGGTCGATGCGCAACGGACGGCCTTCCGGCAGGTCTTCCTGAAGAGTGAAGAGGGCAAGCTTCGGGTTCATGATCGTGACCCCGGCATGCTCCGTGATCTGATCCGTGCGGATCGTCCCTGCCTTCCGGACGATCAGCTCCAGCTTCGCCTCCTCCATATCGTCATCCAGATGGAGCACGAGCTTCTTCAGGTTCTGGATGATCTGATCGATGTCCTCCACCACTCCATCGATCGTCTGGTGCTCGTGCTGAACACCATCGGCGCGAAACGCCCAAACGGCCGCACCCGGGAGGGAGGACAGGAGGATTCGACGGATCGAGTTGCCGATCGTGTGCCCGAAACCTCGCTCGAGCGGCTGCAGAACGAACTCGACCCTCGTGCCGTCTTCGGAGCGCTGTTTCTCCTCGACGGTCTCGGGCAGTACCAAACCGCTAAGCGTAGTTGATGCTGAAAACATATGTATCTGACCTCGCCTACTTGCTGTAGAGCTCGACAATCAGCTGTTCCTGGACGGCGAGCGGGATGTCGGCGCGAGCGGGTCGCTCCAACATCCGGCCGGTCAGGTTCTCGTAGTCCACTCCGAGCCACGACAATTGATCACGGTTCTTCTTGTCCTCCACTGCCTCTTTGACAACAGGCATTTCGCCCGCAGCAGGAGTCATCGCGATCTCCTGCCCGGGGATGACCGAAAAGCTCGGCACGTCGACCGTGTTCCCCTCGACGCGGACGTGACGGTGCCGGATGAGCTGGCGGGCGGCCTTTCGCGACGGCGCGAAGCCCAGCCTGTAGACGATGTTGTCCAGCCGGCTCTCGAGCGCCACCAGGAGGTTCTCTCCCGTCACGCCCGGGATTCGCGACGCCCTGCGGAACAGGCTGCGGAATTGACGCTCGGCAAGGCCGTAGATGCGCTTCACCTTCTGTTTCTCGCGCAGCTGCACGGCGTACTCCGATTGCCGGCGCCGCCGGCGTCCGGTGCCATGCTCCCCGGGTGGATACGCACGTCGTTCGATCGCGCACTTCTCGGTGAAGCAGCGCTTCCCCTTCAAGAAGAGCTTTTCGCCTTCGCGCCGGCACAGCCGGCACGACGGACCCGTATATCGTGCCATCTAATCTCCTGCTATACCCTTCGCCGCTTGGGCGGACGACAGCCGTTGTGGGGGATTGGCGTGACGTCCTTGATCGATCGGATCGTGAGGCCCGCCCCCTGAAGGGCCTGAATCGCTGATTCGCGACCGGATCCCGGCCCCTGGACGCGCACGTGGACCCGCTTCATGCCAAGCGACACCGCCTCCTTGGCCGCGTTCTCCGCCGCGATCGTCGCCGCGAACGGCGTCGACTTCTTCGAACCCTTGAACCCCGACTTGCCGGAGCTGGACCAGGCGACCGTGTCGCCGTTCATGTCCGCGATCGTCACGATCGTGTTGCTGAAGGTGGCCTTGATGTGAGCGATCCCCTCGGCCTCGACCTGACGCTTCTTACGACCCGATCCCTGCGGTTGTGCCATTCGTCAGCTCCTCGCGATCACGCTCGCGCGCGATCCGCTCCCTACTTCTTCGACGGCGGCCGCTTCTTACCGGCCACCGCTCGCCGCGGGCCCTTACGGGTGCGTGCGTTCGTGTGCGTACGCTGGCCGTGCACCGGCAGGCCGCGCTTGTGCCTGATCCCGCGATAGCAGCCGATGTCCATCAATCGCTTGATGTTCATCGACACTTCCGTCCGAAGCGCGCCCTCCACCTTGTATCGGTTCTCGATCACGCGGCGAAGCTTGTTCACGTCCTCGTCGGATAGCTCGTGTACCCTGACGTCCGGGTTCACGGCGGTCTCGAGAAGAATGGCACGAGCCGAGGAGCGACCGATTCCGAAGATGTAGGTCAGCCCAATCTCGACGCGCTTTTCCCTCGGAAGGTCGACGCCCGCTATTCGTGCCATTCAGCCTATCCCTGTCGCTGCTTGTGCTTCGGATTCCGGCTGCAGATCACCCTCACGACGCCTCGACGCCGAATGATGATGCAGTGCTCACAGATCCGTTTCACGCTCGACCGGACTTTCATCTGATCCCCCGAGCTCCTCTGGAATCGAACGCCGCCCGGCCCGCCCGAGCCTCTTGGCGTCCGTCCACGTTCCTTTACTGATCAACGGCCGCGTCTGCGACCGACCAACGACGATGCGTCGTCAAGGTAGCCGTAGAACATAGCCCTGTTGACTTGTCATTTCAACCAACCGCGACCTCGCTGCCGAGCTACTTATACCTGTAGGTGATCCTTCCCCTGGTCAGGTCGTAGGGCGACAGCTCCACGGCCACCTTGTCGCCGGGTAGGATCCGGATGTAGTTCATGCGGATCTTCCCGGATACGTGGCATGTGATCTCGTGGCCGTTCTCCAGTGCCACTCGGAACATCGCGTTCGGCAAGGCTTCCGCGACCTCACCGGTCATTTGGATCGGCTCTTCCTTCGCCAAGCTACCTCTCTCCGTCGACCATCGTCGTCACGGGTGCCGCGGTGAGCACCCTGGGACCGGCGTCGGTTATCGCTACGGTGTGCTCGAAATGGGCGGATCGCGACCCGTCGGCGGTGACGACCGTCCACCCATCCTTGAGCGTCCGGATATGCCGCTTACCCGTGTTTACCATCGGTTCGATCGCGATCACGAGACCGGGCTCCAGGCGCAGCCCGTGACCGGCCCGGCCGTAATTCGGCACCTGGGGCTCCTCGTGGGGCGCAGCGCCAACGCCGTGCCCCACCAACTCCCGGATCACGCTGAAGCCTGCCCGCTCCACGTCGGCCTGCACCGCGGCTCCGATATCGCCGAGCCGGTTGCCGAGGCGGGCCTGCTGAACGCCGGTCTCCAAAGCCGATCGTGTGACGCTCAGTAGTCGATCCGTCTCGGGGTCCATTTCTCCGACGGGCACGGTCACCGCGGCATCGGCGTAGTAGCCGTCGAGTCGGACACCGACATCGACGCTGATGATGTCGCCCGCCGCCAGGACGCGATCAGCCGACGGAATGCCGTGCACCACCTCGTGGTTCAAGCTCGTGCAAAGCGTAGCCGGGAACCCGTACAGTCCCTTGAATGCGGGGACGGCGCCCGGGAACTCTCGGATGCGGCCTTCCGCGACGCGATCGAGCTCCTTAGTCGACACGCCGGGAAGACAGCGCTCGGCCACGAGGTCGAGAGCGCTCGCCACGATGGCTCCCGCCTGCGCGATCGCGTCGATCTCGGCTGAGCTCTTGAGGCTGATCAAGAATCCAGCAGCCGGCGCAGGCCCCTCTGTATCTCGTCGATCGATCCGACCCCGTCCGCTTCGATGAGGCGAACGTCGTGGTCGGCGTACCAGCGAATGACCGGCTCCGTCTCAGCCCGGTAGACCTGCAGGCGCCGACGTACGGTCTCCGGATCGTCGTCCGTGCGACTCTCGTTGGCGCTGCGGCCGGTGATCCTGCGCACGAGTTCCTCTTCGGGCACCTCCAGGAAGATCACCCCATCGATCTGC
Organism: uncultured Gemmatimonadales bacterium; assembly: GCA_947259585.1. Classification (GTDB taxonomy): domain Bacteria; phylum Gemmatimonadota; class Gemmatimonadetes; order Palauibacterales; family Palauibacteraceae. The sequence continues at coordinate 11,239 of CAMYMV010000014.1, read as the reverse complement.
GCGCCCCTCGCCTCCAGGATGTCGCTCAACCCCTCCGCCTGCGCGATCGTTCGCGGAAAGCCGTCCAAAACGAAGCCCTCCTGCGACCGGGCTCCGTCGACCGCCTCGGCGACGAGGCCGAGGACCACCTCGTCCGGCACGAGGTCGCCCTGGTCCATGTACGCCTGCGCCCGGCGCCCCAGCTCCGTCCGGTTCGCTCGGGCCTCTCGCAACATCTCCCCCGTCGACAGACGCGGGACCCCCATGTGCTTGGCCAGTAGCTCGCCCTGCGTACCCTTCCCCGCCCCCGGCGGCCCCATGAACACCAACCTCATCGGCCATGTTCCCTGCGCACCGGCAGCTCTCTCCGCACCGAGAACCTCACGACCCTCAGCCATGACACGCCACCATGGGCGCGGAGAAACGCCGCAGGTCAAGGCGCCCCACCATGGCCGAAGAGAAGCGGCGCAGGTCAAGGCTTGCGAGGAGTGTGGGGCCCGCCTTCGGCGTGTGCCCAGGCGTACTGGCGTACGCCGCAGCGACACGCGACGAGTGGCGCCCCCGAAAGGGGACTCGACGGCAGGTCGAGAACGCAGAGATGCGCCGCTTATCGATGGCCATCACATGTAGCGCTGGCGGCCGCGATACTTGGCCCTCCCCTTCTTCATGAATCCCTCGTAATGCCGAAGAAGGAGGTGCTGTTGCATCTGCTGGACCGTGTCGAGCGCCACGCCGACGACGATCAGGAGCGACGTGCCGCCGAAGAAGAAGGTCTGAATGTCGAACAGCTCGAAGATCCCGAACGGCAGGATGGCGATGAGAGCCAGATAGATCGAGCCGGGCAACGTCACGCGGGTGAGCACGCGGTCGATATATTCGGCCGTCTGCGCGCCCGGTTTGACGCCGGGAATGAAGCCGCCCTGCCGCTTGAGGTTCTCCGCCAGGTCCACCGGGTTGAAGATGATCGAGGTGTAGAAGTACGTGAAGTAGACGATAAGAAACCCGTACGTCAGGTAATACCACGGCGTCCCGACCTGGAAGATCTGGCTCAGATCGTACAGGAACCCCTGGACGCCCGTCGCTCCGGGCCCGGGATTGCCCGTAAACGCGGCCAGAGTGCCCGGGACGATGATGATGGACTGCGCGAAGATGATCGGCATCACGCCGGCCGAGTTCACCCTCAGAGGGATGAAGGAGCGCTGTCCCTCCCGGATTCTCCCTCTGCCCACGACCTTCCTCGGAATCTGAACGGGGATACGCCGCGCCGCCATCGTGAGGGCGGTTACGGCGGCGATGATCGCGATCATGACGGCGACGAGCGCTATGAGCCGGAAGAGACTGATACCGCCCGCGCGGAAGAGCTCGAGCGTGCTGAAAACGGCGCCGGGAAAGCCCTGCACGATCGAGAAGAAGATCAACAGGGACATCCCGTTTCCGACCCCGCGCTCGGTGATCTGCTCGCCCAGCCACATGATGAAGACGGCACCCGTCGTCAGCATGAGAACGGTCGTCAGCCGGAAGCCCCAACCGGGGGCGATCACGGCACCGGGCTGTGACTCGAGGAAGATGGCGTAGCCGTAGGACTGCATGATGCTGAGGACGATGGTCGTGTAGCGCGTCCACTGCGTAAGCTTGCGGCGTCCCTCCTCGCCTTCGTGCTTCTGGAGCTTCTCGATGGTCGGGAATACCGCGGCGAGCAGCTGAAACAGGATGCTCGCGGAGATGTACGGCATGATCCCGAGGGCCAGGATCGTCGCGCGCTGCAGCCCGCCACCCACGAACATGTCGTAGATGCCGAACAGGGTCCCCTGGAATTGCCCGGCGAGCTGCTCCAGGGCGCGCAGGTTGACGCCCGGGGTCGTGATGTGGGAGCCCAGCCGGTAGATCGCGAGGCAGAGGAGCGTGAAGAGGATCTTCTCTTTGAGCTCCGGAACCTGGAAGATCCTCGGGATTGCGCGCACCGCGCTCGAGCCGTTCGCCATTCTCAGTCGCTCGGCTCGTTACCCGATCGAAGGGCGATGACCTGGGCGCTACCACCTGCTCCTTCGATCTTCTGCCGCGCCGTGGCACTGAACGCGTGCGCCTGGGCCGTGACGGCACGCTCCAGCTCCCCGACGCCAAGCACCTTGACCGGCCGCCGAAGTGAGCCGATGAGACCGTGCGCGCGCATCACCTCGGGGGAGATCTCGGTCTCCTCGAGCTGCGCAAGCTGACTCACGTTCACGACCTGGTTCTCCACCCGCCGAAGCGGCTTGAAGCCTCTCTTCGGTATCCGGCGATAGAGCGGCATCTGTCCGCCTTCGAACCAGGCCGGTATGGATCCTCCCGATCTCGACTTCTGGCCCTTGTGGCCTCTCCCCGACGTCTTGCCGCTTCCGGATCCCGGACCGCGGCCTACCCGGCTTCGTGTCCCGCGGGCCCCGTCCGCCGGCGACAGGTCCGCCAGGGTGAGCTTCTTCTCACTCATCGTTTCCATCCAGCTCTTCCACGACGACCAGATGACGGACCCTGCCGATCATCCCTCGGATCGCCGGGTGGTCCTGCTTCACGACCACATCCTGGTGATGCCGCAGCCCGAGCGCGCGCAGCGTCTCTCTCTGCCCACGCTGGCTCTTGATTCCGCTCTTTACCTGACGGATCCGCAGCTGCCTAGCCACGCATCGCCTCCCGAATCACCTCGATGTCGACGCCTCGCTCATGGGCGATCTGCTCGGGAGTCACGAGCCCTTCCAGACCCGATATCGTTGCCCGGACCATGTTGATCGGGTTGTTGGAGCCGAGGCTCTTCGTGAGAATGTCCTGGACGCCGGCGCACTCGAGCACCGCCCGAACCGGGCCGCCCGCGATCACCCCCGTACCGGGTCCGGCCGGCTTCAACAGCACCCGGCCGGCGCCATACCGGCCGATCGTCTCGTGCGGAATGCTCCCGTTGACGATCGGCACCTCGTTCATCGACTGACGCGCCTGCTCGATCGCCTTGCGGATCGCCTCGGCCACCTCGTTCGCTTTCCCGAGGGCCGTCCCGACCTTCCCCTGTCCATCGCCCACGGCGACGAGCGCGGTGAAGGAGAAACGGCGACCACCCTTCACGACCTTGGAGACGCGATTGATGTGTATGACGCTCTCGCGAATGTTGTCGTCCTCGCGACGCCTTCCTCTTGCCATCAGCTTCCTTTCCCCATTACTCGGCCAGGCTCCTAGAAGCGCAAGCCGCCTGCGCGGGCTCCCTCGGCGAACGCCTTCACGCGCCCCTGGAAGCGATATCCGGCCCGGTCGAAGACTACCTCCGTCACGCCGGCTTCCAGAGCTCTCTCGGCCAGCAGCTGTCCCGCAGCGTAGCTTGCTCTGACCTTCGATCCGCCGGCGGGAGCCTCTTCCTCGCCCGTCGACTCGGAAGCATCCACGGCCGCGGAGAGCGTGGAGACGCCGAGCAGGGTTCGGCCCTGATCGTCGTCCACGAGTTGCCCCTCCATGTGACGAAGGCTGCGAAACACGACCAGGCGAGGTCGGCCCGACGTGCCCCGGATCTTCTTCCGTATGCTGAAGTGCCGCCGCCTGCGCTTGAGGCGACGCTCAATCGTCCTGTCGTTCTGCGTCATTCGATGCTCAGCTCCTCAAGCGAGGCCACCCACGGTCGCCTTGCCGGCCTTGCGGCGGACGTACTCGTCGCGGTAGCGAATCCCCTTGCCCTTGTAGGGCTCGGGCGGGCGGATGCCCCGAATCTCCGCCGCCACCTGACCCACCGACTGCTTGTCGATTCCCCGAACGTGAACCAGAGTGGGCGACTCCAGAGCCAGCTCGATCCCCTCCGGTGGCTTCACGTCTACCGGGTGGCTGTAGCCGACGTGAAAGACGAGCTCCTTTCCACGCGACTCCGCCCGGTACCCCACGCCGTGAATCTCCAGCGTGCGCTCGAATCCCGTCGACACCCCTTCGACCATGTTGGCGGCGAGGCTTCGGGTGAGACCGTGCAATGCCCGGTGCCGACTCTGATCCGTCGGCCGTTTCACCACGAGCGTGGCATCCTGGACCTCGAGGCTCATCTCGGGATCGAAGGTGCGCTCGAGCTCGCCCTTCGGCCCCTTCACGCTCAGGGTCGAGCCGTCCACCTTCACCTCGACGCCCTCAGGGATCTGAACGGGCTTCTTGCCGACTCTCGACATGGCTAGTAGACGGTGGCGAGCAGTTCGCCGCCGATCCGGGCGGCGCGAGCGTCTCGATCCGTCATCACACCTCTCGAGGTGGAGAGGATCGCGATGCCCATGCCGGACAGAACCCGCGGCACGTTATCCGCGCCGACGTACCGACGAAGGCCAGGCCTCGACGCCCGTTCCAGTACCCTGATCACGGGTCGGCCTTCATCCGTGTACTTCAGGTACAGGCGGAGAACACCGTGATGTCCGTCGTCCAGCATCTTGTACTCGTGGATGAAGTGGTTCTCCGCGAGGATGCGGGCTATTTCCATCTTCAGCTTCGACACCGGCATGTCCACGCGGCGATGTCCGGCCTGACCGGCGTTTCGCACGCGTGTAAGCATGTCGGCGATGGGGTCATTCAAGCTCATCGATTCACCAACTCGCCTTGCGAATACCTGGAATCTCTCCGTTCAGCGCCATCTGCCGGAAGCAGATGCGGCAGAGGCCGAACTTCCGAATGTAGGCCCTCGCGCGCCCACATCGGTTGCAGCGCCGGATCACTCGACTGCTGAACTTCGGGTCTCTCTTCGCCTTCTCGACCAAGGCTTTTCTCGCCATCGCCTCCGACCAGTCCCCGGCTCGCGCCGGGTTAAACGATTACTGGAGTCTCGCCCCGGAAGGGCATACCCAACTCGCGGAGTAGAACGAGCGCCTCGTCGTCCTTGTTCGTGCTGGTGACGAAGGTGATGTCCATCCCGTGGATTCTGACGATCTCGTCGTAGTCGACCTCCGGGAAGATCATCTGCTCTCGTACTCCTACCGTGTAGTTGCCCCGCCCATCGAAGGCGCGGCTGTTGAAGCCTCTGAAGTCTCTTATCCTCGGCACGGCAGTGCTGATGAACCGGTCGAGGAACTCGTACATGCGTGCGGTCCGAAGCGTCACCTTGACGCCTACCGGCATGCCTTCACGAAGCCGGAAGTTCGAGATCGACTTCCGGGATCGGGTCACTATCGGGTGCTGACCGGAGACGACCGCCAGCTCGTTGACCGCCGAATCCAGCAACTTGGGATTGTCGTTCGCGTCGCCGAGACCCGTGTTCATGACGATCTTCTCGAGCCGCGGAATCTCCATCGGGTTGTCGAACCCGAAGATCTCCTGCAGCCTCGGCCGCACTTGCTCATCGTAATGCCGCCGGAGCCTCGGCTTGGAATCGTTGTCGGTCATCTACCTGCTACCTGCCGCCTCTTTGTCCCTACTCTGCCGTCGGGATCGGATTTCCCGATCGCACGGATATCCGCTCTTTCGTTCCGTCCTTGTCGATCCGGGTCTTCACCCGCGTCGCATCCTCCGTCGTCGGATCGATCAGCATCACGTTCGACGCGTCGATCGAAGCTTCGAACGTGACGATGCCGCCTTCCGGGTTCTGCTGCGAAGGCCGCTGGTGTCGCTTGCGCACGTTCACGCCTTCCACGATGACCCGGTTCTTCGCGGGAATCACGGACAGCACCTGCCCGGTGACGCCCTTGTAGTTGCCCGCGATCACCTTCACCCGATCGCCGCGGCGCACGTGCACCCTACCCGGCGACATCAGATCACCTCCGGTGCCAGCGAAACGATCTTCATGAACCGCTTGTCCCGCAGCTCGCGTGCGACCGGCCCGAAGATGCGGGTCGCTCGTGGCTCGCCCGAGTCGGTGATGAGGACAGCCGCGTTCTCGTCGAACCTTATGTAGCTGCCGTCGCCCCTTCGGGTCTCCTTGGCGGTCCGCACGACCACCGCCCGCACGACGTCTCCCTTCTTCACGAGTCCGCCCGGAATCGCATCCTTGACCGTGACGACGATGACATCACCCAGCCGGGCATACCGCCGCCTCGATCCGCCAAGCACGCGGATGCACCTCGCCCGGCGGGCCCCCGAGTTGTCTGCGATCCGAACGTCGGTCTCCTGTTGGATCATCGTCCTACTCCGGCCGCTCCACGAGACGAGTCACACGCCAGCGCTTCTGCTTCGACAGTGGCCTGGTCTCCTCGATGACGACGACATCCCCGGTCCTGTACTCGTTGGCCTCGTCATGTGCATAAAACCGGGAGCGCCTCGTGATCCGCTTTCCGTAGAGCGGGTGGGGCAGCTGCCTCTGCACGGACACGACGACGGTCTTGTCCATGCGGTCGCTCACGACCGTGCCCTGCCGCGTCTTCGTCCGGCTCGCGGAGTCCGTCGCTTCAGCTCTCATTCCGCACTTTCCGGCAATAGCTGCCGCTCCCGCTGTATCGTCTTGAGCCGCGCGAGTTCCCGCCGCCTCGCCCGCAGCAGCGCCGAGCTCTCCAGCTCCTGATAGGCCTTACGAAAACGGAGGCGAAACAGCTCTTCCTCCGCTTGGCGAATCTCTTCCGCGATCTCCTCGTCGGTCAGCTCGCGAATCGCCTCGGCATCCATCAGTCAGCCTCTCGAATCACGAATTTCGTCCTTATGGGGAGCTTCGCCGCGGCGAGCTCCATCGCGCGTTTGGCGATCGGCGTGGGGACCCCCTCCAACTCGAAGAGGAGCCGTCCCGCCTTCACCGGCGCGACCCACCCTTCCGGGTTCCCCTTCCCCTTGCCCATGCGAGTCTCTGCGGGCTTCCGGGTAATCGGCCGATCTGGGAAGATCCGTATCCACACCTTCCCTCCGCGCTTGATGTGCCTGGTCATGGCGACACGCGCGGCCTCGATCTGTCGGTTCGAGATCCAACCTTTTTCGATGGCCTGGAGCCCGTAGTCCCCGAAAGAGATCTTGTTCCCTCGACCGGCCTGCCCTCTCAGGCGACCCTTCTGGAGCTTGCGATACTTGACCCGCTTCGGTTGAAGCATCGGTTACTTACGCCCCCCGGCCGTATACGTCTGCCCTCTGCGATCCTCGACCACCTCGCCGTTGAACACCCAGACCTTCACGCCGATCGTTCCGAACGTGGTGGTGGCCGTCTTCTGCGCGTAGTCGATATCTGCACGCATCGTGTGCAGGGGCACGCGGCCTTCGTGGTAGCCCTCGGTGCGGGCAATCTCCGCTCCCGCCAGCCGCCCTCCGCACTGAATCCGAATCCCCTCGGCGCCCGAACGCATCGCTGCCTGCACCGCACGCTTCATCGCACGGCGGAAGCTGATCCGCTGCGTGAGCTGGTGAGCCACGTTGTCGGCCACGAGCTGCGCATCCATCTCCGGGCGCTTCACCTCCTCGACGTTGATCGACACCTCAGCATCGGTGAGCAGGGAAAGCTCGTCGCGCAGCTTGTCGACTTCCGCGCCGCGCTTGCCGATCACGACACCGGGCCTGCCCGTGTGGATCGTGACCACGATCTTCGACGGCTTGCGCTCGATGTCGATCGCCGACACGGCCGCGTGGCCGAGTCGCGCGCCGAGATAGCGACGAAGCTTCTCATCCTCCGCGAGGAGCTGCGGAAACACCTTGCCCTGCGCGTACCAACGCGATTTCCAGGGCTTGATCCCCCCAAGGCGAAACCCGTACGGATGCGTCTTTTGACCCACGCTTACTCCTCCCTGGTATCGACGACCACGGTCACGTGGCTCATCCGTCGACGAATGGTCGTCGCGCGGCCGTATGCCCGCGCGCGGTATCGGCGCAGGGTCCGGCCCTCGTTCACGTACGCCTCTCGAACGAACAGATCATCGACGTCGAGCACCTCGCCCGCCTCGTCAGCCTTGTAGACCGCGTTGGCCACGGCGGAGCGCAAAGCCTTGTCGATTGGCCGCGCCGCGGCCTTCTTCGAGAACCGAAGGATCGCGTACGCGTCGTTCACGTCGTGCCCGCGAATCTGGTCGATAACGAGGCGCATCTTCCTCGCCGACATTCCCACGTGACGTGCGATAGCTCTGGCTTCCATCTACCTATCCGTGCCTGCCTGGCAGGCAGCCGATCCTCACAGCGCCGCCCGTCGGTCTTTGGCCAGCTTCCCTCCGTGTCCCCGGAAGAGACGCGTCGGAGAGAACTCGCCCAGTTTGTGACCGACCATGTTCTCGGTGATGTATACCGGGATGAACTTGTTCCCGTTGTGCACGGCGACCGTATGCCCGACGAACTCCGGGCTGATCGTGGACGCCCTGGCCCACGTCTTGATGACTCGCTTCTCGCCCGAGCTGTTCATCAGCAAGATCTTCTCGAGCAGTCTCTCGTCGACGAACGGCCCCTTCTTGACGCTTCTCGGCATATCGAACGCCCTCTACTTAGTGCTCTTGCCCCGGCGACGGCCGCGCACGATGTACTTGTCGCTCTGCTTCTTGCGCCGTCTCGTCTTTCGGCCTTCCGGCTTCCCCCATGGCGAGACCGGAGGACGCCCGCCCGAAGCCTTGCCCTCGCCGCCTCCGAGCGGGTGGTCGACAGGGTTCATCGCCACGCCGCGCACCTTCGGCCGACGGCCCAGCCAACGTGACCGGCCCGCCTTCCCGGAACGCACAAGCTCGTGGTCCACGTTACCGACCTGGCCGATCGTCGCCCGGCAATCCGCTCGGACCATCCGTACCTCGGTGCTCGGAAGCTTCAGCGAGACCATGCCGGCTTCCTTCGCCACCACCTGAACGGCGGTGCCCGCCGAGCGGGCCAGCTGCGCCCCCTTGCCGGGGATGAGCTCCACCGCATGGACCGTCGTGCCCAGCGGGATCTCCCGCAGGGGAAGCGAGTTGCCAACGCGGATATCGCTGCCCGACCCCGAGAAAACGGTGTCTCCGACCTCGAGGCCACGCGGCCGCACGATGTACCGTTTCTCGCCGTCCGCGTAGTGGAGCAAGGCCAGTCGAGCGGAGCGGTTCGGGTCGTACTCGACGTGGGCGACCCGCGCCGGGATTCCGTCCTTGTCCCGCCGGAAGTCGATTCGTCGGTAACGGCGCTTGTGCCCACCACCGCGTCGCCGCATGGTGATTCGGCCGTGGTGGTTGCGCCCCGCCTTCTTCGAGAGCCCTTCCGTGAGCGACCTCTCCGGCTCCTTCCGGGTCACGTCGTCGAACGTCGACACGGAGCGGAACCGGCGGGCGGGCGTGACGGGCCGGAACTTCTTGATCGGCATCCTCAGACCCCCTCGAACAGGTCGATCATCTCGCCTTCGGCCACTTCGACGATGGCCTTCTTCCAGTGTCGTCGACGTCCGACCGAGCGACCCACCCGCCGGTCTTTCCCGCGACAGTTCATCGTCCGCACGCTCACCACCTTGACCTCGAAGAGCCCCTCGACAGCCTTCCGTATCTCCACTTTGGTCGCGCCCGCCGCCACCTCGAAGGTGTACTTGGGCTTCATATCGCGATCGTCATCCGCATATCTGGCGCGCGGTCCGGCGTTCGTCCCTTCGTACTGAAGCGTCGAGGTCTTCTCGGTGATGATGGGACGGATAAGCACCTCTCCCGGCCTGCGGCTCATGATCCCTCCTCGGCCACGAACGCGGAGGCCTCCACGATGACGACGTCCGCGCAGAGGATGTCGTACGCAGATGCCTCTCCCCATGGCCGTACCTGCGCGTTGGGGATGTTGCGTGCCGAAAGATAGACCTGGCGCTTCAGGCCGTCCGTCAGAAAGAGCGCGTTCCGGGTGCCCACGTCGAGCTGGTCGAGAAGCGACACGATCGACTTGGTCTTCGGCTCCTCCATCTCGAGCGGATCGATGACGACGAGGCGATCTTCCAGCGCCCGAGCGTTCAGGGCGCTGCGCCGGGCCAGCTGTCTCACCTTCCTCGGGGTCCGCTGATCGTAGCTCCGAGGGGACGGGCCGAAGACGACTCCCCCACCCCGCCAGATCGGGGAGCGGATCGTTCCGGCGCGGGCGCGGCCCGTACCCTTCTGCCGCCACGGCTTGCGGGTCCCGCCGCTCACGAAGCCACGCGTCTTCGTGGACGCCGTTCCCCGACGGCCGTGGGCCCTGATCGCGGTCACGACGTCGTGCAACACGGCCTCGTTTACCGTTCCGTCGAACGGGGATGCCGGCAGCTCGACCCCTTCGGGGTGAGGCGTGCCGTCCGTCTTGTAGGCTCTGGCTTCCATCTCGTCAGTCCCCCCGTCGCGCCGGCCGGATAAGCACGATGTTGTCACGTGCACCCGGCACGGAACCGCGGATCATCAGGAGGTTCTTCTCGGCGTCGATTCTCTCGATTCGTCGATTGCTCGCCGTCCGCACCGTGTTTCCCATCTGCCCTGCCATCTTGCGGCCCTTGATCACGCGCGACGGGTCGGTGCCCGGTCCGATCGATCCCGGCGAGCGTAGGGTCGAAGAGCCGCCGTGGGACTTGCGGCCGCCTCCGAACCCGTGCCGCTTCACTACTCCCTGGAACCCCCGCCCCTTGGTGCGGCCGCTGATCTTCACCCGCTGACCGACCTCGAACATGTCGACCGTGAGCTGCTCCCCGGGCTCGTACTCCCGGTCCTCCTGCGGCTCGAACTCCGCGAGGACCTGCGGGACGTAGTCGAGACCCGCCCTGGCGGCATGGCCCGCCTCAGGCTTGCGTGCACGCGTGTCCCGCCTGCGCCCGAAGCCGAGCTGGACCGCGGCGTATCCGTCGCGCTCCGCTGTGCGGACCTGGACGACGGGACAGGGACCCACCTCGAGAACGGTGACGCCCACGGCGGTTCCGTCATCGGTGAAGATCTGGGTCATCCCGAGCTTTTTCCCGATCAGTCCGCTCATCGTGTTACGCCTCGCGAATCGAGTGGCGAGCCGGGCCGTCTTATCAAAGCCATTCGCTATTGAACCTTGATCTCGACATCCACGCCGGCCGCGAGATCGAGCTTCGTGAGCGCGTCGATCGTCTGGGCCCGCGTGTCGTAGATGTCGATCAACCGCTTGTGGGTCTTGAGCTCGAACTGCTCGCGCGACTTCTTGTCCTTGTGAGGGCTGCGCAGGACCGTGAACAGCTGCCGCCGCGTCGGGAGCGGGATCGGCCCGCTCACCGTGGCACCCGTCTTCTCGGCCGTTCGCACGATGTCCGCGGCCGTCTGGTCGATGACCGCGGGGTCGAACGCCTTCAGCCGGATCCGAATCTTATCCGCCATCTTATTCGACGATCTGGGTGACGACGCCGGCGCCGACCGTGCGGCCGCCCTCGCGGATCGCGAAGCGCAGCTCCGTGTCCATCGCGATCGGCGTGATCAGC
>CAMYMV010000013.1:36823-86765 GCA_947259585.1 uncultured Gemmatimonadales bacterium | reverse complement strand
CTAGGCAGTACGGAACCGCAAAGTGTGCCGGGCGACGAGCCTACGTCGCCCGGCTCCGGGCCGGGCAGCTCAGCGACGAACCTCGGCCCAGAATCGCGCTTTGATCGTATCGGGAGCCTCTCGCGCGGCCGTCTTACCCGCCTGCAGCCCGACCAGATCCGCGAAGATCGTCCCACACGCTGCGTCATCGGACACGCCCGTGACGCGCACGTTCACGTTGCCCAGGTGGAAGGCAGACTGATCGTCTTCCATGAACGCGATGCCTCCCATGACAGTTTGGTCGGTGAAGAGGTCACCGTCCACCAAGTCATACTCCGCACCGGCGGCGGGGAACTCCGGCAGCAGCACAGCGAAGTCCAGGTCACTGGTCGTGCGGTTCCGTATTTGCAGGATCCACTCCGGGCCTCCCTGAGGATCGGGTGTCATCCCGGACCACGCTCCCTCGTCGCCGCGTTCGATGGATCTGGAGTGTGAGCCCGAGACCGTTGCCTCGAAGTCCCCCAGTTCCCGAGGGTTGCACCCATCGAGCTCGGACGGTGGGGCCGATTGGGAATCTCCTTCGCCAGGCGGTACTTGCGATTCCGCCACGTCGGGCCCGCCGCTGACTCGGGCGGCCTCATCGTGCTCTCGGTCGGCTGTGCCACACCCGAACGCAAACAGGAGCGCCGCGATCGAAAGGATCCTGGGTTGTGTCAAGAGCGTTTGCGGGGTCATGTCCATCAGCGCCTCAAGTCTCGACCGCTTTGTAGCCTGCTGCGGCGATGGCTCCGATCAGCTCGGCAGCGGCGGTATCGTCCCCCACCGTGACGACCGCGCGCGCCTCCTCCAACGTCACGTCGACGCTCTCGACGCCGGCGACAGCGTCGAGCGCCTCGCGTACCGCGCCGGCGCACCCATCGCACATCATGCCCTCGACGGCCAGGGTCAGCTGCTTCATCGAGTGACTACCTCAGCCGGCCGCGGGGACGTGGATCGCGAACATGGCGCCCTGCGGATCGCTGCACTGCGCTATATGGCCGCCGCCGGGGACCTCCATAGGTCCGTTCACCACCAGCCCGCCGAGCTCCCGGACGCGCGCGGCACTCGCCTCTGCGTCCTCGACGTCGATGTAGTAGAGCCAGGCCGAGACGGGCATCTCGGGGGGCCGGTTGAACATGCCGCCGAGCGGCGGGCCGCCTGCCCCGTACATCTGGTAGATCCCCGCTTCGCCCATGTCCATGGCCTCCGTCTTCACCCAGCCGAACAGCGTGGAGTAAAAGTCGAAGGCTGCCTCGTAGTCCGTCGTCGCGAGCTCGTGCCAGGAGAAGCAGCCAGGCGAGGGCTCTCCCGCCGGAGGCGGCACTTCAGGCGGAGTATACGCCGAGATCACGGCGCCCTGCGGATCCTGAAGTAAGGCGAAGCGCCCCGCTTCCGGTATGGTGGTCGGAGGCACCAGCACGCTTCCGCCCAGCTGACCGGCCTGCTCCGCCGTGGCATCCACGTCGGAGGTGCCTATGTACGCCAGCCAGTGCGGCGGTGCGCCCCCCATCACGGCCTCTTCGGGCAGCTGCATCACACCGCCGACCGGGATCTCTCCCTTCATCCACATCGTGTACGGCATGCCGCCAGCCTCGACCGGGGCCGTGCCCCAACCGATGAGATCCGTGTAGAAGTCGATCGCCGCACCGGGATCCGAGGTCAGCAGCTCGTACCAGACGAACCGCCCGCGCAAATCATCAGACATGAGACCCTCCTCCGTTCGGTCCGGGAATCCTTTGCCTTGGGGAAGACCCATCTTAGGCCCTTCGGGGACCGCGAGCTACCGGAACGTAGGGAGCTGGCGGAGAGCCACTAAAAAAAGAGGGGCGGCCTTCAGGCCGCCCCTCGGGAACGCGATGGCACGCCGGCTGACCGGCGCGACCGCGGGCTCAGTGGACCTCGAACGTGATTGCCTGCTGAACCCAGACGGGGGTGGTCTTGTCGCGGTTCTTGGCCGGCGAGAACTCCATCGAGCCAGCGCACTCCAGGGCTACCTTGTCCATCTGGCCGTAGCCGCTCGTCTGCTGCACCTGAGCTTTCTGCACCTCGCCCGCTCGGTCGATGTAGATCCAAAGGATCACCTTGCCCTCGATCCTCGCCTCTCTGAGGGTCGGCGGATAGTGCTGCTTCAGGTACTTCTGGATGTCACCCGGATTCTTCAGCTTGGGCGGAACGTCATACGGGATGAACGTCGGCCGCTCATCCGGATTCGCACCCGCCGTCGGAGGCGGAGGCAGGTTCTCGACCGGATTCGACTCGAATGTGGTCGGTGCGATCGTTACGTCCTCGTCCACCGACGTGGCCGACACCTTCGGGGTCGCCGGCCGAGCGATCATCTCGGGCGGAGGCGGGACTTGCACCTCGGGCGGCAGCTCGATGGCCTCGATGGCATCGACGTCACCGGTCAAGTCGGCCGCCCTGAGGTTCGGAAACAGCGTAAAGAACGCGAAATGGATCGCGACGGCTGCGATGACTCCGAAACCGACCCAATCCCTGTAGTGTGACTTGAAGGCTTCGTTCGCGGAAGTCGAATTCGAATGATTAGCGGTCGACCCGTCCGTTGCCATTATGCCCCCCCTCCATGCCTGCTGCCCGGCCGTCGCTTCGGCAGGGCAGGGCGGCTCAGGACCTTCCATCTCTATGTGTTTCACACCCTTCGGATCCACGGATCGACCCGGTGCGAACCGGGTTCCCCGTGTACCGAAATCAAGGTAGGGTGCAAGGACTCAAGCGTCTGTCGGGAAACGGCTTTGACGGGATGTAGGGAGTTTCCCTTCCCTGTTTCGAGCGGCCCCTTGGCCTTTGCCCGGACAGGCCGTCGGGTCGCTACCAGGCGCCGGCTCGATTCGGGCGGAGAGCTTTCCTCTGGTCAGCCGGCGCTCACTTCACAAGCTTAGGCGACACGCGAGCCCCCAGCACCGGGCCTCGGCGACACTCAAACCCTGTACGGATGTGAAGGAGACGGGCCGTGGCGAGACCCTTCGATACCCCAGACGCCGAAGCCGGCCAGCGCGGCCGACTGTTTGGCCGCAAGCGTACGGCTGCCCTCAACGAGGTCGAAAAGCTCCTGGCCGAGTGCGCCGAGCTGCGTGAGGTAAGCGCCGAGGACGTGGCGCAAGCCGCAGCAAAGCACGGCGTGACACTGGATCGCAAGTATCGCGGTGCGTGCCGCGATCTATACCGACGTCTTCTCAAGCGGTGTCTGGACGACCACGAGCTCACGGAGCATGAGCGCGCGGATCTGGCCCACCTCAAGCACATCCTGGGTCTGCAGTCGGAGGACATCACGGCGGTCCACGAGCAGACGGCCCGATCCGTGTACGGAAAGGCGGTCGAGAAGGTACTGGAGGACCACCAGGTCGATCCGGACGAGGCCGAGTTTCTGCGGTGTCTCCGCGGGGAGCTGGAGCTTCCCGAGGGGGTCGCGGACAGTCTATACGAGACGGAGGAGCGTCGGGCGCGCCATCGCTATTTCTCCAAGACGATAACCACGGACAGCACGCTCCTGGCATCGCACGTCGCGACGCTCGAGCTCACCGGAAGATCGACGGAAGGCGTCGAGGCGGCCGTCAGCTCGGCCCTGGAGGAGGCGTGTCGAGCCGTGCCCGAGTTGGGCTCGGCGGAGATCAGCCAGGTGCGGGTGAAAATCCGGGACGGGAGCGTCGCCGAGTGGGAGGTCGATCTCAAGGCACGCATCGATCGAGGCGACGCGGAGGACTAGCCACCGGCGGTCTCGAGCGGAAGCAGCGTTCTTCGCTCGTGCAGCACCCCGTCCTTCATCACCCACGCGACGGCGGCGGCGTTCCGGACATCCAGCGTCGGATCCTGCGTCAGGACCACGAGATCGGCTCGCTTGCCTGCCTCCAGCGTACCGATCTCCACCTCCCGCCCGAGGGCGCGCGCCGATACACGACTCGATGCCACGAGCACATCCACGGGGCTCATGCCGGCCTCCTGCAGAAGCTCCATCTCTCGGTAGACTGACGGCCCGTGGAACGTCCCGGGGTTGCCGGCATCCGTGCCCATCGCCACGGCGATGCCGGCATCGAAGATCTTCTTGACGTTCGCCAGCGCGTTCTCCACCCGAGCACGCTGCCGCTCGGCAACGGCGGGATCGCTGGCAAACGGTGGCATCCGATCTTCCGGAACCGCGTCGGGTCGGTCGAAGGAGCGGGTGGCCGGATCCACACAGTCCAGCGGATAGCGAGAATCGATAGGCTGCCGAAGGTAGACGTCGCCGTACCCCTCCATGACGGCGATGGTGGGCGTATAGATCACATCGCCCTCCCGCGCCAGCGCCAGGAATTCGTCGTCCACCTGATCGTCGAAAACGCTGTGCACGAGCACCGCAGCTCCCGCTCGGATGGCGTCCTTCGCCTCCCACAGACCGGTCGCGTGGACGATTAACGGGAGACCGGCGTCGCGTGCTTCTTCTGCGGCGACCCTCACGAGGCCGGCCACTCGAGCCGTATCCGGAGGCTGCGGCGGCATGATGTACCAGAGCTTGATCGCGTCGGTGCCCTGCGCCGCGTGATACCGGACCGCGCCTCTCACCGTCTCCTCGTCCACCATGTAGACGAACTGGCTTTCGGCGGGGAGGTTGAGCCAGAAATCGATCGTCGAGAGCAACGGCCCAGCGACGCCGATCCGAGGCGACAGGGGGTCGGACTCGCCACGCTCCGGCAGCGTCCAAGTCCAGGGGTAACCGCCGACATCGAACACGCTCGTGACCCCCGAGCAGAGGTAAGCTCGTAAGTACCTGTCCGGTTGTGACTTCAACCGCGCCTGTACCTGCTCGTACGGATGAAGGTCGCGGAGATCCACCGCGTCCGGCCGACCGTCCACCCAGCCCGTCTGACTGAAATGGACGTGCGCGTCGACGAGCCCGGGGATGATCCAGTGACCGCTGACATCGACCACGTCGGCCTCGCCTGGCACCCCGCACGCGTCGCGGCGGCCCGCACAGGCGATACGCCCGGCATCGACCACTACCACGGCATCCTCGATCGACACGGAGCCCGTGCCGTCCAGCAAAACCGCACCTGTGAGCGCGATCGGACGCGCGTCTGAGTCCGGCTCCGTGTCAACCGAGGTGCACGAAGACAGGAGAAGGGCAGCGAGCGCGCATCGGACCCCGATTCGCATCAGGTCTCCTTCCTCCAGGGCTCGGGCTTCTCCGCACGCCCCATCATATAGGTAATGAATAGGGCCGCTACGGCGCTTATCGCGGCCAGGCTCAGAAACGCTGTCGCGAGCAGGCGCCTCGGCTCCAGCGCCCGGCGTCGCACCTCCTGCTCGTCGATCTCCGCCATCACGGCCCAGCGAAGCCCCTCGAACTCCAGGCCCCCGAACGCCGAGAGCGAGGGAACGCCCCTGTAATCCTCGCTGACGTCGACACCCGTCTCGGCCGCCAGGGCACGGCGAGCCGTCTCCGTGTCGACTGACGTGCGCAGGATGGTTGTCGTATCCGCGAACCTGGAGTCGCTGCGCATCAGCAGGTCTTCGCCCACGATGTACGTCTCGCCCGTCTCTCCCATACCGCCCGTGAACTGCATGATCTCGTTGATCCGGTTCATCGGCACCTGGAAGGCCAACACCCCTGCTAGAACCCCGTCCTCGTCATGCACCGGGCTCGCCGCGAAGCCGGCCGGTTCGCCGTTGCTCGGCTCGTAGGGCTCGAAATCCGTGAACACGACGAAGTCCTCGGTCTCGGCGTCGCGAGCGGCCCGGAACGCTCGGCCGAGGCAGGTATCCCGCCACGGCCCCGTATCCAGGTTGGTGGCGAAGTCCCGCTCCTTGTACGCCGTGTAGATGAGATCCCCCTCGGGATCGAACAGAAAGACGTCGTAGTATCCGTGGTTCTCGAGGAAGCGCAGCGCTCTGGGGTGAACGCTCTCGTGAATTGCGCTGTACCGCGAGCCGTCCCCGGCGGTCTGAAGTCGGTGCTTCTCGCCCTCCGGGAAGGGGTTCTCGTCGATGTAGAGCCTCTGCAGCGTCTCCGTGCGGTCGCCCGGCAGTTGGTCCCACCCCTGCTCCAGCTCCACGATCGCGCCGTGAAGGGCCTGCCGGCGACTCCACAGAACGACCTCCGAACGGATCGTCTCCAGGTAATCCTCCAGGGCCGAACGGCGGAGTTCCATCAGCGTGAGGAGATAGCCGCTGGCGTCGTCCACCTCCGAGCGCACGGTGCGAGCGTAGGAAGCGACCATCACGATGACGAGCGTCAGCGCTGCCAGGGCCAGCACGACGAGTCGGCGGCTCACGACCTCTCCTCGGTTGCGGTCGGCGAAGATGCGCCGGCCGACGCCTCCAGGGTCGATTCCGTCTTCTCCAACCTCCCGTTCACCATGCTCCAGGTGAACCAGAAGAAGTTGAAACCCTCAGGGCTGATCAGGCCCACCTCGGCGTCGTCGACGACGCCCGCGGCAAGCTCGAAGAGCCGCTCCCGGCAGCGATGCACGTCGTCGAGGCTTGTGCTCTGGTCGATGCCCACGCCCAGATCGAGCACCTCCTTGTTGTAGAGGTCGATCCTTCTTTTCCTGCGGCGCGATCCCAGCTGAAACAGCCCCGAGATCATCAGCGCGGCCAGGGTGACGAGGAGCGCGATAGGCTCGGCGTTCTCCTGAATGAAAGAGGGTCGGTCCCGGTCGTAGAAGCGCTGCGCACCCGGATGCACCGGGATGTACGTGCCGCCGCCGAGGTTTGGAGGCGTGATGAAACCGGCCAGCGAGGTCAGGTTCATGAGCTCGCGGCGGCGCTCGAACAGGACGCGGGTGAGCATGTCCGCGATATCATCGTCGAGGCTGCCGCGGGCGATCAGGAGCCGCTGAACGGCCACCGTCGGTAGATCGCTCTCCGGCAGGGCCGGAAAGCCTCGGTAGGAGCCTCGCGGGATCGTCCCGGGTTGCAGCGCAGGTCGCTTCAGCTGCATCGCGGACGCCTGCCCGATCGGAATCAGGCGAGCGCTAACGTCCTCGATCATCTCCAGGATCGCCGGGTTTCCCGCGGCGCGCACGCGGAAGGTGGCGTCCACCGCGCCGTCGATGAGCGCCCAGCTCGCCGAGGCCGGCGACATCGGCACGGCCTGGAGACCGGCCGGGTCCAGGTCGTAGTGCTCGGCCAGGAACCAGAAGGTCGAGAACTGCCCCCCTGCCTGGGGAGGAAGGGCTATCCTCTTGCCCTCGAGATCCGCGACCATCTCGATCCCGGAGTCCTCCCGCACGATAAGCTGGAAGACGTCGGGGTAGAGGACGGCGATCATCCTGGCCGACGGTCCCATGCGGGCGTCCGCCTGCACGGTCGCCAGCTCCACCCGGCCTTCTTCGAGTAGCCGCATGTTCTGGCCGGAGCCTGAGGTCTCGACGACCTCCACCGCGAGACGCGGATAATGGCGCTCCGTCACTTCCGCGATCGCCGTGGCGAGGGCGTACGCCTCTCCCTCATCGGGACCGGCGGCGATCGTCACGCGCTGCGAGACGGCGCTCTCGCGGAGGGCGATCCCGCCGGTCAGCGCTGCGAGCACGAGGAGGGCGACGACGGAAAGGGCGCGGATGCTCATCTTGATCATGCGGTGGCTGTCGTCGAATGGAGCTCTACCGGATAGGCGCTCCTGAGGAACTCGGCGACGCGCTCCTTCACCTCCGCCGGCGCGAAAGCCGCACCGATGGCGTTCAGGTTGGCCGTCAAGTACTCCTCGGGACCCCAGCCGAAGGTCTGCTGCAGCCGGCCGTACTCCCCGGTGAGATCCACATCGCTCAGGGTCCGGCCATCGGTGTTCACGCCAACGGCGACTCCGGCCTCCCGCAACCGTCCGATCGGGTGCTCCGCGAGCGTGCCCGCGATGTCCGTCTGCACGTTGGAGGTGGGACAGACCTCCAGGTGGACCCCTTCCTCGCTCAGATGCGTCACCAGGCTTGCGTCCTCGATGCTGCGCACGCCATGGCCGATGCGGGAGGGCTCGAAGTGCTCGAGCGTCTCCCACACGCTCCGCGGGCCTCTCGCCTCACCGGCATGTGCCGTTCTGTGGATCCCGTGCTCGATAGCATGTCGGAAAGCCGGAACGTGCGCGTCGATCGGATAGCCCGCCTCGTCTCCGGCGATGTCCAGCCCGACGACCGAGCCTCCCTCGTGCTCCGAGAGAAGCCGCGCGGTGCGAAGGCTCTCAGCTACCGAGAAGTGCCGCAGCGTGCAGAGGATCGTCCTGGCCTCGATCCCCGACTCCCCGCTCGCCGCCGTTACGGCCTCGTCCACGATTTCCACCACCCGGTTCGCGGACAGGCCCCTTTCGGTGTGAAGCAGCGGCGCGAAGCGAATCTCCGCGTAAAGGACCTGATCGTGGCCAAGCTGCTCGAACAGGTCGTCAACGACCAGACGAAGCGCCGCCTCATTCTGCATGAGCCCGACCCCCGCGGGCGCCCTGCTCAGCATGTCCGCCAGATCGGTGCACTTCGGGGGCGCGACGAAGCGATGACGGTACTCGGCTTCGGTGACCGACGCGTCCAGCGCCGAGACCGCCGCGTAACTGAGCGAGCAATCCAGGTGGAGGTGCAACTCGACCTTCGGTAACGACCGGAGCGTCATCGTCGTCCGCGTTCCTGCAGGTTGTCGAGGGCCCGATCGACGGCGTCCTTCGCCGACGTGGTGATGCCCCCTCGGCGGTACTCGTCGACGACGATGTCCTCCATTCTCTCGACCAGGGCGTCCAGCCCGGAGGGCGATCTGTCCTCGGTGCTCTCGGGCAGCAGCCGGTCGGCGGCGCTGAACAGGTTGATCCACCGCTCCGTCTGCCGGCCGAACAGGACGACGTCGTAAAA
This sequence comes from uncultured Gemmatimonadales bacterium, assembly GCA_947259585.1. Lineage (GTDB taxonomy): Bacteria > Gemmatimonadota > Gemmatimonadetes > Palauibacterales > Palauibacteraceae. The sequence goes on along the minus strand of CAMYMV010000013.1, from coordinate 77,934 downwards.
GTTGCGGCCCGCGCGCCCCCCTATCCCCAGCACGTCCATGACGACGGCGATCATCGAGAGCGGTATCATCGCCGCATCCCGCAACCCATCCACGAAAAGCTTCCCCTGGAAGACGAGCGCATCACGAACCAGCTCCCAGCGCGAGCCCGGCACGCGGTCCGGCAGGTTGCTACTCACGTTCCGGCCGCCCGTCGCGACGCCGCATGCTCGCGATCCCGTCTCCGCACGCCGGACAGAGAACATGACCCACGGGCGTGATGTAGTAGTCGCCCGACCCACCGCACAGAGGACACGGCGGCCCGCTTCGGCGCTCGATCGGCAATCGATCAGGTTCGTTCATCTAGACTCCTCGTAGAGGTCTGTTGATCGCATCCGCCCGGGAATATGGCCCTACGCCGAGCCGCCTGAACAGGATCCGTTCCGAGCTCGATCCAGGCCGTGACCCCGGGCGGGTGTGCACCACCCGATCACTGCGTCGTCAGTATGTAGAGAGGGTGACGGCCGTCGTGAGGAGACGTTCGAGGCGACGCAAACCGGCGAAGCCGCGAATCGGCACCTTCCTTGCGGGCCGTTTTACGGGTCACCGGTCCAGGACCGAAGGTCAACGGAGGCACCATGAAGACCACGTGGAAGCTCGGCTCGCTAATCTCGTTGCTGTGCCTGTCAGGAGCGCTACTGGCGCCGGCGGTGGCGCAGGATACTGCACAGGACACTCCCTCGACGTTCGAGGTGAAGGTCCAGCAGAACACGCCCTTCCGGGTGACGGCAGACCGCATCGCGCACAACCAGATGGGGCTGATCGTGCTGGAGTCCGACGGCGAGGTCGTCGCCGCGGTCCAGCAGCACCAGATCGTCTACGTGGTGAACATCTCCGAGACCGCATCCCGACGGTTCGAGATTCAGACCTACGACAACTCCACGTACCAGATCCCGGGTGATTCGCTCGTGCCCGAGCAGTCCGGGATGATCCGCGTCGACGGTCCCAACGGAACGATGGGCTACATCTCGAACTCCCAGCTTCGCTACGTGGTCGCGGTGGAGGCGAGGCAGTAGCCGTCCACGGCGGACCTCCCCTCCACTTGTAGCCCGCCGCGGTCCGGTCCAGATTCGACCGGACGTTCTCCCCGCACGCCCCGTTGAGCGAATCCGTCCCGTACGGAAATCCCCCACACCCTCGAGGGTGCCTCTCCCGACAGAGTTGAGAATCGTTCTCAACTAGATTAAACTGCTCGCTTCGGCACCCCCGGGTAGACGGGAAGGAAGGGCGTGTGACGCACTGCGCGGTACAGGACGACAGCACCCTCGAGTCACCGATAGAGGGACGGGCCGACGAGAGCCAGATACTCCTCGTCGGCAATCCCAACGTCGGTAAGAGCGTCCTGTTCCGGAACCTCACCCAGAGGTACGTCACCGTCTCGAACTACCCGGGCACCACGGTCGAGGTGGTTCGGGCCCGTGCAAGCTTCGACGGCCAGACGACCAGCGTCATCGACACGCCGGGTCTCAACGATCTCGTGGCACGCAGCGAAGACGCGCGCGTCACGATCGACATCCTCCAAGAGAACCCGGACGCGACCGTGGTTCAGGTCGCCGACGCGAAGAACCTGCAGCGGGCGCTTCTTCTGACCCTGCAGCTCGTCGAGCTGCGGCGGCCGATGCTTCTCGTCCTGAACATGCTGGACGAGCTCGACGAACGTGGAGGGCGGATCGATTCGGCTCGCCTCGCGGAGATCCTGGGCATCCCGGTCGTCGAGACCGTGGCTCCACAGGATCGCGGCACGGCTGAGCTGATCTCGGCGTTGGCCGAGGCGCGACCCTCCACGCTGAACGGGGGCCCGCACGGGGCCGAGCGGACCAACGGATCGGGACGAGCACGACCGGTCAGGCCGCTACCGGTCGTGCCGCCCGAGGCCCACCCGGACCCGTACGAGGCCAACCGGGTTCGCCTTGAGCGAGTGAAGGAGATCCTCGCCGAGACCTATTCGATCTCTCCTCCGGCGAGGCCGTCCCTCAAGGTGCGACTCGGCTTCTGGGCGATGCACCCCGTGAAGGGGCTGTTCTTCCTCGCCGCGGTCCTGCTGGCGGTCTTCTGGTTCGTGGGCTTGTTCGGTGCCGGCTCTCTGGTCGATCTGCTGGAGGTAGGCGGCTTCAGCCAGCGACTCAACCCGTTGGCCATTCAGGCTACGGACAAGGTGCTGCCCTTCCCTCACGAGCATGCGCGAGAGCTGATCGTGCAGCCGATCGCCCTTCCCCTCTCGCCAGCTCACGAGGTAGAGATCGGCGTCCTGGAAAAAACGGCGATCGTGCCGGACTACACGATGCCTCCGGGCGCGACCCTGAGCCCCATCCAGGGCGTCTTCCGCTTCCTGCACGACTTCCTGGTCGGAAAGTACGGGGCGATAACGATGGCCCTCAGCTACGCCTTCGCCATCGTGCTGCCGATCGTTACCACCTTCTTTCTCGTCTTCAGTATGCTCGAGGACTCCGGCTACTTCCCGCGGATGGCGATCATGCTCAACCGCAGCTTCCGCCGGATCGGCCTGAACGGGAAGGCCGTTCTGCCGATGATTCTGGGGCTCGGTTGCGCGACGATGGCCACGATGACCACGAGGATCCTCGAAACCCGCAAGGAGCGCCTGGTGACGACCATGCTCCTGGCGCTCGCCGTCCCCTGCTCGGCGCAGCTCGGCGTGCTCCTGGCGATGATGGCGACGCTCTCCCCGGTGGGTGCCGTCGCGTGGCTGGGCCTGGTCGCGGGAATCCTGCTGGCCGTGGGCTGGCTCAGCGCCCGCGTCTTCGGGGGCGAGACGAGCGAGTTCATACTGGAGATCCCTCCGATCCGTCGCCCCCAGCTCTCGAACGTGATCGTGAAGACGCTCAGTCGGCTGGAGTGGTACCTGAAGGAGGTGATCCCGATCTTCGTCGTGGGTACGGCGGTTCTCTTCGTCTTGGACAAGCTCCGGCTTCTGGACTGGATCTCGAGAGCGGGAGAGCCGCTGATCGCCGGCTGGCTGGGGCTGCCGGCCGAGATGTCCAACGCCTTCCTGGTGGGCTTCATGCGCCGGGACTTCGGCGCCGTCTACGTGCTCGACGCCGTGCAGGCCTCTGAGCCGCTTCTCTCGCAGCTGCAGATCTTCGTCGCGATGGTGACGATCACCCTGTTCATGCCTTGCGTCGCGACCTTCCTGATGATCGCCCGCGAGCACAGCACGAAGGCCGCGCTCCGCATGTCGGCGTTCATCTTCCCGTTCGCCTTCCTGGTGGGCGGGCTCGTGTACAGACTCGGACGATGGCTCCCCCTCTAGGCGCGGCGGAGTTGCCGCCGACCGCGGCACCGGGTGCCCTGGTCACCTGCCCGATGTGCGGATACGAGTTCGATCGGGATGACACCCTGTGCGGCCACGGCTGCCCGCTCGGCTCTCTGTGCAACCTCGTCCGCTGCTCCAACTGCGAGTACGAGTTTCCGGACGCGCCGCGCCGGAGGTCATGGCTAAGGAAGCTCCTGTCGCGCTCGATGAGGCCCGCGAGGCTGCCGCCCGACGTGCGGGCGGTGAGCGCGCTCGCCCCCGGCGAAGCCGCCACGGTGGTGTGCCTGGGCGAGCGGAACGGCGCCCGCTACGGGACGCTGTCGGTCTTCGGCATCGTGGCCGGCGCGGAGGTGACCCTCATTCAACGCCGGCCGGCCTGCGTCGTGAGAATCGGTGAGACCGAGCTCGCACTCGATCCGGAGATCGCCGCCGATCTTCTCGTGAGGCCCTCCGTCTGAGCCCCGGCTCACGTCGCCGTGGCCGTCCGCTCGATTACATCTTCTGCCACTCTTCCGACTGCTCGAACGCCCAGGCGGCGCGGTAGATCGTCCCCTCCTCGTACTGCCCTCCGACGAGCATCAGTCCGACCGGCAGCTCGCCGCTCATCCCGCAGGGCAGAGACATGGCCGGGTGACCGGTGATGTCGAACTGCTGGGTGTTCACGAGCATCTCGAGGCCGCGCTGGATCACCACCGCGCGGGGTGCGTCGGGTGGAGGCAACGGCGGCGCGACCATCGGCGTGGTCGGCATGAGGAGGAGGTCGAAATCGGAGAGCACCTCGTCGTAGGCCCCGCGAAGCTGTCGCCTCAGGTTGGTCGCCTTCGCGTAGTAGCGCCCCCGGTAGCGCCATAGACCGTACTGGCCCATCAACATGAAGAGCTGCAGCGTCTCGGAGAGCTCTCCGGTTCGCTCCCTCCAACCCTCGCATGCGTCGCGGAGGCTCAGAACTGCGAGGCCCTGCTGGTTTTGGCCGATGCCGTAGTCCCACATCATCTGCCGCACCGAGCCTTCGGTTGCAATCGGGATGAAGATCGCGGCGCCTGCCGGGTGCATGGGAATCGACACCTCTTCTACCTCGGCGCCCAGCTCCCGGAAGCGCTCGGCAGCTTTCAGGACCTTGGCGTCCACCTCCGGCTCGGAGGTCGGCGTGCCGAAGCCCTCCTTGACGACCGCGATCCTCAGCCCGGCCGCGCCAGCGCCGAGCGCCTCCGTATAGGCTTCGGGGCCGATCCCCCTCTGGCGGCCGTCGATCCCGTCCGGACCGGCGATGACCTCGAGGAGCAACGCGTTGTCGTGTACGCTGGCCGTCATGGGGCCGGCATGGTCGAAGGTGGTCTCGATGGACATGATTCCGGTGTAGGGGACGAGGCCGTGCGTCGGCTTCATGCCGTAGATCCCCGAGAAGGAGGACGGCAGGCGTATGGATCCGCCCTGGTCCCCGCCGATCGCCATCTCCACCTCGCCTGCCGCGACGAGGGCCGCGGAGCCGGAGGAGGAGCCGCCGGTGGTGTGAGCTGGGTTTCGCGGGTTTCGCGTCGGCCCCTGGGCGCACGTGTGGCTCCCACCGGAGACACAGAAGTTCTCGCAGACCGCCTTCCCCACGATCACGCCTCCTGCGTCCAGGATTCGGGTCACGATCGTGGCATCCACCTCGGGCACGTAGCCATCGAGGATGGAGGTGCCGCCCGCCATCGGGACCCCCGCGAGGCAGATGTTGTCCTTGAGGACCACCGTTCGGCCGGCCAGCGGACCCTCCGGCGCGCCCCGGACGGTGGTCTTCACGTACCAGGCCCCGTACGGGTTTTCGTCGCCCGTTGGCCGGTGGCCCGGCTCGCGCGGATACCGGACCTCGGGCAGGAAGTCCGGCATCGCGTCGACCGCCCCGTACGCCGCGAAGACGTCCGCCATGAGCTCGCGGAATTCCCCCAGGTCGGTGTCCGTCAGGTCCAGGCCGAGCTGACCCGCGACCTCTCGCATATCCGACAGGCTTGGAGCTTCGAAGGCCATCCAAGTCTCTCCTTTCAGTCCATTGACGATGTGCTGGCGGCGATCCGTGCGGCCACGCGCGCGTTGTCTTCCAGGAGCGCGAGGTTCACCGCAAGCGTGCGCCCGGCACTCTCCGTGGCGAGGGGGTCCAGCAGGAACGGCGTCACCTCCTTTCCCCGGAGGCCCTTCTCCTCGGCGGCTCGGACGGCGGAGCTCACCAGCGCCTCCACTTCTGCCGGATCCATGGCCGTTTCGGCGGGCGGGGGGTTGCAGAACAGAACCCCGCCCGGCAGGCCCAGCCGGCGCTGGCGCGCGATGAGCGCGGCCGCCTCCTCGGGGGAGTCCACCCGATGCTCCAACCCGAGGCCGCTGCTTCGCGCATAAAAGGCTGGGAAGCTGCCGGTGCCGTACCCCACCACCGGCACCCCCAGTGTCTCGAGGGCCTCGAGTGTGAGAGAGAGATCCAGAACGGCCTTCGCGCCCGAGCAGACGACGGCGACCGGCGTGCGCCCGATCTCCGCCAGGTCGGCCGAGATGTCCATGCTTCGCTCGCCCCCCCGGTGCACGCCCCCGATCCCACCGGTGGCCATCACGTGGATGCCGGCGCGGCCAGCCGCAAAGGCCGTGGCGGCCACGGTCGTGGCGCCCGCCGAACCCGATGCCGTCAGCGCGGCCAGGTCGCGCGTGGTCGCCTTGGCGATCCCCGCCCCCTCTGCCAGAGAGGTGATCTCTTCGGCGGAGACCCCGATAACCACCGACCCTCGGAGCACCGCCACCATCGCGGGCAGTGCACCTTCTTCTCGCACCGCTGCTTCCATTCGCTCCGCGGCCTCGAGGTTCCGCGGCGATGGAAGGCCGTGCGAGATCACGGTGCTCTCGAGTGCGACCACAGCGGCTCCAAGGTCCAGAGCCTTCGCCACTTCCGGACGAACGTCGATCAACTCCCGCTCCTTGTGAGGGAGCTCACGGCGACCGTCGGAGCTGGTCTGCACGATCCTCTCGAGCGCGTTCGATCACGCGGTCGGCGGAGAGCATCGACAGGTTGCCGCCCCGTTCGAGAGCGAGGCTGGCGGCCGCCAGGCCGAGCTGGAGCGGACCGCTTCGCTTACGAGACAGGCCGAAGATGTAGCCGGCGACGAGAGCGTCGCCGGCACCGGTCACGTCGCTGAGCGGCCCGTGGGGCGCGATGGCCGGGACCGCTTCGCATCGGTCCTCATCGGCCACGAAGACGCCCTCGGCGCCGAGCGTGACGACCACCGCGCCGGAGCCCATCTTCAGGATCCGCCCAGCCGCCCCCGCAACCTGATCCTCGCTGGTCACCGCCGGCAACCTGCTGAGCGCGCCCGCCTCGTGTCGATCCGGGAAGAGCACATCGACTTCGGAGAGCACGGGCCGCAGCCGCTCCGACTTGGCCACCGACACCGGATCGGCCAACACCGTTGTGCCGGCCGGCTTCGATGCGACGAGCGCGGAGAGCGTAGCGGCCGGAAGGTTGGCATCGACGAACCAGATCCCGCGATCCGACAGAGCCGGGGCGAGGCCTTCGGCCCAGGTCGCGTCAGCCTCCTCGAAGATCTCCATGTCGGCGAGGCCGAACTCGAGACGACCGCTCGGGCCGAGCACTGCCGTGTAGGCGCCCGTCGGGTGGCGCGCGGAGCGGGTGACCCCGGCGACGTCCACGCCGGCATCGTCCAGGCCGCCCAGGAGCATCCGCCCGGCTTCGTCTTCCCCCACGACCGAGAAGAGCGCGACATCGCACCCGAGCCGGGCAAGAGCCTCGGCCACGTTGCGTGAGACGCCCCCCGGCTTGAGGACGGAAACGACCGGATTCGACGTTCCGGGCCTGAGCGGGCCGGAGGTCTGGACACGGCGATCCATGCTCGTGCCCCCGACGCAAGCGATCGAGGAGGAACCCGGCTCTGACATGTCCCCCATCCTCTCGTGCGCGAGCCCGTCGGGCAACGGACGGAGCCCTTCCCTCATCCACTGCCCCGAGCCATCATTCGTCCCTTGCCCGGTCACGCCGAGGACGGCGATGTCCGGCATCCCCGGTTTCTTCCGCAAGTCAGTGATAGAGGCCCACCGGTTGACCCGGCCACCCGGCAACCGATTCGAGACGAGACCAGAGGAGACAGATTATGAAGTTCGGTGACATGGCGGGGCCAGACGTCCAGCGTCGCAGTCCGGTGTTGGGAGGGCTGACCGGAGCGGTCTTTCTCTCCTTGGCTGTCCTGGCGGCGGCCTGCGCGGATCGTTCGGCGGGAGATGGAGAGGAGGGGGACGCGCCATCGGCGGGTGAAGCAGGGGCCGGCGAGCTGGACGCAGCCACGCTCGTGGCGCGCTACGCCGCGCCGGTCGAGGGCCGGCCGGGCTCGGTGACGCTCTACGATGACCTCGGAGCCTACCACCGGGAGATCACGACGAGCTCGTCCGAGGCCCGAGACTACTTCGACCAGGGACTGCGGCTCCAGTACGCGTTCAACCACGCCGAGGCGATCCGCGCCTACGAGGAGGCGCTCCGCTACGATCCCGACTGTGCGATGTGCTGGTGGGGCATCGCGCTGGCCTCCGGCAACAACATCAACGCGCCGATGGACCCGGAGAGCGGGCGAAGGGCCTACGCGGCAGCTCAGCGGGCGCTGGAGCTGGCCGACGACGCGAGTGCCGGCGAGCGCGCCCTCATCGAAGCCCTTACCCAGCGCTACGGCCTCGACCCGGAGGCGGAGCGGGTCGCTCTCGACTCGGCCTACGCGCGTGCGATGGGCGGCGCGGCCGAATCGCATCCCGAGGATGGCGACGTGCTCACGCTCTACGCCGCCTCGCTCATGAACCTGAGCCCGTGGGCCTACTGGGAGGGGGAGGAGCCGCGGCCGAGCACGGACGAGATCGTGGGGTCGCTCACTCGAGCGCTGGAGCTCGATCCCGACAATCCCGGCGCCTGCCACTACTACATCCACTCCGTGGAAGCGGCGTTCCCGGAGCGCGCGGTCGAGTGCGCTGATCGACTGGCGGCGCTCATGCCGGGAGCCGGCCACATCGTCCACATGCCCGGCCATATCTACATCCGCGTCGGCCGCTACACGGATGCGGTCCGCGCGAACGAGCACGCCGTGCACGCGGACGAGGGATACATCCAGGATCAGGGACCGGTGGGCCTGTATCCGAGCGCCTACTACCCGCACAACTACCACTTCATGTGGTTCGCCGCGACGATGGCGGGCATGAGCGAGAAGGCGATCGATGCCGCCCGAACGGTGGCTCCCAAGGTGCCGCACGACGTGGCGGAGCAAATCTACTGGATCCAGACCGTGCTTGTCCTTCCGCAGCTCGCCCATCTGACTTTCGGTCGCTGGGAGGACGTGCTCGAAGCTCCGATGCCCGCATCGGATCTTCATACGGCGACCACGATGGCCCACTACGCGCGCGGCATCGCCTTTGCCGCGACGGCGCGGGGCGCGGAGGCGGCGGCCGAGCTCGACGCGATCGATCTTCTCATGGCCGAGCAGGAGATCCCGGAGGACGAGCAGGGTCCGAACGCCGTCATCATGATCGCTCGGCACTCCCTGGCGGGTGAGCTCGCGCTCCGCACCGCAGACGCGGCGGCCGCGGTCGAGCACTTTCGCGCGGCAGCCGAGATCGAGGACGGGATGATCTACGAGGAGCCACCCCTCTGGTATCTTCCGGTGCGTCACTCGCTCGGCCGCGCGCTTCTCGAGGCAGGGCTCCCGGCCGAAGCCGAGGAAGTCTACCTGCAGGATCTCGAGCGATTCCCCGAGAACGGCTGGGCACTGTTCGGGCTCACGCAGGCGCTGCGGGCGCAGGGGAAAGCCGCCGCGGCGGACGAGGCGGAGGGCCGGTTCCGCGAAGCGTGGTCAGGAGCCGATGTGGAGCTCACCGCGTCGAGGTTCTGACCTCCGCGTCCAACGATGCCCGAGGGACCCCCGTGATCGGCTTGGCGGTCGGGCTGGCCGGCGCCTTCGGCCTCACGCGCCTGATGCGAGCCCTGCTCTTCGGCGTGAGCCCGATGGATCCCGCTACGCTCGGCCTCGTGCTCCTGACGCTTTTCGGCGTGGCGCTGCTGGCCAGCTACCTGCCGGCCCGTCGGGCCGCCGCCGTGGATCCGCTCGTGGCGCTGCGAGCAGACTGAGCCTACGCGAGACAATCGGCGCTGATTGTGGTATAGTCATGAGTTCACGGATTAGCGCCTGAAGCGTGGAATCTGCGCTGCCATCTCATAAAGGCATTCAATGACAGCTTTTGTGACCGACCTCGCGGCCGGCCCTGAGGTTTCTTGAAGAGGCTCCGCGTCGGTGTCGTGGACCTCGTAGCCAGGGCCCCCACCAAGGCGCTTTACGCCCGCGTTCTGCACCCCAGCTTGGCCGGACTCATGCCGCAGGCGGTCGCCGCCTGGGTCGAAGAGATGGGGCATGACGTTCACTACGTGTGCTTTACCGGCTTCGAAGACCTCGTCGAGGAGCTGCCCTCCGACACCGACATCATCTTCATAAGCGCCTTTTCGCAGGCCGGGCAGCTCGCCTACGCCGTGAGCAACATGTTCCGCTCCCGGGGAGCCGTGACCGTCCTCGGCGGGCCGCATGCCCGCTGTTACCCGGACGACGCCCGGAAGTACTTCGACTTCGTCCTCGGACTGACCGACCGCTCGATCATCGAGGACGTGCTGCGTGATCACGAGCCCCACCGCCCGCTCGGAGTCCATCTGAGCGCGGATCAGCAACCGCGACATCTGCCGGGCGTGCGAGAGCGCTGGAAGTTTATCAAGCCGACGCTGGACAAGGCCCCCACCAGCGTGAAGGGCGTGCCGATGATCGCCAGCCTCGGCTGCCCCTATACGTGCAGCTTCTGCATCGACTCGACGATCAAGTACCAGCCCCTCGGAACCGAGCAGATCAAGGAAGATCTGAAGTTCCTGGTCGGCGAGATGCCGAACGCGTGGGTCGGATGGCACGATCCCAACTTCGGCGTGCGCTTCGACGAGTACATGGATGCCATCGAGGAGGGAAGCGCCGGCGGCAACCTCACGCACGGGGCCGAGAGCAGCCTGTCGATCCTCTCGGAGCCGCGGCTGAAACGGCTGCGCGACGCGGGTTTCAAGGCGATACTCCCGGGCGTCGAGTCATGGTACACGCTGGGAGACAAGTCGAAGATGCGCAGTGAGGTGGGGATGGAGAAGGTCAGGAGGGTCTCTGACCATGTGAACATGATCCTCAGCTACATCCCCTACGTTCAGACCAACTTCGTCCTCGGACTCGATTGCGATTCCGGAGCGGAGCCGTTCGAGCTCACCAAGCGTTTCATCGACCTCGCCCCCGGTGCCTTCCCGGGCTATTCGCTGCTCTCGGCTTTCGGCGAGGCCGCTCCGCTCAACCTGGAGTTCCAGAGGGAGGGCCGGGTCCTGCCGTTCCCGTTCCACTTCCAGAACAACCACCAGGCGATGAACGTCCGCCCGAAGAGCTACGACTGGCCGGAGTTCTACGAGCACGTGATCGATCTCACCAACTACAGCTTCAGGTGGAAGGCGATCGCCCTTCGTGCGAAGGCGACCCAACGCAGCTTCGCCACCTGGATGAACGTCGTGCGGGCGATCTCGTCCGAGGGTTTCGGCCGGGCCAAGTACTACGCGAACCTGCTGCAGGGACTGGAAAGCGACCTCTCGATGCGGAGGTTCTTCGAGGGAGAGACCGACGAGATACCCTCGTTCTTCGTCGATCGGCTGCGAAACGAGCTCGGGCCGATGTGGGAGTGGCTGCCCGAGGGCGCGTTGCACCACGATCCGAACGCCTACCTCAAGAAGATGAACGGGGGCATGCCCGCCGTGGAGGCCGTTTCGGCCGGAGGTTAGCCCCCGCCGGTCAGGGCGCGAGCGGCCTCGAGAGGATCCCTTCCCAGACGGCATAAGAGGGCTTCGGCTCGAGCCGGCTGTCGACGATGCCCATCGACGCGAACAGAGCCAGCGTAGCCTCCCGCTCCGGGGGTAAGCCGAAGGCCGTTACGTCGAAGTCCGCGAAGATCAGCATCACCCAGAGCGGAGAATCCACGCCGTCCAGCAGCTCCTCGAAGCGGCTGAAGAACGCCGACTGCTCCGCCTCGTTACCCTGTAAGCCGCCCACATCCTCGGAGCTCCAGCCTCCCTCCACCAGGATTAGCGGCAAATCCGTCACGTCCCGGAACCGCGAGAAATAATCGTCCGGAATCTCGGCGGGAGAGTCCCAAACGAATACCGGATACGAGGATAGCCCCAACGCGTCGATGTCGAAATCGTCGACGAGAGCGAAGTGGTCGATGTGGGGAGGCGGGAAGGGGAAGAGGTTCCAGGCGTCGTCGACCTGGAAGGAGACGAAGACCGAAACGGACGGGATGATCGTCCGGATCCGCGGCGATAACGTGTTGATGAGGTCCACCAACTCCGCGTACAGGACGGGGTCTCCATGGGCGGCTAGCGTGTTGATCTCCGAGGCGAGGCCAAAATAGATGGGCCGTATCTGCCGGGCCATCGCCAGGGCGTAGGCCTCGTGGATCGCCCGGATCTCCGGCTCGAGGATGCTGCGGCCCGCCTCCGTCAGCTCGGGGGGCTCAGAGGTTCGGTCGAGTCCGTCGAGAGGATCCAGGAGAAAGACGATCTCGAGCCCCAGCGCCCCCAGGAAGTCGGCCAGCCCCTTCGTCTCGGCGACCAGGTCCTCGAGCTCCTCGCCCGCGAAGAGCCGCGCCCAGGGCACGGGCTGCTGGATGATCGCGTACTCCGCCACCTCGGCCATCGCCTGCGCGGTCGAGATGATGCTCTCCTCGGTGGGCTCCGGCGCGTTCACGCCCCACCCCATCGCGTACGTACGGGACTCGGCGGCTGGGACAGGCGGTCCGGGCGGGCCTTCCGGCGGATCCCCGCCGCCGCAGGCGGGTGGCAGCATCACGACCAGGGCGAGGAGACCGAAGAGACGACGAGGCATGCCCTATAGAACATGCAAGGGATCGCGGAGGTCCATACCGAATTCGCATCCCGTATGAGCCACAGAGCGAAAGCCCCGCCGGAGCGGGGCTTTCTGACTTCAGCCCGAGGAGTGAAGCCCCACGCTCGAGTCGGCGTGCGGCTACGCGGGGCTACGGTTTGGTGATCTGCCTCTCCCAGATGTAATCCGTGTGCGAGTCGCAGATCTCGCTGAACCGGTCGAGCGCGATCGGGTTCTCCTCGAACAGATCCTCGAAGATCGCGCTTCTCGCGGCGAGCAGAGAGCTCAGGTCTACGGCGTCGATCACCGAGATCCTGCGGTACTGGCCGCCGATGTTGTGCTCCAGCCAGCCCCAGCTGGTGATCGTCCCCTCTTCCACGTGCTTGTTGTAGACGTCCGCGAATACGTCCTCGACGATACGGGACGCGCGGTCCTCCTCCGTGAAATCGCACACCATGTAGGTGGACAGCGACACGGACGGGCGACCCTGCGCGAGCGTGGGATCGGAGGCCGCGGCCATCGTCCAGACGTAGTCGTCGTGTGACGGGCAGACCTGGGTCAACTCTTCGGACGCTTCCCCGGCTTCCGCGATCATGTCATCGATGAGGGCGTCGCGGGCGGTCATGACCGAGGGGACGTCGGCCGACACCATGTAAAGCAGGCGGCGCCAGTGGCCGCCGGTGTGGTGGGAGTACCAGCCCCAGGCGCTGATGGCGCCGCTGTCGATGTGCCTATCCAGGATCGGCCCGATGCTCTCGGCGATGATCGTGTCCGCTCGAGCCTCCTTCGACTCATTGCAGTGCAGGTACAGGCCGAAGACGGCGGGATCCGGCTCCTCCTCCTGAGCGAGAGCCGGCAACGGCACCAGCAGTGCAGCGAGTGCCGCCGCGAGGGTGAGTCGCGACTTCATGTGATCCTCCTTGGGACGGGACGGGACGATTAGCGGGGTCGGCCCAAGGGTACAGGGGCAGCCGGCCTTCGGGCAATCCCCGTCCGACGCCTCTGTATACCTGGTCCTGCAGGGACGCCATCCTGCCCCGGTCCCTGGTCTCGCTCGGACTCGGAAGGTTATCTCTGAGCCATGAGCGCCCAATCCGAGATCGAAGCCGTTCGGCGCATGGTGCTGAAGCACCCTCGCGATGCGTTCGTCAGCGATCTGTCGATCGCCCGCCAGTGGCGGGAGCTGGGATACTGCGGCCGGCCAGACCTCCACGGTGCCGCAGATGAGTTCGATGCCCTGGTCGAGTTGGTAGAAGGCTTCGGGATCGAGGTCCTCTTCCTGCCTCTAGACGACGATGTTGGCCTGGACTCTCTTTACGTGCGGGACGCCGCGATCGCGACGGACGACGGACTGATCCTGTGCAGCATGGGGAAGGAAGAGCGGCGGGCCGAGCCCGGGGCTCTGGAGCGGGCGGTGGGGGAATGGGGACTCCCGATTCGGGGCGCCATCACCGGAGACGGCATCCTCGAGGGCGGGGACGTCGTGTGGATCGACGACCGGACGCTCGCCGTCGGGCGCGGTTACCGGACGAACGAGGAGGGGATCCGCCAGCTCGAGGAGATCCTGGGCGACAGCATCGACGAGCTGATCGTCGTCCCGCTACCCCACTTCCGCGGCCCGAACGACGTCTTTCACCTGATGTCCGTGCTGAGCCCGATCGACAGAGACCTGGCGCTCGTCTACTCACCGTTGCTCCCGGTGCCCTTCCGTGAGTGGCTGCTCGCGCGTGGAACCTGGCTCGTCGAGACATCCGAGGCCGAGTTCGACTCCCTCGGGTGCAACCTTCTGACCCTGGCTCCGCGCCGATGCGTAGCGGTAGCGGGGAATCCGGTGACTCGTGGGCGGCTCGAGGCGGAGGGTGTGGAAGTCCACGTGCTACGGGGCCAGGAGATGTGCCTCAAGGGGCTCGGCGGCCCCACCTGTTTGACGCGGCCCCTGGATCGAGGTTAGCGGGCGTTCGAGTCCGGCCCGAGGTCGAGCCACGGCTTACTTGGCGCGCTTCCCGGCCCGAAGTACCTCCCGCGCGGCATTGTACCCGGCCGTGCCGCTCACCCCACCGCCCGGATGGGTGCCCGCGCCGCACAGATAGAGATCGCGAATCGGCGTACGGTATTGGGCGCATTCTGGAACGGGCCGCATGAAGAAGAGCTGGTCGAGCGCCATCTCACCATGCGATGCGCACCCTCCGGTGAGCCCGTACACATCCTCGAGATCCGCCGGCGTGGACACGTGCCGATCGAGAATCGCTCCGTCGAGGCCCGGCGCGTACTCGGAGAGCGTCCCCACGACGCGATCGCCCAGCGCCTCTCTCCGGTCCGCGTCCCAGGACCCCTCCTTCAGCTCGTAGGGAGCGTACTGGACGTAGACCGACATCGCGTGCTGGCCCGGGGGAGCGAGGGTCGGGTCGGTCAACGAAGGGATAACGGCCTCCAGGTAGGGAGATCGCGACACCCCTCCGTACTTGGCGTCGTCGTACGCATGCTCGAGGTAGTCGAGGCTTGGGCAGATGCGGATGAGGCCCTCGAGGAGCTCCGGGCGTCCAGTCGCTCCGTCGAACCGCGGAAGCTCCGCCAGCGCCAGGTGCACCTTCGCGAACGCCCCCCGGGTGCGAATGTTCTTCACCTTTCTGACGAAATCGGGGTCCAGCTCCGTCGGATCGACGAGTCCGAGGAAGGTGCGCTTCGGATCTGCGTTGGACACGACCCGGGCTGCGTCGATCTCCTCGCCGTTGCTCAGAACGACCCCGGTGACCCTCCCTTCCGCGGTGCGGATCCGCTCGATCTCGACGCCGGTGCGAATGCGAGCGCCGTTGGCCAGGGCGGCGCCTGCCAGGGCTTCGGTGAAACGGCCCATGCCGCCCGTGACCAGCTCGGTCGGACGCAGCACCTCGGCGTCCGGCGACAGCCCGCCCAGCAGCAGGTAGGCCGTGCCGGCCGCCCGCGGGCCGAGGAAGAGCCCGCTCACGCCCAGAGCGGCCAGGAGACCCTGCAGCGGCTCCGACTCGAACCACTCGTCCAGCAGCTCGTCGGCCGACATCGGCAGGACGCGCATGATCTCCGTCATCTCCCGCCGCCCCGTGCGACGCAGGCGCAGGCCCAGCTCCATGAAGGCGAGGAGGTCGCGCGACGCCGCTGGCGGAAGCTCGGGAGGCGTCGCCACCGCCACGTGTCCCCGAAACCGAACCGCTGGTGCCATCGCGGCGCCGAAGCGCGACCACCGCGCCGCATCGTCCGGGGAGTGACGTCGAATCTCCTCCGCCGTCTTCTGCGGATCCCGCCAGATGGCGAGGTGGTCGCCGCCTGGAAGGGCTGCCAGAACGGCGAGGTCCGGACGCCGAACCTTCAGGCCGTGACCACCGAGCCCGAGGTCGCTGACCACGCGCGGATCCAGGTGCCCGAGCCGGTGCGCGCAGCTGTCGAAGCGGAAGCCGGGAAAGAGCTCTTCCGTGGCGGCGGCACCTCCCACGACCTCGCGACGCTCCACAACGAGGACGCTCAGGCCGGTCCGCGCCAGGTAGGCGGCGCAGACCAGCCCGTTGTGACCGGCTCCGACGAGCACCGCGTCGTACCTCTTGCTCACGGCCGGTGCTCCTTCAGGATCTGCTGGGCCGCCAACCGTCCGGGGGCGCCGCACACGCCACCCCCCGGATGGGTGCCGGAGCCGCACTGGTACAGGTTCGCGAGCGGCGTGCGGTAGTTGGCCCAGGCGGGCGCGGGGCGCAGGAAGAAGAGCTGGTGCAGAGAGAGCTCGCCGTGGAAGATGTTTCCTTCGGTGAGTCCGAAGGTTTCCTCCATGTCAGCCGGAGTGACGACCTGCCGGTGGATGATGGCGTCTCGAACATTGGGCGCGTACTGGCAGAGGGTGTCAATGACCGTGTCGCCGAACGCTTCGCGCCTCTCGTCATCCCAGCCGCCGTTCAGCGCATACGGCGCGTACTGCACGAAGATCGACATCACGTGCTTGCCTGGAGGCGCCATGCTCGGGTCGATCATCGAGGGGAGGATGATGTCCATGTAGGGCCGACGCGAGAACTCGCCGTACTTGGCGTCGTCGTACGCTCTCTCCAGGTACTCGACGCTGGGACTGATGGACATGGCGCCGCGCAGGTGCGGCCCGACGCCCGGCAGCGCCGTGAAGTCGGGGAGCTCGGCCAGTGCGAGGTTCACCTTGCCGGACGATCCGCGGATCCGGAAGTGCCGGATCGAGTCTACGAACTCGGACGGCAGCTCATCCGGCTCGAGCAGCCCGAGGAAAGTCCGCTTGGGATCCAGGCCGGACACGACGAGGCGCGCCCTGATCTCCTCGCCGCTCTCCAGAGCGACGCCGACAGCTCGCCCACCCTCGTTGAGGATCCTCTCGACGGACGCCTCCGTCCTGATCTCGGCCCCCAGGCTTCGTGCCGCGGACGCGATCGCCTCGCTCACGGCTCCGGTCCCTCCGCGCGCAAAACCCCAGGCGCGGAACGCGCCGTCGATCTCGCCCATGTAGTGGTGGAGGAGCACGTACGCGGTACCGGGAGATCTCGGTCCGAGAAAGGTGCCGATGATCCCGCTGGCCGCCATCGTGGCTTTCAGCCCCTCCGTCTCGAACCACTCGTCCAGGTAATCGGCCGAGCTCATGGTCATCAGCTTCACCAGCGCCGCGAGCTTCTCGCTTCCCAGATCGCGAAAATGGCGCCCCAGGCGAGCCATCTTGGCCAGATTTCCGGGCCTCATGGATCCGGGATCGGGCGGCGCCATGCCGAGAATCGGCTTTACGGCCATCGCGAGCTGAAGCATGAGCTTGCCGAACTCGTCGTACGCCTCGGCGTCGCGCGGAGAGTGGCGGTAGAGCTCCCGCCGGGTCTGATCGTGGTCGGCCCACCGGACCAGATAGTCGCCGTTCGGAAGCGGCGTGAAGGTGCTCTCGAGCGGTAGGATCTCGAGGCCGTGCCGGGCGAGCTCCAGATCCTGGATGATCTCGGGCCTGAGCAGGCTCACCACGTAGGAGCACACGCAGTACTGGAATCCGGGGTAGACCTCCTCCGTTACGGCCGCGCCGCCCAGCACGGGCCTTCTTTCCAGAACGAGGACATCCAGACCGGCGCGGGCCAGGTAGGCGGCGTTGACGAGACCGTTGTGGCCGCCCCCGACGATGACGGCGTCGTAGTCCCTGCGTTTCACGGGGCGGTCTCCACCGCCCGCTTTCGGGGCGGATCGTAGAAGGGTTTCTTCACGACCCTGGCTTCGGCCCGCTTTCTCCGATGCTCGACGGTGACCTCCATCTCCAGTCGCGTACCCGGGGCCGCCCAGGCGGACCGGAGGTGAGCGAGGGCTATGTACTGCTTGAGGATCGGAGACCAGCATCCACTCGTCGCGTATCCGACCTGCTCTCCCCCCGAATACACCGGCACCGAGGTACGCCACGCGGTAGCCGGAAGCCCGGGCGGGAGCCCGGCCTCGGCATAGAGCCGCTCGATCGAATCCCACTCGATCTCCAGGCCCTGGAACTGCCACTCCGGCCCTCTCTCGTTCTCCGCCGCGAGCGCCTGCCGGCCTACGAACGGACCCTTGTCGAGCTTGACGGTCCAGCCCAGATCCAGCTCGAAGGGAGAGGACTTGCGCTCCTCGATCAACGCCTTGTTCGCGGGAATGTAGTCGACGTCGAGGAGCGGCAGACCGGCCTCGATCCTCGCCACATCCAGCGCCAGTATGCCGGCCGGAATCAGGCCGTACGCGGCTCCGGCCTCCACGAGCCCGTCCCAAAGAGCCACGGCCTGAGCCGCCTCGACCCAGAGCTCGTACCCGAGGTCACCCGTGTACCCGGTGCGCGAGATGGTGGCCGGGATGCCGGCCACGCGGGCGTGGGTGAGCCTGAAAAAGCCCAGGTCGTCCAGCGGGACGTCCGATATCCGCTTGAGGATCTCCCGCGAGGCGGGCCCCTGGAGCGCGAGCGCCGCCAGCGCCTCGGTGATATCCCCGATCGTTACATCGAGGCCGGCGGCCACGTCCTGCAGCCAGCGCAGGTTCGGCTCCGCCGCCGTCAGACGGAAGGCATCCGTGTCGAGACGCGACAGCGTTCCGTCATCGATGATCTTGCCCGCCTGGTCGCACCATGGGGTGTACAGCACCTGGTGCACCGCGCAGCGGGCGACGTCGCGCGGAATCAGACGGTTCAGAAAGAGCTCCGCATCGGGTCCGGTGACGTGGTACTTGTAAAGCGGCGACACGTCGATCAGCGCCGCCGCGGTGCGGATCGCGAAGTACTCGCGATCGTGGAGGAGCTCGTACGATCCGGCCACGATGCAGCCGGCCCAACGGCGCCAGTTGTGGGCCTGGCAGAGGGCTGCTGTCCTGGGGTGGAACGGCGTGCCTCTGAGCACGGACCGTCTCCTCTCTCGTGACGCGGCGGAAGCCGACCATTCTCAGATGGCAGCCGCATCGCCGAGAAGCAAGGGCCGCGGGTGCGGATCGAGCCGCGCGACGCCGGCGAGGGCTCGCGGAAGCCGCCCGCTTGCCGGGCCGTGCGGGCGCGGAGCATACTGGGCGCGTTCGTTTCAGCCGTTCACCGACTCACCGGATCGAGGAAGCCGTGGCCGGTTACGCGCGCGTCCAAGCGTTACTTGATGCGGATCGCCCCGCGCTGCTCGACGGGGCGATGGGCAGCGAGCTGGTGCGCCGCGGCGTGCGCTGGCGATGGCACGGCCTTCGTACCGATCCGCAGGAGGTCGCGTCGCTTCACGTCGAGTACATCGAAGCCGGGGCGGACGTCATCCGCACCAACACCTCGCAGCTGAACCACCGACTCTACCTCAACGTCTTCCGCAGCCCGGACCACATGCGTCACATCGGAGCGCCGGGGCTGGAGACGCGCGCTCATGAGCTCACGGTGAGGGCGGTCGATCTCGCCCGGCAGGCGCGCGACACGACCGGACGGGACGTGGCCATCGCCGGCGTCATGGCGCCACTCGAGCACCCCTTCAGGCCGGACCTGTCTCCCGACCCGGCAGAGGCTCGCCCCGAGCACTGGCAGATCGCCTCTTGGCTCAAGGAGGGCGGCGTGGATCTCATTCTCCTGGAATCCATGAACACCGTAGGGGAGGCACGGGCGGCGGCCGAGGCCGCTATCAGCTCCGGACTGCCGGTATGGGCCAGCTTCGTGATCGGCCCGGAGGGCAACGTGCTCGGCGGTGACGACCTGGGAGAGTGCGCCCGGGCCATGCAGGCGCTCGGCGTGAAGGTCGTGCTGGTGAACTGCGCACCGCCGGAAGACATCGGCCCGGCCGTGGAGAGCCTGGCAGCCGAAACGGATCTGCCGATAGGTGCCTTCGCCCACATCGGCAAGTTCGACCCTCCCTCCTGGAAGTTCGAGTTCCACCCGCAGTTCGCCGCCACGGATGACTGGCCGCCCGGCCGCTACGCCGAGGCCGCCACCGGCTGGCGAGATGCCGGAGCGCGCGTCGTGGGCGGGTGCTGCGGCACCGGACCCGCGCACGTAGCGGCACTGCGCGATGCGCTCGGCCCGGCCGCGGGGGAGGGCGCATGAGCTATAACGCGATCCGCTCACGTATCGACGGCGGTGACGTGGTCATCCTGGACGGCGCCATCGGGACCGAAATCCTCCGGCGTAACCTCTCCTGGGCCGATCATCGCCTGAAGGACGAGCCTGATGCGATCCGCGACCTTCACGCCGACTACATCCTCGCCGGTGCGGACGTGCTCACGACGAACAGCTTTCAACTGGCCCGCCGCAGCTTCCTGGGACACTTCCGTGACAAGGCCCACATGCGCCACATCGGTGCCCCCGGGCTCGAGAATCGGGCTAGCGAGCTGCTGGCGGCCTCGGTGGAGCTGGCGCAGGAGGCGCGCGCCAGTGTGGCCACGGAGCGACCCGTGGCGATCGCCGGTGCCGTCACGACGCTCGAATGGTGCTTCCGTCCGGACCTGGCTCCCTCCGAAGCCCAGATGCGGGGAGAGTACCGCGAGATCATGGAGGTGCTCGCGGACGCCGGGGCGGATCTGATCCTCCTCGAAACGGTGAACAGCATACGGGAGGCCTCGGTGGGCCTGGCGGCGGCGAGCGAGGCGGGCCTTCCCTGCTGGGTCAGCTTCGTCTGCGACGAGGATGGCCTGCTGTTTACGGGGGAGACGATGGCCCAGGCGGAGGAGGCGCTCGCCCCGCTCGAGCCGGACGCCGTCATGGTCAACTGTGCCCCGCCGGATGACACCACCGCGGGCCTTCGCGAGCTACTCGAGAGTCGGAGCGAGCCGTGCGGACTCTATCCGCACATCGGCCGCTTCGACCCGCCCGAGTGGCTGTTCACGGACGAGTATCCGCCGCCGCGCTATCTGGAGGAGGCGGAACGGTGGGCCGAGATGGGGGCGCGGATCATCGGCGGGTGCTGCGGCACGACCCCCGAGCACATCCAGGCGATCGCACGCCGCCTGGGCGACGGAGCAGCCTAGACCAGTTGTCGGAGATAGGCCTCCGAGCCGCCTTAGCCAGGAGCGAGGTGATCGAAGTGGGCGAAGCCACGCGTATGCGGCGGAACGACCGGGCGAAGGATGACGGCTGGATCCGCGCGTTTCTCGCGACAGCCCCGGTCGGCGTCGTCGCGACGGTGGATGACGGACAGCCGTTCCTCAACTCCAACCTCTTCGTGTACGACGAATCACGTCACGCGATCTACGTGCACACCGCCCGGACCGGGCGTACGCGGGGCAACATCGAGGCGGACGAGCGGGTCGCCTTCACGGCGTTCGAGATGGGTAGGCTGCTGCCCGCCGACGAGGCGCTCGAGTTCAGCGTCGAATACGCCGGCGTCGTGGCCTTCGGGAGGGCGACGGTCGTCGTCGACGCCGAAGAGGCGGAGGAGGGCCTCCAGCTGCTGCTGGACAAGTACGCCCCACAGCTGAGGCCCGGCCGCGACTATCGACCGATCACCCCCGATGAGCTGCAGCGGACCTCCGTCATGCGGATCGACGTCTCGGAATGGAGCGGAAAGCGGAAGGAGGCGGAACCCGACTTCCCGGGTGCCTTCCGCTATCGCGACCAGGCACCGGGAGGGTCGTGAGCCCCGTAGGGTCCCTCTATCTCTTCTTCTTCCGCCGGGCGTGCAGTTGGCGCCGCTTCTTGCGGCCCATCTTTCGACGCCCGGACTTTTTCAGCTTCGGCCTTTTTCGAGCCAAGGAATCCCCTTCAATCGTTGCATCGCCTGTTCTCGGCGCAATCTGCGCCCCCACGAACTAGGGGTCGAGGGCCCTCGCGTCAACCGATCAGGACGTTTGCCGGCGGGCGCGCCCGCGCCGCTCCCAGCGAGGGAGATCCTGGTGAGCCCGGCTGGTCTGGCTGGGAGGGTGGGTCGGCTTCACGTTATGGAATCGATCTCGAACCGGAGACACCAGGAGGCACGATGAAGCTCAAGCTCCCGTGGACCATGGCGGTCGTCGCCGTTGTCGTTGTGGCCGGCTGCACGGATCCCACCAGTCGATCGGAGTCCGGTACGTCTGGCGAAGGCGGAACGGTCGTCGACGCCGAGGCGCTCGCCGCCGTGGGTAACGGCGACAACTGGCTCGCCTACGGACGGAACTTCAGCGAACAGCGGTACAGCCCGCTCGCGCAGGTGGATGACGGCAACGTCTCGGACCTCGGGGTCGCCTGGTACGTGGATCTTCCCCACGACCGCTCGCTCGTCGGTACCCCGCTCGTGGTGGACGGCGTCCTCTACTACGAGGGAAGCTACAACGTCCTCCGCGCCGTGGACGCGAAGACCGGCGAGCTCCTCTGGGAGTACGATCCGCAGGTGATCGAGACCGCGGGCGACCGGCTCCGGGTCGTGTGGGACTACAGCCGCGGCATCGCATTCTGGAAGGGTGCGGTCTACCAGGCGACGATGGACGGCCGCTTGATCGCCTTGGACGCGCGGACCGGCGCCGAGCTGTGGAGCCAGATGACCGTAGACCCGGAGCTGCCGCTCTACATCACCGGCGTCCCCAAGGTCTTCAAGGACAAGGTGATCATCGGAAACGGCGGGACGGAGTTCGGCGCGATCCGCGGCTACGTGACAGCCTACGACGCGGCCACCGGCGAGCAGGCCTGGCGTTGGTGGACCGTGCCCGGAAACCCGGCCGACGGCTTCGAGAACGAGGCGATGAGGATGGCCGCCGAGACGTGGACGGGCGAGTGGTGGAAGGTCGGCGGCGGCGGCACGGTGTGGAACGGGATCACCTACGATCCCGATTTTGACGCCGTCTACCTCGGAACCGGCAACGGGGCTCCGTGGAACCCGAAGATCCGGAGCCCGGAGGGCGGCGACAACCTGTTCCTCTGCTCGATCGTCGCCCTCGACGCCGACACCGGCGAGTACCGCTGGCACTACCAGACCACGCCGGCCGAGGCCTGGGACTACAACTCCAACATGGACATCGTGCTGGCTGACATCACGGTCGAGGGCCGCGACGTGAAGGCCCTCATGCACGCCCCCAAGAACGGCTTCTTCTACGTCATCGACCGCTCGACCGGCCAGCTCATCTCGGCCGAGCCGTTCGCGAAGACGACCTGGGCATCGGAGATCGACCTCGAGACCGGCCGGCCCGTCGAGGTCCCCGGCGCCCGCTACGAGGAAGGCGAGGTGGAGATCTTCCCGAGCGCGTGGGGCGCCCACACCTGGCACGCGATGTCCTACAACCCCGGCACCGGCCTGGCTTACGTCCCCACGATGGACATCGGAGCTGTTTACTCGGACGAGGGCATCGACATTCAAACCTGGGAGTCGCCCGACTGGGCCTTCGAGGGCGCCGGCCTGGACATCACTGTCGCGGGGGCCGAGACCTCGGTGAGCGCTCTCAAGGCGTGGGATCCGGTGGAGCAGCGCGCCGTATGGGAGGTCCCGCTGCCCGGCGTCTGGAACGCCGGCACGTTGACGACCGCCGGCAACCTGGTCTTCCAGGGCCGGGCGGACGGTCGGCTGTTCGCCTATCGCGCGGGCGACGGCTCGGTGCTGTGGAGCGTCGACCTCGGCTCCGGGATCTCCGCGGCTCCGATCACGTATGCGGTCGACGGCACCCAGTACGTCTCCATCCTCGTCGGTTGGGGTGGAGGGATGCCGGCGTTGGGCACCACGCTGCCGGCTCAGCATGGCTGGTCCTACCGGGTGCACCCGCGCCGGCTGGTGACCTTCGCGCTCGGCGGCGAGCTGGAGCTGCCGCCTTCCCCGCCACCTTTCTTCCCCGAGCCGCTCGTGTCGTCCGACTTCGTGGTCGACCCGGCGCTCGCGGAGGCCGGAGGATCGATCTTCCCCGGCAAGTGTGCGATATGTCACGGCTTCGGGGCCGTGGCGGGCGGCGCAGCTCCCGACCTCCGCGCATCGCCCGTCGTGCTCTCGCACGAGGCGTTCGTGGACGTGGTGCTCGGTGGCGGCCGCCAGCAGATGGGCATGCCCCAGTTCAGCAATCTGTCCGAGATCGAGGCGGGCGCGCTCCAGCACTACATCCGGGCGCAGGTACCGGACAAGCCGGAGGAGTAGACCCGGGCCAGACGGCGTCGGGAGTCGATCACGAAACCCTCAGTTCGGGGCGTGCACCCCCGGCCCGCCGTAGTTGCGCTCTGATCCGACCGTGGGGCCGCTGGGATTCAGCGGCCCGCGGTCGTTGTTCTTCCGCGCTATGTACTGGCGGATCGACCCCGGGAACGGCTGCGTCTGCGCGTTTCGCCCCAGGGGATCCGAGTACCAGACCTCAGGGCCCTCGGCGTTGCTGACGCGGTTGGAGTTGATGTCGAAGCTCCGCCGCACCCCGTTGAACGCAGACCGCGGATCGTCGAAGTTCAGGTTCTGCAGGAAGCCCTCCCCCGTGCTCTCGGCGCAGGCCCCGCCTCGCGCCCGCCGGCCACCGATCGTCTCGTAGCAGATGTCGATCGGGCGCCCGGTGTTGTTGGGTTTCGTGGCATCGTAGAACCGGCTCGGAAGGAAAACGTTGAAGTAGGGGTTGAAGGATGCCAGTCGGTGCCCGTTGACCGTTCTCACCTGCGCCGAGATCTGCCAGCTCTCGAACAGCGCCTGGCGATCGTTCGAGCGCTCGCCCTCACGCACCAGCATGAACTCTTCTACGCAGCTGCGGTCGGGAATCCGGCGCTTGCCGCCGCCTTCGGGAGAGTTCGGGGGCGAAGGTGGCCCCGCGTGCACATGCACGTCCCCATCGCAACGCCGCACGAACTCTCCCGGTGTGCCGATCGCGGTCAGCATGGTGACGCCGAACGCGGTCCCATCCGAGCAATCGATGTGATAGACGATCTCGTGTAGGTTGTTGGTGAACGCGTCCTTCGAGTGCGATCCCTGGTGCATCTTGGTCAGGACGTCGCAACGCACCTCGAAGACGGCCGACGAGGCGTCGCCGCCGAACTTCATCCGCACGTCGTTCTCCCACTCGACCTTGTGCCCGACGTGGTCCTCGTGACGCGCCGTGAACGGGTCGTAGATGTCCAGCTGCTCGTTGGCGTAGCCGAACGGGATCTTTCCGACCTTGCCGAAGAGGTCGGAGCCGGAGGGATCGCGGCCATGCTCGTGGCCGAACGTGCACCCGGTCGCCGGATCGACGGGAGGATGCCAGGTCGGATAGAGCTTACCATCCGGCCCCTCGACCGCGTACGAATCGTGACCCTGCTTGGTGCAGGTATCGTGTGAGCTCGGCTCCCACCGGCCGTAGGCCGCGCTGAAGCCGTTGGGCGCGATCCCGGGGCCGGATGTGCTGGTCTCGCAGGCCGGAGCCAGGAGAATCAGGAGCAGGAAGAGCACGAACAGGACCCGTTTTCGGGCCCGCGTGGACTGGTCGACGAAACGTTCGTACACGGCCGGCTCCTGGTGGATGGTCACTCCTAGTGGATCGTCACACCGACCCCGCCCTGCCAGAGGACGAAGCCGACGCCGTCGATCACCTCGTCGCCGTTGAAGCGCAGCGCGCCTGAAGGGGCAACGAGCACGTTGAAGAAGGGAACGATGGAGACTTTCGGGGAGACGAGCTGCTCGTATCCGAGGCCGAGCGTGGGGCCGAACGTCGTCGAGGTTACGGCGTCCTCGCCGTCGGCCGAGCGGAAGCCGATGACGCCGCCGCCACCCTTCAGGTAGAGGTTCGTATCGGAGGGATACCAGTAGGCCACGAAGCTGACGCCACCCATGGACTGCGTGACCCCTTCGCGGCCGCGCAGCCATCCCGTGAGCTCGCCACCCAGAAGAAGGCGCGGGCTGACCGTGCCGCCCAGACGAAGGTATCCCGACCAACCCGCCTGGACGCTGCCATCGCAGATCTCACAGAAGACACGGTCGAAGCCCGCACCCAAACCGGCCCCCATCCAGAGGCCGTTACGGTGGCTCGGGTCGAATGATTCTGAGCCCGACACAGCCGAAGCCCCCGTCTCCTGTGCCAGGGCTCTACCCGGGTGGAACAGGTAGAAGTACAGGAGCGAACCGAGAAAAACGGACGCCGAGATGATGGCTGATCGGCGCACCGCTGTCGCGGCGCGATGGCTCCGTGAACGCTGCATGAACTGGCTCCGCGTTTGGCTCCGCGCCACCGACTCACTCCCCAGGTGCCGGCGGCGACGGGGTTCTGAATCTCAAACTCGGTGCCATGCGGGCCGCGAGCTTCGTTTAAGCGCTTGGCACTTCGACTTGCGGGGCTTCCGGCGTCGCCGCCCCTTCCGGTGGGAAGGGCACTTTGTTCCGACGATTGTTCAACGATTGCTTAGAGAGCCAAGCAGCGAGGCAACGATGGCATCGAGAACCCGGCCGTGAAGCTCGCGCGGCTGGTCGAGACCTGGCAGCGGCTAACCGAGACGGGAGGCCGGAAGGCCAAAATCGACCGGTTGGCGGAGATCCTCGGCGACATGGACCCGGAGGAGATTCGAATCGGGGTGAAGTACCTGGCGGGCGAACTCCCCCAGGGCCGGCCCGGGATCGGACCCGCAGTGATGCGAAAGGCCCACCCGGAGGCTGCTGCGACGACCGCGGTGCTCACCCTCCGGGATTTGGACGACGCCTTCCAGCGGATGGCGGAGGCGAGCGGTCCGGGCTCGACGGGCGAGCGCGTCCGGCTCCTTCGCGACCTTCTTGGGCGCGCCACCGAGCCCGAGCAGGCATTCCTCCGCCGCCTGATCTTCGGCGAGCTTCGGCAGGGAGCCGGTGCCGGCTTGATGGTCGATGCCGTGGCGCTCGCCGCCACCGTTCCGAAGACGAAGGTCCGCCGGGCGGTGATGCTCACGAACGACCCGGGAGAGGTGGCGCGCGCCGCGCTGGCCGGCGGATCCGAGGCACTCCAGCGAATCGGGTTGGAGCTCTTCAGGCCCGTTCAACCGATGCTGGCCCAGAGCGCGGAGGACGTGAACGAGGCCCTGGGCCATCTGGAGAGCGCTGCCTTCGAGCCCAAGCTGGACGGAGCCAGGATCCAGCTGCACAAGTCCGGCGACGAGGTTCGCATCTTCACCCGGCGGCTGAACGACGTCACGCCTGCCCTGCCGGAGATCGTCGAGGCGGCCCGAACCCTGCCGTCCCGCGAGATCATCCTCGATGGAGAGGCGATCGCGCTCAGTGCCACAGGCGCTCCCCTCCCCTTTCAGGTCACGATGAGCCGCTTCTCGACCCGGTTGGACGTGGAGCGGGTCCGAACCGAGACGCCCCTCAGCTCCTTCTTCTTCGACTGCCTCTACCTGGACGGAGCGACGCTGATCGATGAGCCGGCCGCCGAGCGCTTCGTCGCTCTCGCCGAGTCCCTGCCGGAAGATCTGAGACTCGATCATGTCGAGACAGGGGACGCCGAACAGGCCTCGGCTTTCCTGGAGCGAGTGATGAAGACCGGCCACGAGGGCGTCATGGCCAAGATGCTCGACGCGCCCTACGCCGCCGGCGGCCGCGGGCGCGCGTGGCTCAAGATCAAGCCAGCCCATACGCTCGACCTCGTGGTCCTGGCCGCGGAGTGGGGTCACGGCAGGCGCCGCGGCCGGCTCAGCAATCTCCACCTCGGCGCCCGAGACCCCGGGAGCGGCGGCTTCATCATGCTGGGAAAGACGTTCAAGGGCATGACCGACGCCATGCTCGCCTGGCAGACGGAGCGGTTGCTGGCGCTCGAGAGCCGGCGCGAGGGAATCGCGGTGGTCGTTCGCCCCGAGCTCGTGGTCGAGATCGCCTTCAACGAGGTTCAGGCCAGCCCCAAGTACCCGGGCGGGCTGGCGCTGCGGTTCGCGAGGGTGAAGGGCTATCGGGAAGACAAGCTGCCCACGGAGGCGGATACTATAGATACGGTCCGGGCGATCTACGAGGCGGGCAACCGCGGCTGACCGCTTGGAGAAGGCCCGAAAAGGCGAGAGCCCCGCATCCACGGGGCTCCCGTTCGCTTTCCGGTGTTCGGCCGGGCCCGCGGCGTCGGTTTCACGCCGGAGGCCGTTCGCCGAGCGGTCCTACGGCCTGGAGATCTCGATATCCCAGACGTAGTCGGTGTGCGAGTAGCAGGTCTCGGAGAACACTCCTAGCGCACCTTCGGCCATCTCCCCGATCCTCTCGAAGATCGCGTCGCGGGCGTTCAGCACGCCGTTGACGCTGGTGCCGTCGATCACGCCGAGCCGGCGATACTTCCCGCCGACGTCATGCGCGTGCCAGCTCCAGCCGGTGATCGTGCCGTCCGCGACGGCATCGTCGAACACGCCGTTGAAGACGCCGGTGTAGATCTCGTCGGCCAGATCCTCTCTGGCGAAATCGCACTCGAAGTACATCGAGAGACCGAACTCGGGGCGAGCACCGAGGCCATCCGGATCCGAGCTGGCCTGCATGGTCCAGATGTAGTCGTCGTGTGACGGGCAGATCTGGTCGAACTCCTCGCCCAAGCCGGAGTCATCGGCTATGAACTCCTCGATCATCGCCGCTCTCGCCTCCAACAGAGCGTCCCGCGACGGTGCGAAGAAGTAGGAGAGGCGGCGCCATTTTCCGCCGATTCGGTGGGAAAGCCAGCCCCACGCCGTGATGTTGCCTGCCTCCAGGTGCCTGTCGTACATCGCCGCGTAGTGGTCGCTCATGATCGTGTCGGCCCGGGCTTCTGTGGCCTGGTTGCAATAGTAGTAGGTGGCGAAGCCGGCGGGTTGATCCTCCTGCGCGGAGGCCGGGGAAGGCAGCAGCAGCGGCGTCAGCAGCGCGCCAAACCCCAGGATAAGGGAAAGTCTGGGTTTCATCGAATCCTCCTTGGATGGGACGGGAGTGTGCAGTCGCTCTACTAGTACGCGCACTGGCCAGCACCGTCAAACCATGGTGGGGTCGTTTGCCGACCGCCGGTGGCGCTAGATTCACCTCTTCGTGCGTGGGCTTCCGTCGGAAGCGGGAACGTCCAGTTCACGCGTCTCTCCCAGGCGCCGGCCATCAGATCGAAATCGGAGGAATGAGAATGCTCGATGCTGCCAGAGCCACCGTCACTGTGGCCGCCGTCGTTATCGCCGGCCTCGGCCACGCGTTTCGGGCCCAGGCCCAGGAGAAACCGGAACTGCCGCCCGACGCCGAGCTAGCCCTCTCGCGCCTCGCGGAGTCCCCGCGGCACGGCGAGTGGGTCGAGTACGACGCCGGGGACGCCGATACTGTGACGGCCTGGGTGGTCTACCCGGAGCGAAACGAGACGGCGCCGGTCATGATCGTGATCCACGAGATCTTCGGGCTCACCGACTGGGTGCGGGGCGTCGCCGATCAACTGGCCGCCGAGGGCTTCATCGCGATCGCCCCCGACCTGCTGAGCGGGAAGGGGTTCGACGGCGGCGGCACCGACTCCTTCTCGCCTGAGGACGTCCGCAAGGCGATCCGTGAGCTGGACCGCGACGAGGTGAACCGTCGGCTTCGAGCCGCTGCCGGCTACGCGACCGCGCTCCCGTCGGCGACCTCCAGGGTGGGCAGCGTCGGCTTCTGTTGGGGCGGCTCGACGAGCTTTCGCTTCGCGACCGCCTGGGATGGCCTGGATGCGGCCATCGTGTACTACGGCGGCGCTCCCCCGACCGAGTCACTGGCCGCGATCGAGGCTCCGGTGTTGGGTCTCTACGGAGGAGATGACGCGCGCGTGAACGCGACGATCCCTCCGGCGAAGGAGGAGATGGACGGCCTCGGAAAGGTGTACGAGACCGAGATCTACGACGGTGCGGGACACGGCTTCCTGCGACAGCAAAGCGGTCGAGAAGGGGCGAACATGCGAGCCTCCGAGCAGGCCTGGGCGCGGACGCTGGCGTTCCTGCGCGCCCAGCTGGAGGAGTAGGAGCATGGGTGCGGCCGGAAGCGGCCGGTATGGGCTCGTGGCGCGCGCCGTGACACTGTGGGTGTTGACCTCCGTCGCTCCGCGCACCGCAGACGCGCAGGCGATGGCCGAACCCGCGGTCTCGAGCGCCGCTGCGCGCACCATGGACGCCGCCCTGCAGCCAGGCACGAGCCGTCAGGCCTTCGACCCCGAGCAGGCCACGGAAGCATATCTCGCGACCCTGGATGAGGAGACGAGGGCCACCTCGAAGGAGTACACGGAGGGTGGCTACTGGCTGGGGATCATAGGCCTGTTCTACGGACTCGCCGTCGCCTTCTTCCTTCTCAACACGGCGCTCTCGGCCCGCATGCGGACGACGGCGGAGCGCATCTCCGGCAGGAAGCCTCTCCAGACGGCCCTTTACGGCGTGCAGTACATCCTGATCACCACGGTTTTGCTCCTGCCCTTATCCGTCTATTCGGGCTTCATCCGCGAGCACCGTTACGGCTTCTCGACGCAGAGCCTGGGGGGGTATGTCTCCGATCGATTCATCGGCCTGGCCGTCTCCCTGATCCTCGTGAGCGTTCTTCTCGTCCTTCTCTACGGCGCCATCCGCCGCGCTCCTCGCACATGGTGGATCTGGGGGGCGGGGGTGAGCCTGGGGTTCCTGGCCGTGATCGCCTTCATCTCGCCCGTCTATCTCGCTCCGCTCTTCAACCGCTACGAGCCACTCGAAGAGGGGTCCCTCAAGGATCGCGTCCTCGCCATGGCTCGCGCGAACGGCGTTCCGGCGGACGAGGTGTACCAGTACGACGCCTCGAAGCGCACCACCAAGATCAGCGCGAACGTGAGCGGGGTCTTCGGCACGACGCGCATCTCGCTCAACGACAATCTCCTCGACCGAGGGACGGACGAAGAGATCGAGGCCGTGATGGCGCACGAGATCGGCCACTTCGCCCTGCACGCGGCGAGCGAATTTTTCGTTTTCTTCGGCGTTGTCCTGGTGGTCGGCTTCGCCTTCGTCCGCTGGGGATTCGACCGGGCGTTGGCCCGCTGGGGCTCCGGCTGGGGTGTGCTGGACGTGGGCGACGTGGCGGGCCTTCCGCTCTTCCTCATCTTGTTCTCGCTCTACTCCGCGGCGATCACGCCGATCACCAACGGCTTCATCCGCTCCAACGAGGTCGAGGCCGATATCTACGGCCTCAACGCGGCGCGTGAGCCGGACGGGTTCTCGACCATCATTCTCAAGCTCGGAGAGTACCGGAAGGTGGATCCCGGCCCGCTCGAGGAGTGGCTGTTCTATGACCACCCGAGCGCCAGGAACCGCATCCTCATGGCGATGCGCTGGAAGGCGGAGCAGCCGGAGGAACGCCGCGACTAGCGAATCGCCGCCGCGCGTGAGCCGCGCAACCGACCCCACCGGTCGGTTCACGGGACGGGTTGTGGACTACGCTCGATACCGCCCCCGGTATCCGCCTGCCCTGATTCCGCTTCTTCAGGCGGAGATCGGCCTTTCTTCCTCCTGGCGCGTCGCGGATGTTGGATCCGGAACCGGCTTGTCGGCGCGACCCTTCCTGGAGATGGGTTGTGCGGTATACGGCGTCGAGCCCAACCAGGAGATGCGCGATGCGGCGTCGGTGCACGTGGAGAACCCTCTCTTCCACAGCGTCACCGGTGCGGCCGAAAGCACTAACCTACCGGCACTCAGTGTCGATCTCGTCTTCGCCGGCCAGGCGTTTCACTGGTTCGAGGTCGCGCAGGCGAGGCGCGAGTTCGCTCGGATTCTGCGCACGCCGAAGCGGGTGACCCTCGTCTGGAACACGCGCAAGCTGGACGGGGGCCCCTTCCTGCGCGAGTACGAGAAGCTCCTGCTAACGTTCGGGACCGACTACGATCGCGTTCGACACGACACTCGGAGAGAACGCCTGCTCAGTCGCTTCTTCACCGACGGGTTCAGCCGACGAGAGCTCCCGAACCACCAGGAGCTCGACCGCGATGGATTGCGCGGGCGGCTCCTGTCATCATCGTACACTCCTCGCGAGAATGATCCGGCCCGGGCGTCGATGCAATCCGAGCTGGACGCGATCTTCAGCCGTCACGAGCAGCGGGGACGGGTATTCCTCGAATACGCCACGGAGATCTACTTCGGCCACCTGTAGGGCCGACTGGTGGACGGCGACCAGGCATCAGACGAAGGCCGCCACTTCCGCCCGAATGCCGCGTACCGCGCTACCGTCCGAAAGCCGCCAGGAGACCCGTCGTGAGGAACGGGATGTAGGTGATGAGCAGCACCCCCACGCCCAGAATGAGGAGGAACGGCACCGCGGCTCGGTAGAGGTCGAGCAGAGGCCGATCGAAGCGGTAGGAGGCGAGGAAGAGGTTGAGCCCGACGGGAGGCGTCAGGTACCCGAGCTCGAGGTTGGCCACGAAGATGATCCCCAGGTGGATCGGGTGGATGCCGAACGCCGCGCCTAGGGGCACGATGAGCGGCACGATCACCACGGTCGCCGAGAAGATGTCCATCACCGCGCCGACCAGGAGGAGGAAGAGGTTGAGGCAGAGCAGGAAGACGATCCGCGAGTCGATGTGGCTCTGAACCCACTCGAGCGCGCGACCCGGGATCATCGCGTCCACCATGTAGCTGCTGAACCCCATCGCCATGCCTAGGATGAGCAGCACGCCCCCGACCAGCACCAGACACTGGTGGAAGACGCGCGCCAGATCGCTGCCCAGGGAGACGTCCCGGTGCACGAAGCACTGGACGACGAAGGCGTAGAGGGCCGCGAGCGCCGCCGCCTCGACCAGCGTGGCAATCCCCCTGAAGATCACGAACAGGACGAGGATCGGAAGGAGCAGCTCCCACTTCGCCTCCCAGAGCGCCCGTGACGCCTCCCGCCGATCGAACGGCCTGCGCTCGACTCCGCTCTTCATCCCCTCGCGCACTCCCCAACCCGCGACCAGCGAGACGAGCAGGATCCCGGGGATGATCCCACCGATGAAAAGATCCTCGATGGGGACGCTCGCCACGATCCCGTAGAGGATCAGGGGAAGAGCCGGCGGAAGCAGCAGGCCGAGGGAGCCCGACGCGGTCAGCAGGCCGAGCGAGAAACGCTCGTTGTAGCGATCTTCCCGGAGAACCTGAAACAGGAGGGCACCGAGGGCGAGAATCGTGACGCCCGAGCCGCCGGTGAAGACGGTGAAGAAGGCGCAGACGAAGGCGCAGACGACCGCCGTTCCTCCAGGCACCCACCCTACGAAGGCGCGAAAGAGGTTCAGAAGCCTCGATGACGCCTTGCCTTCGGCGAGAAAGAAGCCGACCAGCGTGAAGAGCGGAATCGCGGCGAGGGTCGGATTCACCGATAGGCTGTAGGTCTCGATCAGGACCGCCACCGGCGGGACTCCGTCCGCCATGAAGAGGAGAGCGGCAATCCCTCCGAGCGCGGCGAAGATCGGACCTCCGAGAAGAGTGGCCGTGAGGACGAGCAGAACGCCGGGCCAGCTCGGTTTGGCCTCCAGGATCCCCGGGAACTGCGCCAGGAGGAGGCCCAGGACGACGCCGAGAATCGCCACCGACCTCCCCTTCCAGCTGTCGGCCGAGCGCCAGACCAGCCTGAGCCCGATCAGCGCGAACGCTATGGGCATCACGACCTGAGCCACCCACACGGGGATCATCTGGGTGATCATCGTCCCGGCGAGCCTCTCCTCCAGAACGAGATCGATGCCCGCTCGGAAGAAGAGCGCGCAGACGGCGGCGGCGACCGCGGAAGCGAGGCGACCTCCCGCCGTTCGTATCTTGCCCTCGGGGAGCAGCTGGCCGGTGGCGAGGGAAAGGAGCCGTCCATCGCGAGCGGCCAACGCGGCACCGAGGAAGGCCACCCAGAGCGTCAGATGTCGCTCGACCGAGATCGCGGCCGGAATCCCCGTTCCGAGCTTGCGGAGCGGGATCTCCAGGAGCGGCAGGAGGACCATCGCGCCCAGTGCGAGGCCCGCCGTCGCCTCTTCGAGCTTTCGGAAGGCTTTCAAGGACGGAGGCTCAGTTCTGTCGTGTGTCTGTCGTGTGTCTGGCGAAGCCGGATCAGGGACTCGAACCCGCGGCGGCCGCCGGGCCGCGCCGGTACTCGGCGCGATACTGGAGAGCGAGATCCAGAACGTCGTCAGGAACCATAGTGCTCCGGAAACTCTCCGCGAAAGACTCCGCCGCCGCTCGCCAGGGATCGGCCTCCCCCTCGACGTCCACGCGAATCACCTGGAGGCCTCGCATGATCATCTCTGCCAGAGACTCCTCGTCCTTCTCGGGAATCTCGTCGGCCTGCCGTTCGCCAGCCCGACGAGCCGACTCGAGGAGCGCCTCACGGTCCTCCTCCGACATCTTTTCCCAGGCCCTCTTGTCGATGATGGTGGCACCGATGAGGGGGGCGACGCCGGGAGAAAGCACGTAGGGCGTGTGCCGGTACCACTGAAAGGCGAGGGCCCCGAGGGGCGGAGCGGGCAGACCGTCGATCATCCCGCTTTGCAGACCGACCATGATGTCGGTCGGCGAGAGGACCACCGGGTTGTACCCGTTCTGCCTATAAAGCCTCACCATCCGGTCGTCGCCGGCGGTCGTGTACATCTTCACGCGCTTGAGATCCGAAACCGTGCGCGTCGGGACCTTCGAGAAGAAGTGCAGCCACCCGCCGTAGCCCCAGTGGAGGGTCACGAGCCCCTGCTCCTCCAAGCGCTGACTCAGCAGCGGCCCCAGGCGACGGAGGACGAAGAAGAACTCCTCGATCGAGGCGAAGAAGAGCGGGATTTGGAAGACGTTGAACGCATCGTCCAGCTCGGCGAGCCCCTGCACCGTCAGCGTCGCCCCCTGGAGCTGCCCGTGCCGGATCTTGCGCAGCGTAGCCCGATCGTCGCCCGCGACGCCCCCCGGGTAGATGACGAGCCGCACCCTCCCGTTCGTGGCCTGCTCCCACTCGTGACCCATGTCCTCGAGTATGCGGTGCCACGGCGAGCCGTCGGGCGCGAGAGTGGCGAGCTTTACACGCGCCCTCTGCGCCGGAGCTTCGTCGGGTCCGACCGCCACCAGGCATCCCATCGCGAGCGCCGCGACCCGAAGCACCCGGTGCCTATGTCTCCACGTCATCCCTCTCCCTCTCCTACTCCAGGAAGTAGTCCTCCACGTGATCGAGCATGTAGCGAGCGCGCTTCTGCGCGATGAGGTTCTGCAGCCGATTGCCCGGATCCTCGTCCGGATCTATCGCCAGCGCCTCCAGCATCAGCCTCTCGAAGCGCTCCCGGTCCTGCTCCGGCAACATCACACTCGTGGCGTAGGTGGCGTAGGTGCCCGCCAACCGCCCCCCGTTCAACTCGAGAGCGCGCTCGAAGTGCTTGCGGGCCTGTTCGGGAGACCCACCCATGCTGGCTGGAAGGCCGCGCAGCATGATGAACACATCGTGAATCGTGCCATCCCTGAACGTCTCATCCAGCTCGAGGACGCGCTCCATCATCGCGATTACCGCCGGCAGGTCGGCGATCAGGTCCGGGCGATCCTTGCCACGGGAGATCGCGGCTCCCCAGGCAGCCGCGGTCCAATAGAGCAACGAAACGTCCTCCAAGGTCGTGCCGGCGACCGCGGCCTCGGGGTCGACGAGCAGGCGCTCCTCGAGTCCTGGATCCGCCAGCTCGAGGCCCCGCATGCCGTACCTCTTGGCGCGGAGAAACAGATTCAGCGAGCGCTCCAGCTGTTGCTTGGAGCGCTTATAGTCCTCTTCCTCTAGGAGGATCGCGTCGGTCTCGACGCACACGTATGCGTATTGGACGAAGCCCTGGGCCGCGTTGAGCAGCAGCCGCTCGCTCTCTGGCCGCTTCGTGAGCAGACCCTCGACCGTCGAGAGCGCGAAGGGGATGGACTCGCAGACGAATTCCGGATCGTCCCCGGACGACCACACCTCGGCGGTCGATTCCATCATTTCCGTCACGCTGCTGGCCGCCATCTTGTTGACGGCGCCGCAGCCGCTCAAAGGAAGAAGAAGGAGCGATGCGGCTGTCCAGACGGCTTTTCCAGCGCTTCGCTGCATGCCCGCCCTTGCTCTGGTCCACGTCGTCAATTGGCGGTGACCGCTGCCGCCGCCTTGAGACTTGGCGCCACACACTTGGCACCCTAACACTTGGCATCACAACATAAGGAGGACCTGCGCGGAACGGCATGCCCGTTCCGGATGTTGTAGACCAAAGGGCCGCGATCTCGTATCACTACGGACGCCATGAACTCAATCGCGAAAGATCTCTTGGTTACTCGGCCGCGTGCGCGTCGCTCGCTCCTCCTATGGGCCGTCATCCTCGCCCCGATGGTCTTCGTATCGTGCAGCGACGATTCGGGACCGGCAGAAATCGTGGCCCCCTCACGCAGCCTGGTCACCCTGCGGGTGCGCGTTCATCTCCTCTCTTCCGAGTTCCAGCCTCTCAGCACGGAGCTCACGGAGGACGAGGTGGCAACCGTCTTCGGGCGAGTGAACGCGATCTGGCAGCAAGCCCTGATCAGGTGGGAGATCGAATCGATCCTTCGCGAGGATGCGTTGAACGCGGACGCGTTCGCGGCGATGCTGAACGGCCAGATCCCCTTCTCCGACAACGTCATCGCCTCGGTGCTGCCGCGCGAGAACCTGCTCTCGGGCGAGTGGGATGTTTTCCTCATTCTCTCTCTGGAGGGAATCGCGGGCGGCATCTACTTCTCTGGCATACCTGCGGCGCTTTCCGCCGAGCTCGACCCGGACGGCCAACGACAGCTCACGCGCGCCACGGCACGGATCCTCGCTCACGAGCTGGGCCACTCCCTGAGTCTCCCGCACGTGCCGTGCACCCCGGCCGGCAACCTCATGTCGCCCGGCTGCGCTGCCGCGGATCGCACGAGACTGACCGACGCCCAGGTGGAGGCTGCCCGACGGCAGGCCCTGACCGGACATCCCTTCGGCAGCGGCCTGGCCTTCAACTGACCGGCCGGCACCGCCGCCCGAGGGCCTGCTCGACGAACCCGCGATCAGCCAAAGATGATGGTTAGGGCCACGAGTAGTGAGAGGATGGCAGCAAACTCCGCCACCAGGAGCCAGGCGAGCGTCCGCGCTGACTTGTCATCCGGCGCCACCGCGGTCGGGCCACCGTGTCGATCGCCGGAGCTCGGAGATCCGCCGCGCCCTCCAATGTGCCCGATCACAACGGCCACCAGACAGCCGGCCAGGTTCCACCAGAGCCAGGAGACGGTGGGAGCTCCATAGGCAAGGAGGAGATTGGCGGCGACGCCAGCGAACCCCCCGACCACCGCCGAGCGTCCGTCCGCGCGCTTTGAGCGCCAGGCGAGAAGAAACAGGGCCAGCATCGGCCCGTAAAGCACGCTCCCGACCCGATTGATGGTCTCGATCACCGTCTCCCCGCTGGTCGAGAGCCACCAGCCGGCCGCCGCCGCCCAGGCGCCCCAGGCCAGCGTGCCGAAACGAGCCCAGAAGATTCGAAGGCGCCCGGCGGCACCGCCGTCGGATGGAAAGAACTCCTCCATCGTTACGGCCGACATCGAGTTGAGGGCCGAATCGATCGAAGAGAGCGCGGCGGCCAGAAAGCCGGCCACCGCCACCCCGAGAACACCCACCGGCAGATAGGCGACGACGAACTCCGGAACGAGTGCATCGGGAGGCCGGCCGGCGAGCCCCGCGGCAAAGGACGGCTCCACGGCGAGAAAGGCGGCCAGGAGCAGGCCGAAAACGCAGTAGGTGAGAACGAGAGGGAAGCGGAGCATGGCGGCCAGAAAGAGCGCTTTCCTGGCGGCACCCTCGGTGGAAGCCGCGATGATCCGCTGTGCCTGGGTCTGATCGCAACCGTAGTACGCCAGGTACAGGAAGAAGCCGCCGAAGAGCATCGGCCAGAAGCCGAACGTGGCTCCATCCCCCAGCCCGTGCCCGGCCATGTCCAGCGGAACCAACCTCGAGCGCTCGATCAGATCGAGCACGGAGCCCGCTCCG
The DNA here is from genome assembly GCA_947259585.1 of uncultured Gemmatimonadales bacterium. Classification (GTDB taxonomy): domain Bacteria; phylum Gemmatimonadota; class Gemmatimonadetes; order Palauibacterales; family Palauibacteraceae. The sequence goes on along the minus strand of CAMYMV010000013.1, from coordinate 40,458 downwards.
AGACGAACCGCGAGCACGACGGAAGCGAGCAGCGTGCCTCCCCACAGCAACCCGAACTGGAGGATATCGGAGATGACGTCCGCAGCGAGGCCGCCCAGCGATGTATAGACCGCCGCGACCAGTGCCACGACGATCAGGCTCATGCCCAATCCCCAGCCGGTGAGGGCAGCTACCACGAGCGCCGACGCGTACAGGATCACACCGCTCCCGAGCCCTCGTCCCAGGAGGAAGAACGAGGCGAGGAGCCTGCGGGCCGCCGGTCCGAGGCGATCCTCGATCGCTTCGTACACGTTGGCGCCGCGAGCGCGGCGGAGAACCGGCACGCCCCAGAGAACGAGCGCGGCCATCGAGAGAGGCACGGCGAGCTCGTACTGCAGCCACTTGAGTCCGCCACCCACTCGCAAGGCCACGAAGGCCGGAGCTCCTACCAGCGAGATGGCGCTTACCTGGTTGGCGGCCAGGCTGACTCCGAGAGCCCAGGCGGAGAGGCGACGGCCGCCCAGGTAGTAGTCGGTAGTGTCCTTCTGCCTGCGGGCGAGCCAGCCCGCCAGCAGGACCAATCCGGCCAGGAACGCGACCACGATCAGGAGGTCGAGGCTTCTCATGCCGAGCCCGCTCGGTCCGGAGGGGAGATGCGCTTCAGTCGGTGGCCGGAGGTTCGCCGCGCGCCGCCAACTCGGAGGGTAGCAGCGTGGCGTACAGGGTGGCGCAGACCGCCGTATCGACCCCGACCTCCGCGCCCAGTCTCACGACCGTCCCTAGCTGAGCCTCGAGCTCGGACGGACGTCCGGCATCCAGGTCACGGTACAACGAAGTCACGCCGTCGGCGGGCAGCCGGTCGAGGAATGCCATGGTGCGATCGGCCTCCTCCTTTGGAAGCTCGACCCCCCGCGCCACGGCCACCTTGCGGACTTCGTCCATACATGTCTTCAGCAACCGCCGCGTCTCCGGCAACTCCAGTAGCACCCCTAACGGCTTGCGGGCCGCGGCTCCCACGGCACTGGTGGCCGCCATCATCTGCAGCTTCCGCCACAGCTCGACCTGAACGTTCGGGACGAGCTCCGCACGCATGCCCCCAGCGGACCCGAACACGGCAAGGAGCGATCGGCAGCGCCCGGTCTCAGGCCCATCCAGCTCGCCGAAGGTCAGCACGGGCTCCGCTCCCACATGGCGGATCAGGCCGGGGGCGGCCAGGAAGCTCATGATCCGGCAGAGACCGCCCACGACCGGACCCTTCCCCAGCACGGCAGCCAGCTGGTCCGGCGCCTCGACCCCGTTCTGCAGGGGAAGAACCGTCGTCTCCGGATCCACGAGTGGTCTCATCGCCAGAGCCGCCTCTCCGACCTGCCAGGCCTTGGTGGCCACGATGACGAGGTCGACCGGACCGACTTCCGTGGGATCTTCCGTACATTCGGCCGGAGCGACGGCGAAGTCTCCGACGACGCTTTCGACGCGCAGGCCGCGCTCACGAAGGGCGGTGAGGTGTTCGCCGCGCGCGATGAACACTACGTCCTCGCCCACCTCGGCGAGGCGACCGCCGAAGTAGCCGCCGACCGCCCCCGCGCCGAAAACCGCGATCCGCATCCCGGGAGCGCCGCTAGAAGCCGGGCGTCCGGATGACTACTCCGTGATCCCCAGCTGATCCAACACGAAGGCGTACTCCAGAGCGAGCTCCTCGTACCGCTCGTACCGTCCCGACGCGCCACCGTGTCCGGCATCCATGTTCGTTTTCAGGAGAAGCACGTTGTCGTCGGTCTTCAGTGACCGGAGCTTGGCCACCCACTTGGCGGGCTCCCAGAACTGGACCTGCGAGTCATGCAGCCCCGTGGTGACCAGCATGGAGGGGTAGTCCTTCACCTCTACGTTGTCGTACGGCGAGTACGAGAGGATGTAGTCGTAGTACTCTCTCTCATCGGGGTCGCCCCATTCGTCGTACTCGAAGCTGGTCAACGGGATCGACTCATCCAGCATCGTGGTCACCACGTCCACGAACGGGACGTGGGCCACGACGCCCTTCCACAGGTCCGGGCGCATGTTCGCGACCGCCCCCATCAGGAGCCCTCCGGCGCTCCCTCCTCGCGCGAAGAGGAGGTCGGGGCTCGTGTAGCCCTCCTCGATCAGGTACTCGGCCGCGTCGATGAAGTCGGTGAACGTGTTCTTCTTGTGCAGGAGCTTTCCGTCGTCGTACCAGGAGCGGCCGAGCTCCTGGCCGCCCCGGATGTGGGCGATCGCGTAGCCGAACCCCCTGTCCAGCAGGCTGAGTCTCGACGAACCGAAGGAGGCGTCGATGCTGGCCCCGTAGGAGCCGTAGCCGTAGAGGACGAGCGGGTTGCTGCCGTCTCGCTTCGCTCCCTTCCGGTAGACGAGCGAGATCGGTATGCGGGCTCCGTCCCGGGCGGGCGCGTAGAGCCGCTCGGTGACGTAGTCCTCCGTGTCGAAGCCGCCGAGGACCTCTTCCCGCTTCAGCAGGATCTTCTCGCGGGTTTTCATGTCGTAGTCGTAGACGGACTCGGGAGTCTTCATCGATTCGTAGCCGAACCGAAGGAGGTGCGTGTTCATCTCCCGATTGTCGTGCACCCACGTGAGGTAGTCCGGCTCGCCGAAATCGATGTAGTGCTCCTCATCTCCGGACCATGGCCGGATACGCATACGACGCAAACCGTCGCTCCGCTCGGTGACGACGAGATGATCGCGGAAGACCTCGAAGCCCTCCACCAGCACCTCATCGCGCGCACCGATGACGTCCTCCCAGTACGCCTTGCCGGTCTGCGCCACCGGAGTCCGCATCAAGCGGAAGTTCCGGGCGCCGTCGTTCGTCCGGACGTAGAAGTGCTCGCCATGATGGTCGATGTCGTGCTCGTGTCCACGCTCGCGCGGGAGGAAGACGCGGAACTCCTGATCGGGCTGCGAGGCGTCCACGAACCGGTGCTCATCGGCCAGCGTGTGGCTGCAGGAGATCACGACGAATCGCTTCGATTTCGTCTTCCACACGTAGCACGAGAACTCCTCGTCCTCCTCCTCGTAGACCAGCTGGTCCTTTGACGAATCCGTTCCAAGCAGATGCCGATAGACCTGGTAGGCTCGCAGCGTACCCGGGTCGCGCTTCACGTAGAAGATCGTGCGGTTGTCCTCTGCCCACGCGCTGCCTCCCGACGTGCCCGGGATCTCCTCATCCAGGAAGTTCCCGGTGTCGAGGTCCAGGAAGCGAAGCGTGTACAGACGCCGGCCGACGGTGTCCTCGGCAAACGCCAGCACGTTGCCGTTCGAGCTCACGCGACGACCGGCCGCGGCATAGAAGTCGTGGCCCTTCGCCAGCTCGTTCACGTCCAGCATCACCTGCTCGGACGCCTCCAACGACCCCTTCTTTCGGGCATAGATCGGGTACGCCTGCCCGTCCTCCGTCCGGCTGTAGTAGTAGGCATCGCCTTCGCGGTACGGTACGGAGAGATCCGTCTGCTTGATGCGGCCCTTGATCTCCTCGAACAAGGCTGCCTGAAGGTCCTTCGTGTGGGCCATCACGGCCTCGGTGTAGGCGTTCTCCGCCTCCAGGTACGCGATGACGGCAGGGTCGTCGCGTCGATTCAACCAGTAGTAGTCGTCGACCCGGATGTCTCCGTGCTTCTCGAGCTTCTTCG
>CAMYMV010000013.1:0-36812 GCA_947259585.1 uncultured Gemmatimonadales bacterium | reverse complement strand
ACCTCGGCGGCGGGAGGTGTCGGTGTCTCCGTCTCGGCCTCCTGGGCGGCCGCCTGCGACGTGATCAGCATGCCCAGAGCCGCCAATCCGACAGCGGCCTGTGCCAGCCTCCACGGCGCGCGCGCGCCGATCCCGTATCGTCCACCAAACATCCCGCTGCCTCCTTCGGGTTGACCTCTTCGCCTCGCATCCTCTGTCTCATCGGGAGCATCGAAGGCATCCAACCGTCGCTGACGCGCCGGCTAGGAAGCCGGACTCCAGAAACCCTCGTGGACCCGGGCGGCCTCATCCTCCATCAGCGGGCCGACTACCTCCAGCCGCTCTGAAGCGGCCGCCAGCACCTCCCGACACGAGAGAGCCAGCTTGACGCCGCCTCCGGCGAGCTCGTAGAAGCGGGACTGGCCGAGCCCGTACACGAGCCTGCGGACGCCTCCCCAATAGATCGCGCCGGAGCACATCGGGCAGGGCTCGGTGCTCGCATAGAGGGTGCAGGCCGCGAGTGCGGAGGGATCATACCGGGGGCCCGCCGCGCGGATCAGGCTCAGCTCGGCGTGCGCCGTGGGATCGCGATCGGTGAAGACGGTGTTCTCGGCCTCGAGGAGGACCCTCGAGGCCGAGTCCACGAGAACGGCTCCAAACGGATGGTTGCCTCGCTCCCGAGCCCGATTTGCGGCTTCTATCGCGAGGCGAAGAAAGCGCTCGTCGTCTTCGGGGTTCGGGACCACGGCCAGGATCCTTAGGAGCCTAGACCGCTCCGTACGCGAGCATCGCATCGGCGACCTTGACGAAGCCCGCGATGTTGGCGCCCTTCACGTAGTTCACCCACTCGCCCATGTCGCCGTACTCGACGCACTGCTCGTGGATGCTACGCATCACCTTCTTCAGCTCCGCATCCACCTGCGCGGCCGTCCAGGAGAGGCGGAGCGCGTTCTGACTCATCTCCAGGCCCGAGACAGCCACGCCGCCCGCATTGGCCGCCTTCCCCAGGCCATAGCAGATCTTCGCGTCCACGAAGACCTTCACGCCCTCGGGCTCGGTCGGCATGTTGGCGCCCTCGCCGACGGCGATCACGCCGTTCTCGACCAGGGTGCGCGCGTCCGCCCCGGTCAGCTCGTTCTGCGTCGCGCTCGGGAAGGCCAGGTCGACCGGCACGACCCACGGGTTCGTCTTCGCGTGGAACGTGGCGTTCTTGAAGTGCTCGGCGTACTCGCTGACCCGGCCGCGACGTACCTCCTTGAGGTCCTTGAGGAAGGCCAGCTTCTCCTCGTCGATCCCATCGGGATCGTGCACGAAGCCGGCGGAGTCGGAGATCGTAACGACCTTCGCCCCCTTCTCGAGGAGCTTCTCGATCGTGTATATGGCAACGTTGCCCGAGCCCGAGACCGCCGAGGTCTTCCCTTCCAGGCCTTCGCCGATCCGCTCCAGCATGTGCTCCGTGAAGTAGACGACGCCGTAGCCCGTCGCCTCCTTGCGCACCCGGCTCCCGCCGAACGAGAGCCCCTTGCCGGTTAGCACCCCCGTCACCCGGTTCGCCAGACGCTTGTAGGTACCGAACAGGTAGCCGATCTCACGCGCGCCGACGCCGATGTCACCGGCGGGGACGTCGGTGTTCTCGCCGATGTGCCGATAGAGCTCGGTCATGAGGGATTGGCAGAACTTCATGACCTCGTTGTCGCTCTTCCCCTTCGGATCGAAGTTGGCCCCTCCCTTCGCGCCGCCCATCGGCAGGCCGGTGAGGGCGTTCTTGAAGGTCTGCTCGAAGCCGAGGAACTTGAGGGTGCCGAGGGTCACGCTCGGGTGAAACCGCAGCCCTCCCTTGTAGGGGCCGATCGAGTCGTTGAACTGGACGCGCCAGGCCCGGTTGACGTGGTATTCCCCGTCGTCGTCGACCCAGGTGACGCGAAAGGTGATGATGCGGTCCGGCTCGCACATCCTCTGGAGGATCTTCGCGTGGCGGTACTTGTCGTGCTCGATCACGAACGGCATCAACGTCTCGACGACCTCGTCGACGGCCTGGTGAAACTCCGGTTCTCCGGGGTTCCGCCGCACCACCCACTCATTGAAGGTGTCGATCTCTCTAGTGACATCTGCAGCGGACATCGGCCTCTCCTCTGTCTGCTGATCGTTTGCGATTGTCTGGGTGCAGTCTAGGTGCAGTCGTCAGGGGCGTTGGGAGCCAGGTCTTGAACGATCCGGGCTCGGGAGACAGATACTGGACTCTGCGGCAAACCGCTAGTCCCAGGGTGGCACGAACCTAGCCGCCGATCGAATCCAGCATCCGTTGCCTCGCCCTGGCGGAGTCGGCGACGTCTATCGCTCCGCGCACGCCCCGAGCGCCGGGGATCGGCAACTCTCCCACCAGGCTGTCTCTCTGGCGTTGGGTGAGGGTGTCTCGATCGGCTTGGCCGCTCTCCTCTCCGCCCGTGCAGGCGACGGCGGCCAGGGTGGCCACGAGAACGAAGCGCAGCGGCTTCAGGGCCGCTCCTAGTCGACCCCGGGCTCCGGGGACCGCAGCGCGGCCCGGGCCTCCGTTTTGGCTTGGTCGATGCGCGCCTTGGCCCTCTCCAGCTCTTCGCTCGCCCGGTCCAGCTTCTGGGCGACGGGCTTGGCCACCTTGTCGGTGTAGTGCTTGGCCGCAAATTCCTTTGCGTTCTGGGAACGGGCGTAGATGACGCGCGCCAGCTTCAGAAAGGAGAGGATCTTGATGTAGATCCAGCCGATGTCGAACTCGAACCAGCGAGCCTTGAACTTGGCGGACCGTGGATCGGCGTGGTGGTTGTTGTGAAGCTCCTCGCCGAGTATCCAGATCCCCCACGGGTAGATGTTCCGGCTGTAGTCCCTCGTGCCGAAGTTCCGGTACCCGAGAGCGTGTCCGACGCCGTTGATGATGTTCCCCATGATCGGCATCCAGATCGCCATCGCCGACCAGACGAGGAGTCCGAGCCCGATGCCGAAGAGGTAGATGTCGAGGACGAGCATCAAACCGAGGCCGAGCAGACGCTTGCCCTGGTAGAGGTGCCGCTCCACCCAGTCGTCGGGACATCCATCGCCGTACTTCTCCACCAACGCCGGATCGCGCGCCGCCCTCTGGTAGAAGAACACACCGCCGAGCACGATCCCCCAGAAACCGGCCACGGCCGGGGAATGGGGATCCCCTTCCTTGTCGGCGAAAGCGTGGTGCTTCCGGTGCACGGCGACCCACTCGCGGGTCACGACGGCCGACGTGAGCCATAGCCACATACGCATGATGTGCTCGACCATTGGTCGGAACTTCACCCCTTCGTGGGTGGCGGAGCGATGCAGGTAGAGCGTGACGCAGATGTTCTGCGCGTGGCCGACGGCCAGCACGAAGAGCAGCGGAACCCACCAAGGGTGTGCGAGGACGGCGTATCCGGGCATGGGGCTTTCCACAGATTCGAGAAGCAGGTGGTAATGCTCGCACCTAGGGTAAAAGTACAGAACCCCTTAGGCCAGCCGGTGATCCACCTGGGGCCGCAACTCGCCTCGCGTATCCGGGAAGGAAACAGGGGCGGCCCGGTCGGGGACCGCCCCTGAAGAGGTAGGCGGGCAGCCGGGCGTCTTTGCCCTAGAAGCCGGCCGGGGCCGCCTTCGCCGGAGCCTCGATGCCAAGCTGGTTGAGGATGCTCAGCAGATCGAAGTAGTGCCTGTTGATGTTGATGCGATCGCCCTCGAATTCGAGCACCATCGCCGCGCGCGACGCGTACGGCTTGTGCGTGGCGGAGAACTCGCCGAACGGAGTGCTCAGAGTTCCGCTGTGCGTTCCCTTCCACAGGACTTCAATGAGCGAGAAGTCCTCGGCCGCGAAGACGTTCGTCACTTCGCCGACGAGGTCCGGAAAGGCCGTCTTCCACCCCTTCCAAACCTCTACCATGTCGGGGACGCCCTCGATGACCCGGTTCGTCGCTGGCTCGTAGTACTTCCCTTCCGCCGCCACGAGAGTCCTCATCTTCTCCCAGTCGGCGACGTTGAAGGCTTCGATGCAGTTTCGGCCGATCTTGATGAGATCGGCTGCCGCCGTTTTCATGCGCTCCTCCTCTTGTGTGCGCTCGTCGAGCCCGTAAGTCCCATGCTCCGGGCTCGCTTCAACGAGAGTGGAGATCACGCCGTGGGGAGCACGCCATGCACCGGCTGCCCGCTCGTGTAGGTTGTGCCACCGCGCACGTGAACCCACCCGGCCGACGCCCCGAACCACTCCTCCCGGTCCGAGCCATCGCTCGTTAACGAGCCATATCAAAAGGATGCTATCGGGAAAAACCCCGGGCCGCTATCAGGCAGGAATCGATTCGGCGCGTCCGGAAATCCTCGACTCAAGAACGGAGCCGCGTCATGAGCGCGCCCCCCTGAGCGTTTAACGAGCGAGGGCCTGCGCGGAGGTGGACGTGGCAGTGCCCGCGGCATGATTGGTAGGCAGGGTTGGGAATAACACCCCGCCCTGGGGCGGCGTCTCTGGGTGGCGTCGTCAACCGCCTGGGGTGCCCGTAAAGGCTCGGCCTGTCCCCAGCAAGCCGAGATCAGCCTCCCCTGTCTGCCAACTTGGTACCGGTTAGCCCCTCAGCACGCCTCGCAGAATGGCGAGCGCCCCTTCCACATCCGAGTCGGCGAAATTCAACGAGGGGCGGAAGCGGATCGATCGGGGACCGCAGGTCAGGGTCGCGAGGCCCGCTTCCCAGCAGTCGGTGCGAACCTGGTTGCGCATCTCACCGTTCGGGAGGTCGAACGCCAGCATAAAGCCTCGGCCGCGAGCGTTGCTGACGGCCTCGAACTCCTCTTCGAGCTCGACGAGACCCCGACGGAACAGCTCGCCGACGCGCGACGCGTTCTCCACGAGGCCCTGCTCGTCGATGATCTCCAGGTAGCGTGCGCACCGCACCATGTCGACGAGGTTCCCGCCCCAGGTGGAGTTGATCCGGCCGGAAACCGTGAAAACGTTGGTCGGAATCTCATCGATGCGGCTCGTGGCCATGATCCCGCATACCTGCGTCTTCTTCCCGAAGGCCACGATATCGGGCGTGACGCCGAAGTGCTGGAAGGCCCACAGAGCGCCGGTTCCGCCGACTCCGGTCTGAACCTCGTCAAAAATCAGCAGCGCATCGCGCTCGTCCGCGATGCGACGCAGCTCTCGCAAGAACTCGCCGCGGAAGTGATTGTCGCCCCCTTCTCCCTGGATCGGCTCGATAAGAATCGCGGCGATTCCGTCGGGATCGCGGTCGAAGGCCTCCTCGATCTCTCTGAGGGAAACCGCCTCCGCCGCGGCGGTCGCAGCCTCGTCCAACGGATGATGGATCTTCGGGTTGGAGACCCGGGGCCAGTCGAACGCCGGAAAATCGGCCACCTTCACGGGATCGGTGCTCGTGACCGAGAGCGCATATCCGGTGCGGCCATGGAACCCCTCCTTGAAATGGAGGATCTTGTCGGCCCCACCGTCCACACCCCTCGACCGGTTCAGCTGCGCCTTCCAGTCGAAGGAGGCCTTCATGGCGTTTTCGACGGCCGGGGCACCTCCGGCCACGAAGAAGAGGTGCGGGAAATCATCCGGAACGGCGAGCTCCCGAAAGGTCTGAACGAAGCCGGCGTACTCGCGACAGTACACGTCGCTGTTGGCGGGGTTGGCGAGAGCCGCCATCATGAGCGACGCTCGAAAACCCTCGTCGTCCAAACCGGGGTGATTGTGACCGATCGGCAGCGTGGCGAAGTAGGCGTAGCAGTCCAGGTACTCCTTACCGGTCAGGGCATCCACCATGACCGTCCCGTGGGACTTCTCCAGATCGATCACGATGTGGAACCCATCGACGAGTACGTTCGCCTCCAGGGTGGGGAAAACCTCGCTGGCCGGGACGGTGACGCCTTTATCCAAGATGATCTGTGACACGAGTCGACCTCGAAGTTGGGGTGCGCGGCACGCGGTCGCCGAGTCTCCGGTGAACCTCGCCTCTGTTCCTTCCGCCGGACAAGATATCACGATTCTGCGCGAGCGCATGGCCAAATGCACACCCCCTGATCTACGTTCACCGGGTTATGAAGCCCAAGCCTTTCGTAGTAGACGAGCGTGTCCGCTGGTCGGACGTCGACTATGCCGGGATCATCTTCTATGGCGCCTACTTCCGCTTCTTCGAGCTGGGCGAGATGGAGTTGTTCCGTGCGGCGGGCGTCCCGTACAGCGACGTCTTCGAACGATTCGATATCTGGCTGCCAAGAGTGCACCTGGACTGCGACTTCATGTACCCGGCTCGCCTTGACGATTCCTTGAGGGTCGCGGCGTACTTTACGCGGTTCGGCACGAGCTCCATCTCCATAAATTTCGACGTCCTTCACCTCGGCGCCGGAAGGCTTGCGGCCGCCGGTCACGTAGTCTTGGTTTGCACCGGCAGAGAGGAGCTGAAGCCCCGGCCGCTGCCCGGAGAGCTCCGCGAGATGCTCGCGCGGTTCGAGATGAGCGAGAGCGTGGCTCGAAGCCACCTCGGTCTGCTCGAAGGCTCGCCGGGCGCCCAGGGGCAGTAGAAACGCGGGGGAGATCCCCCACACCAGATCGGGCAACCCACCCGACACCGGCTTCACGACCTCGTTCGTACTTTCTCACCGGCGGGCCGCGCCTGGTATCCTCGCTTCGTTGCTGCTCGTCTTAGAACAGGGGATTAGATCGAAACCCCTGGCGATAGGAGGGGATGGATGAGACGCGCAGCATCGATCGCGGTTCTGCTCTTCTTGTTGGCGCCCCCCGCTTGGGCGCAGGAGGGAGAGGAGGAGGAGCCGAAGCCTGAGGAGGCAACCCTTATCAAGGGCGGCATCGACTCTGGGGGCTTCGGGGCGCTCGTCTTCAAGTTCAGCGGCGTGAATGATCAGTTCGCCGCCTTCGCGGGAGCGCGGGGCGGGTGGATCATCAATCACCAGTTCGTCATCGGCGCCGGAGGCTACGGCCTCGCGAGCACGATCTGTCTGGACGAGGACGGATCGTGCTTTCTGAGGGAGATCGAGTTCGGTTACGGCGGTTTCGAGTTCGAGTACATCGGCCTGTGGGACCGGGTGGCGCACTACAGTCTTCAGCTGTTGATCGGCGGCGGCGGGGTGACCCTGCCCCTGCGCGGTTTTTCCGCGGATGCGGTGTTCGTGGCGGAACCCGCCGCCCGACTCGAGCTGAACGTGACCAAGTGGTTCCGGCTCAACCTCGGCGCTGGCTACCGATTCGTGTCGGGAGTCGATTTGAGTGCGCTGGAAAACAGCGATCTGAGCGCGTTCACCGGCGTCCTCGAGTTCAAGTTCGGCAGCTTCTGACCAGCTGCGGTTCGCGCTACCTCTGGACCGTGAAGCGCACGGTATCTGCCGCCGGCGGATCGAGCGGCACGTGTGAGTGATCTGCCAGCAACGCGATTACCCGGTGCTCGCCCGGCTCGAGTTCCTGTAGCACGAACTCGGTCTGACCGCGGCCCAGGTGAAGGATCCCGAGCACCCCCGCCGGGATCGTGTCCTGAAGCGGCGTGACGTCACGGTCGATGAAGAGATGATGGTGCGCTGTCCCCTCGCGGGGATCCGAGGCGGGAGCGATCTCCACTCCGCCAGCGCGAAGAACGACGCGCACGTTGGCGTCGGCCAGCACCGCTCCCTCGACCGGCTCGACGATCTCCACGCTGGGGAGCTCGGCCTCCTGGCACGAGGCGGACGCGACGACGATCAGTCCCATCGAGAAACACGTCGAGACCCGCACACTCCAGCTGACCTTCACGACTCACCTCCTGTCCACGCCAGGGAACCCTGGAAAACAAGCCCGTGTTTCCGAAGCGAAGAGAGTGACTGAAATCGAAACTCACGACGCAACAAACTGGAGATAGAACGATGCGAAATCTACTCGCCGTTCCCGGCGTGGCCGTGGTCGGCCTCATGGCGCTGGGCGAACCGATGGTCGACACGCGTCCGTTGGATTGGAACGTGGACGCCAACCACACTGAGATCAACTTCTCCGTGCGCCATTTCTTCACGCCGGTCACGGGCTCGTTCAGCGACTTCGAGGTCGACCTCGACTTCGATCCGGAGTATCCGGAGAGGGGCAGCGTGACCGTCAATATAGCCGTGGCCAGCGTTGACACGGGCAACGAGAAGCGGGACAACCACCTTAGGTCCGCGGATTGGTTCGACGTGGAGAAGTACGCCTATATGACTTTCGAGAGCTCTTCGGTAGAGCGTGTCGCGGACAATCAGTTCCTGGCGAAGGGCACCCTCGCCATCAAGGACGTGAAGCGACAGGTCGAGCTGCCCATCACACTGCTGGGCGTGAAGGAGATCCCCGAGGGGATGCGGGAGATGCTCGGCGGAGTCGCCCGCGTCGCCAGCTTCCAGGCGACGGCCGAGTTGGACAGGCGCGACTTCGGCGTAGGCGTCGGAAGCTGGGCCGAGACGGCCATCGTAGGGGCTGGCGTCGAGATCTCGATCGCCCTGGAGGCGAACCGGCCGTAGCTACGAGGGGACGTCGTGACCTTCGGGGAGATTTCCCCGCAAGCGGAGGAGGCATCCTCCCGATTGCGCTCCCGGCTACCATGTTCGTACCGTCGCATGAGACGATCTACCTTCGAGCCCTCGGCCGCCTCCGAGCTTCCCGGTGGCGGCGGAAGGCCGAACACAGGTGACAGGTGAGCGATGGCCAACTACGACTATCACTGCAAGGACTGCAAGGCGACGTTCACGATCCACGAGGCGATCTCGCGTCACACGGGCAGGAAAAGGCCCAAGTGCCCGCAGTGTGGCGGGCACAGGACGGAGCAGCTCCTCTCGTCCTTCTTCGCGAAGACGAGCTCCAAGAGCTGAGGCCGCCCGGTAAGGTCAACCAGGCTCGCTGCGGATCAGAGGTACTCCCGGTCCTGAAGCTCGGCGCAGATCTGCTTCGCCACGACCTCGAGCCGCGCCCGCGCCTTGGGGCTGGAGGCGGACTGGTTGAGCCAGCTTGCCGGCACGCGGTCGATCTCTGTGTCGTTCGGATCGCACACGCGCACATGCTCTCCTCGAGGGCCCGGGTAGCACGAGAAGTCCGACCCGGGGTTTCTTTCCGGACAGACATCCAGGATGGCGCTCTCCAGGAGGTCGATCATCTCGTCGATCGTGAGCTTGCGCGCTGCCACCGGCGGTAATCCAGAAGCTCCGGTCATAGGTCTCCACGCCGGCTCAATCTAAGGGCTAACTGTCTCCGACGCGGCCCGAGCAGTCCCACAAAGTCAGGCCCGTGGCCGGTCGTTCCGGCTTCGGAGGGCGCGGACCTCAGAAGAGCACCCCTCCCGTGAGCACGAACTGCTCGCCCCCGGCCAGCTCGACCCGCAACTCGAAGAAGGGCAGAACCGGGCCCGATCCGAAGGTCGTGCCGCCGAGAAGGTTGACCCCGAGGTCGGTTTGCGACGACCCGTCTCCTCCGCCCTCCGGCCTTCGTGAAGAATAGGCGATGTTCAACCCGCCACCGGCGTACGGGGCCACCGCCGTCGTGCCCTCGATCTTGAACCTGTAGGCGACGTTGCCGTTCAGCTCCCAGTAGGTGCGGCTGTCGCCTGGGCCCTCATCCGGAAAGAACCAGTCGAAGGCGCCGATGATCACAAGCCGGTCCGGGGACCTCAGGTTGGCATGCAGTCGGCCTCCCAGTCCCAGCTTGGAGCTGCTCCCGTAGCTGAGCTGGGGTCCCAGGCGGATCTGTCGGGTCTGCCGGTCCTGAGCACTGAGCGCTTGAACGCCCGACGCGCAGGCAACCACCAGGAACATCATGACGGTTCGTCTCACCGTTGGTCTCTCCATATCGGTTGTGGCGGCTCGGCTCTCGGTCGGCGATAGACCCATCAGGACCCACCGAGCATTCCAGAGTGAGGCAACGGACGTGCCTGAATGCGAAGCCTCGTGATACTTCTGTATGTCATGTTTCTATAACGCGTTACATATTAAGCGACCTGCCGGAACACCTGGAGGTGGTTGCGCGTACTGCCGAATCTCGCCAAAAAGTGCCGGCCGAGTCGCCGCGACGACCTCGGCTCTAACGTATCGGCGACTCGGGCGCGGCGTCCTCCGGCCCGACTGCCTGCCGGCAAAACCGAAGCTCACGCGCACTCCAGGAGATGAGAAGCGGACAGCGGAGAAGGAAGGGTGAGCCGAGGAGCATCGCGGCACGGTCGCCGAGTCCGAGGCGACCGAATATCGGAAGGTCCGCCACCTCGCCATTCAGGTTCTCGAGGCTCACACGGCCCACCCCGAGCGATGCGATACGAGCGCCATAGGTGGGGACCTCTTTTGAGCCCACTCCGCGAGCCTGCTCGCTCACCGGCTCCTCCGTGACCGTGACGCCCGTCTCGGCGGCGGCAATCGGGTTCAGGAGCAGCGCCGGAGACCCTGAATCCAGCACGGCGTCGACGGCCGACCCGTTCACCGTCACCTCGAAGCGAATGATGCCGCGACGGACGCGCTCGAACGGCAGGGCGTCGTCAGGCCCCACGACCGGCCCGCTGTCCTCATCCGTGGTGCCCCGTTTGTATAGACGCAGCGCTCGCGCGGGAGCGTGGATAAGGACGTCGTAGTACTTGAGAAGATCCGAACCGATGATCCCGTCGAATCGGCGATCGTCTCCGTCGGCCAGCACCTCATCGTCAAGCACATACTTTTCCCAACTCCCCGCCCGGGCATCCCCGAGGCGCAGCATCTTGGTCGTCACGACAGGTACCCGGGCCTGGCCGCTTGCCCCACTCAACTTCGCCTCGGCCACGGTCTTCAGTCCGAGCTGTCGCGCCAGGCTCCGGCTGATCGCACCCGTCGTGGCCCCCGTGTCGAGAATGAACCGGTAGGTGCGCCCCCGCGCTTCTACGGGCACGAGCAGCCACTTTCCGTCCACCTCGATCGGCACCTCGGCGAGGAGCTCGCCCTCCAGGCCCGAAAACGACTCGATGCCGTCGGCGGCCCTGTAGTCCTGCGCACACGCCGGGAGTGCCCAAAGCAGCATGAGGACGAACACGGCGGCCGGCGCCGCGCGTCTGCCGGAGATGTCCTTTCGATCGGTGCCCACGTTCCTCATGCCCGTTCGAACGCCTCAAGACCCCGACGGTTCCACGAGCCTTGCGCGGCAAACTCCATCGACGACCCCTTGCACCACGAGGTCCACCCGGCGTAAGGCTTTCCACCACAAGTCACGCCGCGAATCTCCCTACTGCAACGGCCGTTCGTTCGGAGTAGCTTTCGAGCCGCGGGATCTGCCCGCAGGACGCCATGCACGACTTCCTATCGAAGCTCCAGCGGTTGCTCGCCGACTTCAGACGCCGGCGGGTGTTTCGCGTCGCCGCCGTCTACGCGGTGGTAGCGTTCGTGCTCCTCGAAGTCATGGACGCCCTTTTTCCGGCGCTTCTTCTTCCCGATTGGGCGGACACCCTGGTCGCGGTCCTGCTCATCGTCGGCTTCCCGGTCGCCGTGATCTTGGCTTGGGCGTACGACATCACCCCGGAGGGCGTGAAGCGCACCCCGGCCGAGAGTGAGGCGGTACCGACCCTAGACAAGGCGGACTCCTCTCCGAACGATGCGCGGGCCCGCACGGCGGCGGAGTCCATCGCCGTTCTTCCCTTCGTCAACCTCAGCGGAGAGCCCGAGAGCGAGTACCTGAGCGACGGGATCACGGAAGAGCTGATAAACGCGCTGAACCAGATCGAGGGACTGAGGGTCGCCTCCCGAGGTACCTGCTTTCGGTTCAAGGGGAAGACGGCAGACGCACGCGAGGTGGGCGCGGAGCTCGGTGTCGATGCGATCCTCGAAGGAAGCGTTCGGAAGAGCGGCGATCGTCTCCGAATCAACGTCCAGCTGGCAAACGCCGGGGATGGCTTCGACATCTGGTCGGGGAGCTACGATCGACAGCTGACGGACATCTTCGAGCTGCAGGACGAGATCTCCCGGTCGATTCTCGACGCTCTGTGCTGCGAGCTGCCCGGCGGCGAGGGCGCGGCGTTGATCGAAGCGCCGACGGCCGATGTCACCGCGTACGAGTACTACCTGCGGGGTCGCCAGTTCTTCCACGAGCGCCGGAAGAAGAGCCTTCGGTTCGCCCGCGAGATGTTCGAGAAGGCGATCGAGATCGACCCGGACTATGCCCTGGCCCACGCCGGCGTGGCTGACAGCTGCTCGCTTCTCGCCCACTGGTACCAGGACGCGCGGGAGGAGGCGAACATCGGCCTGGCCGACCGGGCGAGCCAGCGGGCGATCGAGCTGGCGCCGGACCTGGGGCAGGCCCACGCCTCGCGAGGATTCGCACTCTACCTCATGGGCCGGATCGAGGAGGCCCAGAGCGAGTTCGAGACAGCCATCCGGCTCGACCCGAAGCAGTTCGACGCGCGCTACTTCCAGGCTCGGGCCTGCTACGAGCAGGGCGACATGGAGCGTGCGGCCCGAATGTTCGAGGAGGCGGCAGCGGCGAGAGAGGATCACGAAGCCCGCTACTTCGCGGCGCAGACATATACGGCCCTCGGTAACGCGGAGGAAGCCGAGGCCGCTTACCGGCGAGCTCTCCCCGTCATCGAGCGGCATCTGGAGCTGAACCCGGACGACGCACGAGCCTGGACGATGGGCGCCGTGACGCACAGCCGGTTGTCGAACCGGGAACTGGGCCTCGAGTTCGCGGAGAGAGCGGAGGAGGTAGACCCGGAGGACGCGGCCGTCTGCTACAACGTGGCTTGTCTGTACGCGCTGGAGGGAGAGGCGGACCGCGCGATCGCCTGTCTCGAGAAGGCCTCCAGAGCGGGATTCGCTCATCCCGAATGGATCCGGCAGGACCCCGACCTGGACTCCCTGCGAGACGACCCGCGGCTCAGCGCACTCCTGGAGGGGGACTGAGCGACCGACTCCCTCCGTCGCCAGCCAGAGCTACGCCTCCAGCAACACCTCGCGAACCCGGTCGGCATACACCCGGCTCTCGGCATCGCCGGTGACCAGCTCGATCGCCTCGGGGCCGCCGACGCCCAGATCCAGCTCGACCGCCCGCGCGATCTGCTCCTGCTCGAAGATGGCCCCACGGCTCACCTCCGGCGTCGTGCCGAAGTAGCGCAGAATCGCCACGCCCACGGCATCCAACGCTACCCGGTCGCTGCTCGCCAACACGACCTCGCTGTCGACCCGGCTTCCCTCGTGCGGCCCTCCATCGACGAAGGCCTCCACGCCATCCAGTAGAACCAGGTCCGGCGCGTACTCGGCGTTGATCTCGGCGATCATCAGCCTCTGGTCGGAGGACCGGTGCAGCTCCTTCATGTAGTCGTACGAGTCGCCGGGCACCCGCTTGGCGGCGAAGCCCACCGAGTTCTTGAGCGACATGGTGAAGTGTCCGCCGAACTGGTGGGTCTTGAGGCAGCAGGCCTGGACCACCCCGTCAGCCTCCAGGACCGGACGTGGTAGCGCGAAGCCCTGTCGCCAGTGGCTTCCGGGCGGGTTGACGGCCACCCAGTCAGAGTCGTCCAGCTCATCGAACACGACCGTCTCGAAGCCGAGCTCATCGCCCATGCGGAAGGTCGACTTCCGCTCCATCACGCTACGGGTGTCGCCCATTCCGCTGCGATCGCCGACCGTGATCCGGTCTGCACCCATCGCCCGCAGGTGCTGCACGAGGGCAGCCAGCGTGTCGTTGTGCGTCGACCCGGGGCTGTCGTGGTGGCTGTTGAAGTTCGGCTTGAGAAGGAGGTCCTTTCCCGGCGCCGAGTCGAGCTCGAGTATCTCCAGCGCTCGGCGAACGCCCGAGGCCCGATCCCGAGTCTTCACGAAGGACACCCGTGCGGTGTCGCGCAGCCGGCCCGGAAGATCGACGCGAGGTCGACCGATCGGCAGATCCATCAGCCCCGCGGCGTCCACGAATGGCGTCGTTGCCGCGACGCCGGCCAGGCCGGCCGTTGCTCTGAGGAAAGCTCGCCGCTCCATCGTCTCCTCCAGCGGTGTGCCAAGGGGTTGTCGCGCCCACATCCAGGCTAAGGCCCTGGTCTGGTCCCGCTAGCGGGAGATCACCGCCGCGCCCTGTCCGGAGAAACCCTACATCTTGGCTCGGGGCTCGATCTCGCCCAGGACTTCGTCCAGTCCGGCCGCGAGCTGATCCGCGTTCTCACGAGAGAAGACGAGCGGCGGCTTGATCTTGATGACATTCTCGAAGGGGCCATCCGTGCTGAGCAAGACGCCTCGATCCTTCATCCGCTCGACGACCTCGGCCGCTTCGCGCGTGGCCGGAGTGAGCGACTCCGCCTCGCGCACGAGCTCGATGCCCAGAAAGAGGCCCAGGCCGCGCACGTCGCCGACAATGGGGTGCCGCTCGGCCAACGACTCGAGGTTTGTCTTCAGATGAGCGCCTACCGAGGCCGAGTGGGCTTGGAGGCCCTCCTCCTCGATGACGTCCAGGACCGCCAGGGCGACGGCGCTGGAGACCGGGTTGCCGCCGAATGTGTTGAAGTACTCCATCCCGGTATGGGCCGCCTCGGCGACCCTGCGGGTCGTGACCACGGCGCCGATCGGATGGCCATTCCCGATCGGCTTTCCGAGGGTGACGATGTCCGGCACGACCCCTTGTGTCTCGAACGCCCAGAAGCGGGAGCCCACGCGGCCGAAGCCCACCTGCACCTCGTCCGCTACGCACACGCCGCCCGCCTCCCGGACGTGCCCGTAGGCTTCGTCGAGGTAGCCGTCGGGAAGAACGATCTGGCCGGCACAGCCAAGCATCGACTCACAGAAGAACGCGGCGATCTCCCGACCCTCGGCGCGCGTCCCGGCGATCTCATCCGCCACGGCAGCCGCGTATCTCGCGGCGATCCCGGGATCCCCGTAACGGTACGTGCCGCGGTAGCCGTCCGGCATCGGCGCAACCCGCACGTGCGCAGGTCTTCCCTCGCCACCGGGCCCATCGAACTTGTAGGGGCTGATCTCGATCAGCCCCGACGTGTTCCCGTGGTATGCGCCCTCCACGACTATCACGCCCCGGCGACCGGTAGCGGAACGCGCCAACCTGAGGGCGAGCTCGTTCGCCTCGCTCCCGGAGCAGACGAAGAAGCAGACCTCGAGGTCGCCGGGCATCGTCCCCGCGAGGCGTCGGGCGTACTCCACCAAGTGACCGTGCAGGTATCGGGTGTTCGTGTTGAGGAGGGCCATCTGGCGGGCAGCCGCCTCGACTACTCGGGGGTGGCAGTGCCCTACGTGGCATACGTTGTTCACGCAGTCCAGATATGCACGCCCCTCTTCATCGAAGAGGTACTGCCCTTCGCCGCGCACGATATCGAGCGGCTCCCGGTAAGAGATGCTCAACGAAGGGCCGACGTACCGCTCCCTGAGCCGTAGAATCTCTTCCGGGTTCATCTCTCCGTCCGCGTGCATGCGCGCGCCAGCTCCGCACCGACCTCGACGCCGTCGAGCGTCTCCAGAACATCCAGCAGACGCCAGGCGGGAGCTTCGCTGACGGTAAGGTAGGCGTTCTCCGGCCGGCTCCGCCTGCGATGAGCGGAGAGGACGACACTCACGCACAATCGGGTGACGATCAGGTCGGGAAGAAGGAGGAGCTCCGCCTCCGTCAACGGGCAGGCGCTCTGATAGGCCGCCAAGAACTGCCGGGCCGCCAAAACCGGGTCCGGGACCTCCATCATGAGATAGGCCATCGCTACCGCCGGCTCGCCCACCAGCTGGGTGTGCACCATGTCGCCGAAGTCGAGGATGCCGATGGGCACGGTCCCCGAGGTGTCCACCAGGACGTTGTGATCATTGGCATCGTTGTGTATGAGCTGGGTCCTCGTCTCCCGGAGGCGCGGAAGCACCTCCTGTTCGACACGGTCAAGGTGGGCCGCTACGAGCTCCCTTCGAGCGGCAGGCTCGACGTGCTCCAGGAGCGGGCGCACCGCCGGCGCGTTCCTAAGATCCCAACGCAGATCGCGATGCACGGCGGCGTGTGAGAAGGCGGCGAGCCGGAGGTCCAACTCGCCCAGCGCGCGCCCGAAGGACTTCAGGAGCTCCGGCCGATGTGGCCGTGCCTCCGCCAACGGCCTTCCCGGGATGAAGCGCACCAACCACACGAGATGGCGCTCGTCGTCTCTCCACGCCTCCTCGATCGCCGCTCCATCCAGGGAGAGAACGACCTCGGGCGTGGAGAGAGCCGCTGGCTCCGCCGGCCCGCTCGGCCCACCCGACCGCGCTCCCCGGCGCGAGTTCGCCAGGTAGCGCAGCACCTCCACCTGAGCTTCCACAAACGCCGGATCGGCCTCCGAGCGGACGATCCTGAGAACGTACTCCTCTCCATCGGTGGCCGTGAGGTGGAAGTTCTGGTCCAGCTCGCTCGGCAGATCCCGCGCCTCGGCGTCGAGTCCGTAGCGGCGCTCGGCCAGGTCTCCGGCCTGCCCGGTCGTGAAGCGTGGAACGATGGCCCTGCTCCTACTCTCGGCTCAGCCTGCCGTTACTCCCGGCTCCGCCTCCTCGGTCGATCGGATCGTGATCGTCTCGAGGCCGTGCGCGTCCGGGCCGGTCTCCCGCCGCCTGAGGAGCCAGGCGAAGAAGAACCCGAGGAAGCCCAGCGTGGAGAAGATCCACATGCCGAGCGCGTAGCCGCCTGGATTGCCCGCGCTCGCGCCCGAGTAGTCGTTGGCCCAGCCGATGAGGAGGTTGAAGCCGAACAGCCCGATGTTCTGGATCATCGTCATGAAGCCGTACGCCGTGCCCAGCTTGTTCTCATCGACCAGATACGCCACGGCCGGCCACATCACCGCGGGAACGAGCGAGAAGGCGATGCCCATCATCGCCATCGGGATGCGGAGATCGACGCTCGTGTACGCCATCATCAGGTAGACCGGCACGAGGAGCAGCGAACCCCACATCATGAACAGGGCGCGCTTGCCGACGCGGTCCACCATGTAGCCGAAGATCGGCGTGAAGATCATCGCGAAGAGCGTGATCATGCTCGAGAGGAAGCCGCCGAACTCCCGCGTCGTGCCGTGTGCCTCGATGAAGAACTTCACGGCGAACGTCTGGAAGGGGAAGATCGCCGAGTAGAAGGTCACGCACAGTAGCACGACGTAAACGTACGACCTGGGGAACCGGAAGAGATCGGAGAAGACCACCTTCTCGGTCTCCTCCGCCTCTCCGAGGTGATAGGCCTTCTCCGCCCGGTTCTCCATCAGCCAGTAGATGATCGGCCCTATGATGCAGAGCGTCCCGAAGGCGACGGAGATGAGCAGAGGCCACTGCCAGTTCTCGAACGCGGGCCGCGCCCAGGTCGGAGAGTTGAGCGCCAGGAAGGAGCCGAGCCTCGCGATCGTCAGGTTGACGCCGAACGCGAAGGAGAGCTCCTTCCCCTTGAACCACTTCGCGATCGCGGTGGTGACGGAGACGATGAGCGACTCGGCCCCGAGGCCGAAGACGAGCCGGCCGGTCGCCATCACGGCTAGGGAGCCGCTGACGACGGTGATCACGGCACCGACGAAGCAGAGAACACCGAAGATCAGCGTCGCCTTCTTGACGCCGATCCGATCGATGATGACCCCGCCGATGAGCACCATCACGATGTTCGGGAAGCTGTAGATGGCGTTCAGCAGCCCGATGTTGCTGTCCGAGAAGCCCAACTGCTCCTTGAGCAGGTCGGCGATAGGGCTGACGGCGTCGTAAACGTAGTAGTTGCCGAACATCGCCAGGCTGATCACCACCAGCACGATCCAGCGGTAGGGCGCCGGTGGGGGCGGCTTCAGCGAGCTGTCGGCGGCTTCGGTCATCGGCAGGCCCGGTCCAAGGGAGACTGTCATCACGCCCGGCAGGAGCCCGGCAGTATCGGTCGTCACGCGAAAGCCGGTCAAGGGCCGTCGCCCGGCGCGGTCCCGAAGAACGGATCGCCTAGTGTCCCGAGATGAACTCCTGCAGGAGCGACGTCGGCGGCACCGCGTCCGGGTGGATCGCAACGAAGTGGTTCAGGAGCTGCAGGAGCCGGAACGCCGTCGGGTAGGACGCATGGTCCTGTGGCACCTCCAGCAGCGTGCGCTCGGCGAAGACCCTCAGCACGGCCAGTTCGTACACGAGGGACGTGTCGAACATCTCGTCCGCCAGGTGCTGGAAGGGGAAGATGTGCAGCCGTTCACCCCGGCGGACGGATCCCCACCGCGCGATGCTCTCGGCGGCGCTCGTCCCGCGGTGTCGGCGGTCACGTACCGTGCGCCGGATGAGCCGAAGATCCGTGGCCGAGAAGCTCGTCAGCCGGTCGAACGGCAGCATGGCCTGCGGGCAGACATAGACCCGGAACACCTCACCGCTCGGCAGGCTGTCGAGCAGCCGCGGGTTGAGCGCGTGGATGCCTTCGAGGATCAACAGGTCACGCTCGCCGATGCGGAGCCGCTGACCTCCCTCGGAGTAGCTCTTCCCTTCGACGAAGTCGAACCGAGCCATCGTCACCTCACCGCCGGCGACGAGCCGCCCGAGGTGATCCTGCAGCAGGTCGATGCGCAGCGCCTCGAAGGCTTCGAAGTCGTAATCGCCGTGCTCGTCACGCGGCGTCTTTTCGCGATCGACATAGTAGTCGTCGAGCGAGATACCGAGGGGCCGGATTCCCGCCACCTGAAGCTGGACGCGCAGCCGCGCCAGGGTTGTCGTCTTGCCGGATGAGGTTGGTCCCGCCAGGCAGGCGATGTGGGCTCCGGACTCAACGAGCGCGTCGGCGATACGGGTCACCCGCCGCTCGTGCGAGCCCTCCGCGACGCGAATCACGTCGTGGATCGAGCCGTCGACGCACGCTCGGTTCAGGCTGGCCACGGACTGGACCCCGAGGGTCGCCAGCCACCGGTGCGAGGCTGCAGTCATCCGCGTGATGTGATCGGCCGTGTCTGCTGCAGAGGCGTCCCAAGCACGCTCTGCATCCGGATCCGCGACGCTCGCCCTGAGCGACTCTCGCCCGCGCGACGGCGGGATGAGCACGAGGTGTCCATCCCGGGCGAACAGACGAAAGCCTTCCAACGCCCCGGCATCGGGCAGCATCGGTCCGGCCGGGATGGCGTACAGCTCTCCGTAGGCCACGAGCGGCACGGCCCGCTGGGGCCAGTAGGCCAACAAGTCCGCGGCCAGCGTCCAGCCCTGGGCCGCCAGCCGCGCGCGCGCCTCGGGGACCGTCCACCACTCTTCCCGCAACTCAACTCCCGCGTCGACGAGCTGCTGCATGTGCGCCGCCGCGCGTCTGGCCGCGTCGTCCAGGTCGTCGGCGCCCGACACCGCCAGCAGAGCACCGAAACCGATTGACCGTTCGACGAGCGAGGTGGCTTCGGGCAGCACGGCGCCGAGCGCCTCGAGAGCGAGCAGGGCCAGGCTGCGGCGGACGACCTTACGGCCTTCGACGGTTCCGGTCGTCACGGCGTAAATCGAGCACGGCGAAGTGACGGGCGTACCCAGCGACGACACATAGGTGTCGATTGTGGCGGCCACGACGCGGTCGCCGTCGTGTGTCTCGGGCAGCAGATCGCCAGCGGGCACGCCGGTCGGCACCTCCCGCTCCTCGCCGTCGACGCGCACGAGCACGCTGCTGTGGCGCCGGAGCACGGGCTCCGGAAGAAGCAACTGATCCAGGGCCTCGGGGCGCTCGCGCAGACGGGCGGCGAAGACATCGAAGAACGCTGCGGCCAGGATACGCTGGAGCCGCCACATGGCGCTTGGCGCCGTCCGCACGACCTCTTCGAGGTCCCTGGCGCTTGCTTCCGCCACCGTGCACGGTCCCAGTGCGCGGCAGGTGACGTTCCGCACGTTACCGGGCGACAGCGCACCCATACTGTCCAGGATGGCACCGGGCCCCTCGCGTGCGAACACGAGCCCCGACAGCTCCAGCTCTACTTCGCCTTCGAGGAGGAGGCCGACACCCGCGCTCGGCTCGCCGGCGGTGTAGGCGTTCTCGCCGTCGGCCACGTCGCGGAACCTGAACGACGGCGCTAGGGCTTCGACATCGCCTGCGTCCAAGCCCGCCGCCTGTAGCTGGTCTCTCAGTCTTGCCTCATGTCCGGCCGTGACACCGGGATCTCGCGTCTCCATGGGCAAGCTCCTCTATCGTTCTCCGAGGAAAGCGCCGTCCGTGTCTAGCTCCCCGTTTGGCGGGGTAAGTCGGGTCACCGCCGTCACAGAGGCGCGCGGTTTTCGGGCGGCCCGGGAAGATCAGGCACCGGAGAGAAGATCAAATGATGCGGAACATGGTGACAAGACCGCTGCTCACATGCATGTTCCCCGAACCGCGATACACCGGGACGCCGAACAACGTTGCAAGCGAGAGTGCGAGCTGGATAGCAGCGGACGTGCCGAGATGGACCCACAGAAGCGGGCGGAGGCGTTTCGAGACGCCGATCGACCGGACGTCGCCCTCCTCACGAATCACGGCTACGCCGGCAGCCAGCTTCCGGTAGGCGGCGCGCCGGACACCGGCGGGCAGAACCTCTACGTCAACACGCTGGCACTCAGGCTAGCCGAACTCGGCTATCGCGTGACGATCTTCACCCGTGGCGGGTTTGCCTACTTCGAGAGCGATCAGATCCGGAGTGCTCCCGAGTACCTTTCCGAGCACGTGCGCTATGTCTTCATTCCCGGCGGCGGGGACTCCTTCATCAGAAAGGAGGATATCGCGACCGCCCTGGACGAGGAGATAGAGTGGCTCGACGCGTTCCTCCGCCGTGAAGGGGCCGAGAGGAGTAGGGAGCCGTGGGAGTGCTACGAGTTCATCAGCTCCCACTACTGGGACGCCGCGCTCATGGCGGTGCGCCTGATCGAGCGTTGGCGGGACGATCTCGTCGAGCGCTCTATTCGCATGCTTCTCGAAGGCATCGTCGATGACAGCGTCCTCGAGCAAGCACGACGGGAGAGACATTGGAGGGCGATGGGCCAGGCGCCGAGCTTCCACCTGGGTTATGTGCTGCTGCAGCAAGAGGGGCGACACGAGCTTCCGCTCGAGCAGCGTGTGCGAGCGGCGGCTTCGCAGTGGTCCGCCGCTCGCGGACTCGACGCGAGGGCCGAGAACGCGATCGTGGATCGAGTCGTACAGTCGGTCACCCGGAATCACGAAGACTTCGACCCTCTCCTCGAGCGACTGCAGGCCGCGGCCTCCCTCGGCAGCGCGATCCTGGCGCAGAATCCGGAAGTCGACGAGCGCCTGAAGCGCGATCTGGACCGGGTGGATCGACACGCGTGGACGCCGCACTCGATCGGGGAGCTGAAGGACTACAACTACCGTGGGCGCCCCATCGAGCTCCGCCGGACGCTCAAGCTCTGCGAGCGGCGCAGTCACGAGCGCATGGTCTGCGACCGCACTCGCGCCTTCGCCGCGACCTCGGCGAAGATCGCTCTGCGGCTGTGGTCTCACTTCCGCGTCCCGATCGAGGACACGTTCTACTTTCCCCCTTGCGTGAACGGCGACGTGTTCCGGCCGTACGGCAACGACGAGAAGGAGATGACATACCGGTATCTCTCAGAGCTCAGCGGGATTCCGGAGGAGACGCTGAAGAGTGCGAGGATCATCCTCGAGACCAGCCGCATGGACCAAACGAAGCGAAAGGACCTCGTCCTCGCGGCGTTCGCGCGGATCGCGCCCCGATACGACGACGTTTTCCTGTTCGTGGGAGGCGGACCGCGGAACGACCTCTATCAGGGGCTTCAGCACCAAGTCGATTTCACCGAAACTCTCGAGGGAAGGGCTTTCCTGACGGGTCCGATTCCGGACGTGCATATCGGCCCCATTTTCTCCGTCGCCGACATTTACGCGACGGCGTCGGAGATGGAGGGTTTCGGAATGAGCGTCTCGCAGGCGGCCGCTGCTGGTACCGCGATCGTGAGCACGGACACGATCCCGTTCAGCATTCACCACGCCTCCGACGACGCCGAGCTCTTCTCGCCCGGCGACATCCAAGGTTTCACCGAGGGATTGAGCCGTCTCCTCGAAGACGATGCGGAACGGGAGGCGAGAGCCGCCCGGCTGCAGGAGACCGCTCGAGCGCTCGACTGGAGCTACAAGACTGCAGAGTTTCTCCGCTACTTGCGGCGACGCGGCTTCGAGATCGCCGACGGCAACCCGGACGGCTGAGATATGATCGGAGACAAGCTGGTGATCAGCGACTACCACCGAGCCGGCGCCAACCAGGTGCTGGAGCAGCTCAGAGGTGCGCTGGCGGATCGGGACAGGCCGCTGGCGGTGACCGTGGCGGGGGAATCGGGCTCTGGAAAGAGCGAGATCGCCCACTGCCTGGCCGAACTGCTCAGGGAGGAGAAGAAGGAGCCAGTCATCCTCTGCCAGGACGACTACTTCCTCCTCCCGCCCCGCACGAACCACGACCGCCGCCTCGGGGAGATCGGGCGGGTGGGTCCCGGCGAGGTGCGCCTGGAGTTGCTCGACGAGCACATCTCCGCCCTCAAGGAGCGTCCGGACGAACCGTTGGAAAAGCCGCTCGTCTTCTTCGAGGAAGACCGAATCGGCGCGGAGGTCCTGCAGCCCGGACCCGGACGGCTCCGCGTGATCATCGTGGAGGGAACGTACACGAGCATGCTGGGCGGAGGGGACCTGCGGGTCTTCATCGACCGCGACTACCGCCAGAACCGAAAAACGAGGCTGAAGCGCGCTCGGGACCCCGATCATATCCCGACACAAGGCTCTGGCTGACATCGTTATCGAGGCGCCACCCGAGGAGCGAGAACTCGGGTCCGGCCGCCCGGCGTAGCGTCAGCCGCCCGAGTCCGGTCGAAACTCGTGCTCCCGCGTGCCTAGAGCGCGCCCGTCAGGCTGCGCTCGTCGGCGACTCCAGCGGCGGAAGCGCGGATTCGATCTCGTCGCGTCGCGCCTCGAGCCAGGGAGGCAGGATCAGCGTCTCCCCGAGGCTCTCTAGCGCCTCGTCGCGCAGAAAGCCGGGCCCGTCGGTCGCCAGCTCGAGCAGGACGCCGCCCGGCTCCCTGAAGTAGACGGAGCGGAACCAGAAGCGGTCGATCGGCGCCGTGGGCCTGAGCCCGGCGTCGCGCACCGACGCGCGCAGAGTCATCTCTTCCTCGTCATCCGCGACGCGCCAGGCTACGTGGTGCACGCTTCCTGTGCCCCAGGCGCCTCGGCTCCCGGCCGGCTGCTGCCTCATTTCGATGATACGGCCCGAGCCGCCACCATCGACCACCCACCGGTGCCAGCCGGCCTCTTCTCCGAAAGGCTCGAAGCCCATGGACGCCTCGAGAGCCTCGGCCGTCGGCGTCAGCTCTCGCTCCAGCAGGCGGACGGCGTGCATGCCGCGAATCTGGTGGTCGGCGGGCACGGGCCCGGCCTGCCAGGGCGTCCAGGAACGCTCGTCGTCCGTTTCGACCAACGCGAGCTCGAGGCCGTGAGGATCTCGAAAAGGCAGCGTCGCCTCGCCAAAGCGGGTCTCCGGCTCGCCCCGAGCCACGCCGTGCATCTCGAAACGCGATTCCCAGTACGGGAGGCTTCCGACCGGAATCGCGAGCGGAATCTCCACGGCAAGACCGACCCCGTAGCGGGCCGGCGCCATCTGCGGCCAGGGAAAGAAGGTGAGGTCGGTTCCGGGCGTCCCGACGCCATCGGCGTAGAAGAGGTGATAGGTGTCCGGAACGTCCTGGTTCACGGTCCTCTTCACGAGCCGCAGGCCGAGAACGCCGGCGTAGAAATCCAGGTTCTCCTGCGGGTGGCCGCAGATGACCGTGACGTGGTGAACGCCATGAACCGAGGGGGTCATGCCGGACGGACTATCCGCGAAACGCCATTACGGCCGCCAGCCCTCGTAGACCAGGTAGGCGGGCTCTCCTTCACCCTCGTCACCAAGCCGCTTCATCTGGTCCGAAAGCCACTCGAGCCATTCGTCGAACTTCTCGTTGCCCTGCTCGCGGCGGACCACCTGCACCCACTCCCGCATCCGGTCCCAACAGGTCTGCGTGACGCCGCCCATGAGCTCCCACACCGTCTGCATGGGCACGATGCGGTGGTGAACCATGATACCGACGGCTTCGAGCGTGAGGCTGACGAGCATCGCCGCCTCCTCATGCTCGGGCGAGCGCCGTAGCTCTTTCGCGGAGCAACCCGGAGGAAGCGAGACCACCAGCAGGACCGCCCGCGCGAACTGGGGATCCGTGAAGGAGCGGGCGAGCTCGATCGCCGCCGTCTCCCTCCGCTGCCGCTGGAACTCGCGGATCTGGACGACGGCGAAGGCCACACCGCCGATGACGATGAGCACGCTGATGATCTCGGCCAGGTTGGCCAGTGTGTTCAGGTCCAGGCTCGCCGTCGTATTCATCCTCGATTCGGGCTACCGGGCCACGGACGCCAGCATCCCGCACTCCGCGAGCACGGCCCGGAGCGCCTCGATGTCCGCCGCATCGTTGTAGATGTGGGGCGCCACCCGAATCGCGTCCCCGCGGACGGAGACAAACACCTGCCGGGCACAGAGCCGCGCCTGCAGCTCCGCCGGGTCGACGCCCGCCGGAACGTGAAATCCGAACAGATGTCCGACCGGCTCCGGCCCGTCAGGATCCCGCTCGCCGGCGATCTCTTCGATCAACTCGCGGGTCAGCCCCCGGCAGTACGCCTGGATGTTCTCCACTCCCCATTCGAGCAGCTGCTCGAGCGCCTCGATGAACATGGGGATCAGGATGAAGTTCGCCGCCTCGCCCATGTCGTATCGGAGAGCTCCCGGGCGGTAGAGCTCGCTCTGCTCCACGAGAGCGGCAAAGTCCTCGCTTCCGACCCTACCCATCCACGTCTCCTCGAGAGGCGTGCCGTCGTCGTACCGAGAACCGAAGTAGGCCGCGCCGATGGAGTAAGGCCCTGTCAGCCACTTGTACGCCGCACAGATCAGGGCATCGGGCTGAACACGCTGCAGATCGAACGGCATGGCACCCACGGCTTGTGTGGCGTCCAGTATGAAGGCTGCTCCCACCTCCCGTGCACGGGACGCGATGGCTTCCACCTCGAACGGCGTTCCATCCGTCCAGTGTACGACGCCCTGGGCCACGACCGCCGTGTCCCCGTCGATCGCCTCCAGGATCGCGTCGTTCCAGGCCCTCGCACAGCCCGGCCCGTCGGTGGGCGGGCGAACGACCCTCAGCTCGGCCCCGGCGGTCTCGCACTTCCGGCGCCAGATATGGACGTTCGAGGGAAACTGATGGTGAACGATTACTGCGTTCTGACCCCGCTCCATCGGGGTGTTTCGAGCCACGGCCGAAAGGCCGTAGGAGGCCGAGGGGATGATCGCGATACGCTGGGGGTCCGGCGCGTTTATGAGGCGGGCAAACAGCTCGCGCACATGATCGCAGCCCGAGAAGAAATCCTCGGTCTGGATGTCCGCCGGCACGGCCGCCCGACGAATCGCGGCTTCACCCGCCGCCTGCACGCGCCTCGATAGCGGAGTCATGTAGGCGCAGTTCAGGTAGTGGTGATCCGCCGGAAGCGAGAATTCGTCCTTCCGCGTTCTCGGCATCGACTCCAAGCTCAGTCCCCCCAACGCTGTTCGACGGCCGGTGGCACGGGCGGGCGGAAGAATGCCCCGAGAATGCCCCGAACCTCAACGTAGCCGGATCTCCCGCTCAACGGCTACGCCCCGGACCCCTATCTTTCTTGCCGGAGGTCGCGCGGATCGACCCGTGACGTTGGACGAGCGAAGGCGAGCCGTGACCAGCGGGCGCATGCCGAAGTCATTCCAGTGAAGCGATTCTCACGGCTTTCGGCAGTATGGCGCGTGCAGATGTGAAGGGAGGGCGAGATGTGCTGGAAACGTTCGGCGGCGATGGTGGCGCTGGTGCTCGTGAGCGCGAATCCGGCCCTGGCTCAGCGGCGCCCCGATACCCACAAGGGCTTCTGGTTCAACGTGGGCGGTGGCGCCGGCTGGCTCGAGGGCTCATCCGGCGGAGTCTTCTACGTGCGCATGGGCGGCACGCCGGACCGGAAGGCGCTGTTCGGCGGCGAGGTCGTCACCTGGTTCCGCGATGGCGCCTCCACCACGAACATCGCGGCCACCGGTCTTATCTACCCGTTCTACGAGACCACCGGGAAGCCCGGCCACGACCTCTTCTTCAGGGGGTCCTTCGGGCTGGCGGCCACCGACGGCGGAAGCACGGGGCTCGGTCTGATGTTCGGGACGGGCTACGACCTGAGGTTGGCCAACAACCTCTACGTGACCCCCAACTTCGACTTCATGGTCCAGGTCTTCGACAACAGCACGTTGACGACGTTCCTCATCACGCTCGGCCTCGGATTTCACTAGCTGGGGTCAGGCCAGATTCCTGGTGAGTGGCCTCGAGCTCGGCGAGCTCGGCCGGTGCCTTCACCTCGACGCTGATGTCGATCCCCTGTTTGACGCTCTGCGAGACGATGCAGAAGTCTTGAAAGACGTCGATGCAGCGGCGCAGGCGCGGCCAGTCGTCGGATGACACTTCCGGCTGGATCTCCACCTCGATCGCGCCGACCCTCACTCGGCCGCTCTCGTTCCGGACCAGCTTGGTCCGTACCTCGGTCCGCATTCCGTCGACCGTGACGCGCGCCTTCCGAAAGCAGAAGAGGGCGCTCGCGCTGAGGCAGTTGCCGACCGCCGCGGCCAACAGGCGGGTCGCGTTGGGGCCTTCGTCTTCCCCCACCGGCTCAGGCTCGTCCATCAGCAGCGGCGGAACGTCTTGTCGTCCGAAATCGACCAGGAACTGCATGCCCTGCTGCAGCTCCATCGTTAGCTCGAAACCGCGCTCGTCCATCCTGTCCTCCGATAGTAGGAGACCCCTCCTCTCGTCAACGATTGAGTGACACGCCGTGAGGCCTGGGTCACGGCCTCGATGAGGATCGGTTGATGGGGGTTGATCAGCGGGACCGAGATCGGTTCCCGGATCAGCACTCCGTCAGGAGCTGATGGCGGAGCCGGACGTGGGCCAGCCGCTCCGCGCGCGTAGGATCCTTGACAAACGCAGTGTACTCACCCACGACGTAGTGATAGGACATGCGGCTTCTGATGTCCGCCTGTTCGGGAGAAAAGCCCATGTCGAGAAAGAGCTGGCAGACGTACGCAAGTCGACGCTCGTCCACTCGCCGCACTACTTCGGCCGCGCGCTCATCGTAGAGCGCCCAGGCCCGGACGGCCGCGTCGTACCGATTGATCTCCTCGTTGACGATGTGCTCCAGGAGGGCGAGAAGCTGCTTCTTGGGCTCACCTTGCGCGTGCACGACGTGAACGCTGATCTTCTCGGTCATCTCTGTCTCCCAGTACTCCAGAAGACCGTCGAGAAACTCGCCGCGGTCCTTGAAGTGCCAGTAGAAACTTCCCTTGGTGACCCCGAGCAACCGCGCCATCGGCTCCACCCGGACCGCATCGATGCCGCAGTTGCGCAGCGTCTCGATCCCCTGCATAAGCCAATCGTAGCGGTCCAGCCTTTTGAGTGCCGTGCTAGCAGTAGCCACCGGACTGCCTCCAGAATCTCTTTTGGGGTCGTTCAGCCGCCTATGACACGTCCATGCCCGTACCACACACCATACTATGGTGTATGCGTACACAAGTGTATGTCACGGAGTACGGAAGATCAACTCGATTGGATTGCCGACAGATCAGTCCTGTAGTCGGCAGGACTGTTGGATGGCGATGATCTGTTTCGAGATGAGCTCGCGCTCCTCCGGGCCCCAACGACACACCCCATCCACCCCGACGATCATCGAATAGGCGAGGATAGCCGAGGGCTCGGCGCAGTCCCCGCACCCGAAATGCTGGAAGAACCTCGTCAACATCTCCAGCCGGGCTCCGTCCACCTCGCAGACCGCGCGCAACGCGGGATCGTGAGTCTGAGACCAGGCCCGCATCGCCGCGTCGTAGCGCATCCTCCCCATGTTGGGGATGTAGTCGCAGACGACCTTCCGCACCCAGCCTTCAACCTTCGGCTCCCACTCGACAATGACCTCGAACGGGGTGGGCTGGTATTGGTGCATCCAGTAGGTCGGCAGCTCCTCGATGAAGGCGTCCAGGTTGTCGAAGTGGTGATAGAACGATCCCCGCGTCACGCCCAGTCGGCGCGCGATCTTGTCGATGGCGAGCCCGCCGGGACCGTGCTCACGAAGCTGTTCCAGCGCTGCCGTGAGCCACGTCTCCCTGGTCTGTGTCGGCGCTTTCTTGGCCATGGTTGACGCTCGTGTTCCTTCTCCGACGTGGGTTCTGCGGCGGCTGAGGCTCGCGTATCCGGCTAGCTGAAGAATATCGCGGCGTCGTTCGTTAGCACACGTGCCCACGATATCTGCCCGAACTGGCGATCGAAGGCGCCGCCGACTAACCTCCGCTCGACGTCCCTGGACGGCACCTCGATCTCGTTCCCGGAGCATCCGATGTGGACTGAATCACACGCCCCCCCATCGCTGGTCACCTCGCAGGGCTTGGCCACCGCCGTCTCGCGAAGCCTGACCCTCGCCGCCTCGGCTGTGATGCTGAACCTGGCGTTGGCAGCCGGCGCACCAGCTCAGGTCCCGGACGCCGGTCCCGACACCGTGAGAGCCGGTCAGTTCGACTACGGGAAGATGTGGACGTTCGAGTACCCGCCCGGCGACTACTTCAGCGAGACCTACGGCTTCAGGGCGGATGACTCGTGGTTCGAGCGCGCCCGTCTGTCGGTGCTTCGCATCCCCGGATGCTCGGCGTCGTTCGTGTCTCCGAACGGTCTGGTCGCGACCAACCACCACTGCGTGCGCGGCGCCGTCAGCAGAACGAGCCGGCAGGGCGAGAACCTGCTGGACCGCGGATTCTACGCCGAGGCGCTGGAGGATGAGCGGCCGATCGATGGCTTCTACGCGGATCAGTTGATCGCCATCGAGGACGTCACCGACGAGGTACTCCGCGCGTTGGACGTGGCCACCGATGAAGGGCGCGGACAGGCACGGGCGGAGGCCTTCGACCGAATCAGGCAGCGAGGCCGTCAGGCGCACTCCGATATGGGCGATTCGCTCTGGGTCCAGGTCGTCTCCCTCTACAACGGCGGGCGCCACTCGGCGTACGTGTTCCGGCGCTTCACGGACGTGCGCCTCGTTCAGGCCGTCGAGCTGGAGTTGGGTTTCTTCGGAGGCGATCCGGACAACTTCACCTATCCACGATACGCGCTCGACTTCGCCTTCCTTCGGGTCTACCAAGACGACGCTCCGTACCGGCCCGAGCACCATTTCGGGTGGAGCGAGGCCGGGGTGGAGGAGGGCGACGTCGTATTCGTAATCGGCAACCCGGGCCAGACCAATCGGCTGAGGACGATCGCGCAGCTGGAGTATCAGCAGAGCGTCCAGGTTCCGGCGCTGCTCGGCTTTCTCGACAGCCGACTCGAGGCACTGGACGCTTACCGCGCCGCCGATCCGGCCGAGGCGGAGGCGCTTGGAATCCGCAACCGGATGTTCAGCCTCTCCAACTCGCTCAAGGCTTCCACGGGCCGCCTCGAGGCGCTGGAAGATCCTGGAATCATGGCGAGGAAGCGTGACGCGGAGCGGCAGCTGCGCGACTCCCTGAGCGCTGATCCGGAGCTTGCGGCAGCGTACGGCGGGCTGTTCGACCGTCTGGAGGAGATCCAGGCCGAGAAGGCCGGCTACGCATCGGCGTTTGCCGCCTTCCTGGCGCAGACCAACCAGCTATACGCCTCCGCCACCCTGCGCCGAGCTCTCGCGGCCAACGCCTTGCTCCAGGCGAGGGCGAACGGAGCTCCCCCGGATACCGTGGAACTGCTCCGGCTGGAGCTGGGGCGCATCGGCGACCATCCCGCAGAGCTGGAGAGACGGCTCCTCGCGGCGCGCTTCGCCGACTTCGAGCGCTACTTCGGTCCGGACCACGAGATCACGACGGCCGCACTCCAGGGTGCGTCGCCCGAAGCCGCGGCCTCCGCCCTCCTCACCGCCTCGGTCCTGAGTGACTCGGTGGCCACCGCTGCCGCGATCGCGGCGGGCGGGCCGAGTCCGGCGGAGGATCCGGCCCTGCGCCTCATCGCCGCCACCCTCCCCGTCACACGGAGATACCGAGCCGATTTCGGGCGGCTGACGGCGGAAGAGGCCGAGCTGGAGGAGGGGCTGGGACGGGCCCGCTTCGCGGTCTACGGCCGGAGCGTGCCGCCGGACGGGACCTTCTCGCCGCGAATCACGGACGGCCGCGTGCGAGGCTACGAGTACAACGGCACCCTGGCGCCGCCCTATACGACCTTCTACGGCCTGTACGACCGGCACATCAGCAACCCGGGCAACGTCGAATGGGCGCTTCCCCCCAGTTGGAGCGAACCGCCGCCGGGTCTGGATCTGGGCACGCCGCTCAACTTCGTGTCGACGGCGGACACCTACGGCGGGAACTCGGGCTCGCCCGCCGTCACGGCGGACCAGGCGCTTGTCGGTCTGAACTTCGACCGGAACATCCAGGGCCTGTCGCGCGACTTCATCTACCTGCCGGAGCGGGGCCGGAACGTCATGGTCGACGTCCGGGCGATCCGTGCGGCGCTCGATCAGGTCTACGATGCGGATCGAATCGTCCAGGAACTTCTGACCGGAAGGCTGTTCGAGACGGAGGCGGAGGCCGACGCGGCGGCGGAGGCCGACGCGGCGGCGGGCTCGAGCTAGTTCTCTCCCTCCCAGCCGGGCCAGGCGTCCTGCAGCGTCGTGCGTGGGCCGCGGCCGACGAAGATCGTCAGGTCCCGCTGCTCGTTCACCGCGTAGGGGTGCGTGACGTGGCCGGCCGTCGTCGCGCTCTCGAAGTACTCGTTGAAATCGTCCTCCGAGAAGCCGTGCAGGATCATCACCTCGCCCGGTAGCTCCCCGGGGCCGAAGAACCAGTAGGAGCCGACGAAGGATCTCGCGTTCGGCAGCCCGTAGGCGGGCCCATAGAAGTCGATGGCTCCCGCCTCGCCGTAGTTCGACGCCAGGATCGCGGTGCGCCGCCTTTCCGCGGGCGGAAGGGCGTCGTAGACGCGAGCGACCTCCCGGACCTGCTCCTTCCAGTTCAGCATGTCGGCGTAGTCCTGGGGGATCCGCTCCTGCGCTCCGACGTTGGTGCGGGCCGCACTCTGAAGGCCGATCGCCACCAGGTAGCGCTCCATCGTCGCCGGCTTCAGGACGGGCAGGCCCATCGGCAGCAGCACGATCAGGTAGGCAGCCATGATTCCGACGACCCCCCAGCGGACGACCGGCCCCCACCGCGCCGCTTTGATCCCCGCTATCATCGCCGCGCCTGCACCGAGCAGAACGGGATAGACGGGGCCCGCGTAGTAGCTCTTCCCGTGTAGCAGGATGAGGGTGGCGAAGGCGAGCATCGCCGTCCATCCGGCGAGGCGGTAGCGGCGCCCGAGCCGGCCGAAACCGAGGCCCACGGCCCCCACCACGGCGATCGCGAAGCCGGCGACCATGCGCGGCTGGTCCAGGAGGAAGGCGACCGCGGACACCCGGGCCAGCTGGGCGCTCCGGAGGTCCTCCATCTGCGTCAGCACCGGAAAGCCGAGGTTGATCTGTCCGATAATCGAGGGGCTGCCGATCACGAATGCCAGGATGCCGGCGGCCCATGGCCAGGGCGTGGCCAGCCAGCGCCGCTCCCTGGTCACGATGAGCGCGACGAGCGTGGCGAAGCCGAAGACGAGCAGGCTGAACTTGGCCAGCAGCCCCAGCCCCGCGGCCGCGCCGTAGGCGAGCCACCAGCGCGGGTCGCGGGTCGTGCCGAGGCGGAGGAGGGCAAACAGGGCCAGGCTCCAGAAGAGCTGGTCGATGACTACGGGCTGGAAGAGGTTCCCCGACCTCAGGAACAGAGTGCTCGCCAGCACGGAAAAGGCCGCTAGCCCCTGGGCGAAGCGACCTCCGCCGAGCTCTCTGGCTGCGAGGGCGGCGATCAGCAGCAGCGCGGTGCTCATGAGCGCCGGAGGCAAACGGAGCGCCACGAGAGAATCTCCGAGAAGGAACCGGGTGGTCTCGGAGAGCATCGCGATGAACGGCGGAAAGTCCATGTGCCATAGCCGCAGGTGCTCCCCCATGGCCATGTAGAGGAACTCGTCCCGGTGGAACTCGTAAGGCCCGAACAGGTTGGTGCCGGCATGGAGAAGGAGCTTTGCGGCCGCGAGTGGGCCGACTATCCCCCACGCGATCGCCGGCCGGGGCGGCCCGCTCTCCCGCGAGCTACTTGGCGTGCCCGGCGATGTGCTCTCCGACGAGGATCTTGCTGATCTCCTCGAGCTGGATCTGGTTGGTGCCCTCGTAGATCTGGGTGATCTTCGCGTCCCGCATGAACTTCTCGATCGGGTAGTC
Organism: uncultured Gemmatimonadales bacterium; assembly: GCA_947259585.1. Taxonomy (GTDB): domain Bacteria; phylum Gemmatimonadota; class Gemmatimonadetes; order Palauibacterales; family Palauibacteraceae. Next base: position 4,606 of record CAMYMV010000013.1, on the reverse strand, counting down.
CCGCATGTAGCCGGACCCTCCGAACACCTGCACGGCGTCGGTCGTCACCTGCATGGCCACATCCGATGCGAAGAGCTTGGACATCGCTGAATAGATGGTGGGACGGCTCCCGGGGTTGGAATCGATGTAGCGGGCCGTCGCGTAGATGAGGGCGCGGGCCGCCTCCACCTTCGTGGCCATGTCGGCGAGCAGAAACCGCAGGCCCTGAAAGGCGGAGACCCTCGAGCCGAACTGTTTGCGCTCGCACGCCCAGTCGACGGCCAGGTCGAGCGCTCCCTGGGCCATGCCCAGCGCCTGCGCCGCGACGCCTGGCCGGGAGGCGTCGAAGGTTCGCATCGCCGTGATGAAGCCCGTGCCCTCGCGGCCGATCAGGTTCTCGGCCGGGACGCGGCAATCCTCGAAGACGAGCTCGCGCGTGGCCGAGGCCCGAATCCCCATCTTGTCTTCCGTCTTGCCGAAGCTGAATCCGGGTGTCCCCTTCTCGACCACCAGCGTGCTCGCCCCGCGCGGTCCCTTGTCGGGGTTCGTGAGCGCGATCACCGTGTAGATCTCCGCTTCCCCGCCGTTGGTGATCCACTGCTTGAGTCCGTTGAGCACGTAGTGATCACCGTCCCGGATCGCGGTCGTGCGAATCCCACTGGCGTCGGACCCGGCCTGCGGCTCGGTGAGGGCGAAGCCCGCGAGACGCCGGCCGGCCGCTATCTCCGGGAGGAAGCGCTGCTTCTGATCCTCGCTCCCGCTAAGGAGGATCGGCATGGCGCCCAGCGCGGTGCTTGCGAAAGCGAGCGCGATACCGCCGCAGGCTTTCGAGAACTCCTCGGTCACCAGGACGAGGTTCATGGTCGCCGTCTCATCGCCGAGGCCGCCGTACTTCTCATCTATGAAGACGCCGAACAGGTCGGCCTGTGCCATCTTCTCGACGATCGGCCACGGAAAATCGCCGCTGCGGTCGTACTCGGCGGCAACCGGTCGGATCTCGTTGTCGGCGATCGCACGCGCCAGCTCGCGGATCGCCTCCTGTTCCTCCGTGAGGAAGTAGTCCATCACTTGGAGGGTCTCACGCGGGGTCCGACCAAAGCAGGGGGTGCTGGATCCAGATCTCGCCCTTCTTGAAGGTAACGCGAGCGAGATGCTCGGGAGCGGCGTCCTCGAAGGAGCTCACATCCAGCCAGCCGCGCAGGCTTCGCGGCTCGGCGAACGCCTGCAGCCGCTCGATGAGGAGCACGGCGTCCAGGTTTACTTCGCTCAAGGCCACCCGGACGGTGCCGCCGGAAGGTGCGGCCTCGGCTCTGAAATCGCCCTCCGGATAGAGGCCCTCGAAGGTGTCCGCCAAATCCTGAAGCGCGCTCGCCGCGGCCGTCGCGTCGGCGGCACCGAGCTCGATGCTCCCGTTCAGCCGTTGCTCGAACGACTCGATCGCGATCTCGTGACCGTCGGAGTAGGGGCGCTGCGCGGCACCGTCGTATCCAGGATGTGCCCAGCGGATGTGGAGGGCGCCGCCGGCTGTCACCCGCAGGCGAACCAACTGCTCCGTTTCCTCGGTTCGGACGAAGAGATCTCCACCCGGGATCTGGGTCTGGAGATCATAGGGGATCTCATCCAGGATTCTGACCAGCTCGCTGGCGGTCGCGGCGAGGACCGGAGCGTCGGTCGGTTGGATGTGACGAACCAGGGCGGTGCCTGAGTCGGGATCGTACTCGAGCCACTCTCCGGGAATCGAGGCGAGACGAGCACGTACATTCGACGGAAGCTCGCCCAGATCGACACGACCATGGCAGCGCGAAACGATGGACATGAACCGGCTCCGATCTGAGTGGTGTCTCGACGGCCTCCAACAAGAGAACGGCAAGCGTCGGCACACGACGAAACGATAAACGAGCCTAGCAGGCTAGCCAAGGTACGTCAGTCGGGAGCATCTCGGCTAAGGCTGTGGTGGAAAGCCGTATCTCCCGGTAGGATTAGACGGCCCGTTCACATGCCAAAAGAGCCGGAACCCGCGCCTCCTTGAGACAATCGCTGACTCTGAGCGGCCTATCCTGGCCCCGACTCCTGAGCTTCGCCTCGGGGGTCGGGATGGCCGCCTTCTCGCTGCTCACGGTCGAGCACTACTTCGCGGCAAACTACCCGTCGGGCATCTTCGAGGGCTCCTTCTGCGACATCAGTGCCTTCTTCAACTGCGATTCCTCGGCCTACTCCCCGATCTCGGTGCTCTGGGGCGTCCCCGTGGGCTTCTTCGGTCTCATCCTCGGCGGGTTGGTCGCCGTCGGCGCGGTCTTCCCATCCGAGAGCTTCGAGCGCACGAACAAGACGCTGTCATTGGTGAACATCCTCGGCGTCTTCGCGCTTCTGGTGTACTCGGTCGTCATCCTCGGGAGCCTCTGCCTGCTCTGCAGCGGCTTCTACGCATTCTCGCTGCTCAGCTATCTGCTGTTCTGGCGCTACGGGCTGGAGCGCGACGGGAGTCTCCGTCGACGCTGGCTCTCGCCCTCGGTCAAGCTGCTCGCGGCAGCCGCGGTGTTCACGGCGGTGGGTGCCTGGGGCGTCGCGGAGTACCATGAGGCGCGGAAGGATGCCCAATCCGGGGGCGCCGCCGCCCGGGCGGTCGAGCAGTTCTGGAGCCTCGAGTCCGTGCCCTGGCCTAGCTTCATCTCGCCGTTCTGGACGGCTCAATCCACGGAGCGCTTCGATGACGCTCCGATCCGGATCGTCGAGTTCGCCGACCTGCTCTGCTCCGACTGCCGCTTCCTCCACGAGCAGCTCCAGAGGCTCAAGGAGGAGTTCGCGGGCAAGCTGAACATCGCCTTCCAGTTCTTCCCTCTGGAGGCCCGCTGCAACGACGTCGTCGAGAAGGACCTGCACCCGGGAGCCTGCGAGTTGTCTTACGTGGCCGCCCACGATCCCGATCGCTTCCTGGAGATCCACGACGAGATCTTCGCGAACTTCGGGATCGCCAAGGAGAGCGCCGAGTGGCGACGGGAGCTGAGCCGGAGGAACGGCGTCGAGGCGGCCGTGGAGGACTCCGAGACGCGCGCGCTCGTCCACCGGATCATCGAGACGGGGCGGGAATACGGGAGAACATCCGAGGATTTCGCCCACGGCATCCGGTCGACCCCGACGATGATCATCAACAACCGGATGATCATCGGCACCCTGCCCTACGAGCAGCTCCGCGCGATCTTCCAAGCACTCGTGGAGGAGGCGGAGGGTACGGAGCGACGGTTCATGGAGAACTGGGAGGAGACGGGCTGAGCGACCGCTCGGCCACGTCGCGCTCCACCCGCTCCGCCAGCTGATCCAGAAGATCCTGCATCCGCGCCCGGCGCTTGCGGACGTGTTTGGCGAAGAACGCCCGGGTGCCCAGGTACGCGCCCCCGACGATGGCGACGGGCAGGACCACGGCTGGCAGGAGACCGAGCGCCAGACCGGCCGGCAGCCCGACCCCGACTCCGAGCCCGACGCCACCCCCTCCCAGCACACCACCGAAGAGCCCTCCGGCGAATCCCGCCAGACGCTCCTCGATCCGTATCAGCGTCTCGCCGTCGCGGACGGTCACCAGGACCTGCTGGGAGGAGGTGTTCGTGTCGGAGCGGGAGCTCCAGGTCAGCGTCTTTCCGACCGCGCTGGCGTTTCCCTGGCCAAGCGTCGCGACCTGCATGAGCGGGACGAGCTCTTCGAACCCGGACTCGGGATACTCTCCCGGGACGGTGCGTTCGAGCACGAAGGCCAGCGGCGCACCCAGGAGCAGCTCCGCAGGGCCGGAGCCGAGGCCGGTCTCCAGCTCGGAAGCCGCCCGACGCAGATACGTCGGATCGATCCCCACCTCCGCTGCCACGTCTTCGAGCTCGGCGAGGGTGAACCCCGTGGGATCCGCGGCCGTGGGCTCCGAGCGCTGGAGCTCGGTGGCCCGGCGGAGGATCAGACCGACCTCCTTCTCCGAGTAGTGTCGGGAAGGGCGCTCGTTCTCGGACATCATGTGGGCTCCACGTGGTTCCCGGGGCGTCTACGGCCGTCGAGAACTTGTCCAGACGCTAGATGGCGGGCAAGGATTAGGGATCTACGATGATCGGCGCGAACGGGGGTATGATGCCTAACATCGAGCTGCGAAACGCGCTCGTCGACGCGTGGCGCACGAACAGCCGCGTGACCGCCTTCCTCCTTGAGACCTCCCCGAAGAGCTGTGGTCCGAGAAAGTGCCAGGCGCTCCACGTCGCACGGTTCGAATGATCGCCGGCCACATCCACAACTGCCGGTGTATGTGGATCAAGATGCTGGGGAGAAAGCCCGGCATCGTAGCTCCACGTGCCGTCGATCGGCACCGAGTGGTTCTCGGTCAGCTGCTGCCCGCGCTGGAGCGAAGCAGTCAGGGCATCGCGCAGCTCCTCGAGCTCGGTGTCGACCGGGGCGGCAAGCTATCCGGCTTCCCGCCCGACGTGGTGCACTTCATGGCCTATCACGTAGCGCACGAAGGCCACCACCGCGGACAGATCGTCATGCTCGCCCGGCAGCTCGGACACCGATTGCCGAGCGAGGTCACCGCCGGCCTGTGGCAGTGGTCGAAGCGATGCAAAGAGATGTGACGCCGGTGGCACATGCTCGAAAGCCCCGG
>CAMYMV010000012.1 GCA_947259585.1 uncultured Gemmatimonadales bacterium | reverse complement strand
TCGAACCCCCCGAGGAACCGCCCATCGACCCCCCCGAGGAGCCTCCCGGCATACCGCCCCCCGACGATCCGCCCGGCAAGCCGCCGCCCGACGATCCGCCCGAGCTACCGCCCGAGCTACCGCCCGACGAGCCGCCCGTGGAACCGCCGCCCGGCAACGATACGCCGCCGCCCGGCGCGCCGATACCGCCGCCGGCACCGGCCGAAACGGCGCAGCCCGCGGCCAACAGGCCGGCACAGGTGACGGCCACGGCCGCCCGTACGGCGGCCGCAACCCTGGGATTCTTCCGGGTTTTCAGAGTCATGACGTTTCTCCCGAGTCGTTAACTTGGAACCCAAACAGGGCACCGAGTTCCCGCGGAAACTCATTCCACGATCATACGCGCGCGTTCCGGCTTGCGGAACAGGATTAATGACAAATCATCGGGTTTAGAGGGCTTGCCGGCGCCGTCCCCGGCCATGCGCCTCGCCGCGAGGCCGGCCGCCGCCGTGGCGCTTTCGCCGAGCGGTCCCTTGCGCACGATGTCGATGATCTCGTCGAGATGGACGTTGTCGGTGAGGCCGTCGCTCGCAACCAGGACCGTGTCACGAGGCCGCAGCTCGATACCTGCGCCGACGTCGATACGCATCTCCGGCGTACCGAGGAAATTCGACACAAGGTGGCGCTCCTCGTGATGCAGCGCGTCGCGGTGATCGAGAAAGCCGGCCTCGACGGCGAACCCGGTTGGCGAATGCGCCGTCGTCTGCAATTTGACCGCGCCGCGCTGCCCGACCACGAGCGCCTCGGAGTCGCCGATCTGGTACGACCGGGCGACGAGCCCTTCGATCGTGATGACCGTCAGCGTCGTCGCGGAACCGTTGCCGAGGGCCATGACAGCCTCGTTGGCCGCCTCGATGCCGTTCAGTATGGCCGTGCGCAACAGCATCGTCTTGTCCATCGCGGTTTGCAGCGACGCCGCCAGCGTCGTGACCGCCGTCAGCGAGGCGCGCTTACCGGCCGGCAAACCGCCGGCGCCGTCGCCCACCACGAGGACTGCGGCGCCGGGTCCGTAAGGGATGATCGCGACGGTGTCCTCGTTCTCGGTCGACTTGTTCGGCTCCCGGCGAGTCAGCGCGACCGCCGTACCGCCCGCGACAGCCACTTCCGCCCGATCCGGTTCGACGGTGCCGTCGAGGATCAGGACGTGTTCCTGTTGCGTCGGTTCGTCTCCGGTCATTCGCGTCTCACGGGTTCGCGGCACCATGCGCAGAAATTCCAGTAGTCGCGCGCGATGCCCCAGCCACAGGCCCGGCAGGAGTGGCGACTGCCCTTGAGCTTCCAGGGTTTTCGCACCTTCATCCGGCAATGGGGACAATAACGCATAAACGGCATCAAGGGTCCGCGGCAACGCGTGTTGGCGCAACGGGCCGTGTAGCGTCTGTCGGGATACTGGCGCGTCGTCTCCTCGACGAATCCCGGGCCGTAGCACCAGGCGCAGTAGCCCCAGTCGTTCTTGACACCGCGTTCGCAGCGCGGGCAATGCGCCGGCATGCGTGTTTCGGCGCCGCGCGACGGATGGTCGAACCCGCACCACGGGCAAGCCTGCATGCTCTCGGACACGGGGCCTTCGCAGCTGCGGCACTGGTGGCGCGTATCGAGCTGTGCCTTGAAGTGCCGTTGGAATTCGCGCCACTGCATCTGGCGCCACGACGCGCCGCGCCGCGCGCCGTTCTTCGACCGGGCGCGCTTTTGCTTGCGCGCACCGCTGTGCAGGCGCTCGAAGTCGGCCAACATCTGCGATGCATCACGGTATCGTTTCGCGGGGTCGAGCTGGATCGCCTTCCTGAGAACCTCGATCAGTTCGGGCCGCACCCGCACATTGAGCTTGTCGTGGCCGGCCAGCGGCCATTCGAACGGCCACTCCGGCAGGGTCCCGGAGAACATGCGGTACAGGACGAGCCCCATCGAGAACACGTCGGACTGGAACTTGGGACGACCCATCGCCTGCTCCGGTGCGATGTAGTCGATCGTGCCCGATCCGGACGCCTTGAGCGTACGCAGGCAGCGCTTGGCAAAGCCGAAGTCGGCGAGCTTGAGTCGGTTTTCCGGGAACAGGATGAAATTCTCCGGCTTGATGTCGCAGTGAATGATGCGATGCTCGTGCGCGTGCGCGAGCGCCGCGAGGCCCTGCCCGGCGAGGTCGAGCTTGCGCGCCAGCGATGTGCGCCGTTCGATGCGGTCGGCGAGCGACTCGTCGCCGAGTTGCATCGCGATGACGAACTGGTTCTCGATATAGCTTGCGTTGAGAACCGACAGGATGTTCGGGTGCTGCAGCTTCGTCGCAACGCGCACCTCGTGGAGAATCTCCTCGCGGCCAGCGTCGCCGCTCTCTTTCGGGAGCTTCAGCGCCACCTTGATCTGCTGGATCGTGTCGTAGGCCCGGTACACGTCGGCCAGTGGGCCGCTCGCGATGCGGCCGAGAATGCGGTACTTGCCGAAGCGCTGACGAGCGCGGAGCACGATCATCCGTCCGTACGGATGCGGCGCACCGCGTCGTTCCAGCCCTGCAACAGGCGCTCGCGCTGCGCGGCGTCCATGGCCGGCTCGAACAGCGCATCGCGCTGCCACAGGTCGCTGATGGCGTCCGGCGAGTCGACGATGCCGGCCTGGAAGCCTGCGAGGTACGCCGCACCGAGCACCGTGGACTCGACGTTCTCGGGCCGCTCCACGGGGATCTCGAGGACGTCGGCGAGAAACTGCAGAAACCAGTCGTTGGCGACCATGCCGCCGTCGACGCGAATCACGCTCGGCCGGATACCGTCCTCGGACATCGCGGCGATCAGGTCGACGGTCTGGAACGCGACCGACTGCAGGGTTGCGGTCACGAGATCGTCGCGGCCGCTGCCGCGCGTCAGACCGAGAACGGCACCGCGCGCGTCGGGGTCCCAGTACGGTGCGCCCAGCCCCGCGAACGCCGGAACGACGTAGACGTCCTCGACAACGCCCGTGCGCCGGGCAATCGCCTCGGACGCGGGCGCCGAGTCGATCACGCGCAATTCGTCACGCAGCCACTGCATGGCCGACCCCGCGACGAAGACACTGCCTTCGAGCCCATAGGTCACCTTGCCCTCGATGCGCATCGCGACCGTGGACAGCAGGTGATTGCGCGACAGCAGGGCCTCGTCGCCCGTGTTGGCGACCACGAAACAACCGGTCCCGTACGTGCTCTTGGTCATGCCGGGCGCGAAGCCGGCCTGGCCGATCAGTGCCGCCTGCTGGTCGCCGGCAATGCCACAGATCGGCACGTCGCCGCCGAGGCTGTCATCGGTCGCGACGCCGTAATCGGCAGCACAGTCGCGCACGTCCGGGAGCAGTGCGCGCGGCACACCGAACATGTCGAGCAGATCGTCATCCCATGTCTGCGTATGAATATTGAACAACAGGGTCCGGGATGCGTTCGTCGCATCGGTGGCATGGACGCGTCCACCCGTCAGCCGCCACAGCAGGAAGCAGTCGATCGTGCCGAATGCGAGCTTGCCGGCCTCGGCACGTGCGCGAACGCCGTCGACGTTGTCGAGGATCCAGGCAATCTTGGTCCCCGAAAAATACGGGTCGAGCCGCAAGCCGGTCTTTTCCGCGACGGCCGTCTCGAGACCGTCGTTCTTGAGTGACTGGCAGAAATCCGCCGTGCGGCGATCCTGCCACACGATCGCGTTGTAGACCGGTTCGCCCGTTTCGCGGTCCCAGATCACCGTCGTCTCGCGCTGGTTCGTGATACCGACGGCCGATACGTCGCTCGCCACGGCGCCGGCTTTTTCCAGCACGCCGCGCGTCACCGATGTCACCGACGCCCAGATCGCTTCGGGGTCGTGCTCGACCCAGCCCGGCTGCGGATAGATCTGCGGAAATTCCTGCTGTTCGCTCGCCACGACACGGGCGTCGTGGTCATAGATAACGCTGCGGCTGCTGCTCGTACCCTGATCGATGGCCAGCAGGTATTTTGCGGTCATGATGCGCTGTATCTCAGGCTGAAAGTCGGGTTGCGGACGTGCATCCTGCGGCCGGCTTCCTGCGGCCAGCTCACACAGTCCTGATTGTCGGCGAACTCCGCGATGCGTGCACGAATTTTGTCGGGCCAGGGCGCGACGCGACGCACGCCCGGATCGAAGTGGAGGTTCATCCACTCGCAGGTCGCCGACAGGAAGCCTTCTTCCGCATGGTACAGGCGCTGGAACTGGTGGATGCGCTTGTCGTCCCACGCCAGCACCTGCGATGTGACGATGTAGGGATCGCCCTCGAATATTTCGCGTTTCCACGTCACGTGCGATTCCGCGGCGACCGTCGAACTCGAGTGCGTGCGAATGTAGTCCTCGGTCAGCCCGAAGCGCTCCCACAGGGCATCGACGGCCTGGTCGAACGCCAGCAGGTAATAGGCCACGTTCATGTGCTGGTTGACGTCAATCCACTCAGGTCTGACGTGCCCGCGCATGACCTCGACCCCTGGCAGCTCCATCGACCTCCCCTATTCCGTGTCGAGCTCGGCGATGCCGGCGAAATGCGCCAATGCGTCCGGGTTCGCCAGTGCGTCGGTATTCTTGACGGGCTCGCCGTGCACAACGGAGCGTACGGCCAGCTCGACGATCTTGCCGCTCTTGGTGCGCGGAATCTCGGGCACGGCGACGATCTTCGCGGGCACGTGCCGCGGCGTCGTATTCTCCCGAATCACGCTGCGGATGCGCGCTTGCAAGTCGTCGTCGAGTTCCACACCCTCGCGGAGGATGACGAACAGGACCACGCGTACGTCGTCCTCCCAGTTCTGCCCGATCGCGATGCTCTCGACGACCTCCCCGAGCTTCTCGACCTGGCGATAGATTTCGGCCGTGCCGATGCGCACGCCGCCCGGATTGAGGACCGCATCCGAGCGCCCGTAGATCACGAGGCCGCCCTCGGGGGTCAGCTCGGCAAAGTCACCGTGCGCCCAGACACCGTCGAAGCGCTCGAAATAGGCGGCCTTGTAACGCGCACCGTCCGGGTCGTTCCAGAATCCGACGGGGGCGGACGGGAACGGCCGCGTACAGACGAGCTCACCGTGCTCGCCGACGACGGCTTCACCGGCGTCGTTCCAGACTTCGACCGCCATGCCGAGGCCGCGGCACTGCAATTCGCCGCGGCGAACCGGCAGGACCGGATTGCCCAGTGCGAAACAGCTCAGGATGTCGGTGCCGCCCGAAATCGACGCGAGCTGCAGGTCGGCGCCGATCGCGTCGTAGACGTAGTCGAAGCTCTCCGGCGCCAGCGGCGAACCCGTCGACAGCACGGCGCGGATGCCGGACAGCGAAAACTCGTCCGCGGGTCGCACGCCGGCCTTCTCGAGGGCCGAGATGTACTTGGCGCTGGTGCCGAAGACGGTCACACGCTCGGACTCCGCCATCTGCCAGAGGACGCGACCGTCGCGGTAGAACGGCGACCCGTCGAACAGCACGAGCGTGGCGCCCGACGCCAGTCCGCTGACCAGCCAGTTCCACATCATCCAGCCGCAGGTCGTGAAGTAGAACAGTCGATCGTCACTGGAAAGGTCCGTATGCAGAACGTGTTCCTTGAGGTGCTGTAGCAGCGATCCCCCGTGACCGTGCACGATGCACTTCGGCACGCCGGTCGTTCCCGACGAGTACATGATGTATAGCGGGTGATCGAAGGCGACGGGCGTGAACTCGAGCGCGACGCCGTCGACGCCGAACGCATCCCAGCCGATCGCGTTGTCAAGCCCCGCAACGGTGCCGAGCTCGCCTGCGAATTCGACGATGACGGTCGTGCGAATGCTGTCGATAGCCGCGACGACGCCTTCGATCGTCGCTCGCGTGTCACAGGTCTTGCCGTTGTAAATGTAGCCGTTCGCGGCGAACAGGACCTTCGGCTCGATCTGTCCGAAGCGGTCCACGACGCCGTTGACACCGAAGTCCGGCGAACACGACGACCAGATCGCTCCGAGGCTCGTCGCCGCAAGCATCGCGATGACGGCCTCCGGACAGTTCGGCAGGAAGCCGCCGACCCGGTCGCCGGGACCGACCCCGGCGGCGCGCAGTCCGGCCGCAATCGCCGCCACGCGGGCGCGTAACTCGTCTCGGCCGATTTCACGTCGCTCGCCATTCTCGCCGTAGAAGACCAGTGCGGCGCGATCGCCCGAGTGACGCAGCAGGTGCCACGCGTAGTTCAGCCGGCTGCCCGCGAACCAGCCGGCATCCATGATGTTGTCGGGGCGCGTCAGCGTCACGTCCGCCTCGCGGTCGAAGTGCACGTCACAGAACTTGCACATCGTGCGCCAGAAGGCGGGCGCGTCGTCGACGGACCAGCGATACAGTGCATCGTAATCCGTGAACCCGGCGCTCTCCATGAAGCGTCGCATCGCGGTTGCCTGACTGCGCGCCGCGTCGGGTTTCCAGAGAATCGGGTTGGGTGGCATACGGTTGACGGTGTGGTGGTGGCGGTTCGGGCCTAGCCAGTATCCATAATTCGCGCCTTGTGTCCATGTCGGGCACGAGGCCATACTGAGGCTATGTCGACCACGATTTACGCCGTCATCGCGGCGCTCGCGATCATTGCCGCCGCGGCCATTGGCTGGATACGTTTCCGCGGTCTGCGAGCGACGCCGCCGCAGCTCAGGCCCGGATCGCCGCTGCCCGATTTTCGCGCCGTCGACGAACAAGGCGACCCCGTGCGCTCGGTCGGTTTGCATGGCGCGCCGGCCGTGCTGCTGTTCGTACGCGGCAACTGGTGCCCGTTCTGCAGCCGCCAGGTCAGCAACCTGACCCAGCATTACCGGGACATCGTCGATCTCGGCGCCCGTTTGATCCTGGTTACGCCCAAGCCGCTCGAAACGACGCGTCGCGTCGCCGACTTTTTCAAGGTGGAATTCGATTTCTGGCTCGACGACGAACTCGCCGTGACCCGGCAGCTCGGGCTGCTGCTCGAAGGCGGCGTACCGGGCAATTATCAGAAGGAATACGGCAGCGACACGATCTGGCCCACCGCGCTCGTCGTCGATGCCGCCGGCATCATCCGCTACACGCAGCTATCGAGACACATTTCCGACCGGCCGGACCCGGCCGTGTTGCTGCGCGAGATTCGCAAGACGCTCAGAACCTGACCCCGACCGACTTGCAGAGGAAGCGCATGAAGGGCTCCGCCGCCTTGATCGACGATTCGACGGTGCGCTGAAACTGCGGTCTGAGACAGTCCTCCGCTTGCAGCTCGCGCACGGCAATGAAGCTCTTGCGCTTGATGTCGTCGATGCACGCATGATCCTTGTCGAAGCCGCGCGGCGGCCGCGTCAGCGTCTCGCCGCCCAGCGAAAAATGGCGTTTGAACGCAGCGGCACCGGTGGCCCGTCGCCATTCGGCCGGGCGGGCCGCGATGCGTTCCCGGATACTGCGCAGGGAATCGGAATCCGGGCGCCACATGCCGGCGCCGACAAAAACGTCGTCGGGTGCGATATGCACGTAGTAGCCCGGCGAATGCACGTCCTTGGCCTGTTCGTGGCGAAACTGGATACCGATATTGGTCTTGTACGGCAGCTTGTTCTTCGAGAACCGCGTGTCACGGTAGACGCGCATCAGTGAGCCGCCGACGCGTGTCGGCACGGCCGTGAAGCGGGGCGCCAGGGCGGCCAGCGGCTCCTGCATCGAGATGATGAAACGCAGCGCAACGTCGAGCACGTCGTCCTCGTAGCGTGGCTTGTTTTCCTTGAACCATTCGCGGTTGTTGTTCGCGGCAAGTTCCTCGAGGAACCGGATCGTGCGTTTTTCGAAGCCGGCGTAACGCGCCATCGTCAGCAACGCGCGGAATCCGCCTCGGGATGCGGATACATGTCCGATTCGTCCTCGTCGTCCCGGCCCGTCAGGCAGACGAAGTCCTTTTCGACGAGAATCCCGAGTGTCTCGCCGTTGGCCAGCACCTGCTCGCCGTGAAGCGATACCTGGTCGGAAGTCGCCCAGGCAAGGACGGCCGTTTCGGGCAGGCGAACGCTGATCTCGTTCTCGGAAAAAAAGGCTGCCGGATTGACGCTGGCCGGGCTGCTCTCCACGGCATACTGCAGGGTCCGGCCCGCCGGAAACTCCGTCCTGGCGCGGACGATGCCTTCGCGGCGCAGGGTTTCGACCTCGCCGCGCATCAGGCGTAGCCGCACCGAGTTGTCTCGAATTCTCAGTTTCACAGGTTCTGTTTCTTTATGATTGGATGACTAACGCTTGATTAAAGCAAAAACGAAGGTCCATTTCCTTTTCGACATGCTCACCGACCCCTGGTTCTACGCGGCGGCGATACCCGCCGTGCTGTTGTTCGGCATCGCCAAGGGCGGCTTCGGCGGTGCGTTCGGCGTGTTGGCCGTGCCGATACTTTCGCTCGTCGTCTCACCCGTGCAGGCCGCGGGCATCCTGCTGCCTATCCTGTGCTTCATGGACCTGCTCGGACTGTGGGCCTACCGCGGCAAGTGGGTCGTGGCGGAACTGCGCGTCCTGCTGCCCGCCGCCGTGCTCGGCATCGGCATCGGCACGCTGTTGTTCGGCTACATGAGCGTGGCCGTGATACGGCTGATCGTGGGTGCCGTGGCCTTGTGGTTCGCGGTGCATTACTGGTTGAAACGACGGGCGAGCGACAACGAGCGCTTGCCCGACCTGCCTCGAACTGCCGGCATCGCGGGCGCGGCCGGGGCGGGATTCACGAGTTTCATCGCGCACGCCGGCGGGCCTCCGCTCACAATGTACTTATTGCGTCGGCCGTTGGACAAGACCGGCTTCGTCGCGACGACGGTCGTGTTCTTCGCCGTCGTGAACTACGTCAAACTCGTACCGTACGCCTGGCTCGGCCAGTTGTCGGTCGACAACCTGGCGGCGTCTCTCGTGCTTGCACCCCTCGCGCCGCTGGGCATCGCCCTCGGCATCTGGCTGCATCGCAACATCGCGGACCGGCATTTCTTCCGGTTCGCGCACCTGGTCTTGTTCGTCGTATCGCTGAAGCTGATCAGCGACGGGATCCGGGGCCTTTGGTGACCACCCGATCCCCCACTTTCGTGTCGATTATTCCGGGATCACGTTGTCCGCTTGAGGCCCTTTCTGCCCCTGGGACACTTCCATCGTGACCTTCTGACCTTCCTTGAGCGACTTGAATCCTTCCATCTGGATGGCCGTATGGTGCACGAACACATCCTGACCGCCTTCCCGCTCGATGAAACCAAATCCCTTGTCGTCATTGAACCACTTGACGGTTCCTTCAACTCTTTCGCCTGACATAACTACCTCTTGCACTAACATGCCGCCCAACGGGCGGTCCTTGCGCCGCCCACATGCGGCGACAGCAGCCAAGATGTTACTCGCTCTTTCATGACAATTACCTAACAAATTACGGACTTGCGACGGATTTATTGTTCGTCGCCGCCCAATAATGCTGTGATTAAAGGGATTTATGGAAAAATTCTCCCGCGAGGAAAAATCCCGGGAAAGCGGATTCCACGCACGAAATTGTCCGCAATTGCGCAACTTGGATTGCGTCAGGACCGCCGGTTCACGAACTGGCGGCCGAGCTTCGACACCGAATCGCAACCGATCAGCGCCAGCGTCCGGCGCAGCTCGTCGCGCAGCAGGCCGAGCGCTCGCTCGACACCGGCCTGGCCGCCCGCCGCGAGCGGATACAGGTACGCACGGCCGATTCCGCACGCATTGGCGCCCAGCGCGAGCGCCCTGACGACGTGGCTGCCGCGCCGGACGCCGCCGTCGCAGATGATCTCGAGCCGGTCGCGCAGCGCATCCGCGACCTTCGCGATGCAGTCCACGGGCGCCGGGGCCCCATCGAGCTGCCGGCCGCCGTGGTTCGAGAGCATGACGGCGGTCGCGCCGGACTCGGCCGCGCGCCGGCAGTCCTCGACCGTCTGCACGCCCTTGATGATGAGCGGACCGCCCCATTCGTCCGCCAGCCACTCGACGTCCTTCCAGGTCAGCGAGCGGTCGAACTGGCTGTCGATGAACTCCATGACGCCCATGTCGGTAAAGCTCGGCGCGTTTTCGGCCGACGTGATGTTGACGAGTTCCATGTCCTTGCGCACCACGGCCCGGTACAACCAGCCCGGGTGGCGCAGCATGCTCGGCACGCTGCGCAGTGCGGGCCTGGCCGACGCCATCATGCCGTAGTGGTTGTCGCGCTCACGGTTGCCGGCCACGGGCGTGTCGACGGTCAGGCACAGGGCCGTGTAATGGCTCGCCTTGCAGCGCTCGACAAACTCGCGCGTCAGGCCGCGGTCCTTGAAGACGTAGACCTGGTAGACCTTGGGGCACTCACCGATCCCGCCGATCGCCTCGATCGAGGTCGTGCCGACCGTCGACAGGCTGTACGGCATGCCGAACGTCTCGGCCGCCTTCGCCACGGCCGGTTCCCCGTCCGCGTGAAACAACTTCGATGCGCCGGTCGGCGAGATCATGACCGGCCAGTCCACGGGCCTGCCGAACAGGGTCGAACGCGTGTCGATCGACCCGACGTCCGACAGTTGCGCCGGTTGCAGCTCGTAGTCGTTGAATGCGTCCGTATTGCGGCGCATCGTCCACTCGTCGTCGGCGCCGCCGTCGATGTAATGAAATACGGGCGCCGGCAAGCGGCGCTTCGCGATGCGCCTGAAGTCCATGACGTTAAAACAGCGATCGATCCCCATGCGCGGGATTATGCCGTATGATCCGCTGCGATGTCCGACAGCAACTTCGATCTGCCGATTCGCAGCGACGCGGCACGCCGCAGCACGACAGCCTGGCTGGTCCTGGGACTCACAGCACTCATCGGCGCCGGTGTCTTTTCGCTCCTGCTCGTGCTGTCGCGAACGCCGGGCGTGCAACAGTTCACTCCGTTCATCGATTTCTTCCGCATTGCACTCGTCGTGCACGTCACGTTATCCGTTCTGATCTGGCTGCTGGCGATCTCGGCCGCACTCTGGAGTCTCGGTGCGACGACGGAACAGGTCGTGTGGGATCGCGTGTCATTCTCGCTGGCCGCGCTCGGCACGCTCGTCATCGTCGCCAGCCCCTTCATCGGCGCGGGCGACCCGCTCATGAACAACTATGTGCCGATCCTGCAGCACCCGGCCTTCTACTGGGGGCTCGGTCTGTTCGCCGCCGGCATCTTCAGCCATCTCGTGCGCGCCATCCTCGGCCGGCCGCGCGTCGCCGCGACACTCGACGGCGTCAATGCCCTGCAATTCGGCATCACGCTGTCGACCCTCTTGACGGGTTTCGCCATCATTGCCGTACTCGCATCATGGCGGGGACTGCCGTCGGGCATGGACGGGCAGATCTACTTCGAGTTCCTGTTCTGGGGCGGTGGACACGTCATCCAGTTCAGTTACACGCTGCTGATGATGATCGCCTGGGTCGTGCTCGCCTGTGCGAGCGGTTGTCGATTCGAATTGACGCCGCGGCTGACGCTCGTGTTTCTCGTGTTCCTCGCGCTGCCGGTCATCACGGTGCCATTCATGTATCTCGCGCACGACGTCACGTCGACGGGCCATCGCCTCGCGTTCACGGAACTCATGAAGTACGGCGGGCTCTCGTGCCTGCCGCTCGGGCTCGCCGTCGCTGCCAGCTTGTGGCGCTCCGCGAAGCCCGCTGGCGAAGGGCGCTACCTGCGTGCAGCGCTCGTCAGTTCGATCGGGTTGTTCGCTGTCGGCGGCGCGCTGGGCTTCATGATCGCGGGGCTCGACATCGTCATCCCGGCTCATTATCACGGCGCCACGGTCGGCGTCACGATCGCGTTCATGGGCCTGACGTATTACCTGCTGCCGCGCCTCGGCTTCGGCCCATTGCCGGAACGCCTCGCGTTCTGGCAGCCTTACGTGTACGGCGGCGGCCAGCTCATGCACATCGTCGGGCTGGCGTGGAGCGGCGGCTACGGCGTGCAGCGCAAAACGGCCGGCGCGGCGCAGGGACTGGAAGGTCTCGGCCAGACCGCCGGCATGGGCCTGATGGGACTGGGCGGGCTGATTTCCGTGATCGGTGGCCTGTTGTTCCTGATCGTCGCCTGGAAATCACTGCGCGCCAGGAGCTGACGCAATGAACCCGATGTTCGAGATTCTCGTCTTCACGCTGAACGCGATCGTCATCTACTTCCTGGCCGACTGGATCCTGCGCATGATCGAGGCGCGTCGCGGCCAGGAGCTGCCGCAGCGCCAGGTCGTGTTCTTCGTGATCATTCTCGCGCTGGCGCTCGTCAGCTTCCGGCTGCTGAAGATCGTGCTCTCGGGCGCAGCTGCGTGAGTCGATCGCCGGCGCCTTAGCCCCGGCTGATACCAGCGGCCTCCCACGCTCGCTGTATGCAGGGCTCCAATAATTGATGAAACTCGGTGCCGGAGCTCCCCTCGAGTCGTAGGGATGCGTCGCCAGAAACGAATTCCGAAAGAGACTGATCAGTTCGTTCTGAGTATCTCGACAGGGCATCCACGAAACAGGCTGCTGTGTCTTCGGCCAGTCGCTGTACGATCCGTTCTTTATCCGACGGCGCTAGTCCGCTTTTCCAGAAAGACTCAGGAAGTGTCCAGGACGCTTGTTCCAGGAAGATCTTCTGTACCGAAGCTCGGACCTTTTCGGTGATCTCCTCGTCGGTTTCGGCGTACGTCGCGGGAGCAACGCTTAGCGCGATCCACGCGATCAAGAACAGCCGCTTCGACACCCGTTTCAGCCGCACATCCGCCTAGTGAGGACCGAGCCTGCCGTGCAGGCGCGCATCGAACGTCGCGAAATGTTTCGCGAACCAGTCGGACAGGCGCTCCTCGAGGATCGGCGCCCCGCGGACGGGATCGGCCACGTATTCGTCCATGAGATCGCGAATCTGGTCGAGCAGTTCTTCGTGGTCTTCCTTGTGGTCCGCGTACTCGTCATAGCCCGCGTCCAGCATGATGCGCTCTTCGAGCGCAAAGTGACCGGATATCGTGCTGAAAATCGCCTCGAGACCGGCCTCGATGTCCTCGGAACTCGCTGCCTCTCCCAGCTGGCCGTAAACGGCATTGATCATGGCGATCATTTCCTGGTGTTCGTCGTCCATCGACGCGATGCCGACGGAATATTCGGGTTTCCATTCTAGCAGACTCATGGCGACCTCAATGAATCAAGAATTGCTGTAACTCGGTATCGAAACGAACAACGACATTACGACCCGGCGCGATGTCCAATTCGGCCGACTTCGTGTAGTCGAACCCGGTGCCGCCGCTGTCGTTCATGCCGACATGCAGTGTATGGCTGCCCGCCGGCACGACAACCCGGCGATAAACATTGGCCTTGCCGTCGGACCAGATGCCGCTCGCCGGCAGAATATCCGAATACAGTTCCGTCTCGCCCGACTTCAGTTCGATACGCAGCGGATGGCGCTCACGCGGGCAGTCGGCGGGCTTGCGCATGTTGGGCGGCAACGTGTCGAGTTCCTCCTGCGTCAGTTGCCGGCACTCGCCGATGCGTCGCGCCGCGTGCGTAAACGTCAGCGTTACGATGGCGTCGTCCGAGTCCACCATCCGGTAGCGCGGCCAGACCGACAACGCACCGACGACGGCGCAAAACAGCGCCCAGGCAAGCACTTCGTAGACGCGCTTCATTCTTCGCCCTCCCTGCCGCCCAGGCGCTTCCTGAGGGAGCGGATCTCGATCATGCGACCGCGTTATACACCGGAGCGAGGATCACGTCCAGCACCATGATGGCCACGATGATCGCCACGACCGCGGCAGTCGCGGTCCGGCCGACGCCGGCGGCGCCGCCTTCCGCCCGGAGCCCGATGTAGCAGGCCACGAACGTGATCGTGAAGCCGAAGATCGGCGCCTTGACCAGGGAGAAGATCAGTGCGGCGGAATGGTAGTAGCCGCGGGCGCCCTGCACGTACTCGGCGGTCGTCATCGGAAGAAGCGAGACGGCGGTGAACCAGCCCGCGAATATTCCCACGAAGTTGGCGATGATCACCAGCGGGATCAACGCGATGATCCCGCCCACCACTCGCGGGGCGACGAGCTCGACCACGGGCTCCCGGCCCAGAGTGACCAGTGCGTCGATCTGATCGGTGACCTTCATCGTGCCGAGCTCGGCGCCGATCCCCGCTCCCGTCCGACCGGCGATGACGATCGCCGTCAGAACCGGGCCGAGCTCCGTCAGCATGCCCGCGACTACGCCGCTGCCGACAAGAGACATCGGCAGGGCGTTCGAGAGCTGATAGCCCGTCTGCTGGGCGAGCAGCGACCCGCTGAGGCCTCCGACGACGATAACGAGCGCGATGCCGTCCACGCCGATGCGCTTCGCGTGTACCAGCGCGGCCGGCCAGTAGCGTCGTACCTGCGGCAGGGCGGCGATCGTCGCCGCCAGAAGGATCCCGAAGTGGCCGGCGTGCTGGACGGCCGAAAGCACCTTGCGGCCGACTCGCTGGACCCAGCGGGTGATCCAGCCGCCCGGGGTCGCTCCGCTTTCCGGCTCCGCCGGCAAGCCGGGGTATGAGGGCGCCCCGTCGGATACGTCGCTTCGCGTGCTCATCGGTCGCTAGCCTGCACGCCGGCGTCTGTCGCCGCCACGCGCCGGTGCCTGGTCGGTCTCCGGCTCCTCCTCGTCTGGCGGGCGGATCGAGTCGACCCGTTGCCGGATCACCTCCCAGAGTCGCCCCATCCTAGCGGGATCGCGCCCCGCGACGCGCGCGAACTCGAAGAGATCGTCCGCCGTCACGCCCTCCTCCACCGCGATCATCGTCTCGACGGAGTCCAGCTCGCTCTGTTGCGACCAGTAGGGGAGGTTGATCGAGGTCATCGAGTCCTTCACGAGAACCAGCCGGGTCATGACCTCGACGTACACCGAGTCGTTGACCACGCGGTCTTCCTCGGGTGCGGCGGAGCACGCGGGAGTAGTGGCCGGAAGTAGCAGCAACACGGCCGTGCGGGCGAAAGACCGGGCGAGGCCCGATGGACGCTCAGGCGAGACGCTCAAGGAGTGCCCGCAGTACCGCGTAGAAGCTTTGCACCGTGTCGATCTTCACCCGCTCGTCGGGCGAGTGGGGAAACTCGATCTGGGGGCCAAACGAGACCATGTCCATGCCGTCGTACTTCTCGCCGATGATACCACACTCCAGGCCGGCGTGGACGGCACCGACCTCCGGCTCGCCCAGGTGCTCGGCGTAGACTTCCTTGACCACGCCCAGCAGCCTCGAGCTGATGTCCGGCTCCCAGCCCGGGTACGCCTCCTCCTCCTCGGCCTCCGCGCCCGCCAGCGAGCCCGCCGATCGGATTCTCCGCCTCAGGGCGCGAAGTGCCGATGCCACCGAGCTCCGGCTGCTGAGCAGAATGTCGAATTCCCCGTTTCGTCGTGCGGCCACAGCCAGGTTGGTGCTCGTCTCGACGAGCCCCGGGATGTCCGGGCTCATCCGCATGACGCCGTGCGGCAGCGTGGAGAGGAGTGCCAGGCCGCGGCTGGTCGTGGCCTCGTCCCAAGCCGAAGGGGGGCTGCTCGTCTCCGTGACCTCGAACGTCATGCCCGGATCCACGGTGCTCGACTCTCGGACGATCGCCTCGAGCTCCTCCTCGAGTCTGGCACGGAAGCGAGCGACCGCCTCGTCACCTCCGCTCAGAACGACAGTCGCCGACGCCTCCCGGGGGATCGCGTTGTGAGCGTTTCCTCCGCTCACCTCGGCCACCCGGAACGGTTCCACGAGCCAGGCCGCGTAAAGGGCGCGGGCGAGAGCCTTGATCGCGTTCGTCCGCTGTAGGTGGATGTCGACGCCGGAGTGGCCGCCCTTGAGTCCCTGAATCACGACATGAAGCGCCGAGCCCTCGGCAGGCTCTTCGACCACGGGCAGCTGCAGGTGGGTGTCACCGCCTCCGGCGCATCCGATCGTGATGACGCCCTCCTCCTCCGAATCGAGGTTGAGGAGCTGACGGCCTATCAGCATGTCGTCCGCGAGCCCAGCCGCGCCGGTCAATCCGGTCTCCTCATCCACCGTGAAGAGGAACTCCAGGGGGCCGTGCGCCACCTCCTGGTCTTCCATGAGCGCCAGCATCGCGGCCACGCCGATGCCGTTGTCCGATCCGAGGGTCGTTCCGTCCGCCTTGAGGTACTCTCCATCCTCGACCGGCGTGATCGCGTCCGTCTCGAAATCGTGCTCGACGTCGGAGTTCTTCTCCTGCACCATGTCGAGGTGGGACTGAAGGATCGTGGCGGCCGCGTTCTCGTGGCCGGGTGAGCCCGGCTTCCGGACGACCACGTTCCCGCTTCCGTCCACCTTGAACTCCAGTCCGTTGCGCTCGGCGACACCGAGCACGTACTCGCGGATCCGGCCCTCGTCCTTCGAGGCGCGCGGGATCTTGAGGATTTCGTCGAAGTGCGCCCACAGGGCGTGCGGCTCCCATTCCGATATGAACGACATCCGTGACCTCCTTCACGGTTCGTGGCCCGTCATGTTCCGCAGCTGCCGCGGCGATCTCTGGCGTTTCCCACCAGGGGGTGACAGCTTGCCCCACGATATCGCCGGATGGCGCAACCGTCCATGAGTTCGCGGGATCCCGTGCCCCGCCACCGAGTGGTGATCTGGACGGATCCGAACGGTGGACTCCCGACCGGAGGAGAGCGGATGAGCGATCGGAGCGACAAGCCCTACGTCCCGGCCGACACCAGCATGGCCGAGCTCACCTTCAAGGCGTTGTTCCTCGGCGTCATCATGGCCGTCGTGCTCGGCGCTGCGAACGCCTACATCGGTATGAAGGCGGGGCTTACGGTAGCCGCCACCTTCCCGGCCGCCGTCGTGGCCATGGCCGCGCTTCGGCCTCTGCGCGGGACGATCCTCGAGGAGAACATCGCCCGCACCACGGCATCCGTGGGAGAGGCGCTCGTGGCCGGGGCGATCTTCACCCTCCCGGCCTTCATCATCGCGGGAGCGTGGGAGGAGCTGCGCTACTGGGAGAGCACGATGATCATGCTCGTCGGCGGCGTGCTCGGCGTGCTCTTCGTAATCATGCTCAGACGGACCCTGGTCGTCGAGGCCGACCTGCCGTTTCCGGAGTCGGTCGCCGCATCCGAGATCGTAAAGGCCGGACAGGGTGGCGATACGGGTGCCAAGTACGTGTTCGTGGCGATGGGCCTCGCCGGGCTCTGGGAGCTGTTCAAGAACTCGAACGGCATCCAGGTGATGCACGAGCGCACGCAGGCCGTGTTTCAGTTCGGCCGCTCCCAGATGGAGGTGCTGGGCGAGAGGATCGAGTACACCGGCGGGCTTCTCGTGGCTACGCCCTCCGCCTCTCCGGCGCTCATGGGCGTGGGCTACATCGTCGGTCCCCGAGTCGCCGCCGTCCTGTTCAGCGGCGCCGTGATGGGCTGGCTGCTGCTCGTTCCTCTCGCCGTCTTCCTCAATCCCGCCTTCGCCGCCACGGCTTCCGGCGCGTCGTTCCCGGACCTGGCTAACGAGGTGTGGTCGAAGCAGATCCGGCCGTTGGCCGTCGGCACGATGATCGTGGCCGCCTTCTACACGCTCTACTCCCTCAAGGACGCGCTCGTTTCGGGGATCCGGAAGGCGCTTCGCGACATCAACGTCAGCAGCGGTGAGCAGACCGCCGCGCGCACGGAGATCGACCTGGACCTGCGCAAGGTGTTCGTGGCCGTCGGGGTGATGGCCGTCGCCACCTTCTTCCTCTACTACTTCTTCACCGAGTCGGTCGGCGGATCGCTCGTGCTCACGGCGGTCATGGTCGTTCTCGGCTTTCTCTTCGCCGCCGTGGCCGGCTACCTGGTCGGACTGATCGGCAGCTCGAACAACCCGATCTCCGGCTTGACGCTCAGCTCGCTGCTCATCGCGGCCGTGCTCATGGTCCTCCTGGGTGTGACGAGCATACAGGGGGTGGCGGGCGTGCTCGGCGTGGCCGGGGTCGTGTGCTGCGCCTCCGGCGTGGCCGGCGACATGATGCAGGACCTGAAGGTCGGACACATCCTCGGGGGGACGCCGTGGAGGATGCAGATCGGCGAGATCATCGGGGTGATCGTCGCCGCGATGGTGCTGGCTTTCGCCCTCATGGCGCTGCACAACGCCTACACGATCGGCTCGGCCGAGCTTCCGGCCCCTCAGGCGGGCCTGATGGCGCTGATGGCCAACGGGATCGTCGGAGGGCAGATGGCATGGCCGCTGGTCATCGTCGGGATGCTCTTCGCCGTCGGCCTCATCCTCATCAACGCGCCCTCGCCGATGCTCATCGCCGTCGGCATGTACCTACCGTTCTACTCGACGGCGGCGATCTTCGTGGGCGGCGTGATCCGCTGGGCGTTCGAGAAGATCGCGGACCGGCGCAAGATGAAGGAGGAGGAGAAGTCCCGTGCCGTTAACACCGGCGTGCTGCTCTCCTCCGGGTTCATCGCCGGCGAGTCCCTGATGGCGGTCGTGCTAGCATTCCTCCTGTTGGGCGGCGACTTCATCCCGTTCCTTATTCGGGCCAAGGAGGCCGTGACGCCGGGCTGGGAGCCGAACTTCTGGATCAGCCTGATCGCGTTCCCGATCGTCTTCTACCTGCTGGTGTGGCTGCCTCTGAAGCGGGTCCGCGTAGGCGGGATGGACGTCGAATAGACCTTGGGCAGGCCGCGCCGAGCGGCGACGGGTCGGGGAGGCCCGGGCCGCAGAGGGGAACGGCTCGAGGACGTCAACCTGCTGGACCTCACCCCGGTCCGAGAGGCCGAGTGGAAGGACGTGGACGGCTGGGTGGTGCTGGAACGCCCACCGCCCGGCCGCGGCGGCCTCAGGGGTCTGGGGGATCGCCTCGCCTTCGCGATGGCGGCGAAGCGAATCCGTCTCGACGACATCGGCAGCTGTTCGTGGAAGTGCTTCGATGGCGAGACTACGGTGGGGGAGGCGTGTGCCGTTCTCCGGGAGCGGTTCGGAGATTCCATCGAACCGGTCGAGGAGAGACTCGGGCGCTTCGTGCGCTATCTGCACCAGGATGGCTTTCTCTCGTACCGTGAGGAGTAGGCCGTGAAGCACCGCCTTCCCGCCGTCTTCGGTCTACTTCTCGCTCTGGGCGCGGTGGTCGGCCGGGCTCAGGAGATACCGTCCCCGGCCGACGTCCTCGGCTACGGTCCCGGCGAGCGCTTCACCGACACCCGGGACGTGTTCCGCTACGCCACCCGCCTTGCCGAAGCCTCTCCTCGCGTGCAGCTCGTGCGCTACGGAGAGACGCCCGAGGGCCGCCCGCTCATCCTCATGGTGCTGTCCCGGGAGGATCGGACCGACGGCCTCGACGAGATCCGGGCCCGCATCGACGAGCTTCGCGGTCCCGGGCTGCCGGCTTCCCGCGCGACGGAGATCGCCCGGGGGACACCTGCCGTGGCCTGGCTGGCCTACGGGGTGCACGGCGACGAGTCCTCATCGACCGAGGCCGCGTTGTGGACGGCCCACGACCTCGCCGTGGGCGCGACCGAGGCGGCCGGGATCCTGGACTCCCTCGTGGTCCTGATCGACCCGATGCTGAATCCGGATGGCCGGGATCGGTACGTGCACTGGTACCGCGGCGCGAAAGCCGATCCTCCGAATCGGTACGCGGATTCCTACGAGCACACCCCTCCCTGGCCGGGAGGTCGATACAACCACTATCTGTTCGATCTGAACCGCGATTGGGCGTGGGCCGTCCAACCGGAGACGCGAGCCCGCATCGCCCAATACGCTCGGTGGAATCCCCAGGTGCTCGTGGACTTCCACGAGATGTCCCACACCAGCTCCTACTTCTTCTTTCCGCCGGCGGAGCCCGTCAACCCGGTCTATCCGCTCTCCATGTCGGAATGGGGGGAGTACTTCGGCCGGGCCAACGCCCGTGAATTCGACCGACGACGGTGGCTCTACTACACGGAGCAGACGTTCGATCTCTTCTACCCCGGGTACGGGGACAGCTGGTCCAGCCTCACGGGCGCGATAGGGATGACCTACGAGCAGGCGGGCAGCCGGCGCGCGGGCCTCGCGGTTCGCCGTCCCGACGGTACGGTACTCACGCTGGCGGATCGTCTCGAGCACCACCGGATCGCCGGCCTCACCACGCTTCGGGCCGCGGCCGAACGCAAGACCGCGCTCCTTGAGGATTACGCGGCGTTCCACCGGGACGGGGGAGGAGGGGCCGACTTCCTCCTGGTGCCGGCCGACAACCCCGAGGCGGCCGACGGCCTCGTTGCGCTGCTTTTGAACCAGGGCATCGTCGTCGAGCGGAGCGAGCGCTCGTTCGGTGCCACCGCGTCCCCCTACCTCGGATACGCGGAGCGGACGGAGTTCCCGGTGGGGACGTACCGGGTTCCGGGGAGGCAGCCCCGCAGCCGGCTGGCTCGCACGCTCCTCCAGGCGGAGACGCCGTTCGACGGCGCGGGCGTTGAGAGCAGCTACGACATCACGGCCTGGTCTCTTCCCTACGCGTTCGGCGTCGAAGCACACACCGCCAGCGGGCTCGAGGCAGCCGCCTTCGAACCTGTGACGTTGGAGCCGTCTCCGGAGGCTGGCGCGGTCGGACCGCGGCAACCCGCGTACGGCTATCTGGTGCCCCCGGGATTCGCCGCCGCCGGACCTCTTCACCGCTACGCGGCGATCGGGGGAAGGGCGTACGCGCTGCAGGAGGGCTTCGAGACCGAGGGACGGCTTTGGCCTCCCGGCACCGTCTTCCTTCCATCGGACGATTCCACGGAAGCGCGGATGCGAAGAGCCGGGCTGACCCGTCTGGCCACGCCGGCGAGCAGCGGCCGCTCCACCTCCGGTCTCGACCTCGGAAGCGACCGCTCCTTGCCGCTCGAAGCGAACCGCATCGCCGTGCTGATGGGCGAAGGGATCTCGCCGACATCGTACGGGCAGGTTTGGTACCTGCTCGAGCGCGGCCTCGCGATCCCGTTCGACCCGCTTCCCACCAACGGTCTCACAGCCCGGCAGCTGGCGCGTTACGATGTCCTCGTGGCTCCACCGGCCCGCTCCTCCGTGTACGATCGACGCAGGGACCTGCTCGCCGAGTGGGTCGAGAGCGGCGGCACCCTTGTGGCGATGGGGGAAGCGGCACGCTGGACCGCCGGCGCGATCGCCGATCTCGACGTTCGGGAGGAGGACACCACGGCCGTCTCGGATGCGGAGCGGCTGCGTCGCGCTCTCCGCACCCGGCAGGAGCGGCGCAGCGAACGGTGGGAGGACGCCGTGACCGGCGTGATCCTGCCGGCCCGCGCGGACCAGGAGCACCCCCTGGCCTGGGGGACGGCCGCAGGAGGCCCTGACGGGCCCTACTTCGTGCTCCACCGCACGGATCTCTCGTTCGAGCCGGACGATCGGTCCGAGGCGGTGATCCACTTTCCGCTGGACGTGAGCGAGGTGAGCGGCGTCATCGGCGAACGAAAGCTGGATAAGGTCGCCGGTTCCTCGTGGCTCGCCACCCGTGCAATCGGCGAGGGACGGGTCGTCCTCTTCGCCGATGACCCCCTGTTCCGTCTCTTCTGGCGTTCGGCCTTCGCCCCGTTCACCAACTCACTCCTCTACGGACCAAGCCTCCGCTGACGGGGCGGTTCTGCCGGCATGGCAGCGACCTGCCGGCGCCGCCGTTTCTTCGCGCCTTGTTGGCGGTCGAACACCGCTTATCGGCAGGAATGGCCGGCCTTCACGGGCACGGGCCTTGCCCCCTTGAAACGCCGGAATCATCTAATCAGGGAGGGCATGATGTGGGAGCACGACGATAAAGAGGGTCAGGAACAGGAGCAGGAGCCGTCGGTGGACGAGGCTGGCTCGGAGGGCGAGTCGCCGGGCGAAGGGTCGGATTCGGAGGCGGGAGAGGCGGCGTCCGGCGAGGGCGGCGGCGCCGACGATGGTCGGTCGAAGAAGGATGTCAGGAGAGACGCCTGGGAGAAGGGCCTCTCGGAGTTTCAGGATGTCGTCGGCGACATCCTCGGGAGCATCCGCAACATCCCCGCAGTCGGAGGACGGTATCCTCGACACGATCTGATTCGGGTCCCCGGCGAGGGGTACTGGGTGTTCATGGACCTGCCGGGCGTCGAGAAGGCCGACCTCGAGGTCACAACGGAAGGAGATGACCTGACGGTGGCCGGAGAGCGCCGGCGACCGGAGCTACCGGAGGAGAGTGAAGTGCTCGGGTCCGGGCGCGACTACGGCCGATTCGAGAGGGAGATCAGCATGCCCGGCGACGTGGACCACACCCGAATCCGCGCCAGGCTGGAGAGCGGCGTGCTGAAGCTTGTCCTGCCGCGGCGAAGAGAGGCGGAGCGCACTCGCGTGGAGATCGAGGAATGACCGAGTCGCGCGTGATAACACACATCATATAAAGACATGTAAATCACTATATATAGTGATACTATAGGAGGAACACGAATCGCATGATACCTGCTGACCGGTTGACGGTAAAGGCGGCGGAGGCGCTTCAGGATGCGGCCTCCAGTGCACGGGCGGCCGGCAATCCCGCCGTGGAAGACCTGCACCTCCTGGAGGCGTTGCTCGCCCAGGAGGGCGGTGTCGTGGGTCCCATTCTGGCGAAGACGGGTGTCGACGTCCCGGGTCTCGACGGAGAGCTCCGGGGACGTCTGGCCCGGCTACCGACCCAGACGGGCGCGGCACCCGTCGCCAGCCGGGAGCTCGGGCGGGTTCTGGACGAGGCGGATGCCGCCGCGCGGGCGATGGACGACCTCTACGTCTCCAGCGAGCATCTGCTCCTCGCGCTGGCCGGCAAGGCGGCCAGCAGCACGCGTGAGCTGCTCGCGGAGCAGGGCGCGACCCAGGACGCGTTGCGCGGCGCCATCGAGGGGGTCCGGGGGCCGCATCACGTGACGGATCAGGATCCGGAAGGGAAGTACCAGGCGCTGGAGCGTTACGGGGTGGATCTCACCGAGCAAGCCCGCGACGGGAAGCTGGATCCGGTAATCGGGCGCGACACGGAGATCCGCCGGGTCATGCAGGTGCTGTCGCGCCGCACGAAGAACAACCCGGTGCTCATCGGCGATCCGGGTGTCGGGAAGACGGCGATCGTGGAGGGGTTGGCACAGCGGATGGTAGCGGGAGATGTGCCGGAGTCGTTACGCGACAAGCGCCTCATCCAGCTCGACATCGCCGCGATGCTGGCCGGAGCCAAGTACCGCGGCGAGTTCGAGGAGCGGCTGAAGGCCGCTCTCAAGGAGATCACCGAGTCCGGCGGGAAGTACGTGCTCTTCCTGGACGAGCTCCACACCATGGTGGGTGCCGGCGCGGCCGAGGGGGCGGTTGACGCCAGCAACATGCTGAAGCCTGCGCTGGCCCGTGGGGAGCTCCGAATGATCGGCGCCACGACACTGGACGAGTACCGGCAGCACATCGAGAAGGACCCGGCGCTCGAGCGGCGCTTCCAGCCCGTGCTGGTCGGGGAGCCGGCCCTCGAGGAGACGATCGCCATCCTGAGGGGGCTGAAGGAGCGCTACGAGGTTCACCACGGCGTCCGAATCACGGACCCGGCGCTCGTGGCGGCGGCCCGTCTCTCAGACCGGTACATCGGCGACCGCTTCCTGCCCGACAAGGCGATCGATCTCATCGATGAGGCGGCGTCGCGTCTTCGCATCGAGATCGACTCGATGCCGGAGGAGATCGACGATGTCGAGCGTCGTGCCACCCAACTGGAGATCGAGCGCGAAGCACTGCGGGATGAGACTGATCCCCGCAGCCGGGAACGGCTGGAGCTTCTGGAGGGCGAGCTCTCGGAGCTCAGGGAGCGTCTGGCGGGCATGAAGTCGATCTGGATTACCGAGAAAGAAGCGATCGAGGCGGTTCACCGGACAAAGCGGCAGATCGAAGAGGCGAACCTGGGGGCCGAGCAGGCCACACGGGCGGGCGATCTGGCTCGAGCTGCCGAGATCTCCTATGGGCAGGTCCCCAAGCTGCGCGAGGATCTGGAGGCCGCCGAGGGCAAGCTGGCCGAGATGCAGGCGGCGGGAAGCTATCTCAAGGAGGAGGTGACGCCGGAGGATGTGGGCGAGGTCGTCTCTTCCTGGACCGGGATCCCGGTGTCACGGATGATGGAGGACGAGAAGCAACGCCTCACCCACCTGGAGGAGCACCTGCACCGGAGGGTCGTGGATCAGGAGGAGGCGATCACGGCCGTCTCGAACGCGGTGCGGCGCAGCCGGGCGGGATTGCAGGATCCGAATCGGCCGATCGGCAGCTTCATCTTCCTCGGGCCGACCGGCGTCGGAAAGACGGAGACCGCCCGGGCCCTGGCCGAGTTCCTGTTCGACGACGAAGACGCGATGGTGCGGATCGACATGTCCGAGTACATGGAGCGTCACGCCGTCTCGCGTCTCATCGGCGCACCGCCCGGGTACATCGGCTACGAGCAGGGTGGTCAGCTCACCGAACAGGTCCGCCGCCGACCCTACAGCGTCATCCTCTTCGACGAGATCGAGAAGGCGCACCCCGAGGTATTCAACGTCCTTCTGCAGATCCTTGACGACGGCCGACTCACGGATGGCCAGGGTCGCACGGTCGATTTCCGAAACACCGTTCTGATCATGACGAGCAACATCGGGAGCGCCAGAATCCTGCAGCAGACGGGCGCGGGACGCGAGTGGAGCGCGATCGAGGAGGAGGTCCGCCAGGCTCTTCACGAGCACTTCAAGCCGGAGTTCCTCAACCGGGTCGATGACGTTCTCGTCTTCAAGCCGCTGAGCCGCGAGGACCTGGGCTTCATCGTGGACCTCCAGCTCGCACGCCTCCAGCGTACCCTCGCCGAGCGGGAGATAACGCTCGAGGTGACCCCCGATGCCCGGCAGCGAATCGCGGACGAAGGCTACGATCCCGCCTTTGGGGCTCGGCCCGTGAAGCGCGCGATCCAGAGGCTCGTCGCGGATCCACTTGCGATGGCTTTCCTGGAGGGGATGTTCGGGGATGGAGACGGCGTGCGGGCAGACGTCGCAGCGGACGGCGAAGGGCTGATCTTCGAGCGGGAAGGCACCGCGGCCCGAGTCCCCGCCGAGGGCGACCCGGCGTCCGCTTGACCGGAGACGCTTGCCGGCGCTATTTGCGAAGCATGACGGTCATCGGAATCGGGGGACGGAAGCTTTGGATGGCGGCGCTCGTCCTTGCCGGCCCGACCCTGGCGATATCGCTTCCGGGGTGCTCCTCCAAGAGCTCCAGTGCAGGCATCACTCCGTCAGGGCAGAATGCGAGCACCGTGTACGGCGCTTCAAGCGCTGAAGAGGCGGTCCGCTCCTTCCTCGACGCGGCGCAGGCGCAGGCGTACGGTCAGATGCGCCGGCTGTTCGGCAACAACTCAGG
Organism: uncultured Gemmatimonadales bacterium; assembly: GCA_947259585.1. Taxonomy (GTDB): domain Bacteria; phylum Gemmatimonadota; class Gemmatimonadetes; order Palauibacterales; family Palauibacteraceae. The sequence goes on along the minus strand of CAMYMV010000012.1, from coordinate 32,160 downwards.
CCCCGCCGAGAACGAGTGGGGGGTGCAGGAGGTGGAGCAGCGGATGGTAGTCCTCTCCGGGATGTTGCTTCACCAGTCCTACTCTCTCCGGCCCCTGGAGCTCGGCTACATGCGAGAAGACCAGCGGGGGTTCGTGGCGACGATCATCGGGACCCGATACGGTAACGCCAACGTTCCGATCACCGTCGTTCTGGCCGATGGACGCTGGTACGTCGAGCAGCTGGGCGTGGATTCTCTCGTGGGCGAAGGCTAGCCGTACCAGGCGGAGAGACGCTCCGGTCTCACCCCCAGGTGGAAGGCGGCTCGGAGGATCCAGTGGAAGGCCACGGTGCGCCAGAAGCCCCTTTCCTCCCACCGCCGCCGCGCCGTGCGTGCGGTGGCGTCGAGCCTCTCGAAGCGCCCGATTCCTCGTAATCGCCTGACGAGGGTCACGTCCTCGAACAGCGGATAGTCCGGGAATCCGCCTGCCTCCCAGAAGCGCTCCCGGCGAGCGAAGATCGCCTGATCGCCCGTGGCCGTCTGGAAGAGCCGCGTGCGCAAGTTCACGCCGACTTCCAGCAGCCCGTATCGGGTGAAGCGGGCGGCCGGCGGCTGCACGCCGAAGCGGTGGCAGCCGCCGGCCACGCCGGAGCTCGAGAGGAGATCCGCGATCTCCCGGCCGCTGCACGCCTCGACGCTCGTGTCCGCGTGCAGGAAGACAAGGACGTTGCCCGTCGCTCTCTCGGCCCCGGCGTTCAGCTGCGCACCCCTTCCTCCCGTCTTCAGGATCACCCGAGCCGACCGCTCGGCTACTTCGCGGGTGCGATCCGCGCTCCCACCGTCCACGACGAGGATCTCGCAGTCGCCGCCGTACGCCGCCCGCGCCGCGATGATCGTCTCCCCGATCCGATCTTCCTCCTCGAGAGCCGGAATGATGATGGAAAAGCTCGGGCCGGGTGTCTCTATTCCTGGTTGGGTCGATCGCGGGTTGGTCGGCCGGGTCAGCGCTCGGACTCCACGAGCTCGATGAGGACACCCCCCGCCGTCCGGGGATGGAGAAAGGCGACGCGTCGTCCCTCCGCTCCGCTTCGAATCCCAGGTGGAACGAGGGTGGCGCCGGTCTCCTCCGCTCTGGACACGGCCTCGTCCAGATCGGCGACGCTCAGGCAGACGTGATGAAGGCCCGGACCGCGCCGATCCAGAAAGGCGGCGATAGGCGAGTCATCTCCCGTCGGCTCGAGGAGCTCCACCCGTCCACCTCCACGTCCGAAGAACGCGACCCTCACGCCCTCCGAAGGAACCTCCTCACGCCCCGTCGGGTTCTCTCCCAACAATGCCGCGTACAGCGGTATCGAGGCTTCCAGGGAGTTGACCGCGATTCCGAGGTGATCGATCTTGGGCACGCCTCTTGGCTCGGTTGCGGGGACCGATGATCGGCCGGTGGGAACGGACGTTACCACCGGCGCCCTTCGTGACTCTCAAGCGAGAGGGATAGTACACCCGGGACCCGCGTTTTTCTACCGAGATGACAACTGGAGAGATGATGACAACGGATACGAAGCTGGTCACGATCACCGACGACAATTTCGCGACGGAAATCGAGTCCCACGAGGGCCTGGCGATGATCGACTTCTGGGCTGCGTGGTGCGGGCCCTGCCGGATGGTGGCCCCGATCGTCGAGGAGCTTGCCGAGGAGAACGCTGATTCCGTCAAGGTCGGGAAGCTGGATGTCGACGAGCACCAGAAGACGGCCATGAAGTTTGCGGTGCGCTCGATTCCCAGCATCCTGTTCTTCAAGGATGGCCGCCACGTCGACACGGTCGTGGGGGCGGTGCCGAAGGCCGCGCTCGAGCGGAAGATCCAACAGCACAGCTGAGGGCCCACCGCGGGAGCCGGCCCTCTCGCGGCGAGGCCGGGTCCTCACCCGACGGGCTCACCATCGAGGTCAACGCCTCCCTGTTCCCGAACGTGGAGCGGGAGGCGTTGTTGTAGGTATGGAAAACGCTCTCTATCTGGTCAGTACCCCGATAGGAAACCGTGCGGACATCACGGAGCGCGCCCGCCAGGTTCTGTGTGCGGTCGACGTCGTCTTCGCGGAAGATACGCGGCGTACGGGCCGGCTCCTCGCCTGGCTCGGTTCGGAGACTCGGCTACGCTCGCTTCACGAGCACAACGAGGCATCCCGGATCTCGGAGATCCTGGAGCTTCTCGAGAACGGCGGGAGCTGCGCGCTCGTTTCCGATGCCGGCACGCCCGTCGTCTCCGATCCGGGGGCGCGTCTGGTGCGGAAGGTACTCGAGAGGGAGGGGCGAGTCGTTCCGGTTCCCGGCCCCTCGGCGGTCACGGCCGCGCTGGTGGCGGCGGGCCTTGAAGGCGACCGCTTCGCCTTCCTCGGCTTCCCTCCTCGCCGGACATCCGACAGGGCGGCGTGGATCCAACTCCTGGCAGGCCTTCCGATGACGGTGGTGGCGTTCGAGTCACCCAAAAGGATCGGAGGACTCCTGCGCGAGCTCGCCGCGGCCGGCCTCGGCGAGCGCTGCTGCGTGGTCTGCCGGGAGCTCACCAAGCTCCACGAAACGATTCGGCGAGGAACCGTCGCGGAACTCGCACCGGAATTCGGGGAAGAGACCAGGGGCGAGATCACCCTCGTGCTGGAGGCCGCGGCGGAATCGGCCGATTGGAAGGACCAGCTCGACGAGATTGAGCGGGAGGCCCGGCAGCTGGGAGAACGGGGCCTGAGCACTCGTGACATCGGAGCGAAGCTGGTGGAAGCCTTCGGTGTACCGCGTAATGTAGCGTACGACTTCGGGTTGCGTTTCGGTCGCGCCGATGACCGGTCCTGACGTGTGGAGAACGGGGGGTCGTGCAGGTTGAGAGCCGGATGATGGATCGGCAGGCCGGGACCGGACTGGCCGGCGTGCGCTCGAGCGCGGGCGCCTTGCGCCGTCTGGCGAGTCTCGTGGCGGCGGCCCTGGGGGTGGCGACCCTCGGTGTGGCCTTTGTCCTCGCGACGCTCACTCCGATCGGATCCGGGGTGCGGCTTCCAGCGGTGCTCCTCCTGGTGCTCGGGTTGGCCGCGTTGGCCATCGTCCTCCTCCGGATCAGGCGGAAGGCGAGGGCCGAGCTGAGCCTCGATGCTCTCACGGCGGAGGCTGAGAGAGCGACGGGGCTGCGCGATGGCGAGCTCCGGGCAGCCTTCGAGCTGGGGCCCGTGAAGCCGGGAGAGTCCGGGGAGCTCGCTCTCGCTCACCGGCGGAGGGTGTCGCTCGAGGTCGCGGGTCGTGCTCCCTCCGACTTGTTTCCAAGCAGCAACACGCGCTGGCGTCGGGGCATCGTCGTGGGCGCCCTCGCGGCCTCGGCGGCGATCGGCCTGGTCGTGCTGTCGGTTCTCGTCCGACCCGTCCCGACGGCGCTCGCGGCACGCCTCTGGGCGGCGCCGTGGCGGGCGCTCGCGGCGGTGCCGGTATCCGAGCTCCGAGTGCTCGCGCCGGCGAGCGTCCCACGAGGTGAGGCGGCACCGCTTCGCATATCTGCTCAGGGACGCCCGACGGTGATGTTGTTCGAGCACGCCGCCGGCGAGCCACCACGCTCCCGTGACCTGGACCTCGACCCGGTGAGCGGAGTGGTCGAGGTCCGAAGCGAGCCGATCCGAGTCCGAACGCGTTTGTGGGCCGAGGATCTGGCCGGCCGGGCCAGCGAGGTCATCGAAATCTCTCCCGTCGACCCGCTCCTTCTGAGAGATCTCGCTCTGGATCTCGCCTACCCGGCTTACCTCCGCCGGCCCTCCGAGCGCCTGGAGCGCCCCTTCTCGACCCTCGCGATTCCGGAGGGCACGACGGTGCACGTGCGGGGGGCGGCGAACGGCCCTCTGAGCGCGGTCACGCTGGCGCCGCCGGGCGATCGGCCGGGTGACTCGCTCGTTTCATTCACCGTTGACGGCGAGAGCTTCGACGGCGGCTTCCGGCCCTGGATCAGCGGCGAGTGGCGCTGGGGGATCATCTCCGCCGGCCGGAGGCCGGGCCTGGTCCTCCCCCCGCCGCTCGACATACGCGTTTTGCGGGACAGCCTTCCGGATGTCCGGATTCTCCAGCCGGAAGGGGATCGGGCCCTTGGCGCGACGCTCCGGCTTCCGCTGGTGGTCGACGTTCGGGACGACATTGGCATCTCCGAGGTCGAGCTGGTGAGCTGGAAGGTATCGGCGACGGGCGCGGGCCCCTCGGTGGCCACCTCGATCGCCCCGCCGGAGCCCGCCGCGCGGATGATCCTCCGGGCGGTCGTGGAGGGGGATGGGCACGAGCTTCTCCCCGGCGACACCCTCTACTATTTCGTCCGAGCTCGCGACGCCCACCCCCGGCACGCCCCGGCGAGCTCCGACACTCTGCGCGCATTCCTCCCCACGCTGCGGCAGCTTCGCGAGGCCGCGGCGCTTGGCGCCGACTCGCTGGCCGATGCCGCCGGGCGGACGGCGGAAGCGATCCAGGACCTCGAGCGGCGGGCGCGCGAGGCGGAGGGGAGAGCCCGTGCCGCCCTTGCCCCGGAGGGAGCCTCCGCGGCGCTGTTCCCCGGAAGCGAGCGCGATGGCGGCCTCTCCTACGAGGCGACGGAGGAAGGCCGGGACGTCACCGAGCGTGCCGAGGAGCTCGAGCGTGACCTGCAGGAGCTGATTGATCGGGCCGGGACGCTGGAGGACCTGTCGGAGGCGTTGTTGGATGCGGGCCTGCGCGAGGAGATGGGTGAGCTGAAAGAGATGTATCGCCGTCTCCTCGAGTCTGAGCTGGGGGAACGGATCGCCGCGCTACGGGAGGCCCTACGGGACCTCCGGCCGGAGCGGCTCCAGTCGGCTCTCGGGCGTCTCGCCGAGGACTCCGGCCGCTTGCGTGAGGATCTGGAGCGGAGCGCGGCCGTCCTGGAGCGGGCCGCGCTGGAGCAGGGCGTGAAGTCGGCCCGAAACACCGCGGAGGAGCTCGCTCGGCGGCAGGATGCGATAGCCGAGGCTTCCGACGTGGATGATACGTGGCGTGACAAAGAGGAAACGCTTGCCACGGATGCCGAAGAGCTTGCTCGCCGGATCGAGGAGTTGAGCGAGAGGTTGGGCTCCAGTCTGAGTGCGGGCGCCTCTGCCGCGGCCACTGATTCCGTGCGGGCTGCCGGAGAAGCGGTGTCCGAGGCAGCCGGCAGAGCGCGGGCGGCGGCGCGGGCGGCGGCGCGGTCGGCCGGTGATGCGAGCGGGCAGCCGGGCGAGCGCGCGGAGGGGAGCCCCACCGAGACCGATGCGATCGAGGCGGCCGAACGGCTGAGTGATGCAGCTGCCTCGCTTGCGACGGCCGAGCGGGCGCTGGGCCAGGACTGGAGCGCGGAGGCCAGGGAGGCGCTCGAGCACGCTCGGCGCGAGGCACTCGCGCTGGCCACGGAGCAGGAGGCGCTGGCGGAAGGATACTCGGGCCCGGGTGCGCTCGACCCGGCCACCCTTCAGGGTCGCCAGGCGGCGCTCCGGGGCGGTCTGGACAACCTGTTCGGGAGCCTGGCGGAGGCGGGCCGGCGAACGGCCCTCCTGGATCGGGGCTCTGCCGTGGCGGCGACCGAAGCTGCGGGGCGGATGGATGATCTGCTGTCCAGGTTGCAGGATGGCTCCGGACAGAGACCGACCAGAGGAGAGGCGACGGCCATCGCCGAGGCGCTGAACGAGCTCGCCGCACGCCTATTGGCCAGCGCCGAGGCCGTGCAGGCAGCCGGCTCCGGTAGTGGCACGGCCGAGATGCTCGAGCAGCTTGCCAGAGCCGCCAGGATGCAGGAAGGACTCAGCCGGGAGGGTGGCTCTCTCCTGTTCATGCAGGAGGACGGAAGGCCCGTCGGTTCCCGCATCGAGCAACTGGCGGAAGGGCAGGCGGAGGTGGAGCGCGACCTGCAAGAACTGGCTGAGCGAGCGGGAGATCAAGAGGATGTCCTCGTGCGGCGGGAGGAGCTGGCGCGCGAAGCGGCAGAGCTCGCGCGCCGCCTGGAGTCGGGGGTCCTGAATCCCGAGACGGTGGAGAGGCAGGAGACGCTGTTTCGACGGCTCCTGGACGCCGGGCGGTCGCTGGAGCGGGAAGACGAGGAACCCGACCGGCGCGAATCCCGGCCGGGTGCCGATCTGCCCTCGGAGGTGCCGCGTCTCGATCCGGAGGTGCTGGCGGGTCCGCGCTTCCCGCATCCGAACGAGGAAGTACTGCGCGAGCTCCCGCCCGCCTACCGCTGGATGGTTCTGGACTACTTCGATCGGCTGAACCGGGTGGTGGAAGAGCCGGAGGATGGGGGGCCGTGAGCGTGGCAGGCCGGCGGACCTCGGTTTTCGTCCCACTGGTGCTTCTGATCTCGTCTGCCGGTCCCTCGGCCGCGCTGGCTCAGCGAGCGCCCACCCCGGACGAGAGCCGGCTGGTGGAGTGGGCCGCACGCCTCGACGCCGCCGATCGACCGGACGAAGCGCTCTCGGTTCTCGGGGGCTTGTTGGACGAGCACCCGACCTCCGAGCCGGGGCTGGCTCTCCTGCTACAGATAGCCGGGCGTCGGGAACGCGTTGCTCCCTTCCTTCCACGATTCGAGCGCGCGGGCGGAGGGGAGGCCGCCTCCGAGGACCTGAGACGTCTTTGGGTCGATGCTCTCCTGGCTGCCGGCCAAGCCGACTCGGCTCGGTCCGTGGCCGCGGGATGGGCGGAGGCTCGTCCGACCGAGGCCGCGGCGTACGTGGCGTGGGCAAGCGCCGAGATCGCCTCCGGAGACCCGGAGGCCGGTGCCGAGACTCTCCGACGCGGGCGGCGGAAGCTCGGCAGCCCTGCGGCTTTCGCGGTCGAGCTCGGGACGCTGTCGCTCGACATGGGCGACTACAGGGGAGCGGCAGACGAATGGGTGCGGCTGACGCAGACGGAGGCCGACGCGACCCTGCTGGAGGTGGCGGTGGGTGGCGATGACGAAGTCCGCGCCGAGTTCGCGGATGCCGTCGCGGCCGCCGTGCGCGGGATGCCGCCGGCTGCCACCGTCGCCGCCTCGCATCTGATGCTCCGTTTTGGCGCCCCCGAGCGTGCCGGGGAGCTGGCACGGGACCTGGAGGGTCGCCTGGCTCCCTCCGAGCGCCGTGAGTTCCTGGCCCGATTCGCCGAGGGGGCACGTGCATCGGGTGCCCACGGCCAGGGTGCCTGGGCGGCGGAGCGGCTCGCGGACCTTCTCGTCGACCCCGTACGACGCGATAGGTGGCGCGCCGCCGCCGCCGACATGGCGCTTCAAGCCGGTGATTCCACGCGTGCGCGCCGGGCGTTCGATCAACTGCTTCGAAGCGTCGCTCGAGGGACCGACGTGCACCGCGTCTCGGCGCGCCGCCTCTTCAGCCTCTCGCTTTCGGAGACGGATGATGCGGAGCGAATGCTGGCGGATTTCCAGCGGACCTACCCTCAGCCCGAGTCCGAGCTGGTCGACATGCGCATCGAGCTTGCCCGGAGCTTCGTCCGCGCCGGTCGGCTGTCCGACGCCGAGCGAATCCTCGTGGCCGGCACCTCGACCACCCCGGCCGGCGACGTGGTGCCGCATGCCCGCCTGGCGCTCGAGCTCGGGCACGTTCGCCTCTACGCCGGAGACGTGACCGGAGCCACCCAGGCGCTCGACGATGCCACGGGCGCCATCGGCTCCGACGTTCGCACCCGCACGTCTGCCATCCGCCTGGCAGGCGCCCTGGCCAGCTCGGATTCCGCCGCGGCCAAACGATTCGGCCGTCTCCTTCACCTGATCGCTCGCGAGCCAGCGCCGACCGAGCTCGAGACCGGTCTCCGCGAGTGGGAGTCCGGAGACACCTCGCCCGAGGGGATGGCGCTGGCTGCCGCCGGCTTGGATAAAGCAGGCTTCGCAGCTCAGGCCTCGGCTCTTCGAGGGCGCCTGATCGAACGGTATCCCGGGGCCCAGGAGTCACCCGTCGCCCTGTTGGCGATCGCGAGATACGAGCGGGCCCTGCAGCCCTTGGACGTAGCCGGTTCCTCGCCGGTGTCTCGATTGGAGCGGCTGATCCTCGAGTATCCGGAGAGCGCCGTGACACCGCTGGCCCGGCGTCTGCGCGCCGAGTGGCTCGCCGCCTCGCCCTCCGAGGCAGGCGGCGGATGAGCTCGCTCTGCAGGGTCGTGGCCCTGGCCGTGCTCGTGGTGCTGGCCGCGCCGACGCGTGGGTCGGGCCAGCTGCTGGTACCGATGGACGACGCTCAGGAGAACCACCTCAAGGCCTACGGGCTCGCCTACAAGGTCCTGGCGGCGGAGGAGCGGGCCGACTGGCTTCTGAACTACCGCGACGGCTCGTTCATCATCCCGGACATGCCGGCGGTCCGGCGAATGGCGGCCCTGATGGGAGTGGCGGTCGAGCCGGTCGGTCCGGTCGAGATCGCCAGGATCCGGGCGAAGATCGAGAGCTCGAACATGGAAATGGTCCCACTCGAGCGGGCTCCGAGGGTCGCCGTATACACACCGCCGAACAGCTCGCCATGGGACGATGCGGTGACGTTGGCGCTGGAGTACGCGGAGATTCCCTACGAGACGGTCTGGGATGCCGAGGTGCTGTTGGGGAGGCTGTCCGATTTCGACTGGCTCCACCTCCACCACGAGGATTTCACCGGCCAGTACTCGAAGTTCTATCTGACCTACGCGGGCACCGAGTGGCTGCGGGAGGAAGTCGAGCGCAACGAGGGAGTGGCCGCCGAGTTCGGCTACGCGAGCGTTCCCGAGCTGAAGAAGGCCGTCGCGCGGGAGATCCGCACGTACGTGGAGGGCGGAGGCTTTCTCTTTGCGATGTGCACGGCGACCGAGACCCTGGACCTCGCTCTCGCGGCCCGGACGACGGACATCGCGGCCTTCTTCGCGGACGGGTCGCCGGTGGACCCGGCGGCCGACGGGATGATGGATTGGGGCCAGGCCATGGCCTTCGCGGACGCGGCCCTCGTTCACGAGCCCTCGATCAGTGCGTTCAGCGACATCGATGGGCACCTGGTCAACACGCCGCAGCGACTACCCCTCTCCAGCTTCACGCTGTTCGACTTCAGCGCCAAGTTCGATCCCGTGCCCACCATGCTCACGCAGAGCCACGTCAGGGTTCTGCCCGACTTCTACGGTCTGACGACGTCGTTCCGCCGGGCGCGCCTGAAGCCCGGCATGATCGTGCTGGCCGAGGGCGGCGGTGGAATCGCGAAGTACATTCACGGAGTCTATGGAGAGGGAACGTTCACGTTCTACGGCGGACACGATCCCGAGGACCCGCAGCACCTGATCGGAGATCCCCCGACCGATCTGGAGCTCCGGCGGCATTCACCGGGGTATCGTCTGATCTTGAACAACGTGCTGTTTCCGGCCGCCAAGAAGAAGGAGTTGAAGACGTGATCGGAGATCGGGTTCCCGCCGTTGGCGAGCTTCGCCGGAAAAGCTCGTCCTTCATGTTCGTCGACGCGACGCTCTGAGCGCCCTCCTTGTCCTCCACGATCGTTCCCCCGCCCGACGTCGGACGCCCGGAGACGGAAGGCCCGGATCCCGTCCGGAGGCCGCCGAAGGGGGGCGTGCGCAGGGACGTCTATAGCCGCGCCCTGCCGTGGGCTCTGGGGGTCTCGTTCCTCGTCCACGTGCTGCTCGTCCTTTTCGTATCGCGCCTCCTGGTTCTGAGCGAGCGCGGTTTGCTCGGACTGCCCCCTGAGGTCATCCCGCGGCCGGATGGCATCGAGGTGGTGGACGTGCCCACGCCCGATCCACTGGAGCCGCTCAGCGAGCCGCAACGGCCCGAAATCCGGCCCGGAGAGCAGGAGGTTATCCAGGTCGTGCCCGGAGAGCCGGATGAGGTCGGCGGCGCGGAGGCGGAGCCGGAGAGGCGCGGGCTGACGAACGCGGAGCGCCTCCGTGCGCAGTTCACCGATCGCCGGCTCTGGGTCCCCTATCCAGATGAGCCGTGGCCCGCCCACGTCGCTCAGGCGTACGCGCGTGCCGACAGCGCCGTGCGTGCTCTGCTCCGCGTCTGGTTGGACAGCTTGAGCCTGACGGAGGAGGAGCGCCGCAGGGCGACGGAGTGGACGTTCGGCGAAGGAGACAAGAAGTGGGGCATCTCCGACAAGGGGCTCCACCTCGGCGATATCACGATCCCGATCCCGTTCGGCGCGCTCTTCGGGTACAGCATGTCCCCGAATGCCCAGAAGACGCGCCAGATGATCCGCGAGTTCAACGAGATCCGGCAGCAGGACATCGAGACCGACATCCGGAAGGAGCGCGAGGAGGCCCTCAAGGAGATGCGGAGGCGCACCCAGGAGGAGGTCGAACGGCGCGAGAGTGATACGACCGAGGCGGCGCCTCCGGATACGGCGGACGGTTAGGAGCCTGTCCGAGCAAAGGCCAGAGGCCCCATGGAAGCACGGCCCTGGTTGGATTTCACTATCGTCGCCGTTAAACTCCCCCGAAGCATCCTCGGAAACCAAGCCACTCTGGATAGCGGCCGACCTTGAGCCAGATGCTCGACTCCAGATACGACCCTTCGGAAATCGAAGCGCCGATGTACCGGCGGTGGGAGGAGGCGGGACTCTTCCACGTTCCCGCCGAGCGCGTGAAGAGGCCGTACGTCATCTCGATTCCGCCTCCGAACGTGACCGGCGCTCTGCACATGGGGCACGGGCTGAACCACACGATCCAGGATGTGCTGATGCGCTGGCGCCGCATGCAGCATTATGACGCCGTGTGGGTGCCAGGCACCGACCACGCGGGAATCGCGACGCAGAACGTCGTGGAGCGAGAGCTGGCGAAGGATGGGGTGTCGCGCTGGGAGCTCGGCCGTGAGGCGTTCGTCGAGCGCGTTTGGGCGTGGGTGCACGAGTACGGCGGGCTGATTCTCGAGCAACAGCGGAAGATCGGCGATTCCTGCGATTGGGAGCGGCTCCGCTTCACCCTCGACGAAGGATTGTCGAGAGCCGTGCGGGAAGTGTTCGTCCGCCTGTACGAGAAGGGCCTGATCTATCGGGGCGAGTACATCATTAACTGGTGCCCCCGTTGCAGGACGGCGCTCGCCAACGAAGAGGTCGATCACCGCGACGAGACGGGCAAGCTCTATCACATCCGGTATCCATCCGCCGTCGAGGGAGAGGAGGGCGTGGTCGTCGCGACGACACGTCCCGAGACGATGCTCGGCGACACCGCCGTGGCGGTACACCCCGAGGACCCGAGACACGCCGCGAGGATCGGCCACGACCTGGTGCTGCCGCTCGTGGGCAGGTCACTGCCGGTGATCGCGGACGAGTACGTGGACCTGGAATTCGGTACGGGGGCCCTCAAGGTGACACCGGCCCACGATCCGAACGACTTCGAGATCGGCGAGCGACACGAGCTTCCGCGCGTGAACGTGCTGGAGGCCGATGGCTCTATCTCCGCCGAGGCGCCGGAGGCGTATCGAGGGCTGGACCGGTTCGAGGCCCGCGAGCGTGTTCTGGAGGATCTCGAGGCCGGAGGCTTCCTGGTCGAGATCGAGGACCACCTCCATGCGGTGGGTCACTGCTACCGATGTGGCACGGTCGTCGAGCCCTGGTTGAGCGAGCAGTGGTTCGTGCGTATGGAGCCGTTGGCCGAGCCCGCCTTGGCCGCGTATCGGGACGGCCGACTCCGTTTCCATCCGGAGCACTTCGGCAAGAAGTACGACCACTGGATGGAGAATATCCGGGATTGGTGCATCAGCAGGCAGCTGTGGTGGGGGCACCGCATTCCCGTTTGGTACTGTGATGCCTGCGGCACCCGGATCGCCTCGCGCGAAGACCCTCCCGAGTGCCCGGAGTGCCGCGGCGAGCTTCGCCAGGATCCGGATGTCCTGGATACCTGGTTCAGCTCGGCGCTGTGGCCGTTCAGCACCGTCGGCTGGCCTGACGAGACCGATGACCTGAAGGCGCTCTACCCGACGAACACGCTGGTGACCGCCGCTGAGATCATCTTCTTCTGGGTCGCCCGAATGGTGATGATGGGTCTCGAGTTCATCGGCGAGCTCCCGTTCACGGACGTGGTCATCAACGGGACGGTCCGGGACCACCTCGGCCGGAGGATGGCCAAGTCCCTCGGGAACGGCATCGACCCGCTGGAGGTCGTGGAGCGCTACGGCGCCGACGCGATGCGCTACACGGTCCTGAGCGGCGCGGCGATGGGGACCGACATCCAGCTCAACTATCAGGATCTGGATGCCGCGTTCGCGGTCGGCCGGAACTTCGCGAACAAGATCTGGAACGCCGGCCGCTTCGCCTTGCCGTACCTGAGCGAGGAGGATCTCGGGGCGAGTCCCGAGGATCGTGAATTGGAGCTGGCGGATCGGTGGATTCTGAGCCGATTCCGCGGCACTACCCTGGAGGTCACCGAGGCGTTGGAGGCCTTCCGGCTGCACGATGCGGCAGCGGCCGTCTACCAGTTCGGCTGGGGCGAGCTGGCGGACTGGTACATCGAGCTGGCGAAGCCGCGGCTCGGAGGCGAGCGTGGCGAGGCCAGCCGATCGGCCGCTTCGACGACCCTGGCGCAGGCGTTGGACGGTTGGATGCGTCTTCTGCACCCGATCATGCCCTTCGTTTCCGAGGCGATCGCCACCCGTCTACCGGGCCGAAGCGAGGAGGACACGATCGTGCTCGGGCCGTGGCCCGAGCCGCCGGACTCGTGGGAGGACGCCGCGGCGGAAGCCGCTTTTGCTGGACTCCAGGAGCTGGTCGGTCAGGTTCGGAACCTCCGTGCCACCTACGGGATCGATCCCGCGCGGCAGCTCACCGTTCTCGTGCGCGGTGCTCCGCCGGTTCTGGCCGAGGCGATGGCCGCCGAGGGGCAGGGGATCTCCCGACTCGCCCGGGCGGTGTTCGAGGAGGCGGATCACCTACCCTCCGAGCCCGGCGCACACGCCGTGCTGCAGTCGGGGGCCGAGCTCTTCCTGCCGCTGGCCGACGTCGTGGATGTAGACCGGGAGCTCGGACGGCTGGAAAAGGAGCTGTCCCGGCTCGAAGGCCTGCTGGAAGGCTCCCGTGGCCGGCTCGAGAGCCCGGCGTTCCTGGAGAAGGCTCCGGAGGAGGTGGTGATCCGCGAGCGTGAGAAGCAGAGGTCGCTCGAGGAGCGCCGAGCGCTCCTCCTCGATAAGAGACGCGCGCTCGGAGAAGGTTGAGGCCGTATCGAGTGCCTGACACGTCGCTCCACCCATCGAGGGGACTGACCGGCACAGCTGTCGGTCTGGCCGCGGCGGTGCTCGGGGTGGCTTGCGCCAGGGAAGAGCCGCCGCCGGGATCGCACCCGGATCGAGTTCCGCCCTCCGTCCGCGAGTTCAATCCCGTCAGGAACTCGATCGTGCCCGGCTTCGGCGGGAGTGCCGAGATTCGATTCGACGAGCCGATCACGGGCGTCTCGAACCTGCAGCAGACCCTGATCGCGTCTCCGGCCGACCGGTATCAGGTGTCGTCCGGCTTCTCGAACATCAAGATCAGCCCGACCGACGATTGGGCCGATGGCGTCGTGTACTACTTCCAGATCCCGGAGGGCATCGCCGATCTTCTCGGCAACCGCACGGTGGAGCCGATCGAGCTGGTCTTCTCCACCGGACCGGAGCTGTCCGCGACGCGGGTCACTGGCGAGGTCCGTCAGCGCGTGAATGGGGAAGCCCTTTCACCAGGCAGAGTGCTCTTCTACAACCTGGCCGGCGACTCGATTCCGTACGGCGCCCTGACGGACCGGCAGGGGGCGTTCGAGCTGCCCTACCTGCCGCCTGATGACTACTGGTCCTTCGCCTTCCAGGACCTGAACAACAACCTCCGGCTCGAGCGGCTCTTCGAGCCGTATGACAGCGTGCGTCTCGAGCTGGAGCCCGTCGGTTTCGCCGTTTTGAGCTTCCGGGTCGTCGAGCCGGACACGACTCCGCCGGTTCTGGGCCTCATCCAGGACGTGGACAACCTCACCCTGGAACTGAAGTTCGACGATTACCTGGATCCCGAGCAGGACTTCACCGCCGCGGGCCTCACCCTCCGGCAAACGGAGAGCGGTCAGAGATGGGAGATCGAGGAGGTGCGCCTGGAGGTGGAGGCGCCCCGAGCCCGAGGCCGGGCCGGTGCCCGGACTCCGGCGGAGACGTTCCGGGCTCCGCCGGCCGCCGAACCTGCTCTTCCGGACACGGCAGCAGCCGAGCCTGTTCCTCCGGACACGGCAGCCACCGAGCCTGTTCCTCCGGACACGGCGGCCGCCGGGGAGGAAGGGCCTTCGCCGGATGATGCTGCCGTGGAAGCCGACTCCCTGCTAGATGGCGCCGCGGAAGTCGAGACGCCGCTGGCGGGTGGTGGCGAGGCGGACCCCACGGCGGCGGAGGCCGAGCCAGCACCGGCCGCGCCACGCCCGTCGCTGCAGGAGGAACCCCCTGCCCAGGAGGCGGACACGCTCCCGGAGGAGAAGCTCCCCTCTCAGACGCTGCGAATCCAGCTCGGCACGCCTCTGGAGTCGGGGACGTACCACCTGGTCCTGGAGAGGATCGTCAACCTGCGCCTCCTGGAGGCAGCGATCGACACGACGTTCTCCTATCCCCTGGAGGTGGAGGAAGAGCAGGGCGGCCCGGCGGGGGAGGATGAGGGAGACCCGGCCGGAGACCCTGCCAGTGAACCGGAGGAAGGGCCGGATGAAGGACCGGATGAAGGGCGAGAGGGCGGGGACGAAGGCGCGAGCCCGTGAGCGACCTTCGACGAGGCATCCCGTCCGTCGATGCGCTCCTCGCAAACGACCGGGCCGTGCGCTGGTCCGAGAGCTTCGGCCGTGACGAGGTGAAGCGGGTTCTTCGCGAGGTGATCGCTGACCAGAGGGTCCGGGCCACGACCGGCCGATCCGTTCCCGACCCGGCGGCGATCCTCGAGACGACCGGAGCCAGGCTTCGCGAGCAGGCGGTTCCCTGTCTCCGCCGGGTGCTCAACGGCACGGGCGTCGTCCTCCACACGAACCTCGGCCGCGCTCCTTTGGCGTCGGTGGCGCTCGAGGCGCTCGAGCCGGTTGCGGGCGGCTACAGCAACCTCGAGTTCGACCTGGCGACGGGGCGCCGCGGCAGTCGTTACGCCCATTGCAGCGACCTGGTGGGGCGTCTCACCGGATCAGAGGCGGCGCTCGTCGTGAACAACAACGCGGCGGCGGTCTCGCTCGTCGTGAACGAGTTGGCCCTCGGTCGCGAGGTGATCGTCTCGCGCGGCGAGCTGGTCGAGATCGGCGGGTCGTTCCGCATCCCCGAGATCATCGCCCGCAGCGGCGGCCAGTTGGTGGAGGTGGGTACGACCAACCGCACGCGAATCGAGGACTACGGCCGTTCGATCGGCGCGAAGACCGGCCTCATTCTCAAGGTCCACCCGTCCAATTACCGGATCCGGGGCTTCGTGGAGGATGTGCCTTTGGCGCAGCTGACGGAGCTGGGTCGGCGGGAAGGCGTGCCGGTCGCCAACGATCTGGGCTCGGGGCTACTGCTCTCCGATCTGCTGCCCTTCCTGCCCGTGGAGCCTGGTCCCCGAGAGGCCGCAGCCGCCGGAGCGGATGTCGTGACCTGGAGCGGCGACAAGCTCCTGGGAGGGCCGCAGGCGGGAATCATCCACGGTTCGGCGGAGTTCGTGGGCCGCTTGCGGGCCAACCCGCTCCTTCGCGCCTTCCGCGTCGACAAGCTGACGCTGGCCGCGCTGGAGGCGACGTTGCGTCTCTATGCGAACCCGACCGCCCCTGCCGAGCGGATCCCTGCCGTGGCCATGCTGAGAGAGTCGCCAGAATCCGTTCGGGCCCGCGCTGAAGCCGGTCTCGCTCTCTGTTCCGCAGCAGCGCAGGAGGCCCTGGATATCAGGCCGATGCGCGCGGTTGTCGGGGGAGGCGCGTACCCGGAGGTGACCCTCGAGTCGGCCGGCTGGCGCGCCGCGGGCGCGCGGCCGGATGCGCTGGAACGCCGCTGTCGGGCGGCGACGCCGCCTCTCATCGGCCGCATCGAGGACGATGCCTTCTGCGTGGACTTCCGCACCATCCGGCCCGGTGAGGAGAGGGACGTCGCTCGCGTCGTATCGGACGCCTTGGAGGCGTCATGAGCGAAACCCTTCGGGTCGGTGTGCTGGCGTCCGGTTCGGGGAGCAACCTCCAGGCCCTGCTGGACCGCTTCAACCTCGGCGACGACCCGGCGGCCCGCGTCGTACTGGTCGTCGGCAGCCGACCCGGAATCCGGGCGCTGGACCGGGCGAGAGATGCGGGAGTGCGAGCCGACGTGCTGCCGGCGACCGCCCGGGGTTCCAAGGAAGACCCGGAGAGCGATGAGGCATTTCTGCTCCGCCGCCTGGGGGAAGAGGACGTCCAGCTCGTGGTGCTCGCCGGTTATCTTCGGCTGATTCCGGCCTCGGTCGTGCGGGCGTTCTGGGGTCGGATGATCAACATCCACCCGGCCCTCTTGCCATCCTTCGGTGGTCACGGCATGTACGGTCGGCGGGTCCACGAGGCGGTGATCGATCGAGGCTGCAAGGTGAGCGGTGTCACGATCCACTTCGTGAGCGAGGAGTACGACCGTGGCCCCATCATCGCCCAATGGCCGGTCCCGGTCATGGAGGGCGACGACTCCGACGCGTTGGCCGCTCGCGTTCTGCGGGTGGAGCATCGCCTGCTCCCGGCGGTCGTTTCGGGCATCGCGCGGGATCGGCTGAGGCTTTCTTCCGCCGGCCGCGCGGAGTGGGTGCCGCCGCTCTTTGGCGCGGAGATGTTCAGAGCCGGTCCGGACGACGGCGTGACGACGCTCGAGTCGGTGAGGCCGGTTCCCTCCGGCCGCGCCGAATAACCCTGACGACAACCGAGCAAAAAGATGGCTGATATGGCTGAACAGAGGACCGCTCTCGTCAGCGTTTCCGACAAGACCGGGGTCGTCGAGCTGGCGCAGGCTCTCGTGGACCGAGGGTGGCAGATCGTGTCGACAGGCGGTACGGCGGCTGCGCTCGCCGAGGCGGGGATACCCGTCCGCTCGATCGGCGAGCTTACCGGCTTCCCCGAGATGCTGGCGGGCCGGGTGAAGACGCTCCATCCGGCGGTGCACGCCGGAATCCTGGCCCGTCGGTCGATTGCCGAGGACATGGAAGCACTGGACCGAGAGGGAATCCAGCCAATCGATCTGGTGGCTGTGAACCTGTATCCGTTCCGGCAGACCGTGGCGAGGCCCGACGTGACCCTGGCGGAGGCGGTCGAGCAGGTCGACATCGGAGGGCCCACGCTGCTACGGGCGGCCGCCAAGAACCACCGCGACGTCATCGTCGCCTGCGATCCGGCGGACTACGAGGGAGTCCTCGAGCTGCTGGACGCCGAGGCGGAGGGCGAGGACCACAGCGACCGGAGACGGCGTCTCGCCGCGGGTGTTTATGCCCATACGTCCGTCTACGACGCGGCGGTCGCGAGCTATCTGCGCTCCTTCGGGCGCGAGGAGAGCGGGCCGCCGGCGGAGGCGATCGTCTCGCTGTTCCGAATCCAGGAGCTGCGCTACGGGGAGAACCCGGATCAGGCGGCCGCCTTCTACCGGGACGCGTCGAGGCGGCCGTCCGGAGCGGCCGCGCTCAAGCAGCTGCACGGGAAGGCGCTGTCCTACAACAACCTGCTGGACGTGGATGGCGCGTTGGGCGCGATCGCGCCGTATCTAGGCGCTTCTCGGGCGGCCTGCGCGATCGTCAAGCACACGACGCCCTGCGGGCTGGCCGTCGGACGATCGACCTCCGAGGCGTTCGAGCGAGCCCTGGCCTGCGACCCGGTATCGGCGTTCGGCTCCACCGTCGCGTTCAACCAGCCGCTCGCGGAAACGGTGGCGGAGGCGCTATGCGAGCTGTTCGTGGAATGCCTGATCGCACCCGGCTACGCGGAGGCCGCCCTGCGCATCCTCACCGAGAAGAAGAACCTTCGGATTCTCGCGCCCGAGGATGGGGATCTTGAGGCCTTTCCGGGGCATCTCTTTCCGGGCATGGATGCGCGAGGGGTCCAGGGAGGGTTGCTGCTCCAGACGGCGCCCATACCCGCGACCGCCGAGGAGCTGGCCGCCGGCGAGGGCGTGACCGTCCCGACCCAGAGGCAGCCCTCTTCCGAGGAGTGGGACGACCTGGGCTTTGCCTGGGCGGCCGTGCAGAGCGTGAAGTCCAACGCGATACTCCTCGCTCGTGGTGGTGCCACAATCGGGATGGGCGCCGGTCAGATGAGCCGCGTTGATGCGGTCCGGCTCTCGGGCTGGAAGGCCGGTGACGCGGGACACGAGACGGAGGGATCGGTGCTGGCGTCGGATGCGTTCTTCCCGTTCAGGGATGGGATCGATGCAGCGGCCGAGCTCGGCGTCCGTGCCATCGTGCAGCCAGGCGGCTCCATCCGAGACGACGAGGTGATCGCGGCGGCAGACGAACACGACATCTCCATGGTGATGACGGGCCGTCGTCTGTTCCGCCACTGAACGCGTACACCGGCGTACAGGGACGAGCGGGAGCAAGGCGAGCGGAGGGTAGGCCGCTCGCTAACCGAGAACGATTCTTGACGACTCCGCTGGCGACCCGTATTGTCGGCCCTCGTGAATTTTTTCACATGAGGTCCGACCGGCAGACACAGACCACGACCACATGACCGACGGGCGCCCGGGGTACCGGGGCCACCGACCAATCCTCGTGTTCGCGGCACTCGCCATCACGTTGGTGGCAGCGGCGTGTGGTGGTGATTTTCCGCAGTCCTCCCTGCGTCCGCAGTCAGACGTCGCCCGCGAGATCGACTCACTCTTCCGAGGGATCTTCTGGTGGGCGATGGGCGTTCTCGTCGTCGTCGAGGGCGCTCTGGTCGTCGCGATCATCCGGTTCAGGGAACGACCGGGTGCCGAGAAGCCGAAGCCCGTACACGGAAACACGGCACTCGAGATCGCTTGGACGCTGGCGCCCGCCCTCATCCTCATCTTCATCGGCGTGCCCACGATGATCACCCTGTGGCGCGTCGATCGGCCGCCCCCGAGCTCGGATATCCGGGTCGAAGTGATCGGCCATCAGTGGTGGTGGGAGTTCAACTACCCCGACCTGGGCGTGACGACGGCCAACGAGCTCCACGTTCCGGTGGGCAAGACGGTCGATCTGCGACTCAAGTCGGCCGATGTGGTGCACAGCTTCTGGTTCCCGAGAGTGGCCGGGAAGCGCGACCTGGTGCCGGGAACGGAGAACCAGCTCTGGTTCACTCCCGACTCGGTGGGGGTGTATCCAGGCCAATGCGCGGAGTTCTGCGGCACCTCGCACGCCCTGATGGGAATGCTCCTGTTCGTGGACACGCCCGAGGAGTTCGAACGCTGGGCCGCGCGGGAGGCCAGCCCGCAGGAGTCGGGTGCCGAACCTCGGCCCTCGGACGATCCGTCCGTGCTGGCGGGCAGGGAGGTGTTCTTCGGCGCCGGAGGCTGCATCTCCTGCCACGCCATCCGCGGCACCCCGGCGGCCGGGATCCTCGGGCCCGATCTCACCCACGTGGGCAGCCGGAGCACGATCGCCGCCGGCGTGCTGGACAACACGCCCGACAACCTCGTGAGGTGGATTAACGAACCGCACGATGTGAAACCAGGTAACCTGATGTTGGACATGGGATTGAGCGACGAGCAGGCCCGCCAGGTGTCGGCCTACCTCCTGAGCCTCGAGTAGCCGATTATGTCGACGGCGGAAGCGTCAGTTCATGGAGCGCCAGAGGCGGAGATGACGACGGGCGGGACCTACGCCGGCGGCATCTGGAGCTGGATCACCACCGTGGACCACAAGCGGATCGGGATCCTCTACTTCGTGTCCTCGCTCGTGTTCTTCCTGGTCGGCGGGATCGAGGCGATGTTCATCCGGCTCCAGCTGGCCACGCCGGAAAACACTGTGCTCAGCGCGCAGGCATATAACCAGCTCTTCACCATGCACGGCGTCACGATGCTCCTCTTCGCCGTGATGCCGATGAGCGCCGCCTTCTTCAACTTCATCGTGCCGCTGCAAATCGGCGCTCGCGACGTGGCGTTTCCGCGCCTGAACGCGTTCAGCTACTGGCTCTTCCTGTTCGGCGCCCTGTTCCTGAACTCGAGCTTCTTCCTCGGCGGCGCGCCGGACGTGGGCTGGTTCGCCTACGCCAACCTGACGTCCAGCCAGTTCTCGCCCGGGCACGGGGTGGACTTCTACATCCTCGGGCTGGCGCTGGCGGGCGCGGGCTCGATCGTGGCGGCGCTCAACTTCATCGTGACGATCATCAACTTGCGGGCGCCCGGCATGACCTTCATGCGGCTCCCTCTGTTCACCTGGATGACGTTCGTCGTCTCCTTCCTCATCATCCTCGCCTTCCCGCCGTTCACGATCAGCACGGTGTTCCTGCTGTTCGATCGGATGTTCGGGACGCTGTTCTTCGAGCCGGCGGGGGGCGGCGATCCGCGTCTCTGGCAGCACCTGTTCTGGATCTTCGGCCACCCGGAGGTCTACATCCTGATCCTCCCGGCCTTCGGCATCATCTCGGACGTGATCCCTACCTTCTCGCGAAAGCCTCTGTTCGGGTATCCGGTCGTCGTCTACTCCGGCGTGCTCATCGCCTTCCTCGGTTTCGGCGTGTGGGCGCACCACATGTTCGCGGTCGGGCTGGGGCCGGTCGCGACCTCGGCGTTCAGCGGCCTGACCATGCTGATCGCGATTCCCACGGGAGTGAAGATCTTCAACTGGATCGCGACGATGTGGGGCGGAGCGCTGCGGTTCCGAAGCGCGATGCTCTTCAGCATAGGCCTCGTCGCGATGTTCGTGATCGGCGGGCTGAGCGGCGTCATGCACTCCTCGGCGCCGGCCGATCTGCAGCAGACCGACACCTACTTCGTCGTCGCGCACTTCCACTACGTCTTGTTCGGGGGCAGCATTCTGGGGCTGTTCGCGGGGGTCTACTACTGGTTCCCGAAGGTCACAGGCCGGTTCCTGAACGAGCGGCTGGGGGCCGTGCATTTCTGGCTCATGTTCCTCGGGTTGAATCTGACCTTCTTCCCGATGCACTTCGCGGGACTGCACGGACAGCCCCGTCGCACGTTTACGTATCCAGCCGGACTCGGCTTCGAAGGCTTCAACATGGTCTCGACGGTCGGGGCGGTCGTGACCTTCCTGGCCGTTCTGGTCTTTCTCGTGAACCTGGTGCGGAGCCTCCGGACGGCGCCGACGGCCGAGGCGAACCCCTGGGAGGCGTCGACGCTGGAGTGGAGCATCAGTTCGCCGCCGCCGCCTCACAACTTCGACCACACACCGGAGGTCACGAGTCGGGATCCGCTCTGGCACGATGGTATCGCACCGCCACCGCCGGGTGAGGAGGAGTTCCACATGCCGAACCCGTCGTTCTGGCCCCTGGTCGTGGCGGGTGGCCTCCTGCTGGTCATGGCGGGGGCGCTCGTCGGCCTGCCGCTCGTCCTGCTCGGTGTTGCCGTGACGTTGGTCGGCATCTACGGCTGGTCGTTCGAGCCGATCCACTGAGGCTGGCGAGAGACCGCATGCCGATGTTAACGGGAAGGAAGTAGCCGACCTTGGAGCGAACGAGCACCGGCGTCCCCAACGAGAAGATGCTGATGTGGACCTTCATCGGGTCCGAATGCATGCTCTTCGCGTCCCTGATCGCCACGTTCCTGGTGTACCGGGATCAGAGCATCGTGGGGCCGTACGAGGAGGAGCTGCTCAACATCCCGTTCATCACGGTCACGACGTTCGTGCTCCTGATGAGCAGCCTGATGATGGTCCTCGCCCTCTCGGCCGTTCAGCGCGGAGACCCGCGAGGGAGCCGGCTGTTTCTTCTCCTCACGGCGATCCTCGGGTTGATCTTCCTCGGCGGTCAGTTCTACGAGTTCAACCATTTCGTGCACGAGGGACTCGGCCTGAGCCGCAATCTCTTCGCCGGCACGTTCTATCTGACGACCGGGTTTCACGGTGCGCACGTGGCGGTCGGCGTTATCTGGCTGCTGACGCTATGGACGCTGGCTCTCAGAGGGCGGCTCGGTCCGGAGAAGGCCGTGACCGTGGAGGTCGCGGGCCTCTACTGGCACTTCGTGGACGTCGTGTGGATCGTGCTGTTCACCGTGATCTACCTGATGTCGGGCGCGACGGGCGCCTGAGCGGCTGCAGCTGGAGGAGAGAGCGAATAGGATGGCGGGCGAGACACATGGCGTGGGCAGTGGCGGTTCGGAGGCCGCGTTGACGCACGGCGGACATGAGGCGCATGTAGAGCCTCACGCTTCGAATCGGACCTACATCGCGATTGCCCTCGTGCTCGGGGTCATCACCGCTCTCGAGGTCATGGTCTTTTACGTGGAGGCGTTGGCCCGTGTCCTTGTCCCGATCCTCCTGGTGATGTCGGCCGCGAAGTTCGTGCTTGTAGTCGGCTTCTACATGCACCTGAAGTACGACACAAACCTCAGGGGCCTCTTCTTCGGCCCGCTCGCGATCGCGACGGCCATCATCGTGGCGATGATGGCTCTCTACGGGTACTTCCTCTAGGCGGTTACCGCCGAGCTGCGCCGGGCTGCGGAGCCCGGCCCTCAAACCACCCGCGCACTGCCAGTGAGGTCCCGAGAAGACCTCATCGGCTAGGAACGCTCGACAGCGCGTAGAGGAAGAGGTTGACCCCCATTCGGAACGCTTCCTCGCGCAGCTCCTCCGGGTCGCCGTGGACCTCCGCGTCCTCCCATCCGTCGCCCAGGTCGCTCTGGTAGCTGTAGAAGAGGACCAGCCGCCGCTCCAGGAAGATCCCCCATCCCTGCGCGGGAAGGCCGTCGTGCTCGTGGATCTTCGGCAGGCCGCCCGGGAGGTCGTAGAAGAGATGGTAGACGGGGTGGTCGAGGGGGACCTGGACGAGCTCCCGGTTCGGGAAGACGCGACGGATCTCCCGACGGAACGACTCGTCCAGCCCGTAATTGTCGTCGGCGTGTAGGAAGCCGCCTGCTTCCAGGTAACCTCGAAGACTCCCTATCTCCTCGTCGGAGAGCCGGAGATTGCCGTGTCCGGTGAGATAAAGGTACGGGTGATCACGGAGATCCGGGTCCGTGAGCCGCACGTCCTCGGGTTGCGAGGATACCTGGACACCGGTTCGGTCGCGGATCTGCTCCAGGAGGTTCACGAGGCTCGAGGGGTTGGCGTACCAGTCGCCGCCTCCGTCGTACTGGAGGCGGGCGATCGTCACGGGCGCCGGGCCCGCCAAGGGCGCCAGAACGAGTGCAGCGAGCGTGGGCAGCGAAGCCCGGGCTCGCAGCTCCTGCTTCAGCACGTTTCGGCGAGCACGGACACGGCGGCGACGAGCGCCGCGGAGAGGAGAACCGCCTGCAACTGCCACTCGCCGCGACGCTGGCGCTTGCGGCAATGGGGGCAGTGGTGCGCGTGGTCCGGAATCATGACCTCGCAACTCTGGCACTCTTTCATCGCTCCGCCTCTTCCTGGTCGAAAACGTGGCACCTGCTCGTACCGCCGAGTAGGATACCGTGCATCCGAACCTCTCAACCAGGCCCCAGGCGAGATGTCGTGAAGCGATACGCCGCGTACGATCCGCCCGAGTACGTCAACTGGTCGCCGGACCCCGCGTTGCTCGGCCGGTACGGCAAGAAGATCGAGGAGCAGCCTCAACGGAAAGCGGCGGTGAGCGCCCTCTCCCCGAAGGATCTGCTCGCGCTCTACCGGGGCCTGCTTCGCTTTCGGCTACACGACATCGCCCTCCAGCGTTGGGTCAAACAGGGCGTTCTCTCCAAGGCCTGGCTCGGAACCGGAGAGGAGGCTGTCACGATAGGTGCGGTGCACGCCCTGAGGCGCGAGGGCGAGTCGGGTGACGTGGTCGGCCCGATGATCCGCAACGCGGGCGCCTGTCATGAAATGGGGATGCCGATCGCGGACATGCTACGCGGCTACCTCGCCACCGCTGACTCCCCGACGCGAGGGAAGGACCTCCACGTCGGCGGTCTGGGTTACGGCATCGTCGCCCCCGTCAGCATGGTCGGCTCGCTGGCGGCCGTCATGAACGGATTCGCTCTCGCCTTCAAGAAGCGGGGTGAGCAGCGCGTCGCCCTGACGTGGATCGGCGATGGGGCCACCAAGCACGGTGAGGTGCACGAGGCGCTCAATTTTGCGGCCGTTCAGCGGCTGCCTGTCGTCTTCATCATCCAGAACAACCAGGTCGCCCTCGGCACGAGGTTCCGACAGCATCATCTGGCCGCGGATTTCTACGGCTGGGGCCGGGCGTACGGCGTCACCCTCCTCGAGGTCGATGGCAACCACGTGCTGGACGTATACGCGGCGTGCCGTCTGGCGACGGAGCGCTGCCGAGCCGGCGAGGGGCCCGTCTTCATGGCCGCCGAGACGTTCCGGATGGGAGGTCACGCCACGCACGACGTGCGGGAGGCACGGCGGACGTTTGACGCCTCCCTCTTCGAGACCTGGGGGCGGCGAGATCCGATCGGCGTCTTCGAGGAGTATCTGGCAACCGGTCCCGCGCTCGACGGCGGCGGGGAATCCGACCCGGCGGCCTGCGAGGCGCTCAATCGGCGGATCCTCGAGGATTTGGAGCTGGAAGTCATCGCAGAGGTGGACCAGGCGGCCGAGGAGGCCCTGGCAAGCCGGAGTGGTGGCATGCCTGCCCCGGAGGAAACGGCGACCGACGTCTACGCGGGCCCGGGCGAGGTGTTGCGAAAGACGTGAGGGAGACATGAGGGGAGCGGGCGATCGATTCGAGTGCGAGCTCGAGGTGGAGGGCCGCCTCTATCGCGCGACTGCGGCATGGAGGGGACCGGAGACGGGATACGGGGTCCTCTACTTCTTCCCCTCCGATGCGGCCGATTCGGCCGATGAGGCGGAGGGCGACCGAGGCGATCGCCGCGCCCTGCTCACGCCGGAGGTGAGCCTCCCGGAGCTGGGAGAATCGAGCCTGCTCCTTCTTTACGACTCCGGACGGCCGCTGACGGAGACGGAGCGTCGTTTCGCGGCCGCGGACGGTCGCCAGTGGCTGGCGCAGAGCCGCGGGCCGGTATGGGCCGGCCGCTCCGGGGCGGAAGGAGGATCCGGGATTCTCTTCACGAGCCTCGAAGGTAAGCCGGAGTCGCTGCGTGCAGCCGGCGGACACGTCGGCGAGATCTCCGATGAGGAGCTCTTGGCGCTGTGGCGCGGGGCGGCGCAAGGCCCGGCCGCGGCGGACGGCTCTGCGGGAGAGCTCGACGAGCGAGGACCGGAGGAGCGCGACGAGCCCGCGTGAGCGAGCCGACCGATCCTGATCCCGTCCGCGTCTTCGTCTACTTCGACTATTCCTGTCCCTACTCCTACCTGGCCGTCACCCTGCTGGAGATGGCGGCATCCACGACACCGCTGCGTGTTGTCTGGCGGCCCCTGGAGACCAGGTCTGAGATCGGCGGCGAGGGCCTGGGGATAGCCCCCGGTGAGATGCGAGCGGGAGCGGAAGGGGAGGACTCCGCCGATCCCGACTGGTCAGCGCTCGGCGAGAGAGCCGCCGAGCTGGGCGTGCCCCTGTACAGGCCCGATAAGTGGCCGGCCACCCGCGCAGCGCTACAGGCGTCGGAATTCGCTCGGGATCTATCCGAGGAGGCTCACCTGAGGATCCACCGGGCCATCTTCCGCGCCCACTTCGTCAGAGGGATGGACATCGGAAGGGTCGATCATCTTCTCCAGCTGGCCACGGAGGAGGGGATCGACACCGAAGCCCTGGTGGCGGCGCTGGAAGATGGCCGCTACCTGGAGGAGCTGGCGCGAACGGAGTCCGAGGCAGAGCGATACAGCATCCACCAGACACCGGTCTTCCTGTTCGGGCGATTCAAGGTCGTCGGTGCGGCTCCCACGGAGGTCCTGCTGGAGGCGGCGCGGCGAGCGGTCGTGGACTGATGGGAGCGGTCAGGTGGGGTCCCCGCCGCTGAGCTCGGCGCGGGCCGACCGCACAACGGTTGTCAGCGTGTTCCCATCCCTCGGATACGTGGCGAATCCGAGGCGGCCACGGTCCGACCAGGCTCCCCTCCGGGCGAGAAGGCCCACCAGGCGCTGAGCGATCACCCGCGCTCCCTCGGCCGACGTCTCGGGAAGGCCGACGGCGAACAGGTCACTCCCATAGCGGCCCACGAGGTCGAACTCTCGCAGGTTGCTGAGCAGAATCCGACCGGCTCGACGGTCGACTTCCACTCCCGCATCCAGAAGCAGAAGCGAAAAGGAGCGCTCGAAGCGACGGCATCGTTTCAGCTCTGCCGCCGATGCCACATCGAAGGCTTCGCGCGGGAAGATCTCGTCGATCGGCCGCCCCGACCGGTCTTCCCGATCAGCCGGTGGCCGAGTCTCGCCCACCGGCTGAGCCTCGCCTATCGGCTGAGCCTCGCCACTCGGAGGCTCCGGCGGGGCGACGGGGGGACGGGGAGTGGAGACCCGCGGCTCGGGCGGCTCGATGGTGAGATCCGGGGCCGGAGGCTCTCCTCCACGAGGCGTGTCCGGCTGGGAGCGGCGCTCCCGCAGGCTCGGCAGGTCCTCGTCCAGGGGCGGCGGCTCACGCCGTGTCGGCTCCCGGCTCGGAGGCGTGGGTGGAGGAGCTTCTCCCAGGCTCAGAACGTCCTGAAGCGCATCATGAAGCGATTCCAGCAGCTGCATCGCCTCGTCGAGGCGTGAAGGCGACACGGCCTCCGACTCGCTTCGCCGGCCGGGAGGCGGAGGTTCCGGCGCGGCTTGCGGATCGGCCGCATACACCGATCGGACGTCCGCGTCGGTGCGGCGAGAAAGAGCGATATCGAGCTCGAGTTCGGTCTCCGGCCGGTCATCCGTTCCGAGAAGGAGCTCGAGCGAGCTAAGCTGGGACAGCCCGGCTTCCAGAATGGCACCCAGCGCAGCGAGCCGGTCGGGATCACGATCCACCTGGAAGCGATGCCACTCCGACACGAGCCTCTGCAGAACGGTGTCGAAGAGACCCCCTGGCTCTCCGAACTTTCGGGCAAGGGCGGGCGCGACCTCGTGTCCCATGAGTCTCCGGTCTCTGCATCCGTTGGTTTCGGGCCGCCAAAGCCGGGACGGCTGCTATCTCCGAAACCTACCCCTTGTCGCGGGATGCCCGAAAGATCCGACCGCGGTAGGTTGCTCGCTGTCGGTCGCACCTGGGCGGCCTCGACGATCACCTGGAGCGACTCTCCTTGCTACGAGCGACCTTTCTGGGCACGGCCTCGGCCAGGCCCACGGTACGGCGAAACGTCTCCGCCATCGCGGTGCAGCGAGAGGGGAGTCTGTTTCTCTTCGACTGCGGCGAAGGCACCCAGAGGCAGATGATGCGCTTTGGCGTCGGGTTCACCGTCGAGGCGATCTTCGTGACGCACCTGCACGCCGACCACTATCTGGGCATCACCGGGCTCCTTCGAACGATGACGCTTCAGGATCGTACCGAGCCGATAGAGATCTGGGGACCGCCGTCCAGCAAAGAGAAGCTGTCTCTGGTGGTGGAGCTCGGCGGCGATCGGATCGGCTTCCCGGTGAAGATCGGGGAGCTCGCTCCGGGCGAGGAGATCTCCGGGGACGGCTACGCGATCCGCGCTTTCCGAACGAAGCACTCCTCCGAATCGATGGGCTTCACCCTCGAAGAGGAGCGGCGGCTGGGCCGCTTCGACGTTGACAGGGCGCGCGAGATCGGCGTCCCCGAGGGGCCGATGTTCGGCGCTCTCCACCGCGGCGATCCCGTGGAGCTGGCCGACGGCCGCGTGGTACGGCCGGAAGACGTCGTCGGATCGCCGCGTCCGGGTCGCAAGCTCGTCTATACCGGAGACACCGGACCGAGCCAGGAGGTGGTGGAGGCGGCCGAACAGGCCGACCTGTTGATTCACGAGTCCACGTTCAGTCGCGACGAGAAGGAGCGGGCGCGCCGAACCGGGCACTCGACGGCGGAAGATGCCGCCCGGACGGCGAAGCAGGCCGGTGTGCGCGAGCTGGTGTTGACTCACGTCAGCGCGCGCTACTCGGAACAGCCGGAGCAGCTGGATCAGGAAGCTCGCGCCATCTTCCGACCGAGCAGGGTGGCACACGATGGCTTGGTCGTGCAGGTGCCGTTCCGGCTGGAGGATGACGGGGCGGAGGCGGTGAGTCGAGGGTGACGTCGATCGAGGTCCCGGGCGACAAGTCGATCTCCCACCGCGTCCTCATGCTTGCCCCCCTCGCGGGCGGCCCCTCGACGGCGACCGGAATCCTGCGTTCCGACGACGTTCGTGCCACGGCGGAGGCGATGCGCCGGCTCGGCGCGTCGATACGCGAGGAGGGCAACGAGACCTGGATCACCGGCCAGGTCCGATGGAAGGCCCCAGAGGAAGAGATCGACTGCGGCAACAGCGGCACCACGGCACGGCTGCTTCTCGGCCTGCTGGCCGGCCTCGGCATCCACGCCGTGATTCGGGGAGATGCGTCGCTCTCCCGTCGTCCGATGGAGCGGGTCGTGTACCCGCTACAGGCCATGGGCGCGAGGATGCGGTACCTGGAGCAGGAAGGGAGGCTTCCCGTCGAGCTCGAGGCCCGCTGCTCGGGTTCTCTCCGCTCCCTCAAGCACCGCCCGAGGATGGCGAGCGCCCAGGTCAAGTCATGCATTCTTCTGGCGGGCTTGGCCGGGGGGACCCGGGTCGAGGTCTCGGAGGCGCGCGCGACGCGCGACCACACCGAGCGGCTTCTCGGTGCGCTGGGAGCGGCCATCGCCGTCGATCGCTCCGCGGATGGCGGAGCCGTGGTCTCTCTGGAGCCCCGCACGCGGCCCTCCGAGCTGTCATCCCTCAGGCTGAGGGTGCCGGGTGATTTCTCGTCGGCCGCCTTCCTGCTCGCAGCCGGCTGGCTCGGAGCGGGAGAGGTCCAGGTTCTTCGCGTCGGCTTGAATCCGACGAGGACCGGGCTGCTGGACGTTGCACGCGAGATGGGGGCGTGCTTCGACCTGGCCTCGGAAGACGTCCAGGCCGGTGAACCGACCGGCAGTCTGCGCGCCGTGCCATCGCGGCTGCGTGCGTTCGATGTGGATTCCGGGGTCCTGCCGCGTTTGGTGGATGAGGTCCCCGTCCTGGCCGTCCTGGCGGCCCGCGCCTCCGGGGTTTCGCGAATCCGCGGCGCGGAGGAGCTGCGCCTGAAGGAGAGCGATCGCCTCGCCGTCCTGGCCGGGAATCTCGGACGTCTAGGCGTCAGGTGTCGCGAGCTCGCCGACGGGTTGGAGATCGAGGGTACCGACGCGCCCCTGGCAGGCCGGGTGCGGTGTGCAGGGGACCATCGGATCGCGATGGCGTTCGGAGCTCTCGGTGCGGCACCGGGGTGCCGAGTCTCGGTCGACGACGCGTCGTGTGTATCGATCTCCTATCCATCCTTCTGGCAGGATCTGGAGCGCATCTCGGCCTCGGAGGCAGCGTGAGCGGAAGGGTCGTAGCGATCGACGGGCCGGCGGCTTCGGGCAAGAGCACGACCGCCCGGCAGGTGGCGGAGCGTCTGGGCTTCCTGCATGTGAACTCCGGGCTCTTTTACCGGGCGATCACCTGGGCGGCGCTTCGTGAGGGGTTGACCGGCGGTGATTCGGGACTTCGCCGCTGGATGCCGGAGCTGGAGATCGAGCCCGTGGTCGGTGAGGGGGTCGTAGATGTTCGCGTGGAGGGAGAGGCAGCCGGAGCCGAGCTCCAGGGTCGCGAGGTGTCGGCTCACGTGTCGACGGTCTCCGCCTACGGATTCGTGCGGGATCGAGTGCTGACCCTTCTCCGGGCGGCGGCAGAGCTGGCGGACGTTGTCTGCGACGGAAGGGATATCGGGTCCGTGGTCTTTCCGGATGCGTCCCTGAAGATCTTCCTCGTCGCCGATGTCCGGGAGCGAGCCCGCCGCCGTTTGCTCGATTATCTCGTCGAACCGTCAGATGATGCGATCTCGGCGGAGGCCGAACGGCTCGGCGCGCGCGATCGAGCCGACAGCACGCGCGAGAGGGCGCCGTTGATTCGGGCTCCCGATGCCGTCGAGATCGACACCACCAACCTCACCCCGGAGGCCGTGGTCCGGCGCATCCTGGATCTCGCCGCCGAGCGTGGATTGAGCCCCCGAGCCGGTTGACTCGGCGTAACCCCGCGCCTATCCTAAAGGGCTTGCGTTGACACGACATTCGTGGGTTCAACTTGTCCAAACTGTGATAGCGAAACCCTCAACCCAAAGAGCGGCCCCTTCGACGCGGCTGGGTGACGAGCTGACGGCTCGGTACCGGCCGATTGTTTTTTCCGTCGCCGGGCGGTCGCAGAAGAAAACGGAACCAACCAGTCATGACTGAGGAACGAACCGACCAGAACGGAGCACCCGTAGCCGAGGCCGACGTGGACGCCGAAGACCGACTCGACGCCGAGGCGGTGCAGCCGGAGACGGATGGCGAGACGGAAGAGGCCGAGATCGTCGATGCCGCCGCCGTGGCCGAGGAACCGGCCGAGACCGAGCAGGCTGATGCGGACGCCGCAGAGGAGCCGGCGACGGAGACGCCTTTGACGGACTCCTCCGCCGTGGGTGAGGAACTCTCGTATCTCGACATGGACGATAGCGAGTACTCTTCCGAGGAGTACGCGGAGATGCTCGCGATGTACGATGAGACGATGCGCGAGATCGCCGAGGGCGAGATCGTGCAGGCGACGATCGTCCGTATCACCAATGGTGCGGCGATCCTCGACGTCGGCTTCAAGTCCGAGGGTTCCGTGCCGCTCGACGAGTTCCGCGATCCCTCGGAGCTCGAGGCGGGCGACAAGGTCGAAGTGTTCCTCGAGAGCCTCGAGGACCAGGAGGGCGTCGTCGTCCTCTCGAAGAAGAAGGCGGATTTCCTCCGCGTCTGGGAGGGGATCAAGACGGCATTCGACGACAATCAGCCCGTCCCCGGTATGATCAAACGCAAGATCAAGGGAGGGGCCACCGTCGATCTGATGGGTGTGGACGCTTTCCTGCCCGGATCGCAGATCGCTCTCCGGCGCGTCCACAACATCGAGGATCTGATCGGCCAGGAGTACGACTTCAAGATCCTCAAGCTCAACAAGCGGCGCCGCAACATCGTCGTCAGCCGGCGTGTCATCCTCGAAGAGGAGCGAGCCGGGAAGCGGGACGATCTCAAGCAGGAGCTCGAGGTGGCCTCCTTCACATCACCGACATGTCCTGGGGGCGCGTCGGGCACCCCTCGGAGGTGTGTGACATCGGCCAGGATCTCGAGATCAAGATCCTCGACATTGACTGGGATCGCGAGCGCATTTCGCTCGGACTCAAGCAGCTGCAGCCTTATCCCTGGAAGGATGTCGCCGAGAAGTACCCCGTCGGGACCAGGGTTCGGGGCAAGGTCGTATCCATCACCAACTACGGCGCGTTCATCGAGTTGGAGAAGGGCGTGGAGGGGCTCGTCCACATCTCCGAGATGAGTTGGACCCGAAACGTGCGACACCCCTCGCAGCTCGTCGCGATCTCGGAGGAGGTCGAATGCGTGGTGCTCCGCGTCGACGAGGAGGACCAGAAGATCTCCCTCGGCATGAAGCAGACCGAGGAGGACCCCTGGCTCTCGCTCCCGAACAAGTATCCTCCGGGAACACGCCTCAAGGGCGTTGTGCGCAATCTCACCTCCTTCGGCGCTTTCGTGGAGGTGGAGCCGGGGATCGACGGACTCGTGCACATCTCCGACATGAGCTGGACCCGGCGGGTGCAGCACCCCTCCGAGGTGATGCGCAAGGGCGAAGAGGTCGAGGTGATGGTCCTGTCGATCGATCCCGAGCAGAAGAGGATCTCACTCGGGCTCAAGCAGACGGAGGAGGATCCCTGGTACGAGCTGGCGCAGCGGTACGAACCGGGCAAGGAAGTAACCGGGCAAGTCGCCCGTTTCGTGGACAAGGGAATCGTTGTGGACCTCGGCGGCGACGTCGAGGGATTCGTGCCTGCCAGCCAGTTGGGCGTCGAGGAGCCGATCGACGACGCCTCGGAGTACTTCATCGAAGGCCAGGACCTTGAGCTGAAGGTGCTCGAGTCCGATCCCGTCAACCGCCGGATCGTGCTCGCCGTGACGGTGGTCCCGGAGCGGAGGGCCCCGGTCGCGCCGGCTCCTGAGGTCGAGGAAGTGGAGGCTGAAGCGGAGATCGAGGAGGTAGAGGCCGAGGCGGAGGTCGAGGAGGTAGAGGCCGAGGCGGAGGTCGAGGAGGTAGAGGCCGAGGCGGAGGTCGAGGAGGTAGAGGCCG
>CAMYMV010000011.1:64157-70865 GCA_947259585.1 uncultured Gemmatimonadales bacterium | reverse complement strand
TCGACGGAGCTGTACGCTCTCCTTTCCGCGATCGGCGAGGTGCCGCTGGCCCAGGGGATCGCCGTGACAGGATCCGTCAATCAACATGGCGAGGTGCAGCCGATCGGCGGCGTGAACGAGAAGATCGAGGGCTTCTTCGACATCTGCGTCGGACGGGGGCTCACGGGAGATCAAGGCGTCCTCATCCCGGCTTCGAACGTGAAGCATCTGATGCTGGCCTCCCGGGTGCGCGAGGCCGTGGCGGAAGGACAGTTCCACATCTGGCCGGTCACGACGATCGACGAAGGGATGGAGATCCTCACCGGACGGACGATGGGGGAGCCGGATGAGGATGGCGTTTACCCGGAGGGTAGCGTCAACCGCGAGGTGGTCGACCGGCTGGCCGAGCTGGCGCGGCTCCGGAAGGAGTTCGGCCGCTCCGCCGGGGACGGCGGCGGGGAAGGTGAGGACGGCTCCGGTGGGTGAGGGCTTGGAGGGTGCCGATGCCTGACGAGCCGGAGCGCCCCGCATCCATCCGCCGGATCGTGGTAGCCCTGGATGCGTCGCGGAGCAGCCTGGCCGCTCTGGAAGCCGCAGCCGAGCTAGCCGCCGCGGTCAACGCCGAGCTCGCGGGGCTGTT
Organism: uncultured Gemmatimonadales bacterium; assembly: GCA_947259585.1. GTDB lineage: Bacteria > Gemmatimonadota > Gemmatimonadetes > Palauibacterales > Palauibacteraceae. The sequence continues at coordinate 70,246 of CAMYMV010000011.1, read as the reverse complement.
CGTGGAGGACGAGAACCTCGTGCGGCTGGCCGGGCTGCCACTGGCCCGCGAGTTCGACCGGATCTCCGATCGGCCTCGATCCATGGACACGGGCGAGCTGAGGCGTCACATGGCGCGTCAGGCCGGACGGGCGCGGCGCGCCCTGAGCGAGCAGGCCGAAACCCGGAAGGTGTCCTGGTCGTTTCGCACCGTTCGCGGAAACGTGACGCACGAGGTTCGGGCCGCCGCCTCCGAGGCCGATCTGCTGGTGCTCGGCTCCCGCGGTCGGTCGCCAGGATCGATGATCGGATCCACCGCCCGAGAGCTTCTGACAGAGATGCCGACCCTGGTGCTGGTCGCGCCGCCGGCCGGCCCGGGTCGCGGATCCGTGGACGTCCTGTTCGACGGGACGGACAAGGGGGAGCGGGCGCTGACATTGGCGTCCGATCTCGCCCTTTCGCGGGACCGTCCGCTCCGGGTGCTGATCGCCCCGGACGGCGAGACGGAGAAGCGCCAGGACCACGCCAAGGCCGTACTCGGCGAACTCGCCGGCCTGGCCACGTACGAGGAGATCGATCTCCAGGGACTGCGCGCGGCGCCGGCTCGCCTGAGGGCCCGCGGCTGCGGCTTGCTCGTGCTCTCGCGCGGCGCGCTTCATGCGCTCGGCGAGGAGGCCGCGAAGTGGATCTCGGATCTCCAGTGCCCGCTGCTGGTAGTGGACTGAGCGGCTGGCGGGACGGGACCTCGGTACTTAACTACATCTCACCACAACACGACGGGGCGTGGCGCAGTCCGGTAGCGCACCTGCTTTGGGAGCAGGGGGTCGCCGGTTCGAATCCGGCCGCCCCGACTGATGTAACATCAGCCTGTGTCGTTATTTACGGCACAGGCTATTTTTGTGGAAAACTCGGCAGTGACAATCACAGTGACTGGCCGCCCTAGCTAGCAGAAACCCGCAGAGAGACCCGCCCTCCTTCACATGGCAGGGCAGACCACACAGCCGCGCCAGGTGAGGGCGACGAGGCTGCCAGTGGGTTGTGATTCAAAAGAGCGCGATCTTCCCCTCGTCCACCTCATCGAGCACCTTCTGGATCCGGCCCCAAATCTGGCCGATCTCGTAGTCGGTGAGGCCGAGCTGCACGACGTCTTGTCTCCTGCGCATGCCCCCGCTGGCCTCGATCGGCCCGGTGGGTGTCACCGGCACGAGCTGGTCGCCGACGAGCTGGAACTGCGCGACGACTGATAGGCGCCGGTCCAGGTCCTCGCGGGTCAGCGCTCGAAGACGATCGACCGCTTTCCGCGGCAGCCGCTTCACGGTGAGCCTCCGCCACTTCGTGCCTCGGTCGCTCTCCTCCCTGCGGCTGAAGGCGACGCCGTTGTCCACGGCGAAGACCCGGGGATTCGAGCTGATGCTCGAGATGAGCACATTGCCCTGATTCGCGTCGCTGTGCCGGATGAGAAAGGTGAAGAGGTTCAGGTTCGCAAAGTGGCGCGCGTACACCGTATCCCCCTCGAACCGGTCTTTGTCCCACACGTCGTCGGAAGTGACGTTCCACAACCAGTACTGGAGGACTACGAGCACCGACTCGGTGCCGCTGAAGGTAGCGTCCGTCCAGTGCTGCATCTCGCGGTACCGCTCGACGGAGACGCAGCGAGCCACCGTCGGGGGGACCACGTACTCCGGCTCGTCCAGGAAGAGCTTCTGGAATTCGTACGCCGCGATCTCGTACCGGGGTTGATTGTTGAAGACTCCGATTCCCTCGGGGGGTGCCAGCGCCCACTTGGCCAGCGCTTTGGTGTTGTCCTCAAATCCGAGAACCACCCGCTGCGTGCGATCGCCCTCGAACCGGGTATCCATCCAGTCGAGGATCTCGAAGTCTTTCGCTCGAAACAGCGTCTCGACGGAGTCCGCCCGGATGTTGATGTTCGCATCCTGAGCCGGCAACGGCGCGGTGACGATCGTCGCCGCCATGAGGCCGAGGGAAGATCGCGCGCGCACATTCATCGGGCGTGTCATGGGTACCTCCGCTTCGGACGCCGTTGTTGTCCTTCACTGAGGTACGCGCAAAAAGGGAGGGAAACGCCTAATCTTGGAGCGCGGGTGGGCGTTTGCTCGGGCTTCCGTTGTACGGGTGCGAGTTAGTCGCTTTATTATGCAGGGAGCACGCTCAGAGCGAGAGCGGCCCCGCAAAGATCGGCCCTGTCCCCCAGCCGGCGTGTGTAGCGGTGGAAACCCAATCCGGATCAGACACTACGGCGCTCCTTCGGAAGGTCGGGGGGGGCGATCGTGAAGCTCTCGATGAGCTCGTGCCGTTGCTGTACGAGCATCTCCGCCGGCTGGCCCACAGCCAACTCTTGAAGGAGCGGTCCGACCACACCCTGAACACGACCGCCCTGATCCACGAGGCCTATCTGAGGCTCGTCGATATCGATCGCGCTCGTTGGAAAGACCGCGCGCACTTCCTGGCGGCCTCCTCGCAGGTGATGCGACATATCCTGGTCGACTACGCCCGCCGCCGGAACGCGTATAAGCGTGGAGGTGGGGTTGTGCGCGTGGAGCTCTACGATGACGCGCTGCAGCTGGCGGAGGAATACGCCGAGGCGGTCATTGATCTGCACGACGCTCTCGAGCGTCTGGAGGCGATACGCCCTCGGCAGAGCCAACTCCTAGAGCAGCGTTACTTCGGAGGGCTAGAACTCAAGGAATGCGCGGAAGTGCTCGGGGTGTCCCTCGCCACTGTGACCAACGAACTGAAGGTCGCCAGGGCGTGGTTAGCGTGCGAACTCAACCCCGAGTTCTCGCCATGATCGCTGAGCGCCGGGACGAGGTTCAGGAGCTATTCCTGCAGCTGGTCGAGCAGGCGCCGGAGGTTCGCGCCCTCCGGCTCGGAATACTCGCGGAAAACGATCCCGACCTCCATGCGCAAGTGAAACGGCTTCTGGCTGCCCACGATGAGAAGGACGAGTTGCTGGGCAACTTCGAGGAGCTCATCTCGCAACCGCTCTTCGAGGCTCCATCCACCCCTGCGGAAGAGCCCGCCACGGCAGACCCCCACGAAGCCCTGCACGAATCCCTAGCCGAGAAGTACGAGCTCGAGGAAGTGCTCGGCGAGGGCGGAATGGGGACCGTCTACCTGGCGCGTGACCTGAAGCATGACCGCCCGGTCGCCATCAAGACCATTCATCCGGATCGGACGAACGAGGAGGTCCGGAGGCGCTTCGAGCGCGAGATAAGTATCACTTCACACCTCCAGCATCCCCACATCCTTCCCCTCCTGGACTCCGGGATCGCAGGCGGGGTTCTCTACTACGTGATGCCATACATCGAAGGGGAGTCGCTGCGCGAGCGGCTGGACCATGAGGGCCGCCTACCACTCGAAGAGGCGCTCCGGATCGCCCGACAGGTCGCCAATGGGCTTGGCTACGCACACGGGCATGGCGTGGTACACCGGGACATCAAGCCGGGCAACATCATGCTCACAACAGGGGAAGCCGTTCTCACCGACTTCGGGATTGCCAAGGCGATCACCGAAGCGGCGGCTGAGCACCTGACGCAGCCGGGCCTGACGTTCGGCTCACCGGCTTACATGAGCCCGGAGCAGGTGAGCGAGGGAGAGGTGGATGGTCGCAGCGACATCTATTCCCTCGGCTGTGTGGTGTATGAGATGTTGGCGGGCGAGCCACCCTTCATGGGCAGCACGCCACTGGAGACGATAGCGCGCAGCGTGCGAGAGGAGGCAACGCCGCTCCGGAGCAAGGTGGAGGGTGTCCCACCCGATGTGGAGGGAGCGGTCCATAAGGCGCTGGCTAAGAAGCCGAAGGATAGGTACGAGACCGGCGAGGCGTTCGCCGAGGCGCTTACGGGAGGTCGGGAGGCCACCTCCGTGCGGCCGCTCACCCCAGCGCGCACCGGTCGGCGCTGGTCGCCCATTGGCGCCGCCGCGGATCTGGGGGCGGCCGCAATCCTTGCCGTGCGTGGGCTGCTCCCGCCGGACAGAGCACCTCAGCCGACCCGTTCCCGAATCGCCGTCTTTCCGTTCAGCGTGCGCGGAGGCGCCGAGATCGGCTATCTCGGCGAGGGCATGGTAGACCTGCTCAGCACGAAGCTAGACGGGGCGGGCGAGCTGAGGAGCGTGGACCCTCGTGCCCTGCTGGCCGCGCTCGAGGGCTCAGTTCCCGACATCCAGCGGGCCAGACAGGTCGCGCGAAAATACGGAGCCGGCCTCGTGGTGCTGGGCAACATCGTCGAGGTCGGCGGCCGACTTCAGCTGAGCGCGTCCGTGTACCCAACGGGGGGCGGTGCCCCGATCACGAGCGCTGGCGTAGAGGGACAGACAGGCGGCATCTTCGAGCTCGTCGACGACATGGCCGCACAGATGCTGGGCGACCTGCGCTCCGGCCCTGGCGGGCGGATCGCTCGGATCGCGGCCGTGACAACCAGTTCCGTACCTGCTCTGAAGGATTACCTGACTGGCGAGCAGGCGTTTCGGGCGGGCGACTACGACGTGGCGCTCGAGTCCTTTCGCCGTGCGACGGAGCGGGATACGTCGTTTGCCCTTGCGTACTACCGGCTGAGCATCGCTGTCGAGTGGAGTGCTGCCGACGCCGACCTTGGTCGCAACGCCGCCGTTGAAGCAGCTCGCCGAAGCCACCGTCTCTCCGAGCACGACGGGTTGCTGCTCAAAGGCTTCGTGGCCTCCCGCAGGGGAGATGCCGAAGAAGCCGAGCGGCTCTACCGCGGAATCGTCGCCGCCTACCCGGAGGACGTCGAGGCCTGGTTTCAGCTGGGCGAAGTTCTATTTCACAACGGCCCCCTTCGCGGGCGTTCGATCACCGCATCCAAGAGTGCCTGGGAACGGGTACTCGAACTGGAACCCGGCGACGTGAACGCCCGGGTCCATCTCGCCCGCATCGCAGCACATGCTGGCGAACTGGAAGAGCTCGAGGAGGTGGTGGCAGCGGTGCTTTCCTTGAGCCACGGCGAGCAGAATCTCCAAGTGCGCGCCCTGCAGGCGTACGCGGCTGGCGATTCCGCGGCGCAGCAGTCAGTACTCGCCGATGCACGGCGCGCCGACTTCACTCTGCTGACGACGATAACCTTTGGCGAAACCGTCTTCGGTAGCGGAAATGGGGCTAGCGATCTGCTGGCGGTGATGATGGATCCAGGTCAGCCCGCCGAGGGCCAGGCCCTCGGCCACGTGTGGGCATCCCACTTGGAGCTCGGGCGCGGTCGATGGAGCGAGGCCCGGCAGCACCTTGGCGCTGCCGAAGAGCTTTCGCCCGGACCGGGGCTCGAGTACCGATCGCTTCTCTCGGTCGCGCCCTTCGTTTCCGTGTCGGAAGAGGAGAGGCGTGAGCTGCTGTCGCGGCTCGGCAGTTGGGATCCGAGCCTGATGCCTCCGCCCTCGTTACCCAATCTCTGGCTCACCGCCGATGAGGGACTACACGCGCATCTGCGGCTCTACCTGATGGGGCTGCTCGAGCTGGAGACGGGGCAAGTCGAAGCAACCCTGGCCAGCGCCGATCAGCTCGAACAGCTACCCCTGGTAGGGGCGGCCGACGCGGACCTGTTCGAGGAAACGCTGCCGGCTGAACTGGCCAGCACTTTGAGGGGTATGGCCGCCTTCGAACGAGGGGATTTCGAAGAGGCGGTGGCCCTCCTCGAGGCCTCGACGACCCTCGCGTGGCAGAACCTGTCTCACGCCTCGGGATTCCACGCCAAGGTGCATGCTCGGTGGGCCCGAGCAGAGGCATTGGCAGGAATCGGCCAGACGGAGGAAGCGCTCCGCTGGTACGGTAGCTTCGGCGAACACACCCTATACGATCTGCCATACCAGGCACCGGCGCACTTCGAGATGGGGCGGCTCCTGGAGGCCGCGGGAGATTCGTCCGCCGCTGCTGGGCATTTTCGACGCTTCATCGAAATGTGGAGCGACGCGGATGAAGAGTTCCAGCCGCTGCTCTTGGAGGTCTCCGAGCGGCTGCGCCTACTCGGCCAGGATCGCTGATGCTGCCAGCGGCAGTGCCAGCGCCCACGAGCGCCCACCGGCGCTGACGCGCGCACGGGGAGGGGAGTCGCGCGGATTCCGGCGCCCACCAGCGCCAGCGCG
>CAMYMV010000011.1:0-64139 GCA_947259585.1 uncultured Gemmatimonadales bacterium | reverse complement strand
CCACCAGCGCCAGCGCGCGCCCGTCATCGGCTTTGGGAGCAGGGGGTCGCCGGTTGGCTCCGCTCGCTGCGCTCGGTCGCGGTCAGGCGAATCCGGCCGCCCCGACTTGTAAGCCTCTGTCCGGCAGTCGGCTAGAGACTTTACGTTAGGTGATTTCTAAGCTCGGCTGAGGCCCCACAGAGACGTAAGTTTGGCACCGTTACTGACACTGGGCTGGTAGCACTCCCGCGCGGCACGCCGCAATGGCTTAGGCCCCAAGAAAGCCTGAGCAGTGACACAAGTTTGTCACTGTTTCTGACACCGGTACGGTGGCACACCTGCCTAACCCGCAAGTGCGCGCACAGCCGGACGTCCGCGTAGGGCTCCGAGCACCTGAACGCGTAGCTTCTCGAGAGTAGCGCTCCTACCTTCGATGCGGCTGGCGCACGAGCCCGGAGCGCGGATGTGCTCCGGCAGCAGACGCACGTGAGGCACCGAGGCCGCGATGATCAAGTGGTTCAGACGGTCGTTCGACGCAACCGGCGAGCCCGACAGGATCGGTCCCTACCGAATCACTGATGTCTTGGGCCGCGGCGGCATGGGTGTTGTCTACTGCGCCGAGGACGAACGCCTCGGCCGCAAGATCGCGCTCAAGACGCTCGGAGAGCTCAAGTCGAAAGAGCTTCGCGAGCGCTTGTGGCGTGAGGCGCGCGCCGCGGCAAGCCTCAACCATCCCGGGATCTGCCAGGTCTACGGGGTAGAGGAGCGGGAGGACGAGCTGTGGATCGCGATGGAGTTGCTCGAAGGCGAGGGGCTCGATGCGCGCCTGGGCCGCGAGCGGGCGGGCATCGAAGAGGCGGTCTCGATCACGCTCGAGGTATTACAGCCGGTCGGCTTTCTACACGAGCGGGGTCTCGTCCACCGGGACCTGAAGCCTTCGAACATCTTCCTGACCGAGGTCGGGATCAAGCTGCTGGATTTCGGGCTCGCCCGCCCCGCGGCCGTGTCCGAAGACACGCAGCTTACCCAGACGGGGGCGATCGTAGGCACCCCGCATTACATGGCGCCCGAGCAGTGGCGCGCCGAGGAGGTGGGTCCGCGCAGCGATCTGTTTTCGTGCGGGGCGATCCTGTACGAGATGATGTCCGGCAGACGCGCCTTTCCGGGATCCAACGCCATCGACGTCTTCCACGCCTGCGCGCACGAGCAGCCGCCGCCGCTCAGCGGCACGCTCGGGATCGAAGCGATCGACCGAGTCATTCGCCGCGCGATCGCCAAGAAGCGCGAGGAGCGGCCGGCGTCGGCGGCCGAAATGGCAAACGAGCTGCGCGAGGCGATGGAGCGAGTGCGGATGCTCGAGAGCGGCGTCGGCCGTGACACGCCTCTCTCACGGCGTCGGGTGGAGACGGTCAAGCGTTTTGTAGCACTACCGTTCCGGATGCTGCGTCCCGATCCGGAGGTCGACTTCCTGTCAACGAGCCTCCCGGAGGCGATCGGATCATCGCTTGCGGGAATCCAGCACCTGGCGGTGCGTTCCACCAGGGTCGCGGCGTCCGTGGGCGGGGCAGAGCCGGACCTCAAGAAGCTGGCGTCCGAGATCGAGGTCGACTATGCGCTGGCCGGGAATCTAATGTCGGCAGGCTCGCGGCTGCGTCTCAACGCGGAGCTCCTCGAAGTGCCTTCCGGTACGGTCGTCTGGTCGCTGCAGGAGGACGTCGCGATCGGGGATCTCTTCCAGCTGCAAGACGAGCTCGCTAGCAAGGTAGTGGACGGGGTTGCAATCCCGCTCACACCGAACGAGCACGCCCGGCTTCACCGGGATGTGCCGGCCAACCCGGACGCGTACGAGCTCTATCTGCGTGCGCTCCACGTGGAGGGCTGGGCCAAGACGAACGCGGAGGTGATCGCCATTCGTGACCTCCTGCGACAGAGCGTCGAGCAAGACCCGAACTACTTGCCGGCTCGGGTGCAGTACGCGCGCGTGTGTCGCGTCATTGGGAAGTACATCTTCGATGAGGATTCGGAGAGACACCTGGGGCTGGCGCGCGAAGCCTTCGAGAAGGCCTGGGAGATGGATCCCGAGTCACCCCTCCTTCACAACCTCTACACGTACTACCAACTTGAAGAGCTCGGAGATGGGCGAGGGGCGATGCTTCGCTTGCTGGAGCGCATAAGGGAACAGCCGACGGAGGCGAACTTGTGGGCGGGACTCGTTCCGGCATGCCGGTTCCAGGGGCTGTACGCCGCTTCCGTCGCCGCCCACGAACGGGCACGGGCCCTCGATCCCAAGATCAAGACGAGCGTTGAGCATACCTATATGCAGCTCGGCGAGTTCGAGCGGGCCCTCGCCGCGGCACCGGACCGCGACGCCACCTACCTGCGCGCTGCTATCAAAGCGCGGAAGGGAGAAGACGCGGCAGCGATCGAGCTGCTCGAGAGCGTGTTGGAGGAGAATCTCGAGGGGTCGCGCGAGTATTACATCGGAGCGCCTCTCGACGCGCTCTACGGTCGAGCGGCTGAAGCTGACGCTAAGCTCCGCCGGGTCCGAGACCTGGGTGTCCGGGACCCGGAGGCCATCTTCTTCCTTGCGCGTACGGCGGCTCGGGCCGGCGCCGTCGAGCTCGGCCTCGAGTTCCTCGAGGCGATGATCGAGCGTGGATTCTATCCGCTCGAGGGGCTCGCGCGGGATACCTGGTTTGATTCGCTCCGCAAAGAGCCGCGCTTCCAGACGGCGCTTGAGCGGGCACGCGAAGGGCAGCGAGAGGCCGCAGCGGCCTTCCGGGAGGCGGGAGGCGCGGAAGTCCTCGGCGTCGTGGAGTTGTTTCCGGATGATACCGGTGTATCCAAGCGCCGAGGGGTTTAGGCGAAAGCGCGGCGAAAACGCCTCCACTCAGCGGGCAGCCCACCCGCTCGCGAGTGTCCGCTCCAACGCTGCTGTTCGTGCTCGGGTGTTAGGATCCTTGACTTGATCGCTCAGAACGTCTCAATCGCCGGAACGGTTGTCTCTGGACACGGTCAGGCCGCCCGGACGATTCCCAGGCAGACGCCGCTCTTCCTGAATCGCGGTCTGGACATCAGCTGGTGCCACCCGGCCACATTGAACGTGGCTCTAGATGTGGAGGGCTTTCGGCTAGTGAATCCGCTGACGCTGACCAACGTCTGCTGGGATGACCCAATCTGCGAAGATTTCTCGTTTTGTCCCGCCAAGCTAGAGTTCGCGGAGTCTTTTCATGACGTGCTCGTGTACCAGCCGCACCCGGAGACGAAACCGGATCACTTCCAGCCTGCAAATGTCGTTGAGCTCTTGGCGAAGTACATCGAGGGGCTCAAGATCGGCGCGGCGGTGCGGATACACTTCGGCGGCAGTCGCATCAGGTTGCTCAGCTGAGTCTGGACTGCCGACCGCGGCGCTTCCAATCCGCAGGAGCGGGTCGTCGCTACAGTTGAGGTTTTCGTCGGACTCGCGAGGACACGAGGCGAACGTCGACATGCTCAGCGCTGTTCGCTTATGATGGTGTGTCCTCAGGGTCCCTATGAGCCGCCTACGATGCCGGGATATGGACGAGCAACCTGAGCGCCTGAGCCACGCCCTCGCCGACCGGTATAGCGTCGAGCGTGAGGTCGGGCGAGGCGGGATGGCTACGGTCTTCTTGGCCCACGATCTCCGCCACGACCGAAAGGTGGCCATCAAGGTGCTCCATCCGGAGCTGGCCGCGGCGGTGGGATCGGACCGGTTTCTGGCCGAGATCCGGGTGACCGCCAACCTTCAGCACCCGCACATTCTCCCCCTGTTCGACTCCGGGGAGGCGGATGGGCACGTGTTCTACGTGATGCCTTTCGTGGAGGGGGAGTCCCTGCAGGACAAGCTGAACCGGGAGCGCCAACTCCCCGTCGAGGAGGCGATTCGAATCGCCGTCGACGTCGCCGACGCCCTGGACTACGCCCACCGCCATGACGTCATTCACCGGGACATCAAGCCGGGAAACATCCTTCTCCAGGAAGGGCGAGCACTCGTCGCCGATTTCGGAATCGCGCTGGCTGTAAGAGCCGCGGAAGGCGCCCGCCTCACGCAGACTGGAGTGCCGATCGGAACGCCCAAGTACATGAGCCCTGAGCAGGCGAAGGGAGAACGAACGGCAGATGCCCGCAGCGACCTCTACTCGCTCGGCTGCGTGCTGTACGAGATGCTGGCCGGTGAGTCGCCGCATACGGGTGACAGCGTCGAGGAAGTACTGATCAAGAAGCTCACGCAGACCCCCTTGCCCGTCCGCGCACGGCGGGACACGGTGCCCGCTCACATGGATGCGGCATTGGCGAAGGTCCTCGCGAAGCTGCCCGCCGACCGGTTCCGAACCGCCCTGGAGTTCAAGGCGGGGCTGACGGACGTCGGCCCTTCGGGAGTAGCGGCGGTGGCGCCCACGAAGGTACCCAAGGGCTCAGGTCGCCCGTGGCGGCGCCGTTTCATCGTCGCTGCGGCGGTGGCGACCGTGGCGGTCGTCACCGCTGTGGTTGCCTACCTGAGGCCGATGGGCCGCTTCGATGCCGAAGAAGGTGTCGCCGTGCGTCGCTGGATGGTTCAACTTCCCGACTCGGCGCCCCTCGCATTCGTCGGATCGCATCCGCTCGCCCTTGGCCGCAAAGCACTGGATATCTCGTCGGACGGCTCCCTGATCGCGTTCTCCGGCCAAGAAGCCTCTACGACAAGACTCTACATCCGTCCCATCGGAGCGTTCGACTCGTCCCCTGTGGCCGGTACGGAGGGCGCCTACGACCCCTTCTTCTCCCCCGACGGCGAGTGGGTGGCGTTTTTCGCCGGCGACGAGCTCAAGAAAGTGAGCCTTAGCGGTGGGGCTCCCGTGTCGCTGGCTCGCGCCGCCAACCCCACAGGCGGGACATGGACCGATGATGGGTGGATCGCGTTCGGCGTCGAAGAGGGGCATCGGCTGCTGTGGGTTCCGGAGAACGGAGGTGCACCAGAGGAGCGGTACTCCGAGAACCAGATGTCACTCGAGTGGGGCGAACCACTGGCCCTGCCGGGGGGCGCGACCATGATCTATACGTATCAGGGACGAGTCCGGGGACTTTTCCTGGAGACCGGAGAGCGCGTAGACATCGTGGCCGGTACGGCGCCTCGATATGCGGATTCGGGACATCTCCTTTACACAATGGGCGGCCAGCTCCTGGCAAGCCCGTTCGATCCTGAAAGCTTGCGCACGACCGGGCCTCCATTTCCGGTCCTCGATGACATGCGTATCGAATGGCATGGGGCGGCCTACTACGAGGTCGCCGCCAACGGGACCATGGTCTACGCATCCGGAACCTGGGCGGAGATCGGCCTGCTTGTCTGGGTAGATCGAGCCGGGGCACGGGATTTCTTGCCGTTCGATGCGGCCCGCTACGGCCGCTTCGAGCTCTCGCCCGACGGCCGGCGCCTGGCCGTCTCGGCCGGCGTTACTCGCTTCAACATCCTGGTGTTGGATCTCGAAACGGGGCGAGCAACGCCTCTGACGAGTGACGATCTTTCTCAATTCCCCCTCTGGTCTTCCGACGGTCAGTCAGTGGCGTTTCAACGCTTGGGCGACACTAGAATCCTCGGCAAGCGAGTAGACAGCTTGGAGCCTGCGGAGTTGCTCGCCGAAGTCGGCGCGAGCCCGATGCCGACGTGGTGGTCTGCGGACGGGCGCACGCTGCTGGTAGACGTCGTCGACGAGGGGAGTTGGAGTATCTACCAGGTCTCCACCGACGAGGGATCCTCACCCGAACCGTTCCTGAGCACTGGATTCAACGAGTGGGGAGCTGTGCTCGATCCGGGCGGAGAATGGGTGGCGTACACCAGCGACGAGCCCGGCCGATACGAAGTGTTCGTCGAGCCATATCCGCGAACCGGACGGCGCTGGCAGGTGTCGACCGACGGCGGTGAGGAGCCCTACTGGGCGGCAGACGGCTCGGTGCTGTACTACCGTAGCGGTACGCGGCTGATGTCCCTGCCGATCTCGCCCGGTTCCGGCTTCCAAGCCGGAGTACCAGAGTTGTTCGTCCAGGAAGATCGCTGGCTCAACGTCGGGGGGCGTTCCTACGTGGTATCCCCCGATGGTGCACGGTCCCTGATCATCCTCAGCCCCGAAGAGCGCACCGCAGACCGACTCAACGTCGTGGAGAACTGGTTCCAAGAGCTCCGCCGCTTGGCCGCGATTGGCGGCTGAGGCCTTCTGATCAGCCACTAAGCTTGGGTCCATAGTGCCAGCGGCAGTGCCAGCGCCCACGAGCGCCCACCGGCGCTGACGCGCGCACGGGGAGGGGAGTCGCGCGGCCACCAGCGCCAGCGCGCGCCCGTCATCGGCTTTGGGAGCAGGGGGTCGCCGGTTGGCTCCGCTCGCTGCGCTCGGTCGCGGTCAGGCGAATCCGGCCGTCCAGACTTGTAAGCCTTATTCTGTAGTCGGCTAGGGGCTTTTCTTTAGATGTGTTCTAGATGGGAATCGAAGCCCTGCTCGCTGATGTAGACCCCGCAATACCGGCCCCGAGGCCCTCCTGTCCCGACTTGCGCGCTACAGGGTCCGACGCAAGCGATTGGCGACGCTCTGCCTCTTCTTGGTCCTCGTGACCATGCGGGCCAACAGGACGCTGGTCCGCTTCGGCTGGGTGTGACTCGGGCGACTTAAGTAGAGGTCGTCGTCGGGCGGGGTCTCGTTGTCGGGAAGGCGTTTGCATACACGGAGACACCCCGCGCCTTGGGGATCCGCAGGGGGCACCCGTTGGTGGCAGCCAGACTAGTAGGGTCGGAAGCACCAAGCGTGTGACCCCCTGCGGGTTACCTGTCTATGTCGGCCTACTCCTGTGCCTTGAGTCTCTGCACAGCCTCGAGAATGTCCCGGACCGTGGCTCGCTTTGCCTCTCGCCACAGCATGATGGCCAGTCCGCCAAACGCCAGGAATACGACCACGCTGGGCCACATCGGCACGACGATCCCGCCTATTACCAACTCCCAGCCGGCCAGAACCCGCAGGAGATGGCCAACGGCGATGAAAGCGAGAAGAACAACGGCAATGGCAGTAGACGGCCTCATCATATCTGACCTCCTTGTCAGCTGCGGGCTTCGATCACGACCATGCCGCCTGACATCCTCGAGCAGGATCTTGGGGCCATGGGGAGACTGCTCTCAGACGAATCCCGGAAGCCCGCTTCCCGCAACTGGTCTCGGATCATCGCTGCGGTCGGGAACTGGAAGGAGGGGTCTCTCAGCGATCCTTCGAGGGCCCAGTGCACACGCGCTGCAGGCGCCACACCCTCGGCTGGCGCGAGCTGGTCGACGACCACCAAACGCCCACCAGCATTCAGAGAACCCCGGATTTTCCGGAACAGCGGTACACTGTAGACGTTGACATCGCACTCGAGGGCCATGTCGAATCCGGAAGGCAGTTCGTCTCGGAGAAAGTCCGCCGCGTGATACGTAGTCCGGTCCGCGAGCGAATGTTCGGCCGCGATCTCGCGCCCGGCATCGCAGACATTGGTGATATCTACGACGGTGGCGCTGAGCCGAGGATATCGACGCAGAAGCGCCAGTGACACCACGCCCGAACCGCCTCCCAGGTCCATCAGACGGTCCACTCCGCCGAGATCCAGGCACGCTGCCAACTCATCTGCCAGAGGTTGGTGGAGCTCGTGGAGCATACGGGTGAACCGCCGCGCCCTCTCCGAATCCTCCGCCATCTGATCCACGTACTTCCGGGGCGTCAGCCCAATGGCTTCCCAGGCCGAGTCAGGCTCGCGCAGGCTGAGCGGAAGATGGCAAAGACCGGGCAGCCTCTCTCTCGCCTCTCTCGCCAGCAAAGCCCAGGAATCCTGGCTGTAGGTGTCCAGGATCGCCGAACGCGCTGTCGATGAAGGGAAAAAACCGTCTGCTCCCTGGCGAATGAGTCCCGCGCTGCTCAGCAGCTGCAACCAATAGCGACAGCGGCCCAAGGGGATGCCGAGCCGGCGCGCCACCTCTTTCGCTTCCAGAGGCCGGGTCTCCAGGAGCCAGAAGAGTCCGAGCTCCAAAGCCGCGCCCAACGCCGCCGCCGGGACCGCCGCGTCCATCAGGTCAAGGACCTCGTCGGCACTCTTCGGCTTCATTGGCATCCTCTACAGGACTGCCGGCTATTTGGTTGGAACGGCCGTCCTTCGCGATGCGAACCAGCGGGACAGGCAACGGCACCCCTCAACCCCGGCGCCGACAAACGAGCACAGCACGAGAAGAGCGACAAACAGGACGCTTAGCGCGAGTACGATGAGGAATGCTCCCACAAACAGGAGCTTGAGCATCTCGACCATGGCAACCTCCCTTGGCGTACCTCTTCGAGGGACGCGCGAGGGGTCACCGTTGGCGGCAGCCTCGGCGATCTATACCTTGGTTGCGCCAAGCACGTGACCCCTTGCGGGTTGTGTGTCTGGGAGGCTGTCAACTGGTGTGGTCCCACAAGATCCGCCAGCTGGCAGCCTTTTTCTTTGTCCGATCTATGACAGAAAAGCGCCCATGCACCTGGCGCTTGGATCTTCTTCTACGTCGTAGCCGGGAGTTGGAGTGCGAGCCATGAGTCGGCTTGCCACCACCAGTAGTGATTACGGTTTGCGAAAACGGGCGGAGGGTGCACTTGGGGGAGGGGCTGCGCCGAAAATCCGGCGGGGTCCCGGGCAGATCGAGGTGCTGCCGTCACCGGGAACATTGATCCTGTACCTCAGAAGCGGGCGCGAAGAGTGGCCCGCTCTCGTAATCTAACCATCATGATTAGGGCCTCTCGCCAACCGCAAGTCAGGAAAACCTCCATTCTGAGGCGTACGGATGACGGCGTTCCGCGCGGCGAAATAAACAAGAAGGAGACGCCACACTCAAGACACGGGGGCTGTTCCTTCGGGGCCGGCCCCTGATCACAAAGTGGCTAAACGAATTCGGTTTTCGCCGCGCCGCTGAGATTACAGGCGTTGGTACCAGTCGCGGATGGCTTCGCCGATTCCGTGCGGGTTGTCCTCCTGGATGAAGTGAACGCCCGGTCCTCGCGCGGAGAGACCTGCCCCCACGCTCGCACCGGCGCCCTACGGACCGACATAGCCCTTCAATTCCTCGCGGGCGCGGCGGAACCGCTCGGTCAGGTTGGGAATCGGGGTCATCCCGTAGCCCTCCCGCAGCGCCTGCTCCGCCGTGTCGAGCAGGCCGAGTAGCTCCTGGGCCGAGCGGGCGGCCGCGGCGGCGTCGGTGCTTCCGGTTTCGCCGATCCACACCGGACTCGTGTGCGCGAACGGGTAGCTGTCCATGGCCGGCCAGCGGGTCTCCCCCCCCCGCGCCCTCGCGGCTATCCACCCGCCGGATGGAAGCTCGAGCGCACCCGAGTAGCTTCGCGCGCCGGCCGCCTCGAGTCCGGCGTCGCGCCAGACGACCTCTCCGTTCACGAGGATCTCGACGCTGTCGACCGGCATGGCCGATCGCAGCTCTAATGTCCACTCCGTCTCAGACCCTGGTCCGGCCGCGATCGCCTCCCCCGGCTCCGCTCCACCGACCGCGAGCAGGAGCACCGGGCCGGTCGTCACGAAGCTGCGGCCCTCGGCGAGGCCCTCCAGGTAGACCGGCAGGTTCAGGGGCTCCCCTGTCCGCACGTACACGCGCGTCGTGCCCGCGGCCATTGTCCGGTACAGGTTGCTCATCACGTCGGTGCCGGCGGAGGCGGCCACGGGTCGACCGAGGTTGAGGAGCCGGTACCAGACCTCGCTCGTCCCCAGCTCGTCGCTCCACAGGCAGGCGACCTCGAGCAGGTCCACGTCTCCGAGCACCGCGTCAGGCACGAGCTCGATCGGGACCGTGCGCCCGACGTCGTCGGCGAACGGCTCGCGGCGCACCACGGGGTGGACGTATCCGCCGATTCCCCCCTGCGATCGCGCGTGGGCCAGGGCCGTGGCGTTCGTACGGTCGTCTCGGCCGTAGACCTCGTAGCCCGGTCCCCAGACCCAGGGCCAGAAAAGATCGCGGATCCCCAGGAGGTGGAGATGCCCGAGGAAGTGGGAGCGGATCTCCTGGCCGAACGCGATGAGGGGCGGCTCGACCGAGCGTTCCCAGCCCCAGTATCCCTGCTCGCCGAACCGGGTGTGGAGGTTCGCCAGCAGCGGCGTCGCCACGTCCATCCCCTCGGCCCGTAGCTCGGTAAGGAGGTCGGCGGGCTCCATCCAATACGGTCCGCCGTAGTTGAGGTGGAAGTGATGGTCGCCGGCCGACCACCCGGCCGCCCGGGCGTCCCAGATCGGCTCGAGCACGAGGTCGACCTCGCGGGTCTCGCCCGCTGCCAGGTCGACGACCGCAGACGCCTCTGGGGTGAGGAGGCCCTGGACCGCCGCGACCCGCGCCTCGCCCGCGGGCAGCCACACCTCGATGACACCGGGCGAGTAGAAGAACACTCGTCCGTTCTGGCCGTCAAACCGGGCCGGGCCGGCGTCGGGCACCGCCGGATGGCCCTCGCCGTCCAGCACGGAGAGCCGTGTCGGGGTGGGGTCAGCGCCGCCGGCGATCCGGGTCCGGATGATCAGGCGGGCCGGGGCTCCATCCCAGTCCCAGCTCCGAACCGGGACTCGCTCGGCATCTCCGCCCGCGCCCGGGATCCGAAACAGGGAGGTGCTCTCCGCGTCCGTGCTTTCGGCGTACCACACCCACTGGCCGTCGGCGCTCCAGGCGGGTGCGAGCGGCGGCCTCTCGCCGGCCATCAGCCGCACCGAGGAGCCGGGGATCTGGATGTCCAGCAACCGGAGCTCCCAGTCGTCCTCCATGGGCCAGCCGTACGCCAGCGTCCTGCCGTCCGGCGCGAGCGCCGCGTGCGCTTGGGAGGCGATCCTACCGCGCTCGAGCGTCGTGGATGTCCCGTCGGCCAGCCGCAGCAGCCGGAGGGCGTCCTCCCCCCCACGCGTCTTGTGCAGGTAGACGAGCGCGCTTCCGTCCGGCGTCGGCTGCGGATTGCGCTCCAGGCCCGTCTCTGTCGTAAGCCGCCGCTTCTCCTCCGTGTCGAGGTCGAGGCTCCAGATGTCCAGGTCGCCGGCCGCCGCCGAGGCATAGAAGAGGCGGCTACCGTCCGCCGAGAACGCTGGATCTAGATCGATCGCCGGCTCATCGATCGCTTCGCGCTCATCCCCGGTGGCGACCTCGACGAGCATGATCCGGGTGTCCGAGCCGTCGTCGCGGACGAACGCCAGCGTCCGGCCGTCCGGAGACCAGGCCGGGCGGGCGTCGATCCCTCCGGAGCGGGTGAGCCGCCGAGCCTCGCCCGAGGC
Source organism: uncultured Gemmatimonadales bacterium (assembly GCA_947259585.1). Taxonomy (GTDB): domain Bacteria; phylum Gemmatimonadota; class Gemmatimonadetes; order Palauibacterales; family Palauibacteraceae. Next base: position 52,877 of record CAMYMV010000011.1, on the reverse strand, counting down.
CGGATCGAGCAGCCATATCCACCCGCGGGCCGCGAGCGCCACGGCCCTCCCATCGGGCGACACGGCGGGATCCATCGGCCCCGAGGTGAGGATCGGGAGCTCGTAGCCCTCCAGATACACGTGGTGCGAGTAGCCTTCCACCTTCGGGTAGCGGTGGGTCCACTGGGCCTCAAGCGAGCTCGCCAAAGCGGCCAACAGGAGCAGGGTCAGCGTAAGGACGCGGCTGGTTCGCAGAATGACGCCGTGTACGCGGCCCGTTCGCGCCATCGGGCTATGGGCGCTGTAAGCCTTCGCCGTGATCGGGGGCATCAGACCTCCAAGGGGATTCGGTTGACGATTGCCGGCCCGATGATACGAAATGGCGGCGGCGTAGGCAGGGGTATCGGCGCGCGGGCTGGGAAGTAGCGCGGATTCCACCGCCCACCAGCGCTGGCGAGCGCGAGATTTTCGGCTAGTTCATCTCGACGCTGGTCGACGGTCTCAGAATCATGTCGTGTTCGCTGGCGATCCTGGCGAACTCCTCGGGCAGGAGAACGACGGGTTCTTCACCCGGTTTCACCGATATGCTACGGAAGAACGAGAGTAGCCCCTTCTTCTCGTTCGGAATGGTCGCGAAGACCAGCACCAGCGGCTCATCTCCCGTGTTCGCGACCGAGTGCCACACGCCGGGAGGATTGTACCAGACGGATCCCGGGCCGACCGATACATTCTGTAGCTCTCCGTCGACGTAGAGGTTCGCTGTTCCTTCGCCCGATATGAAGTAGGCAAGTTCCTCCGTCTTGTCGTGGCGATGCTCAGGGAGCGCGCCGCCGACACCAAGTGAGAAACGCGCAAAACTTGCGAAGGCGTTCGGATATGTCTCGGGATCCACGTATATGTGGAACTCTCCTCCGGGACCGAGATTATTCCTGCTCTCCGGAAACACCCAGAAGTGGTCACCTTCGCCGGGCGCCCAGATCTTAGCCTCGTAGGGCGATGCCTCGTTGAGCTCTCCCTCTTGAGCGGTCGGTGGAGTCTCGATTGCAGCTTCACCGCCGCAACCCTGAACGGCCAAGGGTAGGCCAATGGCGACGAGCTTTGACAAGTCCAGCCGCATCCATCTGATCATGCAGAGTTCCTTGACTTGGAGGGGGCGATCCGGGCGACACAGCTTCGTCGCAGCCTGCCTCCAAGTATACGGCCGTAGGCACAGCTGGTGTAGCTCCGCTGGCAAGTAACCCGGATTCGAGCGCCCGCCAGCGCCGGCGCGCGCCCGTCATCGACTTCGGGAGCAGGGAGGGCGGGCAGGACACCCAATCCCGTGCGACTGATCGCATCTGCCTCCGCACTCACGATCTCGTCCTCCGACCACGTTCGCAGAATCAAGCTTCTCCCGACTTGCAGTGGCCAGTTCGTTTTCTAGTCTGAATCAGACGGTCTCAGGCAGGGAGGTTCTCGATGGATGCAGGCGAACGGCTGTCCGACTACGACCATCCTCTCGTTCAAGCCAAGGCCGAAGAGCTTACCGCCGATAGCCTCACCCGGACGGACTGCCTGGAGAACATCTTCTACTTCGTCAGAGACGGGATCCGGTTCGGTTTTCCCCCGAAGTGGGATGCGGTGAAGGCTTCGGAGACCATCCAGTACGGAATCGGATACTGCAACACCAAAGCGACCCTCCTACTCGCCCTCTGCAGGGCGGCCGGAATACCGGCGCGCATACACGCGGGCCTCATCGGTATCGATATAATGCGGGGGGTGTTTCCCTCGTTCGCGTTTCCGTTTCTACCGAGCGCAGGTGGTCACTCTTGGTCGGAGATCCAGATTGACGACGAATGGAAGGCGATCGACTCCTACATCAACGACAAGCCATTCTATGATGGTGCGCTGCCAAGGCTGCGAGAGAGCGCGAAGTCGAACGGCTTCTCGATATCCCACGCCAAAGGTCCGAGCAGCTGTGAGTTCAACTTCGGCGAGAAGGGATTCGTCCACATGGGAGCAGTCGTCGAAGATCACGGCATCTGGGACGACTACTCGGAATACATGTCCTCAGATGACTACTTTCGCATGAATCGCGTGCAACTGGCTTGCTTTTCGGCAGTCGCTAAGATGAGCAACCGGAATATCGAGAGAATCAGGTTACAGCAATGAGGTGACCAATGGAGACCGCAGCCCTGCAGACTAGACCGCTCGGCACCACGGATATGGCGATCACGCCGGTGGGCTTCGGCGCCTGGGCCATCGGCGGGGGCGACTGGGCCTTCGGCTGGGGTCCCCAGGACGACCGGGACTCCCTGGCCGCCATGCGTCACGCCCTGGAGCTGGGCATCAACTGGATCGACACGGCCGCCATTTACGGGCTCGGCCACTCGGAGGAGGTCGTGGGGCGGCTGCTCCGGGAGCTGGCGGACGGCGAGCGGCCCTACGTCTTCACCAAATGCGGCCTCGTGTGGGACGAGAAGAACCGCATGGAGGACCCGGAGCAGGTGCTCCGGCCCGACTCCATCCGACGAGAGTTGGAGGACTCGCTCCGCCGGCTGGGCGTGGAGCGCATCGACCTCTACCAATTCCACTGGCCCGACGAGACCGGTACCCCGGTGGAGGACTCGTGGGGGGAGATGGTGCGCCTCGTGGAGGAGGGGAAGGTGCGGGCCGCCGGAGTGTCCAACTTCGACGTGGAGCTCCTGGAGCGGTGCGAGGCCGTTCGCCACGTGGACTCGCTGCAGCCGCCCTTCTCACTGATCGCCCGTGGGGCCGCGGGCGCGGAGATCCCCTGGTGCGCGGAGCACGGCACCGGGGTCATCGGCTACAGCCCTCTTCAGTCGGGGTTGCTGACGGAGAAGTGGACGGCGGACCGGATGGGCAAGCTGGATCCGGACGACTGGCGGCACATCTCGGAGGAGTTCCGGCAGCCCCGGCTTGACCGCAACCTCGAACTACGCGACGCCCTCAGGCCGATCGCCCGGCGTCACGACACCACCATCCCCGCCGTGGCCGTGGCTTGGACGCTGGCCTGGCCCGGCGTCACGGGTGGCATCGTGGGCGCCCGCTCGCCCGAACAGGTGGACGGCTGGATTGGGGCCGCGTCCCTCGACCTGGACGCCGAGGACCTTAACGCCATCGCACGGGCTCTGGAGGCCACCGGCGCGGGTGACGGTCCGACGAGGCCGTGAAGGAGACCCTCAACCAGTAGCAGAGAGGACGGATACGGATGCAGGTCCACTATCTCGAGATCGTGACCCCCGACGTCGACGCCACGTGCGCGGCGCACGCAACGCTGCACGGCGTGAGCTTCGGCGAGCCGGTCGCCGAGCTGGGCAACGCACGCACCGCCACCCTGGCCAACGGCGGGCTGATCGGCGTGCGGGCGCCTATGCACGAGGCCGAGACCCCGGTGGTGCGGCCCTACTGGCTCGTGGACGACGTCGCCGCCGCTGTGCAGGCCGCTGAGGTGACGGGGGCCCAGATCGCCCACCCGCCCATGGAGATCCCGGGCCACGGCACGTTCGCCATCTACATCCAGGGCGGCGTCCACCACGGCCTGTGGCAGCTCTCCACTTAGGGAAAACGAGTGCGAAGTTCCTCAAGCGGAGCGGCCAAGGCGAGGCCTGAGGTCACGTGCGGCTGACGTCTGTCGATCTCCTCATCATCGCCGTCTACGGGGCCGTCGTCATCGCCCTGGGTCTATGGTTCTCGAGGCGCGCGGGGCACAGCGTCGAGGACTACTTCCTGGCCGGCCGAACCCTCCCGTGGTGGATCGCCGGCACGTCGCTCGCCGCCACCTGGTTCGCCGCCGATGCCCCTCTCGCAACGGCCGGAATCGTCCGCGAGCGAGGCCTGTACGCCAACTGGCTGTGGTGGTACGAGGGCACGGGCGTGATCATGCTGGCCTTCTTCTACGCCAAGCTGTGGCGGCGCGCCGGGATCGTGACCGACGCCGAGCTCATCGAGCTTCGCTACTCGGGCAAGCCGGCCGCGGTCCTTCGTGCGTTCGCCGCCCTGTACCACGGCGTGCTCAGGAACGCGGTCGTGATGGGTTGGGTCATGCTCGCCATGGTCAAGTTCAGCCAGGTTCTGCTCGGCTGGGATCCCGCGTTCACTCTCACCGTCTGTGTAATCGGCGCACTGATCTACACCGCCGCCGCCGGACTCTGGGGCGTGGTAGCCACCGACTTCCTCCAGTTCATCGTCGGCATGCTGGGCTCGGTGATCCTTGCCGGCATCGTCCTGTCCGTCACCGGAGGTCCCGCCGCCATGGCGGAGGCGGTAAGCGCGCTCCCTGAGACGGGTCCCGCCGTCCTCGATCTGGTCCCGAGCTCGGCGCACCTCGGACCGCTCGAATTCGGCTCTTTCGTCTGTCTGATCCTGTTTCTGTGGGTGCGCAGCGGTCAGGGCGATGGGTACGTCGCGCAGCGCCTCTTCGCAGCTGGCGATGAGCGGCAGGCGATGCTGTCGGCGCTGTGGTTCGGGTTTGCGGGGATCGTGTTGATGACTTGGCCCTGGATCATCGTGGGATTGGGGTCGCTGCTCCTGCTGCCGGCGTCGTCGGCCGGGATCGCGCTGGCCGCCGATCCCGAGCTCGCCTACCCGATGATGATCGGCGAGCTGATGCCGGTCGGACTGCGCGGTCTCGTCGTCGCGGCGTTTCTGGCAGCCTTCATGAGCACGATGGACACGCACTTGTGCTGGGGGGCTTCGTATCTCGTGAACGACATCTACCGGAGGTTCATCCGACGTGGGGAAGACGAGATCCACTACGTGCGCGCCTCACGGATCGCGGTAGCGATCCTGGCCGTAGTGGCCGCGCTGACGGCGTGGCAGATGACCTCGATCCAGCGGGGATGGATCTACGTCATCGAGCTCACGGCCGGGATCGCGTTCGTCTGGCTACTCCGCTGGTACTGGTGGCGGGTCAACGCCTGGGCCGAGATCACGGCAATGGCCGGGTCCGTCGTTCTCGCCAACGGCGGAATTCTGGTCGCGTTGGCCCATCGCCTCGGTCTTGCCCCGACCGGACTGGCTGAATCGGCGGCGGTATTCTATAGCGCCCCGTACGATTTCGTCCGTGCGACGTTCATCGTCCTCGTCTGCACGATCCTGTGGGTTGCTGTCGCGTTGCTCACGCGGCCCGACGATCCGAAAGTGCTGGAGGCGTTCTATCGAAAGGTGCGTCCCGGCGGCTGGTGGGGACCGATTTCCCGGGCGGCACCCGAGGTCGTGCCGGACGGCTCGACGACGGGCCGGTGGCTGGGGTTCTTCCTCGGTACCGTGTTCTTGTACACTTCGCTTCTCGGCGTCGGATACAGCCTCACCGGACGACCGACGGTGGGAGCCACATTGGTGGCCTTGTCGGGCATTGCGGCCCTGCTAGCGCTTCGAGTTGGCCGGCGGGAGGCGCGGATTACCGTTTGACGACCAACTCCATACCAACGAGAGCTCGATGAAGCTGAAGATCGCCATCGTCGGAGCCGGAAGTCGCGAGTTCGGGCCCGCGACCGTGGCCGATGTCCTGCTGAGCGATCCGATCTGCGAATGCGACCTCGATCTGGCGCTGATGGATCGAGATGCGCCGGCCGTCGAGCGGACCCGCGCCTACGCCCGCGCGTGCGCCGATGCGCTGGGTCGCGAAGTCAGAGTCGACGCCACCACGGTCCTCGAGGATGCGCTCCGAGAGGCGGACTACGTGATTCTCTCCATCGAGCGGCGACGGTACTTCTATTGGGCGCAGGATTTCCACATCCCGCGCAAGCTCGGCTTCCGCCAGATCTACGGTGAGAACGGAGGGCCCGGCGGGCTGTTCCACGCGCTTCGCGGCATGGAGCCCTGCGTCGAGGTGGCACGCGCGATGGACCGGGTGTGCCCGGACGCGTGGCTCCTCAACTACACGAACCCACTCACCAAGCTGTGCGAACAACTCACTCGAACGAGCGGGGTGACGACGATCGGGCTGTGCCACGGTGTATTCGGCGGAATGAAGCAGATCGCTGGGTTCCTCGAGCGACCCGTGGACGAGATCGAGTTCGAGGCGAGCGGACTCAACCACTTCACCTGGTTCACGTCGATCCGCGACCGCGCGACCGGTGAGGATCTTTATCCCGAGCTGCGGGATCGCGAGCGTCGCGCTCACTGGCTGTCGGAGTGGGACGAGATCGCCCTCAGCCGGATCCTGTTCCGCACCTTCGGTCTCTACCCCTCGCCCGGGACCAACCACATCGGCGAGTACATCGGGTGGGCCGAGGGCTTTCTCGCGAGCAGCCACCTCCAGTTCTACTACGATCCGGCGGAGCTGAACCCCTGGAAAGACGACCGTGTGCCGCCCTGGATCTACAATCTGGAAGAGCAGCCCACCGGCGTGCCGCTTTACCACCCGATGGCGGAGGGCCGACTGCGCTCCAGCGACCGGGAGACCTCGGATCCGGCGGCACCGAAACCCTCCGGCGAGCTGGCGATCCCGCTCATCGAGGGCGTGAGCTGCGGCGTGCCGCAGCGTCTCGATGCGGTGAACGTGCCCAATCAGGGTCATATGCGGGGGCTGCCCGAGGGGGCGGTCGTCGAGGTTCCGGCCCTCGCGGACGATCGGGGGCTCACCCCGGTGGAAGTCTCCGGTCTGCCTGAGGGGGTGCTGGCTCTGCTACGTCCCCAAACCTCGATCAATCGGCTACTTTGCGAGGCGTTCGACGAGGGCTCGCGAGACAAGCTACTGCAGGCGCTACTGATAGATCCCACAACACCTTCGTATCAGAGCGCGGTCCATCTGATCAACGAGATGTGCGAGCTACAAAAGGAGGTCCTCCCGATGCTGGAGTGGCATCGGTAGGCGGGTGGCAAAGGCTTGGATCGACAGAGGAGCTCTGAGTGACGATAACTCGACGGGAGGCGCTGGCCCGGCTGGCCGTGCTGACGGCGGGCGCTCCCTTCATCGGATCACTTCCCGGCGCGGCCGCGTGCGCACCCAAGGAAACGGATCGGCCGAAGCTCTCCGGTCCGCTGGGAGTCCAGCTCTATACGCTCCGCGCGGAGATGGAGCGGGACGTGGCCGGAACTCTGGCCCGGGTAGCTCAGATCGGCTACGAGGAGGTGGAGTTCGCGGGCTACTTCGGCCATTCGCCGACGGAGATCCGGGGGTTCCTGGCCGACGCCGGCCTTCGTGCCCCTTCGGCCCACGTAGCTTTCAACCTCGTGGAGGAGGCGTGGCCCGCGACTCTCGAGGCCGCCGCCACGGTCGGGCATGAGTACGTTGTCGTGCCGTCGATCCCCGAGTCGCTGCGTGCCTCTCTGGACGACTGGCGGGCGATCGCCGATCGCCTCACGCGTGCGGCGGCCGAGGCCCGTGAGATGGGGCTTAAGTTCGCCTATCACAACCACGACATCGAGTTCCGGGAGATGGAGGGCCGAACGCCGCTGGACGTCTTCCTCGAGACAGCCGATCCGGAACTGGTTCAGGTCGAGCTCGACCTCTACTGGATCGTCGATGCGGGCGGCGACCCGATCGCCTTCATCGATCGCTGGCCCGGCCGAATCCCGCTGGTTCATGTGAAGGACCGGACCGGCGATGGCCGGATGACCGAGGTGGGGAGCGGCGTCATCGACTGGACCGAGATCTTCCGGCACCGGGAGCGGGCCGGGATCCGCCACTACTTCGTCGAGCACGATGGCCCGGGTAAGCCCTTCCAGTCCGTGGAGGCGAGCTTACGCTATCTGAGCCGACTCGAGACCTGAATGAGCCGGCGGAGGCTCATCACGCCGCCGCGAGCGACCGTACGCCTGCCAGTTGGAGATCCCACCACAGATCGAGTCGAGGATCTCGCGACAGGCCGCGCGTGCCTATACGGTCTAGGGTGATTAGACTGATGAAGTCTGGTCACGTCCCGCCTGGAGATCCGATGACGTGAGACCCGCGCACGGGGAACGCGACCCCGCGACGATGGCGGTGCTGCTCGAGATGGGATTCGAGCCCGCCGGGCCCGCGCCGGAGCGCATCGAAGACACGATCCTGCCGTCCGGCGACCACAAGCTCGTCCTCGACAGGCGGGCTATGAGCACCCGCGTGTCGGTCGCCGCGATCCACCACTCCCGGTGCTTGTTGGATGAGGCGGCCGGCCGTGCGTTCGAGGAGATGGATCGCCTGATCGGCCTCCTCAATCGGTTCGACCCAGGCTCCGCCGTGGGCGTGCTCAACGCGGAGGGAAGCCTCGCGGATCCGCCGCCGGAGCTGACGCTGCTGATCGATCGGTCGGCCGCGGTCCATGAGTACAGCGGCGGCGCCTTCGACATCACGGTTCAGCCGCTCGTGGATCTCCTGAAGGGTGCCGGGGGCTCTCCGGATCCCGTCGTCTGGCGAGATACCCTCGAGACGGTCGGCTCGGATGCCCTTCGTGCTTCCACCTCGCGGATCGCCCTCGAGCGGGACGGGATGGGCATCACGCTCGACGGGATCGCCAAGGGCTACATCGTGGATGCGATGGCCTCGGTGCTCGATGCGCACGGAATCGATCGCTTCCTGGTCGACGCGGGAGGAGACATTCGTGCCTCCGGCCTTCGGGAGGACGCCATCCCCTGGGTGGTTGCCGTGCGCGATCCGCGGCAAGGCGGGATTCTCCCATGGCCTCTGCGGATGACGGGCGGAGCCGTCGCGACCTCGGGCGGCTACGAGGCCCGGTTCGACCCGGACAGATCGTGGCACCACATCGTGAGCTCCCGCACGGGACTTTCGCCCGACCACGTCCTGAGCGTGACGGTCAAGGGTCCCACGGCGTTCGCCTCCGACGCGCTGGCCACGGCCGTGGCGCTGATGTCCCCGCGCGAGGGAGTGCGCTTCATCGACTCCGCGCCCGGGTTCGAGTGCATGGTGATCGATGTCGAAGGCCACCCGACGCTCTCGGCCGGCTGGGTCGGCTGGGCCGGCTGACGGCGGTTTCCCACCAGGAGGGTGTGAGATGAGATCGGAATACTCGGGCGTCCAACTGACCGCCCTGGTGGCGCTGCGCTTCGCCATCGGGTGGCACTTCTTCTACGAGGGTGTCTCCAAGCTCCTCAACCCGTATTGGACGGCTGCCGGCTATCTGGAAGACTCGCAGGGCTTCATGTCGGAGCTCTTCATGGACCTGGCATCCAATCCGGGCACGCTTGCCTTCATCGATCAACTGAACATGTGGGGGCTGGTCCTCGTCGGACTCGGGCTGATGCTGGGTGGTCTGACCAGGACGGCGACCGTCTTCGCGGCCATCATGCTCCTCCTGTACTACCTCGCCACGCCGCCATGGCCAGGGCTCGTGTACACGATTCCGGCCGAGGGCGCCTACCTGATCATCAACAAGACGCTGATCGAGCTGTGCGCGTTGCTGGTGACCCTGTTCTTCCCGACGGGGCACATCATCGGACTGGATCGCCTGCTGCGGGTGGCGCGCGCCCGCGGCTCCGTTCAGGAATCCTACGCATGACGCCCACGCGAAACCCGGCGGAGGACGAACGATGAGTGATGACATTCGAAACGGCGAAGAAGATATCTTCGACCTGAACGGTGGCATGGGAGAGGCGTCGGACGAGCCCACGACCGAGCCAACGGAGCCGGTGGCCAGGGAGCCGGAGGCCGAGGCCGGCGGCGCCGCGGATACACCGCCCCCTGCCGAGCCGCCTTCCACGGGTACGCCGGCCGGCTCGGGCGGAATGGGACGCCGGGATGTCCTGAAGGCCCTGGCCACGGTCCCGGTCCTCGGCGCGCTGGGATACGCCGCGCTGCGCCGGAGGGGTCTGGATGCCGATGAGCGACAACGCTTGCTCGACGAGCTGGGGATCGACGACGAGGGTGCGGCCCTGTTCTCGGAGCTCGAGACCCGCACGCACCCGGAGGTGATCCGGGTCGGCATCATCGGATACGGTCTAGAGGGTGAGTCGCTGGTGCGAAGCCTGGGCTTCGCGCATCCGGATTGGTTCGAGGAGCTTCAGGAGGCCAAGCTCGAGGAGCCGCGCGACACGAGGTTGGAGGAGTGGCTCGAGCAGGAGAACCTCAACGTAGAGCTCACGGCCGTGTGCGACCTGTTCGACGTGCGGGCCGAGAAGGCGATCGTGGCTTCCACTCAGCCGCTCCGGCCCGGCGGAGACACCCGCCAGCTCGAGCCGGCGAAGCGGTATCGCCATTTCGAGGAGCTCATCGCGGCGCCTGACGTCGACGCGGTCATCATCGCGACGCCGGATCACTGGCATTCTCGCGTCACCATGGCAGCGGCCGAGATGGGCAAGCATGTGTACTGCGAGAAGTGCATGACCCGCACCGAGGATGAGGTGTGGCCGATGGCCGAAGCGGTAAAGAGCTCGGGAATCGTGTTCCAGCTCGGACACCAGAACCGCCAGATCGAGAGCCACGAAAAAGCCCGGCGGGTGGTCGAGAAGGGCATCCTCGGTCCCGTTACCCTCGTCGAGACGACCACCAACCGAAACGACCCGTGGGGTGCCTGGGTGTGGGAGATCCACGAGAAGGGAAGCCCCCGCACGATCGACTGGGAGCTGTTTCAGGAAGCGGCTCAGAACAAGGTCCCGTTCAACCTGGAGCGTTTCTTCCGCTGGCGCTGCTGGTACGACTACGGAACCGGCCTTTCGGGGGATCTCCTGTCGCACGAGTACGACGCCGTCAACCAGATACTCGGCCTGGGGATCCCGCACTCGGCGACGGCGTCGGGCGGCATCTACTTCTTCAAGGACGGCCGCGACGTGCCGGACGTCTGGCAGGCGGTGCTCGAGTATCCGGACCGGGATCTGACGCTCGTGTACAGCGCCACTCTCGCCAACGGCTACCATCGCGGGATCCGAATCATGGGGCACGATGCGACGATGGACGTCGGCGAGCGTCTCAAGGTCACAGCGGACGCCTTGTCGACCCGCTACGCGGAGATGCTCGAAGAGGGCTTCCTGGAGGCGGATCGGCCAATGCTCACGTATCAGAGCGGCTTCAAGGGCGTGGACGCCGTGACGACAGCCACGCAGGAGTACTTTGCGAGCCGCGGGCTCCTGTTCACGTACCGGGGAGGTAAGCGGGTGAGCACCTACTATCTCCACCTCCGGGAGTGGCTCAACTGCATCCGGTACGGCGGGACGCCGAGCTGCAACATCGATCGCGGCATCGAGGAGGCGATCACCTGCCACATGGCCACGAAGTCGTACCTGGAGGGTCGCCGCGTGTACTGGAACCCGGTCGAGCGCAGGATCGTCTGAGGGCGCACCGTTGAGCGACGCATCGGGCAGCCGGGCCTCCGGCCGGAAGATCCAGCTCGGGGCCATGATGTTCCTGCAGTACGCTATCTGGGGAGCGTGGGCCCCCGTCCTTTCCTCCTACCTGCTGAACGATCTGGGCTTCAGCGGCGGACAGGTCGGCTGGATCTACGCGCTCCTTCCCCTCGCGACGATCGTCGCTCCGATGATCGGCGGCCAGGTGGCGGATCGGTATTTCTCCACCGAGAAGGTGATCGGGTTCCTGGCGGTCACGGGCGGCGTCCTTCTCATGGCGGTCGCACGCATGACGGACTTCAGCGGGATGTTCGTCCTCATGCTCGTGTATTGCATGCTCTACGCCCCCACGCTGGCCCTCACCAACTCGATCGCGATGATCAACCTGAAGGACTCCGAGAAGGAGTTCGGGGCGATCCGCGTGTGGGGGACGCTGGGGTGGATCGCCGCCGGGTGGACGCTGACGGGCTGGCGGTGGCTCGGGGAAGGCGACGTCCTCCCCGGCATGCAGGGCGACATGCTGCTGCTCGCCGGGGCGCTGTCGATCGTCATGGGCCTGCAGTCGTTCGCGCTCCCGAACACGCCGCCGCAGAAGGAAGGCGTGAGCCCATGGGCGTTCCTCGAGTCGATCAAGATGCTGCAGGTGAAGGACTTCGCGATCTTCGTCGGGATCACGTTCGTCGTCGCCACCGAGCTGGAGTTCTACTACATCCTCACGGCTCCCTTCCTCGAGTCCGAGGCGATCGGGATCTCGAGCCGGAACATCCCGGCAGTGATGACGATCGCGCAGTTCGCCGAGATCTTCGTGATGGCGTTCATGCTCTCGTGGTCGCTGGGGAAGTACGGCATGCGGAAGACCCTGGCGATCGGGGTGATTGCCTGGCCCATCCGCTACATCATCTTCGCGATCGGAAGCCCCACTTGGCTCGTCATCGCCTCGCTCACGTTGCACGGCTTCTGCTACGTGTTCTTCTTCGTCGCCGCGTTCATCTACGTGGACAAGGTGGCGCCACCCGACATCCGTGCCTCGGCCCAGAGCCTGATCGCGATCATCGCGCTCGGGATGGGGCGGTTCCTCGGCAGCCTGTTCGCCGGGGGGATCCGGGACCTCTTCACCACCGACGCCGGGACCAATTGGACGAACGTGTTCCTGGTGCCATGCGCCCTGACGCTCATCTGCGCGGTCGCGTTCCTCCTGTTCTTCCGCGAGGAGTCGAAGCCGGCCCCGGTCGAGGCAGAAACCTGAGACCAACGAACGACTTGAGAGAGATCCATGGATAAAGATCGACTGGGCGTCGGATTCGTGGGGGGCGGGTTCGTGGCCCGCTTCCACATCCGTTCCTGGGTCGGAGTGCGGAACGCCGACGTGCTCGGCGTGGTGGGCCGGGGCGACCCGACTGCGGAGGAAGCGGCGGCGCTCGCCCGAGAGCTCGGCGTGGGCGACGCGAAGGCGTACGACACGGTCACCGACCTGGTGGTCGACCCGGCGATCGACGCGATCTGGATCTGCGCCCCCAACTTCACCCGCGTCGAAGTGATGGAGGAGATCGCCCACGCGGTCGAGTCCGGAAAGGGTGAGCTCGTGGGTGTGGCCTGCGAGAAGCCGCTTGGCCGCAACGCCGCGGAAGCGCGCCGCATGGTCGAGCTCGTGGAGCGCGCCGGCCTCCTCCACGGCTACCTCGAGAACCAGCTGTTCACGCCAGCGGTGGTGCGCGGCAAGGGCATCGTGTGGTCGAGGGGCGCCGCGCTCACCGGTCCGCCCTACCTGGCGCGATCGGCCGAGGAGCACAGCGGTCCGCACATGCCGTGGTTCTGGGAGGGCGAACTGCAGGGCGGCGGGGTGCTGAACGACATGATGTGCCACTCGGTGGAGGTGGCCCGCTTCCTTCTCACACCACCCGGCGAGCCTCGAGACGTCCTGACGCCGGTGAAGGTGACGGCGCACACGGACTGCCTGAAATGGCAGCGGCCCAGGTACGCAGCTCACCTCGCCGAGATGAGCGGAGGCAAGGTCGACTATGAGAACCGGCCGTCGGAGGACTATGCGCACGGGGTCGTCGAGTACCGGGCGGCCGACGGGGGCCCGCGCATCGTCGAGGTGAGCACCTCCTGGTGCTACGTGGGGGCCGGGCTACGGCTGAGCATGGAGCTCCTCGGCCCGGAGTACGCCATGGAGATCAACTCCCTCGATCCGGGGCTCAAGGTGTTCCTGAGCCGCGAGGTGCGGGGCGACACCGGCGAGGACCTGGTCGAGAAGCAGAACGCGGAGACCGGCGTGATGCCGATCGTAGCCGACGAGGAGGCGGAGTATGGCTACACCGACGAGAACCGGCACATGGTGAGGGCCTTCCGGGCGGGCTGCATGCCGGATGAGACGTTCGCCGATGGCGTGGCCGTGACCGAGCTGCTGATGACGGCCTACATGAGCGCCGAGCAGGAGCGCACCATTACCTTCCCGCCGCCCGACCTGGAGACGTTCATACCGGCTGTCGCGCGCGGCGAGTGGAATCCGGGGAGAGAGAGATGAGAACACGGGAGATCCTGATCGCGGCCGTCGTTCTCGGCGTCGCGCTCATCGGCCTAATGACGTGGAAACGCAACCGGGCGGAAGGCCCGACCACACTGCCCGTACAGGAGGAGATGGTGACGCCGGAGTCGGACGGACCCGTGGCCCGAATCACCGGACAGGAGCTCGCGGATGGGTTCTTTCCGCTACTAGGTGAGTGGGAGGACGGCGGCTTTCAGAAGCACGGCTGGAACCACTACGGCCCCGGCCACTTCACCCTGGACCACGAGACGGGAATCCTGACCTCACACGGCGGCATGGGGCTCCTCTGGTACGCGGCCGAGACCTTCGGGGACTTCACCCTGCGACTCGAGTTCATGACGTCCGTACTGGAGGCGAATTCGGGGATATTCGTGCGCGTGCCCGACGTCCCGGTCAGCGACGACTACATCTACCACAGCTTCGAGATTCAGATCGACGCTGCGGCGGCCGAGGGCATCCACCAAACCGGGGGTGTGTACGACGCGGAAGCGCCGAGCGAGGAACGCGCGAAGCCTCCCGGCGAGTGGAACGATCTGGAGGTCTCCTTCGTGGGCGACAGGATCACGGTCGAGCTGAACGGTGCGCGGGTCGTCGACTGGGTGGCCGAGCCGCGCGGCAAGGTCGAGGACTTCACGGCCCGCGGGTACATCGGCCTGCAGAACCACGACGTGGCAACCAGCGTCTACTTCCGCAACGTCAGGGTGAAGAAGCTGGACTGACTCGCCGGATCGCCCGGCCCGCTGCCGCCGAGAACGCACAGGATTGGCTGCCGCGGTATCAGTCAGCTCGCCGCGGTATCAGTCCGCTCGCCGCGTTAGGAGACATCGGGATACACTTCGAAGAAATCGACCTCTCCCGACTCGAGTGAGTACTCGGCACCGACGATGACCAGTCCGCTCTTCTCGATGAGGTCCTCGAGTATCTGCGATCCGTGCCGCAGATGGTCCACAGCGGCACGGACATTCGCGCGGACCGCTTCGTGGATCAGAAGCTCCGGGTCATGTCGCACCTCCGTTTCCAGAAGCGGCTCCACCGCGGGGCGGATCCTGTCGACGATCGCTCGGAGATTCGGCGACTGGTGCTCGCTCGACTGCTGAAGCTCCTCGAGCGTTGCCGTGACGGCCCCGCACAGGGAGTGCCCCAGGACCACGACGAGTCGGGTGCCGAACTGCGACGCCGCGAACTCGACGCTGCCAATCAGCGACGGCGCCACGATGTTGCCCGCGACACGGATGACGAACAGGTCGCCGGGACCCTGGCCGAACACGAGCTCAGCCGGCACCCGCGAGTCGGAGCACCCGAGGATGATCGCGAAGGGCTCTTGCGGTGCGGACAGCTTGGCGCGCTCCAAACGAATCGATTTCGTCGCCCCGCTCCGCACGTCCGCCGCGTAGCGCCGGTTCCCATCGCGCAGACGTTCGAGCGCCTCGTACCCCGTAGTCATGGGAGCCCCGCGCGGTCGCTGATCAGCACTCGCCTCCCGGTCCGCGTGATCTCGCTGTCTCGGTCCGTTTCCATGACGTCCCATGTGCAATTTCCAGAAACGGGCGGTCAGGGTGCCCGTGACGGCGGCTGCCGGTGTTCCGAAGGAGCGGGCCCGAGTAGGCGCGGGGCTAGATCTCCTCGCCCCAGATCGCCCTGATCCCCTCTTCGCCGATCATCTGCGCCGGCGTGTAGCCACCCGCGTCGTGCCGCGGCCCGGGATACCCACCCAGCTTCCAACCGACGTAGTCCTGGTTGCCCCCGTATTTGGGATCGGCGAGAAAGCCAATGATCGTGTGGCTTCGTAGGATCTCGAAGAACTCCTCGGATGTGGCCGTCGCGGCGCTCCACCCGGAGACGTCGCCCGACTCGAGGGCAATCAGAACGTCGTCCTGTTCGTCCGGTTCGATTTCGGCGAACCTCGCGCCGAATCGGTCCACGGCCACCGCATCGACGCTCGGTAAACCCTCCCTGTACGTCGGCAGCAGGTTGGCGTCCTCGTTTGCCAGCGCCTTGTCGATGAAGTTCACGCAGTTCGCCTCGATCGCGCCGGGATCGCGATCCGTCGGAATGATCCGAGCTGTAATCGCCTCCACGGTCCGCCACTCCTCTTCCGAGAGCACGGCGGCTTCCGTCGACCGTGCCGCGGCCCGCAGCGTCTTGGGACGAGGTACTTTCAGGAGCAGCCAGAAGGTCGTCCCGTAGAGGGCGCTGCGCCCGACGAACTCGCGTCGATCCATCACAGCGCCCCCTTCTTCGCTTCAGACACGAAGTAGTCAGCCACGCGGTAGGCGTTGGCGAGAATGGTGAGTGTCGGGTTGTAGCCGCCCGAGGTGGGGAAGACGCTCGCGTCCGCGACCCACAGGTTCGGGATGTCGTGGCTCCGGCACCAGCGGTCCACCACCGAGCGCGAAGGATCGTCACCCATGCGACAGGTGCCGTGCAGGTGCGAACTCCCCTTCCTCGGCTCTTCATCGGTCACGCGCAGCGCGATCCACCTTTCCACCGCGCCGGTCGCGTCTCCGATCTCGAGCAGCCGATCCGCATGCCAACTGCTCATCGCGACGTCGTTGGGGTGTTGGCGATGCGTCATGCGAGGCACCGGCAGGCCCCACTCGTCGGTCACATCGGGATCGGGATCGACGCGGTTCGCCTCCATCGGAAGGTCCTCACCCACCGACAGGACGCTGGCGGTCCTCGAAAACGTGCGAAGGTAGTCCTTGAAGCCGGCGCCCCAATCCCGGTCGCTTCCCGGGTACGAGCTTCCGCGCCAGAGCGCGTGCAGAATCGGCTGCTTGACCACGAAGTTATCGCTTCCGACTACGCCACCGCGGATGAAGCCCCGGCTCGGGTCGCTCGCGTGCAGATCGTCGATCGCGGCGTGCGAGCCGAGGCCGGTGAAGACGCGGCTTCCCTTGTCGAAGACGAAGCTCGCCGCGGTGAACACATGGAGCATCAGGTTGCGCCCCACGAGCCCGCTGGAGTTGGCGAGCCCGTCGGGAAAGGAGTCCGACTTCGACATCAGCAGCAGATGGGGCGTGCCGACCGCGTTCCCGCAGACGAAGACATGCCGAGCGCGGACCTCTTGTTCCTCCCTGGTGCTCTGATCGATGTAGTGGACGCTCCGGGCCCGGCCGCCCCTTCCGATCTTGATCTCGAACGCGAGCGAGTTCGGGCGCAAGTCGAGGAGCCCGGTGCGCTGGGCCTTGGGAAGCGACACGGCGAACGTCGTCCCCTTGGCGCCGATCGGGCAGCCGTAGCCGCCGCAGGTGCCGCCGTAGAGGCAGCCGGGCCGGCCTCCGTGGGGTTGGGAGTTCGCCGCTATCGGAGTGGGGAAGGGATGGTAGCCTAGCTTGCGGGCCCCCGCCTTGAACTGGAGTCCTGCGCTCCGGTCCGGGTGCGGAGGATTCGGATAGCCGCGTCGCCTGGGCGCCCCGAAGGGGTTGGCGCCGGCGTCGCCCGAGACGCCGAAATCCCACTCCGCGCGCTCGTAGTAGGGCTCCATCTCCTCGTAGTCGATCGGCCAATCGGCGAGGCTCGCCCCCTCCACGGGTCCCTCCTCCGATAGGACCCGGAACTCGTCGGGACGGAAGCGCCACGACCAGGCGGACCAGTGGAGCATCGTGCCGCCGACACAGTGGCCGGTCATGTTGAACTGGCCGGTCTCGGTGGGACTGCTCTCGTCGGGACGCCAGGTCTCGAGTTGGTCGGGCGAGAAGAGCTCGTCGCGCCAGATGACCTTCAGCTCGTCGTCGTCGACGAAGTCGCCGGTGCGTAGGTGAGGGCCGCGCTGGAGGGCGACGACGCGGAATCCCGCGGCCGTCAGCTGGTCGGCGATCACGCCGCCACCGGCGCCGGTGCCGATTACGCAGACATCGAAGTCCTCGCGCCTGGCCATGAGGTGGGCGTCTCCGCGTCAGGGGAACGGGTAGCACCATGGGGCCGTCTCGACCGCGGCCCAATATGTTCAGGAGCGTCGATCCTGTCACCTGCGGGAATCGCCTATCAGCGTCGCGGAGGTATTTGACGAGATCGCGGCGTCCGCAGGATGCCGCCATCGGTCACGTCCAGCCGTCCCGCAGCACCCTGAAGGCGTTTCCGCCCAGGATCTTCTTGATCTCCACCTCGGGCAGCCCCCGGTCGAGCAACATGCGCGTGACGGCGCCGAGCCGCGACGCGTCCGGCACGTCGTCCGGCGGATCGGTGAAGCCGTCGAAGTCGGTGCCCAGCATCGCGTGGTCCCAGGAGCCCGTGACGTCGTGGATGTGTTCGAGCGTCGCCCAGATGCTCTTGAGTCCCGTCTTCTCAGTGCCGGACGAGAGCCAGTACGGAACGAAGATCACGCCGATAGCTCCACCGCCGCGTGCGATCTCCTCGATCTCCTCATCGGCCAGGTTGTAGGGATCCGGCCGCAGCGCTTGCACTCCAACATGACTCGCCACGAGGGGCCGGCTTCCCGAGACCTCTTGGTACACCGCCTGCCTGGCCTCGGGGGTGCAGTGCGTCACATCGACGAGTATTCCGAGATCCAGGCACCTCCGGACGACCTCTCTTCCGAACTCGGTCAGGGGCGGCCCGCTGCCCGGTTGCAGGTTTAGATCGCAGACCCTCCGGATGATCATGTCCTTCGGGATCCCATCCACCTGGGCGGCCACCTGGTTGGGGTAGAAATGCGTCAACGTGAGCATGGCCACGCCCCGCCGCGCGAGGTCGTCCAGCCGATCCAAGTCCCCTTCCAGCGCGTGCGCTCCCTCGACGGCGTGGATCACCGCCATTTTCCCCGCCGCCCGGATCCGCTCCAGCTCGGCGTACGAGCGCGCCACCTCCACAAGCTCCGGGCGGCGGCCCGCCTCTCGCTCCATGGCGCTCATCATCTCGAGCAGCCGCCGAAACCGGCTGCCGTGCATCAGCTTGAAGTAGGCCGGGATGAGGAGGAACGCGGCGACCCGGATCCAGAAGCACTCGGCCAACCGCCGCTCGGGCAGGTAGTGGGAAGCCACGACCACACGCACCCCGCCCTTGGAAAGCATCCGGAAGTCGGTCCGGGACGATAGCGGGTTGAATGAGCTTCCGGACCAGTAGTGCCACCAGAGGTGTCGCCTGAACAGATAGGCCTTCAGCGACGGATGGGCGTGTACGTCCGTAAGAGGTGCATCGCGGTGCAGGCGCTGAATCTCGCTGTTTCGGTCCGCGTCCATGGTGCCACAATAGGACAGCCCCGGGGGCGCCGCTCACTAGCAGGCTCGAGCTAGCTTGCTCCCCTCGTCGCCCTTCTGGCGAGCATGCACTCCTGTCTGCGCGGATCGACTTCCAGCCGGCCGGCATCGGCGAATACGCGCGAGCCGTCGTGGCCAACTCCGACCCTTCCGGTGGCCTCGTGTGTATGAGGCCAAATTCCCCGAGCGAGACTGAGCGAAACGAGTGCTGATGCACAGTAACTGGTGGTCGTACGTGCAGTACGATGAAGAGCGGGATCGGCCCGGCGTCGATCGTGCGCTTCTGCTCAAGGTCCTCGCCTACGCGAAACCGTACCGGTTCCATCTGGCGCTCGTGCTGGTCACGATCGCGGTCATCTCCCTGGTTTCCCTCCTCCCACCCCTCCTGATGCGGAGCCTCATCGACCAGGCGATCCCGAACGCCGATCTGCGCCTGGTGACGCTGCTCGGCCTCGGCATGGTGGCAGTTCCGCTCGTCAACGGGGTGGTGGGCGTGGCTCAGCGTTGGGCCTCGGCCTCGATGGGCCAGGGCATCATCTACGACCTCCGTCGCCAGCTGTTCGAGCGCGTACAGCGCATGTCGCTCGGCTTCTTCACCAACACGAAGACGGGCGAGCTGATGTCGCGCCTGCAAAGCGACGTGGTAGGGGCGCAGCAGGCGGTCACGAGCACATTCGTGACCCTGACATCGAACGTGGTTTCGCTGATCGCTACGCTGGCCATCATGCTGAGCCTCGAGTGGAGGCTGACGCTCCTGTCCGTGTCGATCCTGCCGTTGTTCATCGTCGCATCCCGTCAGGTGGGGAAGCGGCTGCGGGTGGTCCGGCGGCGCCAGATGGAGGAGCACGCGGACATGAGCAGCCTCATGCAGGAGACGCTCAGCGTCTCGGGTGCGCTGCTCGTCAAGCTGTTCGGGCGCGCTCGGGACGAGGACGAGCGCTTCTCGGCGCAGGCGGCGAAGGTCCGCGATCTGGGGATCGTGCAGGCCACGATCGGACGCTGGTTCTTCATGTCCCTAGGCCTGGTCAGCGCGATCGGGACCGCGCTCGTCTTCTGGGTCGGCGCGGTCATGGTGATCAAAGGTACCCTCACGATCGGCACGATCGTGGCGCTCTCGGCCTACCTCACCCGGCTGTATGGCCCGGCGTCCTCGCTGTCGAACGCCCGCGTCGAGTTCGCGACCTCGCTGGTCTCGTTCGAGCGGGTGTTCGAGGTACTGGATCTTCCGATCGCGATCGAGGAGCCCTCCGACCCGGTCGTGCTGGATGAGGTTCAGGGTCGCATTGATTTCGACGACGTCTGGTTCTCGTACGGCGAGGGCGATGCGGAAGGTCTCGAGTCCGTCCGGCGCTACAAGTGGTCGGGGCTCACGCGCGAGGACGCGGAGGTGGCTCGTGTCGCCGGAGACGGCTACACGCTCTCCGGAGTGAGCTTTCGAATAGAGCCCGGCGACATGGTGGCGCTCGTCGGACCGAGCGGCGCCGGAAAGACGACCCTCACGAACCTCGTGCCTCGGTTATACGACGCGTCACGGGGCAGCGTGAGGATCGACAGCCGAGATGTCCGGGAGCTCAGCCTCGACTCGATCGCCGGGGCGGTGGGGGTCGTGACTCAGGATCCGTACCTGTTTCACGACTCGATTCTGGCCAATATCCGCTACTCCCGGCCAGAAGCGAGCCTTGACGAGGTCCGCGCCGCCGCGGCGGTGGCCAACATCGACGACTTCGTGATCGGTCTGCCGAACGGCTACGACACGGTCGTGGGCGAGCGGGGTTACCGCCTATCGGGAGGCGAAAAGCAGCGGCTGGCGATCGCGCGCGTCATCCTCAAGGACCCCGCCATCCTCATCCTGGACGAAGCAACCTCCCATCTCGACGCGCGCTCGGAGGCGCTGATCCAGGATGCGCTGGATCACATCATGGAGGGCCGGACCTCGCTCGTCATCGCGCATCGGCTCTCCACGATCCTGAAGGCCGATCGCATCCTGGTGCTGGACGAAGGGGAACTGATCGAGACCGGGTCGCACGCCGAGTTGCTCGAACGAGGTGGCCTCTACGCCCACCTCTTCCAGACACAATTCCGCCATGCCGACGAGGCCTTGAGGCCTGCAGCCACGGGGACGGCGTGATCTTACTCCGGGGTTACGAGCGATGAGAGGCCGGCTTCTTTCGGTGAACGTGGGGCGGCCGCGCCAGTTCGAGTACAAGGGACGCGCTGCCGAGAGCGCCATCTGGAAGCTGCCGGTCGAGGGGCGCGTGCTCGTGCGGGACAACAACGTGCAGGGAGACGAGCAGGCCGACGGCAGCGTGCACGGTGGCCCCGACAAGGCCGTCTACGCGTACGCCCAGGAGGACTACGAGTGGTGGGGCGAGGAGCTTGGCCGCCAGCTGGAGCCGGGCGAGTTCGGGGAGAACCTGACCACAGAAGGCCTCGATCTCACGAATGCCCTGGTCGGCGAGCGCTGGGAGGTCGGAAGCACCGTGCTCGAGGTGTCGGAGGCGCGGATGCCGTGCTGGAAGTTGGCGGTTCGCGTGGACGACAAGGGTTTCCCGCGGCACTTCCTGGCGGCCGGACGGCCCGGCGCCTACCTGCGGATCCTGCAGGAAGGGGTGCTCGGCAGCGGAGACGAGATCCGGGTCGTGCACCGGCCGGAGCACGACCTGACCATGGGTGACTTGGCCAGGATCTACGCTGGGGACCGAAGCGAGGCCGGCCGGCTCCTCGCCGTGCCGCGGCTGTCCGACTCGTGGCGAGAGTGGGCCGAGGAATGGCTCGAACGTCACGATGAGGATGACGGGTAGACCCATGCTCCGCAGCACGAAACCAGATAAGCTCGCCGGCACGCTGCGCTCACTTGCGGGCCCCATACCCGCTTGGCCAGCCTCGTCGTGATCGGGATGGCCTCCCACGTGGTTTGGAGGGGAGGTGGCTCCTGGAACAGCGATCCCCGAGCTCGAGGAAGCGAGCGTTGATACTCCCGACAGCTCTTGCCGCCGCGGCGCTAGTGGGCGATGCCGTCACGCCGAAGGCGGGCGCCGTCACGCTGACGCGGGATACCGTGACCCTGGAAGAGCGAGTAGACCTGTTCGATCCGCCCACCGGTGCGTTTCGCGGTACCGAGCGGACATGGTTTGGTCCGGGTGGTCGACGCCTTCGGCTCGAGATCACGGACGCTGGCGGGGAGCCTACGCTGCTGTTTTTTGTGCGACACGACGATCAGGGCCGGGAGTCCGAGGCCGTCTACTTCGAGGGTGGATCGGAGGAGCCCGATCGGGAGGTGTTCACCTATTCCGCTGACGGACGTCTTCAGACCACGACGTATTACTTCGAGCCGGGCTTGGCAGCCGATAGAACTGAGGCCGATCTTGACGACGATGGTCGCGAGATCAGGAAACGCTACTACAGATCGGACGGCGCTCAGTACGGCGAGGAGGACGTGCTGTGGGATGAGCTCGGAAATCGACTCGGCTGGGATTTCCGCTATGTGGGCCGGGAGGGGGGGAGTTCTTTTCGTTACGTCGATGTCGAGCTCGACGACGCCGGAGCGTGGATCCGCAGAGTTCGCAGCCGCAACGGAGCCCCCGAGCGTTTTGAAGTCCGAACCCGAATCACGGCCCCACCCGGTGCCGCAGTTATCACTCCAGTTCTCTTTGCGCCGGGCCGCATCAGCACCGAGCAATCGGAAGCGTCCCCGTCCTTCTCGCGCGATGCGAAGACCATGGTCTTCGCCCGCTACGGAGATGATTGGACTCGAAAGGAGCCGTTCATAGCGTACCTGGAAGAGGATGGCTGGCGCGTCGAGTCGCTCGACATCGGTATCGTGTACAACCTCGCGATCTCCCCAAGTGGGAACGAGGTGGTTTACGCGACCCGGTCAGAGGAGTCCCGCGAGTTGTTCCGGATCCGCCGAGAGGCGAACGGTTGGTCACGCCCCGAGAGCCTCACGAGTCAACATGGCATCACCGGTACCTATCCCTGCCTGACCGACGTGGGTGATCTGGTCTTCTTCGATGCGGAGGGCGCGTCGGGAGCCGGCATCTACCTCGCGCCACGGGAGGACGAAGGTTTCGGTACGCCCGGCCCACTCTTCGTCCCTGCCTCTGATGCGCCGTTCGACGGCTACACGACCGATGGCGGAGCGTTGCTCGTTTCGCGGTGCTTCGACGACTCCTGTCTGTCCGGTTCGGAGAACGGGATATGGGAGGTGCTGCTGGGTGGCTCCAGCGGGCCCGAGGCACGCAAGCTGGCCAACCTCCCGTATGCGTGGGGCGCGCAGCCGGTCGCGCCGCTCGGCCTTTTCGTGTTCACGGACGGAGACGACATCCTTGCGGTGCCTTTGGCCCGGGCCGGGTTGAGAGTGAGTGACGACAGGCGGCTGTGACAGCCGCTGGCCGGCCAGCCGGAAGCTAAGAACCGGCAGGCGGAGTGAGCAGCGCTTCTCGGTCGAGGATCCGGCCGCGCTGGATCAGCATGTTGATTGTCTGCGTGTTGCGGATATCCTCGAGCGGCGACCGGTCCAGCACCAAGAAGTTCCCCACGTCACCCGGCGTGAATCCGTAAGAAAGGCCCAGAAACTCCGCCGCCCCGGTCGTCGAGGCAGCCAGTGCCTCCCACGGGGTGAGTCCGGCGGCGACCAGCTTCACGAGCTCCCGGTGCATGGAGTAGCCTTGGATCGTCCCCCAGTTGCCGGAGTCCGTGCCCGAAAGCACGGTCACGCCGGCGTCGAAGATCGCCTTCACCGCAGCGAGAATGTTGGTGTGCCTGACGGCTGCCCGGGAAGCGGATTCGGCCACGTGGGTCCGGGTCTCCTCGGACCGGTAGGCGTCAAGGATGGCCCCGGTCGTGAGCGCCCGAGCCATCGGGTTGTCGAGTACCTCCGGCTCGGTGACGAACGCCGGGAAATCCGTCTCGACCGCGAGGGTCGGGACGCTCACCGTGCCGCGCTCCGCCATGAGAGCGGGAATATCGTCCGGGATAGGCTCCCGGGATGGGACGTGGGTGACCGCGCTCGCGCCGAGCTCCACAGCGTCGCGCACGTCCTGCCAAGTGTTGATGTGGATCACGGTGGGCACGCCCGCGTCGCGCGCCGTTTCCAAGGCCGCCGCGAGCGTCGCCTTGTCGATCGAGGGCATGTTACCGGTCGGGGCATAGACGATCTTGATAACGTCAGCGCCCTCCCTGGCCAGCTCGCTGACGTGGGCCCGGGCCTCGTCGGGCGTGTCCATGGTCCGTGTCGGAATCCCATACTCGGTGCAGTGACCCTCCGTGGCCGTGAGGCAGGAGGCGCTGATGAACAGGTCGGCGCCCGGCACCTGTCCCGCTCGCTGGGCGGACCGAATCGAGAACATGCTCTCCTCGCGGCCGAAGAGATCCAGGAACGCGAAAACGCCGGCGTACAGCATCCGTCGGGCGACCATCTCCGTGCCGACTCCGTCGAAGACGTTGCCAGGAGCCATGTTGCCATAAGAATGCGTGTGTAGGTCGACGAGACCGGGCATCACCCATCGGCCGTCGAGATCCAACACCGGACCCTCGAAGCCCGCCGGAGCCGTCTCAGGGCTGCCCACGACCCGGCCATCGCGCACGAGAAGGGAGCCTTCGCGGATCTGCCCCACCTCGGGATCCACGAGACGTGCGTTGGTCAGGTAGAGGTCCTGAGCATCGAGGGTCGGTGGCAGGGCGCAGGTAGCGGCAAGCGCCAACGCGAAGCTCACGGCCAGTTTCCCCGCGGACCAGGATCCGCACGAGAGGGCTCTGTTCATAACGGGATTCCTATCTGTGGAACGGCGAAGCGCCGGGCGGCGATAATGGGCTAGAGTCGGTGCCGGCGACAGGGCAGCGCGTGCGCCGCCGAGATACACCAACGAAAAGGGTGTCGGTCAGGCCAGCAGTGCCTGCACTTCGCGCGTCGCATCCGCGTGGAACCGCGCCTCCGACTCGAGACGCTCGGTCAACAGCCCCAGCTGAGAATGGGCGTCGGCTCGAGCGGCCCTCACGCGTCCAAGACCGGCGATCGCCTCGAGCAGCCGCTGCACCAGGCCATCGCGGGCTCGGCCCGCCCGCGAAGCGGCCTCGATCATTCGGGGATCGGGTGTTTCGGTCGCACGCGCCTCCAGGACCGTAAGGCTCTCGTCGAGCTGAGAGATCTCCGACGCCGCGCGCGACGACCACGTGAGCAGCTCGCCGAGCATGGCGGTGAACTCTTCGCTGCCGGCGTATTCATCCCGTCGATGAAGGCCGGACGCCAGGCGGGTTACGTCCCGCAAGAGGCGTCGCGCCGGGCCATCTTCGAGCCGTGCCAGTGCTTCGCGGGCGTCACTCGCGGCGGGCGTCGGAAGGTCCAGGCCCGGCGCCGGCTCGGGTACCCAGATCGGTTTCGTCACGCGCCGCAGCGCCACGAGGGCGAGTAGGCCCGCGAACAGCGGGGTGAAGAGAAGCATGCCGGGTGCGGTCGACAGCCCGGCAGCCAATCCCGATACCAGCACGAGGACGAGGAGGGCCGCAAACGCCAGCGGCATTCGTCTCCAGGCGCGGCCCTCCGTGACACTCGCCGCTCCGACACCCCGAGTCATCAAAGCGCTCGCAGCTCGGTCGGCGATCTCGCTCGGGAGGCGTGCCAACGGTCGTTCTCCCTCCGCGGCTTCGCGCGCGTCGCGCCGACCGACTGCGCCTTGAAGCGAGCTGGCAACCCAATCCGCGATCAACCCTCGATCGGCGCGTCGGGACCCGCGGTGCAGGAAGAGCAGGGCATCGGCGCCATCGCTCCCGCCACAGGCAACACAGGTTCCCAGGCCGAGTGGGTCCGGTGCCCCGCACACGTCGCAGGCGGCGTGAGCTCCCGCTTCCACCAGTCGCGGCGCAGATGCCTCCTCCGGTGAATCGATGGAGACGCGAGCCGAGAGAAGGGTCTCGACCAGAGCTCCGGCCGTCGGATACCGCCCGCTCGGTTCCTGGCGGGTGCAGCGCGACACGACGTCGTCCAGCCAGGTGGAGAGCTCCGGTCGAGCCTCACGGGCAGAGTAGCCCGCCGGAGTCGGTGCGGGGGGCAGGCTGCGAGACGCTTGATCGGGCAGCTCACCGGTGAGAGCGAAGTAGAGCGTGAGTCCCAACGAGTAAAGGTCCGAGCGCGCATCCCCTCGCTCACCAGCCATGAGCTCCGGAGCCGCGTAGGCCAGGGTCCCTACCAGCCCGCCCGTCATCGTGAGCGTGGCATGGCCGTCGAGGCGCGCTGAGCCGAAGTCGGTGAGCTTGGCGCGTCCCTCGCGATCCATGAGAACGTTTCGCGGTTTGACATCCCGGTGAAGCACCCCGCATCGATGAGCTTCCCGTAGGGCCGAAGCCATGTCGCCGCCGACGGCGACTGTCTCTTCCTCGCTCAGCGGCCCGTGCGCCCGCACCCTCTCGAACAGCGTCTCGCCGTCCACGTACTCCATGGCGATGAAGCTGCGTCCGGCCTCCTCGAAGTATTCGTAGAGCGTGACGATGTTGGGGTGACTCAGCTCACGGACGGTCTCCGCCTCGCGCCGCATTCGCTCGCGCGCCACGGTCGCGAGGGCGGGCGGCGGTACGAGCAACTTGACGGCGACATGGTCGCCCGACGAAGCATCGGATCCCTCCAGAGGCCGGGCCACGTAGACGACGGAGTGCCCGCCGCGCCCGATCTCTCGCTGGATCTCGTAACGATCGTTGAGTACGGCGCCTGGCTCGACGTACGAGGCGCCCTCGTCCGCTGGCTGCGTCACGGCCCGGTCTCCGCCTCGTCGCGCGATCCGCGTAGCCGCAGACTCGCTCAGCGAGCGCCGATGTCCTCGAGGGCTGCCAGGGCACTGGAGCGCCACCCATCCTCACGGTCGTAATGCTCGAGGAAGCGCTCGAGATACTCACGGGCGGCCTCGCGATCGCCGAGGCCCACTCGGGCTATCCCGGCGTGGTACAGTGCCATGTAATGGTTGGGCCAGAACTCGACGACCATCTCCATGATGGGACCCGCCGAGGCGTCGTCTCCCGCATCGGCCACCGGGTGCGCGACGGCGAACACGACCCCTGCGGCCCGCCACTGCTCATCCCCCTCGAGGTCCAGGATGATCTGGCGTGCCAGGTCGACCTTGCCGGCGAGCCCGTAGCAGGCGGCGCTGTATGCGCTCCCCTCCATACCGCTCGGCGGAGGGTTCCAGCGATGGCGGGTCTCGACTTCCACCGGATTGCAGAACGGCTTGATCTCGGCGAACCAGGTGGCCGCCGCGCCCTGCGCGCTGAAAGCGGTTACGGTGGGGTGCGAGTAGGAATGTCCGACGCCACCGCCGCGAAGCACCAGCAGTAGGGCGATCGCCACGAATGCCAACCCGTAGAGATAGAGCCTGCGCATGGCGCTTTCCTCCGCTCGATCATGATTTCGCCGCGCCTCGACCAGTCGGTACACCGCTCTGATCTCTTCGACGTTCGAACGGGACGTTGCTGCACAGCAACCCGGATCCCTCGGCCGGTCGATCGTGCTGCAGGGCGCGCTCAATAGTGCAACAATTATTCCGACGCGGAGTTCCGGCCCGAATCGCGTGACTCTGCAGGAGATCCGGCTGTCTATCAGGTAGAGGACCCTGCGAGTGGTGAGGTTCCAACGCCGGAGGAACGCACAGTGTCTGCCAAGTATGCTCGAGCTGCGCTGCTCTCCCTGATCGTCTTCGCGCTCGGCGCGTGCTCGTCCAACCATCAGCGGGTCACCGTGACGACCCTGCCTGTCGATGCCGAGTTATACCTGCAGCGGAGCGGCGTGATGCAGGTCAACGCGGCCTACTCGGGTTTCTACGGCTCGATCGGCGCCCCCTCGTTCGAGGAGGGATACTACTCGCTCGGAACGACGCCCATCGACTACGAGTTCGTTCTCGATCAGCAGGAAGCCACCGTGGCCGGGGCCGGCGCCTACGGCGAGGTGAAGCGGTGCTATACCGAGGGGCGGATCCGGATCGTGCGGGAAGGTTACCGAACCGTGGAGCGCGCGGTGCGGTTCAAAGGTGACCTTCTCGACTTCGAAATCGAGCTCGAGCCCGTCGACGGTACCTGAGGAATAAGCCCGACAGCTACCGTCGAGATTTGCCCGATAGCGCTCTCAGGCTCGGAGGCTAGAGTAAGCCTGAGCTGAGATGCCCGTGGACTGCTCAGGGGACCGACTGCACCCGCCGTGACGCCTGCCAGATCGCACCATTCCAGATGGACCGCACTTCCAAATCGGAGGCTGACATGGCCTGTAGCAGAGTACGGTTCTTCCTAGCCTCTGCGTTCGCCGTTGCGGCACTAACGGGTTGCGGAAACGGTGACGCGACCGGCCCGAATGGAAACGGCTCGGACGACGAGTTCGAGTGGAGCGGAACGATCGCGCAGGGAGATCAGATCGAGATCAAGGGCGTGCAAGGCAACATCACGGCTACCGGCACATCCGGCGGACAGGTCGAAGTCCGCGCCACCAAGAGCGGATCGCAGGACGATCCCGCGGAGGTCACGATCGAGGTTGTGCCGCACGCGAACGGCGTGACGATCTGCGCCGTCTACCCGGACGTGCCCGGCCAGCCGGCGAACGAATGCCTCCCAGGCGACCAGGGCAACCTGGGCGCTTCAAACAACGACGTTCAGGTCACGTTTACGGTCGACGTGCCCGCCGGTGTCGTGTTCGTCGGTAAGAACATCGCCGGCGCCGTGACGGGTAACGACCTGCGGAGTGAAGCGATCCTCGTGGCGGTCTCCGGGAACGTGACCGTCGAGACCACCGAGATTGCCGAAGCCGCAGTCGTGTCGGGGAACGTGACTGCCGTGATCGGGCGGGCCAATTGGGGTCGCAATCTCGATTTCGCCGCCGTGAGCGGTAGCATCGACGTGGAGGTTCCCTCAAACACCAACGCGGAGGTGGAGGCGGCCACCGTGAGCGGCTCAATCAACTCCGACTTTCCCCTGACCGGGCCGGCCAATGACAAAACGGGCACGCTCGGGACGGGCGGTCCGACGTTGTTCCTGGGCACGGTCAGCGGCAACATTAGGTTGAGAAGCGGCCCAGCCGAGTAGGGCAACGAGTTGGGACAGCAAATCTGAGCTGATCCCGGCGCAGCGAGTCCGAGCTACACCGGCACAGGCTCAGCCAGCGGCCGGTCTCCCTTATCTTAATGACCCGCCTGGGCGGGTCCCGTCAGACAACATGGAACGAGAACACCGTAACGAATTGTCCATTTAGTGTCGTAGACATATTATTGACACTTCCAGCTGGCGGAGTGAGAGACTGTGGCGATGGTCAACGAGCGAAGAATGGGGTTAGTCGCGGTAGCTAGGGGATTCCTTGTGGCCGGCCTTTTGGTGGGGTGCCAGCCGAGCGACACCGGTTCGCAAGAGGGTGGGGAGCAGCGAGTCCCGGGGACGGAGTTCCAGGCGCGCATCGATGAATTGGTTGCCCCATACGTCGAGCGGGGCGACTTCAGCGGGGTCGTGTACGTCGGACGCGGGGACAGCGTCCTGTTTGCCCGTGCGTACGGCTTGGCGAGCCACGAGCTGGGCGTTCCCAACACGCTCGAGACTGTCTTCGCCATCGGGTCGATGTCCAAGCAGTTCACTGCCGCGATGATTCTCCTGCTGCAGGAGGACGGTGTGCTCTCCGTCAGCGATCGGCTCGCCCGTTTCCTCCCAGAGCATCCTCGCGGCCGGGAGATCACCCTTCATCAGCTGCTTACGCACACGGCGGGGGTTCCGGACATCTACGCGCTCCCGGAGTACGGAGAGTTGAGCGGCCAGTCGCCGCCACTGGAAGCGATCGTCGCCTACCTGGGGCGGCAGCCCCTCCAGTTCGAACCGGGTTCAGCCTACAGCTACAGCAACGGCGGCTTCGCGCTTCTCGCGCGGGTGATAGAGGTGGCTTCAGGGCAACCTTTCGAACAGGCTTTGCAAGAGCGGATTCTGCGCCCGTTCGGGATGGCCTCGTCAGGGACGCTCTCCCGAATGCCGACGCCCGGTCTCGCACAGGGGTACGATCCGCTCGGGGCGAGCGGATTCCAGAAGGCGCCGACTTTCGGGGCGACCTGGGGCCACGGCTCCGGTTCCCTCGTGGCGACCGCAGGTGACCTGAGCCGCTGGGATCGGGCCCTGCAGAGCGACGCACTGCTGAGCGCCGATTCCCGACGACTGATGTTCACCGATCACGGAGACGGGTACGGCTACGGGCTGAGCCTGTTCGAGCGGTACGGGGATACCATCATCGAACACGACGGCCGGCTGGCCGGGTACGCGTCGGATATGGCGCGTTACGTGAACGCGGATGCGGTCGTGATCCTTCTTTCGAACGTTCAGTCGGTATCGCGAGACCGGCTCCGAGACGGCATTGGGGCGCTGCTGCTCGGCCGGGATCCCGAGGCCAGGAAACAGCGCCCGGCATCGCGGGCCCCGGCTGGAATCGCAGAGATCCGGGAGCTTGAGGGTGCCTACGGCTTTGGCCCGGGGCTGACGGTTGCAGTAAGGGCGGAGGGGGGGGGCGAGACAGCTACCCTGTACCTTCGAGCCAATGAGGGCAGCGAGTCGGAGTTCTTCCCGACCGCGGACGGAACGTTCTTCAGCCGCACATTGTACGCGGCCGTGGCGTTCGACCGAGATGGGGAAGGGAAGGTGTCGGCGATGCGGTACATGCCCGAGGGCGCCGAGTTCAGGGGAGAGCGACTAGAGCCGTGAGACAGGTCGCGTCGACGCCGCGTTCCGGCGGACCGTCGAGTTCCGCTGCAGAGCTGCGGCCCGTGTTTCCCGCGGCTGTCGAAACGACGCCGCTGTTCACGGCGGTGATCGTCCTGTTCGTAGCCTCGATCGCCTTTAGCCTTCTCGGCTTCGTGCTGCTCGGCTTCGCGCCGCGCATCATCGCCTGGGCGGGCCCGCTGCTGCCCTGGTTCATGCGGGTCCCGACCTGGATCTACATGTTGGGGCTCCCGGTGCTGGCCGCCCTGATGTACATGCCGGAGCTCGGCTGGCGCCGAACGCTGTTGTTCGTGGTGTTCGCGAGCGGGGTCGGATTGACGGCGGAGCTCCTGGGCACACGTGCCGGCGTCCCGTTCGGCGCCTACCGATACACGTCCTTTCTCGATCCGAAGCTGTTCGGGGAGGTGCCCGTCCTGATTCCGCTTTCCTGGTTCGGCGTATCGATCATCAGTTACGACCTGGCAGGGCGGCTCGGGCTCGGGCGTATCGGCCGGATCGGCGCCGCGGCGCTCATCCTCACCCTATGGGACGTGGCGCTCGACCCGGCGATGAGTCGAGGCTTCCCGGTATGGCGCTGGGAGGTCGACGGCCCCTACTACGGCATGCCGCTGGTGAACTGGGCCGGCTGGTTGGTCACCGGCGTCGTCATCTCGGCGGGGTATGCGGCGCTCGGCTTCGATCGCTTCGCCCGGCCGTCGCGTTGGGCAGAGCCCGTATGGATCATCAACGGCATCTTTCCGGTGGGCGTGTGTGCGATCCAGGGCTTGGGAGTGGCGGCGCTGGTTGGCGCCTTGGCCATCACCCTGCCCGTTCTGGCGATACGCCGACGACAGCCGGTTGCCGTACCGGCGCCGTTATAGGTCCGGGCGTGCGCGGACTCCTCGAGGGCTTCCTCATCCGCCAACTCCGCCGTGACCTGCGTCAGGTGGACTGGATCGGAGAGGTGCCCGAGCTTCCCCCCGAGCGACCCGTCGTCCTGTACGCGAATCACGCGGCGTTCCACGACGCTCTCGTTCTCGGATTCCTGGCGCGCCACATCCTCGGCCGGGAGCCGTGCGTGTGGATGGAGGAGTATGACCGGCTCCCCCTGTTCCGACGCGTCGGAGCGCTTCCGTTTCCACGGAATGATCCGAGCCGGCGCTCGGCAACGATTCGTCGCACGATCGCCCGCATGCGAAACCCGAGCACAGCGTTCGTCTACTTCCCGGAAGGAGAACTGCACCCGTTCGAGGAGGGACTGCAAGAGTTTCCGGCGGACGTGTTCAGCCGCCTGGAGCGGGCTTTCCCGCCTGCGCTGTGGTGGCCGGTCGCGCTCCGAGTGTCGAGCTGGAACTCGGCTCGTCCGACCGCGACCCTGATCGGAGGGACGGTCGAGCTGCAGCCGATGGGCAACGAGTGGGAAAGGTTGGCAGCTCTGCTGCGAGACTTGGGCGACCGGTCCGCGCCGCGAACCACCCTGCTCGAGGGACGGCGTGGGCCGGAGGAGCGCTGGGGCTGGGCAGCCCGCCTCCTCGAGCGACATCGCTGAATGAATGCCGCGTTAGCTCTCGCCTATGCGGTGCTCGGCCTGATCCTGGTGGTCAACCTGGCCCATCTCTTCCGGCGGCGAGGGTTGGCAGCGCGTGACATAGAACTTCCGAGCATCTCGATCCTGGTGCCCGCCCGCAACGAGGCCCACAACCTGCCGACGCTTTTCGACTCCGTCCTCATCCAGCGGTATCCGACCTTCGATCTCCATGTTTACGATGACGGTTCCGAGGACGGCACCTGGGCGCTTCTTGCCGCCGTGGACGACTGCCGGCTGCGGCCCGTCCGGGGCGAGGGGCTTCCCAGCGGTTGGGTCGGCAAGGTCCACGCCCTCTATCAGCTCAGTCGGCGCGCCGAGGGGGACGTTCTGCTCTTTCTCGACGCAGACGCGCGACTCGCCGATCCGGATGCGCTCGAGAGGTTGGTGCGGCGGTTTCTCGCCTTGCCGAAGCTGGCCGTCCTGACCGGGATTCCGCGCCTCGAAGGCGGGGGAGGGGCCCTCGTTAGCCTGATCCCCTTTACGCTACTCACCCAGTTGCCATTGCCGCTGATTGGGTTGGTCCGCGCGAAGACGCTGAGTGCGGTGAACGGACAGTGCTGGATGATCCGGCGCTCCGTGTACTCGGAGCACGAGCCCCATCGGGCGCACCCCGGTGAGGTGCTGGAGGATGTGCACATCGGGCGGTACCTGAAGGGACGGGGTGTGTCGCCCTATATCGAGAACCTGCAGGGCGAGGTGGTGGTTCGTATGTACGGTTCCCTCCGTGAGGCCTGGAGAGGCTTCCGCAAGAACGCCTACCTGATCATGGGGGGAACGGTACCGACGTTCCTCGTCTCGTACACGCTCTTCGTGGCGGTATTCTGTCTGGCGCCCCTCACGTCGACGTGGTTCCTCGGTGCGCTCTACGGCCTCAAGGCCATTTCCGATCGCTGGTCCGGGTTCCCGCTTACGACCACTCTCATCGCGCCGCTGTCGTTCCTTATGACGGCGGTTCTCCAGCTGGATTCAGCCATCAGTCACTGGCTGAACCGCGTACGTTGGAAGGAGAGGTCGGTGAGTCGGTCATCCTTGTCGGGACGCGCGGCTCCGCCCCTCTGAGGGCCCACGGACGAGGGTCTCGGACGGCCGCCGGAATCTGTGGGTGGTAGGAGGGGTCGCCGGTTGGCCGGCACGCATCGATAGGCTGACCCGCCTCACGCGCCGTCAACCGGCTCCCCCCTGCTCGCAGCTGCTATCGGCAGGTGTGTTACGACGGGTCGTCAGGTACGAGCTGCCAGCAGGTCGCGGATCTCGGTGAGCAGCACTTCCTCCATCGTCGGCTCTGGCGCGGCCTCCGGCTCCGGCGCCTCTTCCTCTTGCCGCTTCATCTTGTTGAAGCCCTTGATCACCATGAACAGCGCCAAGGCGACGATCAGGAAGGTGAGCAGGCTGTTGATGAAGATGCCCCAGTTCATCGTGACCGCACCGGCTTCCTTGGCGGCCGCCAGGGTGGCGTACGGGCCGACCGGGTCCCCATCGCGCAAGACCTGGAATATCTCGGCGAAGTCCACGCCGCCGAGCAGCAAGCCGATCGGAGGCATAACGATGTCGTTGACGAGGGAACCGATGATCGTGGCGAACGCCGCTCCGATCACGATTCCCACCGCCATGTCCAGCATGTTGCCTTTGGCGGCGAACTCCTTGAATTCGTTGAGCACGGGTCGGCTCCTTTTTATGGTTGGGTGACGATGTCGGAACCGCGGGCAGCCCACGGCGACGCGTGTCTACGAACAACCGACAAGAAATCGCTTGAAAAGTCACATCGAGATTCCCGAATTTGGATGTGACTGTGCCCGCGTCCGCGTTGTCTGAAACTGAATGAACCGGAGGACCACGACGAACCAGCGAGACGACTACTCAGACGAGGAGCTCGTGCGGCGAGTGCAGCAAGCGGCGCAGGGTGACTTTCGCGCCTTCGAGGCTCTCGTGGAGCGATACCAGGACCGCGTGCAAGCGAACTGCCGCTACCTGTCCGGAAGTCCGACGGATGCCGAGGACCTCACTCAGGAGGTGTTCGTCAAGGCGTTCTATGGCCTACGCCGCTTCGAGGGGCGGGCCAGCTTTCATACTTGGCTGCGCCGGATCAAGGCGAACCACTGCATCAACTTCCTCAAGAAGAAGCGGGGGAAGACGTTCCTGGATCTCGACGCCCCGTCGGCGCGGGAGAGCGGCGAGCTTCGGACTCAGCCGATGGCCGAGCGTAACATCGCCGCGGATGTACAGAGAGGGCTGATCCGCGAGACGCTGAACGCCATCCCGGACAGCCTGCGAGTCCCGCTCGTGCTCAGAGACATGGATGGCCTCGGCTACCGCGAGATTGCCCGTGAGCTCGGACTGGGTCTGTCGGCGGCGAAGATGAGGGTGAAGCGGGGCAGGGAGAGGTTTCGGTCCGTCTACAGCCGCCTTGCCGGCAACGGGGAAGAGGGAGAGTGACCGAAGACGATCGAGGGCGAGAGACGACGGAAAGCCCGGAGATAGAAGAGCCGATCTCCGAGCTTGCGGATTTTGCAGAACCGGCCTCGCCGGGTCTCATGCGCCTAGTGCGAAACTCGCTGCTGCGCCGGGGACTGGCCTCGGATTTGGCTGACTATGCCTGGTTCGCTCCGCTCCGGATACTGCTGGAATACCTGGGCCTCGCGCTCACGCTGCTGGGAGGCGGCGGTTACAAGAGAGGAGACGGCGAAGAATGAACTCGGGAATCCTCGATCAGATCGTGGATGCTTTCAACTCGATGTTCCGGAACCTGGTCGATTGGACGCCGCGCGTCGCGGTGGGGATTGTGCTCATCATCCTGGCCTTCGCCGCGGCCAAGCTGATCGAGCGCCTGCTGCGATCCCTGCTCCGCCGGCTTCGCTTCGACGAGGCGCTCGCGCGCGCGGGCATCGACCAGTTCCTGCAGCGGGTGGGCATCCGGCAAAAACTCAACGAGTTCGTGCCGCGCTTGGTCTATTATCTGCTGCTCATCCTGTTCGCCAAGACGGCGGCCGACGCGCTGGGTCTGGTGGCGGTATCCGATGCCATCGGCGCCTTCATGGGCTATCTGCCCAATATCGTCGCGGCCCTGCTAATCCTGGTCCTCGGCAGTGCGGCCGCGCAGTTCGCCGGCCGCACTGTGACCGAGGCGGCGACGAACTCGGGGATCGAGTTCGCCTCGACCCTCGGCAGCCTCGTTTCCGCGGTGATCATGTTCGTGCTCGGCATCATGGCGCTGGCGCAGCTTCGCATCGACACGGACATGATCCGCCTCGTGTCGATGGGTCTGATGGCCGGTCTGGCGATTGCCTTCGGGCTCTCGTTCGGCCTCGGATCGCGAGAGATCACGCGCAACATCATCGCCGGCTTCTACGCAAGAAAGACGTTCGCGGTGGGCGAGGAGATGGAGATACTGGGAGAGACGGGAACGCTGGAGGCGATCACCCCGACCCAGACCCTGCTCTCACAGGACGGCCGAACGGTGGCTGTCTCGAACGGTGTCTTCCTCGATCAGGTCGTCAAGCAGTAGCGGTAAGGCAGGCAGCAGGTAGGCGGGTACGGCGCCCAGGCCCTGGAACGGCCGGACGCACATGGAAGAACCCACTCAAAAGCCCCTATGGCGAGATCGCCTAGGGGCTTTTTCTCGGGTGGAGAGTGAGCCGCCGTGAGGCGGGGGGACGCTTACTTGCCGAACAGGCCGCCGCCGAGCTTGCCCAGACCGCCGAGCATGTCTCCAGCTCCACCGCTCAGGCCGCCCAAGGCGGACAGCAGGCCGGGTCCACCCCCGGCCTTGATGCCGAGGAAGCCCAGGATCATGGGCAGGATGGCGAGCAGGCCCCCCGCCGCCTTCTGGGGCGACAGGCCCGTCCGGGTTGCCAGGCCCGGGATGTCGATCATGCCCAGCAACGACTCGACGTTCCCTGTGCCGTCCAGGTTATCGAGGTCCAGCTCGCTGCCGTGCGACGCGACGGCATCGACCACGGCCGAGCCGGCCTCGGGCACGAATCTCTCGGCCTCATCCGGCGAGAGATCCGTCTCGCCCGTGAGGGTCTCTACGAGCGTCGATTGCTTCTCTTCGAGCAGGGCTCCAAGGAAATCCACTGAATGCCTCCTTCGTGTCGTATCAAATCAACCGGTGAGGGCGGCGGCCGGAGCGGCCGCTCGCCCTTGATGCTCTTCTTCTGAAAAAAGCGTCGAGCCGGCTCGACGCCTACTGGCTACCGGCTTTGATCGGGCGCAGAGTACTCCATCACGCCGAGTGCCCGCACCGTCTCCATGTTGAGATACTTGTCGACCGGAAGGTCATTGGCCCGCTGGTAGGCGTTCACGGCCCGGATGGTGGAGCTGCCGATCACCCCATCGATGGAGCCGGGGTCGAAGCCCGCTGTCTTGAGGGCGCGCTGGATCGACGTGATCCGATCACGCGTCATGTTGGTGTCACACAGGATCGACCGCCACTCGAGACGGCCATCCGCGACCTTTGCCCGCTTCTCGACCGTCTCGTACTCGGCCGGGATCTTGGTCTTCTCGGTGCGCGAGGGCTGGACTTCTTTCGTGACCTCGACCACTTCGTACTCGGCGGGGAACTCGACTTCGCGCGTCGTCGCTGGGGTCTTCAGCACGCGCTTGCGGATGGTCTTGTACTCGGCTGGTACGTTGATCTCGCTGGTCGTCGCCGGTGCCTTCAGCACGCGCTTGCTGACGGTCTCGTAGACGGCCGGGACCTCGACCAGGCACATGATCTCGCCCGTGGACTCGTCGATCTTCTGAATCGGGCCCTTTCCCTTCTTCCACACCGTCTTCGCGGGCTCGACCATGACGCGCTCCGTGACGGTCTCGTACTTGGCCGGCTCCGTGACGAGCTTCTTGCTCTCGGGCCTCACCAGCACCCTCTCCTCGACCCAGTCGTAGGTTGCAGGAACGACCTCGAGTCTGGTGGAGGCTTCGCTGACGAGGACACGCTGCGTCGCCGTCTCGTACTTCGCCGGGATCACTCGAACCTCTTCGCCCTCCTCGCGAATCAGCACGCGCTCCGTTTCGGTTCGGTACTGAGGCTCGGTCAGTACCCGTGCGTAGCACTCGCCGGGCTTCGCGTTCGGGGGCAGGTCGGCCTCGGCGACGCTCTCGGTCGGCGTCTGAGCCGCGAGGCTCGTCGCGGAGACTGCCAGGGCGCCAAGGCCCAACATGAGGGTAAGCTTCTTGTTCACGTGGCTCCTCCAGAGCTGTGAGTGGATTGCGCAGAACAAGGGGGAGCCTCGAGCTCCTCCACACGACCGTTCGCGTCCATAGACCGGTCAAACCGCCGGGAGTCACATCGAGTCCGGCTCACACAGGCGCGCGTTACCCGCGGCACAGGTGACTTATCGTCGGATGCGTTGTCTGTGTGTCTTGGAGGTTGACCGGCGTGCCGCCGGCAGGCCTCTTATCGATCGATTTTCTTACGAAAAGTCGGCCTCGGGCACCGGTCTTCGGATTGGCGTGGAAGGTCGGGCTTGGACGGTGTGAGGTCCCAACTGGAAAGGACACGTAAATGCGAAACACACGATCTCGCCCAACGGGGCGCAGGCCACTTCTTGGTGCGGCCGTGGCCTTGACGGCGATTGCGCTGATCGGACACCCCGGCTCGGCGGTCGCCCAGGATCAGGATGAAGAGGAAGGTCCGAAGGGCTGGTATGGGAATGCTGATTTCGGCTTCTCGCTGACGGCGGGCAACAGCGAGACCACCAACCTCGGCCTCTCCTTCGGCATCCACGACGAGCTGGCCACGGGCCTGTGGACCATCTCGGCGACCTACATTCTGGCGACGACGCAGGGCGAGGAGACGGCGAACAAGCTGGACTCTCAGCTCCGCTACGATTACACGGGACTGGGACGCTTCTTCGTGTACGGGCTGCTGTACGGAGGTTTCAACCGGCAGGCCGGCATCGATGCCATCGTGGCTCCGGGTGCCGGCGTGGGCTACACGCTATTCGAGACGACAGCGACCAAGTTCTCGCTCAACGCGGGTGGTGCCGGGCTCCGCGAGAGCTTCCAGAACGACAGCACGAGCACCAAGTTCAGCCTGAACCTCGGCCAGGACTTCACGCTGACGATCGACGATGATACCAACCTCACCCAATCTTTCGCCTACATTCCGAACACAGCGCAGTTCTCGGACTACCTGCTCCACGCCGGGCTGAACTTCACGACCATGTTCTCAGACCTTCTGGGTTGGACGCTGAGCCTGATCTACGACTACCGCAATCAGCCGTTCGTGGACGCAACCGGCGAGGCGCGTAAGAAGGGAGACCTGTTCTTCCTGACGGGGCTGGCCCTGAAGTTCTAGGTCCGACCTTCTTGTGCCCGAAGCTCCCGGTCTCCTAAACTGGACGTGCATGACGCGCCAGCGTCGCGGCTGGCTGGCTAGGTCGGCGGCCCGTCGAATTCAATTCAGACTCTCTACGAGGAGACAAGAGATGCCCAAGGTGATCATCACGGCGCAGATCGAAGACCCGGTGAAATTCGAAGAGGGTTTTCGGAGCCACGGCGAGCTGTTCAGGAAGCAGACCGTCACCAACCCCATCACGTTCTCGATTCTGGAAGGAAACCAGGTCGCGTGCTGCTTCGAGCCCGAGGACCTCGATACCTACTTCGAGATCCTGAATTCTTCCGAGACGGCCGAAGCCATGGCCTTCGATGGCGTCAAGCGGGAGACCGTGAAGATCCACGTCCTGGACAAGGAGTTTCAGGTCTAGCTTAGCGCGAGGGGCGCTCTCTCCGGGGCGCCTCTCGTCATCTGCCCCGGCAGCCCCATCGCTGGAGCGTCCGAGCCTCCGGCGATCGATGTTGCAGATACCCGGTCCGGTCGGCGTGCTGCAAGCGAGCGGAAGGAGAACCGTCAAGGTGTAAGACGGCGCATTGCAGACCGATGCCGCGCGAGGGGAGAGTCCACTCGCTCAGCTGCGGCCAAAGGCCGCTCCAAGAGCCCGATCGAACGTCTGAATACGCTCTACATCGCGCCGAAGGCACGCGGCCAGATGAAGAAGGTCGCGTGCACGGAGCTCGGCGTGACGATCTATGAGCACGCGTGCCAGCCGTACGTCCTCCGGCTCGATGGGCCAGATGGAGACCATGCGGGCTTCAGCGAGTGCCAACGCAGCGTCCAGAGTCTCGAGACGGCCGACCGGCAGGTACGCGTGGAGAAGCTCTTGGAGCACCTCGGCCGATGTGACGAGCGGGATCCGTCGACTTAGAGAGTTCTCGAAAAAACGGCGGGCCTCCCGTCGGAGGGGATGGTCGCCTCCCACGGCATACATGAAGACGTTCGTGTCGACGAAGATCACGTCTCCGCCGCCCCCGAGCGGGCCGAACCCTCGATCACGCGCCGATGCTCCTCCCAGTCGGGCTCTTCTCCGTGCTCCCGGGCGTCGCAGGAGGCGAAGAAACCGCGGAGCTCCTTGAGCGTGTCGAGGCGGAGGGGACTCTCCTGCCGGAGTTTCTCCCGAGCGGCCTCCCGGAGCCACTCACTCAACGTCTTTCCCTCACGTGCGGCGTAGCGACGGAACCGCTCTTTCTCTTCCTCACTCAATACGATGTGAATACGCTTCATCAACCAGGCCTCACCAGACCGTCACCCGAGTCAACATGAACACATACATTATACATATACCCACGATGTATGTGGATGTATGTGCCTGTTTCGGTGCTGCACTGCTGCCCGTCCAACGAGATGCGATCGATCCTCAAGCAGTCCCTCACCAGTCCCTGTAGGAATATGCCCCACAAACCGATCCGAGGTTTGCCCAATACCGCTCTGCGCTGTCCCGCCGAAGATTAGTAGCCGGGTCGGCAACCTCTTCCACTACCTCGGAGGTCACGATGGCGAAGGCGCCTCGTTCAGTTGCCGAGTTCCTGGCTGGGGAGCGGATCGCCGTTGCTGGTGTTTCGCGAAGCTCCAGGCAGGCGGCGAACGCGATATTCCGCAAGCTGAGGGACTCGGGATACGAAGCGGTCCCGATCAATCCGAAAGCATCGGAGCTTGAAGGCGAGCGCTGCTTCCCGGATCTGGCCTCGGTACCGGGCAGCATCGACGGCGTGGTAGTCGCCACCCATCCGGATGTCGCCCTAGAGCTCGTGCGACAGTGCGAGGAACGTGACGTGGGGCGGGTCTGGTTTCACCGCTCGTTCGGCGTCGGCAGCGTGTCGGAAGACGCCGTTCGGCAGTGCGAGGCATTGGGCATCGACTGCATCGTAGGAGGCTGTCCGCTCATGTTCTGCGAGCCGGTGGATGTCGGACATCGGTGCATGAGATGGTGGCTTCAGCGGCGAGGCCGCGTGCCCTCGTAGGCCCCGAGTATCGGGCTGGGGCATTACAGCGGCGAGCCAGAAACACCCCACAGCGCCAGTCGAGAAGCGCCCGACAGCGGTACCGAGCTTCTCCAAGTAATCTGCATCCCAGGTGTGACTGCTTTCCACCCAGCCTTACTTCGTCTGAGTGCGCCGAGTAGGCGCCCTACCGGACGCCCGCGCTACCGCACCGGCCACCCCAGGAAAGCCACGCTGACCAGGGACAGCGGTCCGAGTCGTGGAGGGATAATGAGAGCAGTAGCGAAGCTAAGCGTGCTCTGTTTCGCGCTTTTCGTCGTGCCCGCGGGGTGCAGCGACCTGGCGGGCGTTTCGAGCCTGGAGCTCGAGCAGGTGGTGGCGCGTGACGGCGTCTCCTTCGCGTCGCAATCGATTCCGATCGGCGTCCTCGATCGACTCGCGCAACACAAGCTGGTCGTAGTCGGCGAAACGCACCTGATTCGGGAGCACCAGGAGTTCATGGCGGAGCTTGTTCAGGAGCTCCATGCCCGCGGCTTTCGTCAGCTCCTGCTCGAGTTCCCCCACATGGCCGACTGGCTGCTGGCCGACTTCGTCCAGGACTGGGGGCTCGAGGGCTGGCAACCTCCACCCTGGTCTTTTGGACTTTTGGCCACCGCGATTCGGGACTTCAACCGCACGCTGCCGGAGGACCAGCACATCCAGGTGAGGGGCATCGATGTCAACCTCTCAGACTACGGCGGCGTGGACGACTTCCTGGCGGTGACGCGAGCGCTGGCGGACCACCTTACGGATCCGGGTCCGGTCAATACGTTCTTGGCGGCACTGCACCACCCCCCGGAGGCACACGAAGAGGCCCTGACGGCTCTTCGCGACGATCTCCAGGCCCGCCGAACCGAGCTGATCGACGCTTGGGGACCGTACTGGTACGAGACAGTGGCCGAGATGGTCGACGTCGAGCTGGTGAGCGTCACCGTGCGCGCCATCCGGGAGGACGACTACGACCGGTCGGTCAAGACTCGCGAGGACGAGATGAAGCGTCTCGCGGACCTCAGACTGGTGGGCTACGCGCACCGCACGCTGTTGAACGTCGGCGGCAACCACGCGCAAAAAGAGCGTCTCAAGGGAACCGAGCAGGAGTGGTTGGGCGATTATCTGGTGAATCGCAGTACTGCCATCGGTGGGTCCACTATCGTTCTCAACTTCGTGGCCGCCAAGATCGTATCGGGCTCGACGATCCAGTACGACATCCTGAACGACTCTCCCGAAGACGAGCTCTTTCGTCTGATGTACGAACGCTGGCCGGAGCAGATCGTCTTCATGCCGCTCGATGATCCATTATTCGGGACGAGCGGCGTCAAGATGAACTTCGAGGGGAAAATCCATAAGGGAGCCCCCAGGCGGCACTACGACGTGTTCGTGCAGTACCCCTTGGCCAACCGCATACCACTGCCCTAGCGTGCTCGAGCGGTTGGGGCTGCAGTAGGTCACGAGCTGTCGAGATGGATCGCAGAGGCTTCATCGGCTGCGCGGCGACGATGCCCCTCGCGCTCGTTGGATCGCGGCTGGCATCCCCGTTGGGCTCTACCTGTACACGTGTACAGGTAGAGGAAGAAGGAGGTGAGCTGGCGGCACGGGACCGACCCCGTCCTCGGCCGTCTCGAGAGTGCACACTGGCCGAAGCCCGCGCCGATCCCGACACGGTCACCCTCTTCCTGTGCGGCGACGTGATGACCGGGAGAGGCCTCGACCAAGTCCTCCCCCATCCCGGCGACCCACTCCTCCACGAGCCGTATGCCCGATCCGCCAGCCGGTATGTGGAGCTTGCAGAGGCCGAGAACGGTACGATCCCGGCTCCGGTCGACTACTCCTACCCCTGGGGAGATGCTCTGGCGGAGCTCGCCCGCGTAGCGCCCGACGCGAGGATCATCAACCTCGAGACCAGCGTGACGACGAGCGACCGGCATTGGCCACGGAAGGGGATCCACTACCGGATGCATCCGGCGAACATACCCTGCATCGCCGCCGCCGCGGTCGACTGCTGCGTCCTCGCCAACAACCACGTCATCGATTGGGGGTTCGCCGGACTCCGGGAGACCTTGGAGGTGCTGAAGGCAGCGGGCATCCAGACGGCCGGGGCGGGGCTCGATTCCGAACAGGCTGCGGCGCCGGCGACGCTGACGACTGGCGACGGCCGGCGAGTGTTCGTGTTCGGGTTCGGGACGGAGACGAGCGGAATCCCCGCCGATTGGGCCGCGCAGGCGGACCGGCCCGGGGTGAACCTGCTGAAGGATCTATCCCCTAAGACCGTACGCCGAATTGCTGGTCAGGTCGAAGGGGCGAAGTCCGAAGGCGGCGTCGGGGTCGCCTCGATTCACTGGGGAGCCAACTGGGGCTACACCGTTCCGGCCACTCAGCGGGAGTTCGCCCATCGGCTTATCGAAGAGGCCGGCGTGGACGTGGTTCACGGACACTCGTCGCATCACTTCAAGGGAATCGAGGTTCATCGCGGCCGGCCGATCCTATACGGCTGCGGAGACTTCCTCAACGACTACGAGGGGATCTCGGGGCGCGACCAGTACCGGTCCGATCTCGTGCTGCTCTACTTCCCGGTCATCGATCCGTCGACTGGGCGGCTCGTCCGATTTCGCCTGCTGCCCATGCGGATTCGGCGTTTCCGGCTCAACCGAGCCTCCAGGGACGATGTCGAGTGGGTCCGGGACACTCTGAACCGGGAAGGGAAGCGATTCGGGACGTGGGTGGAATCCGGTTCTGCGGGAGAGCTCGAGCTGCGGTGGACCTAGTCGACCTCCGCCGCCTAGTCCTCCAGGTCGGGCTTGCCTCGCCTACGCTTGATCTCGGACCGGCGCCGCTTCGCCTCCAGTCGCTCTCGCTTCTCTCGCGCCGGCACCTTGGTGGGGATCCTGTGCTTCTCCGGACGGGCCTGCTCTTCTAACGCCGCGCGCAGGCGGGCAAGCGCCATCTTTCGGTTTCGGTGTTGGCTTCGAGACTCGCGCGCCGTGACCGAGATCCCGGTCGGCAGGTGGGTCAATCGCACGCCCGAATCGGTCGTGTTCTGATGCTGCCCTCCAGGGCCGCCGGCGCGGAACGTCTCGACCCGGCACTCGGCGAGGAGCGCGTCGTCGTCGATGGGGGACAAGGTCAACGTTGCGGCTTCCACGCAGGGAGCCTGCTATAGGCCGGCTCGACCTCCTCCAAGCTCTCGTGCTCCTGGAGCCGATCGGCGAGCCACTGCCACCACTCCACCCAGCGGTCGTACGCCTGCTCCTCTCTCACCTGCTCGACCCAGACATGAAGCTTGCGCCACATCACGAGCAGAAGCCCGCCCGCCTGCTCACGCACCAGCTCAAAGGGAGCCACGCCACGATAGACGATGAACCCGATGGTCTCGCCCATCGCTCCGATCATGATGGCCGCGTCCTCGTACTCCTGACCACGCTCTCGTAGGGCCTTCAGGGTGACTCCTTCCGGAACCCGACTCAGGAGGCGGAAAGCCTCGATGAACTCCGGGCTTTGGAGAGAGCGCACGATCTCGATGGCGGCCACGTCCCGACGCTGTTCGCGGTACTGGCGGATCTGCCATACGGCGAAGACAACGCCCCCGACGACCGCTGCTCCCCCGACGACTTCCGCGAGGTTGGCTAGCGTCTGCAGCGTGAACGTATCCATAGTCTCTCCCGATTGGGCGTAATCATAACGTTCGGGGCGTTTGCTGGATCCACCGCCATCTCGCCGTCGGCCATCTCCCGTCGCAGTCGCAGCAGGATTCTCCCCACAGGAACTGGCAAGAATCTCCCGATACACACGCGGCGGCTCTCTCGGCACTCTGTCTCTGGAAGAAGCGACTGGCGCGTGCTTCGACGAGGGCCACTAAGGAGCGAAGGGTGAGCAGCAGGCAGCCCGGCGTCGAACGAAGAGGCAGA
The DNA here is from genome assembly GCA_947259585.1 of uncultured Gemmatimonadales bacterium. Classification (GTDB taxonomy): domain Bacteria; phylum Gemmatimonadota; class Gemmatimonadetes; order Palauibacterales; family Palauibacteraceae. Next base: position 8,435 of record CAMYMV010000011.1, on the reverse strand, counting down.
GGAAGAAAGAGGGTCACAAGCGAACGGCTATCCCTGGCCTTACTTCTGGGGGTCGTCCTCGCAGCGGTCCAGGGCTGCGGGCAGGACATGCCTGCCGTGACGCTGCGCGGCGACCGGTTCGATCCCGTGCGAAGCCTTATCGAGGAGACGATCCGAGAGCATGGGCTCGCATCCGTAGCCGTCGCGGCGGCACAGGACGGGGAGGTTGTCTGGGAAGAGGCCTTCGGCTGGGCCGATCGAGAGAACCGGGTTCCAGCGACGCCGAACTCGATCTACGCTCTCGCCTCGATCTCGAAGTCGCTCACCGCCACCGGCCTGATGGTGCTGGTCGAGCGGGGCCTGATAGACCTGGACCGGCCGGTCAACGACTACCTCGGCGACGCGAAGCTCATCTCCCATGTGGGAGATCCGGCGGAAGCGACCGTCAGGCGGGTGCTTCTTCACACGGCCGGTCTTCCCTCACATCACAACATCTTCTTCGAGGACGAGCTCGTCCGTCCGCCCGAGCAGGACGAATCGATCCGCCGCTACGGCATGATCGTCGACCAGCCGGGGCGGGAGTTCGTCTACTCCAACTTCGGCTACGGCGTGCTCGACCGCGCGATCTCCAACGTTACGGGGATGAGCTACGCGGAGTTCATGGAAGCGGAGGTGTTCGAGCCTCTCGGCCTGACGCACACCTCGGTCTTCCCGGATCCGGCGCTCCGGGAGCACTCCGTCAGCCATTACGATGGGAGAAGCACCGTTCCGGGCCTCGACTTCGACCACGTCGGAGCGTCGGCGATCCATTCCAGCGTCCACGACCTCATCCGCTACGGGATGTTCCACCTGGGCAACGAGGTCCCCGGCCAGGAGAGAATCCTCTCCGGCGAGACGATCGACCTGATGCACGAGCCGTCGGACGCGACGATGCCGGAGGAGATCCTGGAGGTACGCCTGGGCCTGGGCTGGGCGATCATCGACCTGGAGGAAGTCCGGATGGTGAACGTGACCGGCGGCATGCCCGGCACCGTGACCCGCCTGGCCCTGATCCCGGCCGAGAACGCGGCCGTGGCGATCATGATCAACAGCGGCGTCGGCGACTCCTACGCCCCGTGGGAGATCGAGCTGGCCACCTTCGCTGCCATGATTCCCGATTTGCCGTCTGGACCCGAGATCGTTGCGAAGAGAGAGCCGACGCCGCCCCTGCCGGACGAACTGCGGGGGACATGGAGAGGATCGATCAGGACCCACCTGGGCGAGCTACCGGCGAGCCTATCCTTCGGCGACGGGCGGGATATGGAGCTCGAGATCGATGGCAGGAAAACCGCGCCGGTTCGGGTTCGCAGTCCCCTGGGCGGGGCCCGGTTCAAGGACGGCGTCTTCGAAGCTCCGTTCTTCGGTACCATCGAGACGGATGACGCCCTGCGCTCCGGTCACGTGCTCTTCCTTCGCCTCAGAGAACACGGCGACAAGCTGAGCGGGGTCGCGGCCGCCGTGGCGATGAACCAGTCCTTCTGGCTGCCCTATTGGACGGAGCTGAGGAAAGTGTCAAACGACTCCGACAGCCGCTGAAAGGCCGCCATGTCGATACCCGACTTCCAATACGATCCCGTCGAGTACTGGGCGTCGAGGATTCTCACCTGGGCACTGATCCTCGCGGTCCTCGTCGTCGCGTATGTCCTGATCCGCGTCTATCGCCGTGAGACTCAGGGCATGCTGGCCAAGGGGCTGCTGTTCGTCGGGGTCGTCGCGCTTCCCACCTTCTCCATCTCCACCGGTATGCTGCTCGCGCTGGTGCGGGCCGAGCGGGTGGAGTTCTGCGCATCATGCCACCGGACCCTTCAGCCGTACGTGGATGATATGCGGAACGGTCAGAGCGAAGGGATGGCGGCGGTGCACTTCAGGTATCAGTACATCGCGAACAACCAATGCTACGAATGCCATACCTCCTACGGTCTCTTCGGCACGCTTACGGCCAAGATCTCCGGGGTCGGCCAGGTGATGCGATACTACACCGCCACCTACGAGACCCCTCTGACGATGCGCAAACCTTACAGCAACGTGGACTGCCTCAAGTGTCATGCGGAGTCGCTGAAGTGGCTGGCCGAGGAGGAGCACACAGTCGACGGCATGAGGGAGCTGCTGTTCAGCGACGAGGACTCCTGCATGAGCTGTCACGAGGCCGGCCACCTGCCGGGCGATCTTCCCGCGGCGGCGGCGCGATGAAGACCAGGCCGGCCTTTCCGATTCTGGGGGCGCGGAGGGTACGCCTCCTCCTGATCACGGCGCTTTCTCTCACCTTCCTGGCGTTGTTGATCGCCCTGCAGTTCGTTCTCAGGACGACGGGCGGCACGCTGTTTCTCTTCACCACGGTCGCGCCACCCCTGGTCATCCTCTCGGTCCTCATCCTGCTGGTCTGTACCATCGACGAGTACCGGCAGACTCATCGACTCTTCGACGTGGAGCAGTATGAGGCGGGACAGACGATCTTCAGTCAGGGAGATCAGGGTACCTGCGCCTACTTCATCCGCAGAGGAGAGGTGGAGGTCGTGGACGAGGAGAAGGGAAGGGTCGTCGCCACCCTCGGGCCCGGAGATTTCTTCGGCGAGATGGCGCTCATCTCCAACACGACTCGAAACGCCACGGTCCGGACCGTGGCGACCGCAGAGCTGGCCGTTCTCGGCAAGCGGAACTTCCTCAACATGATGCGGCTGCTGCCGGAGACCGAGGAGGCGATCCTCAGCACCGTGCGGCAGAGGGCGACCGGCGGCGAGTCACTACAGACGAATCCCCACAGGCACAGACGGGCAGATCCCGACAGCGTCGGCCCCCTTCGGTCCGCATCCTTAGCCTGCAGTTTCATGTGAAGAAAACCGGTTCCACGGCGTTGGAGCGCGTTGGAACTCTGAAAAGGGGCTAAGTTCATGTGTAGCAAACTCCTCTACCTGGCCACCGGCCTCGTCGCGACGGCGTTCGTCGTGGCGTGCGCGGAGCCATCGATGGACACCACCGAGGTGGCCGTGAGCGACAACCTGGACGGAAACGTCCTACTGGCTGAATGGACCGGTCCGTACAGCGGCGTGCCGGCGTTCGATGGGATGGATCTCGCGGCCCTGAAGCCTGCTCTCGAGGCCGGCATGGCGATGCAGCTCGAGGAGATCGACGCGATCGCGGCGAACCTCGAGCCGCCGACCTTCGACAACACGATTCTCGCGATGGAGCGTGCCGGGCGCGATCTGGACCGCGTGCTCACCTACTGGGGGATCTGGAGAGGCAACCTCTCGACGCCCGCGTTCCGCGAGATTCAGCGCGAGATGTCGCCCAGGTTGGCCGAGTTCCGCACCAAGATCCGGCAGAACGAGGCCCTGTTCGCCCGGATCAGGGCGGTTTACGAGGGCGGCGAGATGGAGACGCTGCGTCCCGACGAGCAGCGCCTGGTCTGGTTGATCTACGACCGCTTCGCTCGCAACGGCGCGACGCTGGAGGGCGAGGCCAGGGAGCGATACGCCGAGATCGACAAGCGGCTCGCCGAGCTCTACACGCAGTTCTCGAACAACGTGCTGGCCGACGAGGAAGGCTACGTCCTCTACCTGACCGAGGATCAGCTGGGCGGCCTGCCGGAGTCGTTCGTCGGCGCCGCAGCGGCTGCCGCCGCCTATCGGGAGCGCGAGGGCGAATACGCCATCACCAACACGCGCTCGTCGATGGATCCGTTCCTGACGTTCTCCGATGAGCGAGATCTCCGCGAGCAGGTCTGGCGGACCTATTACGGGCGCGGCGACAACGGCGATGAGTACGACAACAACGACATCATCTCCGAGATCCTGCAGCTGCGGGACGAGCGCGTGCAGCTTCTTGGCTACGACAACTACGCCCAGTGGCGGCTTCAGGACCGCATGGCGAAGACGCCCGAGAGCGTCTTCGACCTCCTGGAGGAGGTCTGGCCCGCGGCGCTGGCCCGCGTGGAGGAGGAGGTCGCCGACATGCAGGCGATCGCCGATGCGGAGGGTGCTGGGGTCACGATCGAGCCGTGGGATTACCGCTACTACGCCGAGAAAGTCCGGCAGGAGAAATACGATCTCGATTCCGACGAGCTGAAGGGGTACCTGCAGCTCGACAAGCTGGTCGAGGCCATGCACTTCGTGGCCGGCGAGCTGTTCAGCTTCGAGTTTACGCCGGTTCCGGAGGGCTCCGTCCCCGTCTTCCACGAGGATGTCCAGGTGTTCGAGGTCACGGACAAGACCTCGGGCGACCACGTCGGCCTCTGGTATCTCGACCCGTACGCGCGGCCCGGAAAGCGCTCGGGCGCCTGGGCCACCACCTATCGGAGCCACGAGACGTTCGACGGGCTGCGCACGGTGCTCAGCTCCAACAACTCCAACTTCATCAAGGGTGGGCCGGGCGAACCGATCCTGATCTCCTGGGATGACGCCGAGACGCTCTTCCACGAGTTTGGCCACGCGCTTCACTCGCTCTCGTCGGCCGTCGACTATCCGACGCTCAACAGCGGCGTCAGGGACTTCACGGAGTTCCAATCACAGCTGCTGGAGCGTTGGCTGCTGACCGACGAGGTGGTCGACAACTACCTCGTGCATCACGAGACCGGCGAGCCGATGCCGGCCGAGCTCGTCGCGAAGATCCAGAAGGCGGCGACGTTCAACCAGGGCTTCATGACGACGGAGTATCTCGCCTCCGCGCTCGTGGACATGAAGTACCACACGGTCGATCCGACAGAGATCGACCCCGACGGGTTTGAGCGCCAGGCGCTGGCGGAGCTGGAGATGCCGAGCGAGATCGTCATGCGGCACCGCAGCCCGCATTTCGGCCACATCTTCTCCGGCGAGGGATATGCCTCGGGCTACTACGGATATATCTGGGCCGAGGTGCTGACCGCGGATGCGGCGGAGGCGTTCGCGGCGGCGCCCGGCGGCTTCTACGACGAGGAGCTGGCGAAGAGGCTGGTCGCCAACCTGTTCGCCGCGCGTAACTCGCTGGATCCGGCCGACGCCTACCGCGTGTTCCGCGGGCGCGACGCCACGATCGATGCGCTCATGAGGGACAGAGGCTTCCCGGTCGACGCGGCCGGATAGTCTTCCGAAGCCAGTCCTTCCGCTTCAAGCCAAGAGGGGCGGTCCTTTCGGGGCCGCCCCTTCGGCTGCAATAGAGCTGGTTGTTGCTCCGTCTGCCGATTAGCCGCGGACCTGGATGTTTCCGGCCTCGATGTCCCTGAGCCACGGACTGTCCGGCTGAGTCTCGCAGTAGTCCACCGCTGCGTTACGGTCCTCCGGCTCCTGGCCGATCCAACCGGTGCGGCTCAGCTGATCGGGAGCGGCAGCCGCCTGCCCCTCGCCGTTGTCGGCGACGCGGAAATTCAGCCAGGTTCCTTCGCTGTCCGGATTCGGTGCCTTGGTGAGGTTTCCCCCACCCATGCCTGGTTATCGCGTACGGAAAGACAGATCACCTTGCCGTGATACGTTCCCGCCTTCTGGCCTTCGCGATGGACTACGAGCTGGAAGTTGCCCGAGGCGGTGCCATCGGCCTTGAGCCTCGCGTTGAAGGCAAAGGTCCTCCAGACGTCGCCGCCGAACGTGTAGTGACCGCTTCCGGTCGCCCGGGCCGCGGTCGCGTTGGAGCCGGATGCCGCGCTCTTGAAGGCCGGATCCGCCGAATCCGGCGCCAGGGGCACGTTACGGTCGCAGCTTCCAGTGAGGAGGTGGGAGGAGCGAAAGGAAAGTAGCGAGCCTTCTCATGGGAGTACCCTCCGGTTGATGAGGGCGTCCCCGTGCGTTTGAACCGTAGCACGTTCAATCAGGCGCCACGGCTGCCATCGACAACGCAACCATGACGTTGCAATAATACTCTGCAAAAACACGGATTCGCCAGAACAAGGTCGCTGAGCGATTCTCGTTTCGATGGCGGCTTACTCCAACGGTGCTCGAGATTTCTGGAGGCTGAGATGAGCTACAACATCACCCGACGCGACGCTTTGGCCCTGATGGGTGGCGGTGCGCTCGCCGCGCTGCACGTCTCCTGCTCGGCTGGCTCGGACTCCGGTTCGGAATCCGGCTCGGAGCCGGCCTCGGGGTCGGGCACGGAGTCCGCCGCCGTCGACGGGCCGCTCCACTACGCCAGCCTCACCGACGTCGCTCGGCTGATCGAATCGGGCGAGATCTCGCCGGTCGAGTTGACCCAGATGATGCTGGAGCGCATCGAGACGCTCGATGGCCGGCTGCACAGCTACGCCACGCTGATGGGCGCGCATGCCCTCGCCGCCGCCGTACGCGCGGAGCGAGAGATTCAAGCCGGCTACTACCGCGGCCCGCTTCACGGAGTCCCCGTCGCCGTCAAGGATCTCTGCTACACCAAGGGCGTGCGAACGATGGGCGGGCTGGCGGTGCTAGCGGATTTCGTACCCGACCACGATGCGACGGTCGTGGTGCGGCTCGAGGAGGCCGGCGCCGTCCTCCTCGGCAAGCTGAACCTGACCGAGGGCGCCATGGGCGGCTATCACCCCGACTTCGAGGTTCCCGTCAACCCCTGGGACCAGGAGCTTTGGTCTGGCGCCTCCTCAAGCGGCTCGGGGGTCGCGACGGCCGCGGGGCTCTGCTTCGCCTCCCTGGGCTCGGATACGGGCGGGTCGATTCGCTTCCCGTCGATGGCCAACGGCATCGTCGGCCTCAAGCCCACCTACGGCCGGGTGAGCCGGTACGGCGTCCTGCCTCTGGCCGAGTCCCTGGACCACGTGGGACCCATGACGCGTCGGACCGCGGACGCCGCGATCGTATTGGAGGCGATCGCCGGGTTCGACCCCGCCGACGCGACCTCGCTCCGAGCGCCAGTCCCGAGCATGCTCGCCGAGCTGGACCGCGGCATCGTCGGCGTGCGCCTAGGCTTCGACCGCGGTTTCGCGACCGAGGGAGTCGACGCCGATCTCCTCACCTCCATGGATGCGGCTCTGGGCGAGTTGGAGCGCCTGGGTGCCTCGATCGTCCCGGTGGAGATGCCGGCATTCCCCGATTCTCTTCGCGACGCGTGGTTCACGATTAGCTCGTACGAGGCCCGTAAGGCTCACGCGGCCAATTTCCCATCCCGCGCGGACGAGTACGGGGCTTATTTCAGGGATTTCCTGGAATTCGGTTCAGGAGTGACCGACGCGGCCTACGGGGAGGCCAGCCGGCTCCGTGGGGAATTCAGCGAGCGGCTGAGGGCGACCCTCGCCGAGGTGGATGCGGTGGCGGTTCCGGCGGGTGGCGTTCCGTTCCGCGTCCCCAGGGAGCTGTTGTACCGCGGCATGGATGATTTCGGGCCAGTGATTCAGAACGTCTGGTTCCGCTTCACGGCGCCGGCCGATTTCGCCGGAACGCCTTCGCTTACCATACCCTGTGGAGCCAACACGGATGGCGTGCCCCACACGATCCAGTTCATGGGCAGCGGTCTCAGCGAGCCGCTGCTATGTCGAATCGGCCACGTCTACGAGGAGGCGACCGATTGGCACACCCGGCACCCCGATGTGTGACCGGGTCGTGCAACCTACCTGCTCGGCAGAAGCTCGGAGAGCGCGTCGATGGCGGTGCGCAGCTTGTCGGTGCGCTCCCGCAGCTTGACCACATCCCTCTCGGTGTTCTCGAGCTCGACCTTGACGGCCTCGTAGCTCGCATCCAGGACGCTGTCCCCGTTCTTGCTGTTGGCCATGATCTTCCTCTCGTTCCGCAGCTAACAGGCTCACCTCACCGGGCTCTCGGTTTGTCACGGAGCGTGCCGTCCGATGTCAGAGTCACGTTAAAACACTGGAAAGGCAGTACGTGCGAGATGTCAGCTCAAGGAGCATCTAGCCGAAGACGCCGGGACCGGTTGGGCAATGTGCAGCGACGATAGGCGTTAAGTCCGCCAGGCTGCCCGGCGGACTCTCCCGCAGCCGCGCAAACGCTTCCGCCAGGCCGCCTAGGCGGATGCCTCCGCCTGCGGGATCGGCTGGCCGCGGCGGCCCCACCTCTCCAGCGCCTCCTGCCAGTAGCCGATGCGAACGCGCCGATCAACTTCGACCTTGAAGAGATCGCTCAGGTAATCACCGCCCCTTCCGATCGTCTGCTCGTACCCGCAGACGCAGCTCGCGCGGTCCGCCGGCGGCGAGTGTTCGTCGAGGGGTTCAGGATCCGCCGTAACGAGCATCGGTCTCAGACATTGCGGGCAGATCGGATTCGGTATCGGCGTCGGATTACCCAGCTGCCACTCCCACTCCCACAAGACGCCGCCGATCTTATCGCGGGTGTAGTGCTCGAGCCTGGGCAGCTCCTTCCGCCAGCGGCGTAGGCCGTACAGCCCGGCGCCGAACAACGGCAGGAAGATCAGAAGGCCGATCGGAACGCGCGTCGTTCGAGCCAACCACTGAGCCATCCACACGATAACCGGGAGCAGGATGCTCCTTTCCGCGAGGGCTTCAACGACCACCACGG
>CAMYMV010000010.1 GCA_947259585.1 uncultured Gemmatimonadales bacterium | reverse complement strand
GAAGAAAGATTGCGCCTCCAAGCCGGTCGTTAGTTTCAGCTGCAGGAAAGCCGTATCTGCCTCGCTTCGCGCGGAGCGAATCGTCGAATACACCTCTGACACCTCCGCCGAAGTGATGAACCGCAGCAGGTCGATGTGATGCGATCCGAGATCGAGAAGAGCGCCGCCTCCGGTCGAGCGCGAGCGCTTCCACTGGGGAAGCGAACGCCCAGCGGACGAAAACGCGGTTCGGAAGGCGAGGACGTCGCCGATTGCGCCCTCATCGAGGAGCTTGCGGATACGCTGATGGGAGGGATGGAATCGAAAGTTGAAACCCATCATCCCGACGAGGCCTGTCCGCTTCTGCGCCTCCAGGACGGATTCGGCGGCCCTCAGATCCGTGGCCAGAGGCTTCTCCGAGTACACGTGCTTCCCTGCGTCGAACGCCGCGATCGCGGCTTCGGCGTGAAGGTCGGGAGGCAACGTGAGAATGACGGCATCCAGGCTCTGCCGACCCAGAAGATCTCGGTAGTCGCTATATCGTTCAGCGCCAGGGGCCAACGCGGCCGCCTGCGCAAGCCGGTCCGGATCGGGCTCGGCCAGCGCGGCGAGCCGGATCCCCGGGAGCGAGCCCAGCTCCCTGAGGTGCACGAGTCGTGCAATACGACCGCATCCTATAAGGCCGATCTCGATCATCGGGCCTCGAGCTGGCAAACCGCGCGCGGGCACGGACCGGGACGGTCAAGGCCGGCGAGCTTCGATCCGTGTCGATCTGCCCTGTTCTCGAAGGGCCTTACCTGTCGCATAATGCGGCAGACACCGCTAACAGCCGGAAAGTTTGCGAGCATGAAGGAGCATTCTACACCAGGTGGTGTCAGGGCGCAGGAGCCGGTTGGGTGAGCAGCGGGGTACCCGGGCCGTCACCGGATTGCGGGGCAGCGATCCAGTCCGAGCATCTGCGCACCGACCTCCTGGACCGCGATCTGGAATCGAGAGCGGTACGCTCAGGAGCACTGACGCTGGGAGGGCAGATCGCCTCGTTGGTGCTTTCTGTCGGCTCCACGATGGTGCTCGCCAGGCTACTCAGGCCGGCCGACTTCGGCCTCCTCGCGATGGTCTTCACGCTCACGGTGTTGCTGGACACGTTCAAAGACCTCGGCCTTCCCGTCGCCGTGCAACATCGTGAGACGATCGACGATGGAGAGATGAACAAGCTGTTCTGGCTGAACGCCAAGCTGAATCTCGGCGTCGTCGTCTTCATGTCGCTCATGGGCCCCGGTCTCGCCTGGTTCTACCGGGAGAGCCGCCTCGCCGCGTTGACGCCGTTCATGGCCGTCGGTCTCTTCTTCTTCGGCCTGTCGGCAATTCACGAGGCGCTCCTCAAGAGACAGCTTCGTTTCGCAGCCCAGACGACGCTCGAAGTCGTCGCGACCGCCGTGGGGGTCGTCGCAGGCATCGTCGCGGCCGTCATCGGCGCTGGCTACTGGGCCTTGGCGTTGCTCTTCGTTGTCACGGCGGTAACCCGATGCCTTATCGCCTGGCACTTCTGCAAGTGGCGCCCGAGCCGCATGAGCGCCGCCGCTGCTGCGCCCGTCGGGCTTTCATCCTTCGTCTCCTATGGAAGCTACCTGGCAGGAGCGAGGTTCTTCGACTACTTGGGCCGGAACATGGACCGCATCCTCATCGGGCATCTCGCGGGCGCTGGCCCCCTCGGCCTCTATGCCAACGCTCTCCGCTGGTCGGCGTTTCCCGTCAGGCAGCTGCACCATCCGCTCAAGAAGGTCGCCGTGCCCAGCCTTAGCCGTGTCCAGAGCGAGCCAGAGAGGTATCGTGCGATGGCGAAGAGCTGGATGTTGCCCTTCTTCGCCGGTTCGATGCCTGTTCTGGCTTTCCTGGCGCTCGAAGCCCGCGCCGTGATCCTGGTGCTGCTGGGGAACCAGTGGGTTGAGGCGGTTCCATTACTGCAGATGTTGAGCATCGCGACAATGGCCGGGCTGATCGGGTTGGTCACCCGCTGGCTGTACTATTCGCAGGGGCGAACGCGCCGCCAGTTTGCCTGGTCCTTGATCTCCACTCCCGTCATGCTGGTAGCGGTGGCTCTCGGCGCGACACGCGGGGCGTACGGGGTCGCGGTGGCGATTGCACTCTCTACGTGGCTGCTCGCATATCCGACCGTCGCGTACTGCGTAAGGCACTCGCAAATGCAAGCGACCGACTTTCTCGAGGTCCTGTGGCGGCCCGCTCTTTCATCGACCGTGGCGGCCGGCGTACTCGTCCTGGTCGGCCTCGCGCTGCCGGAGACCGTTAGTGTCGTGCTTCGACTCCTGGCCAGCCTCGGGATCTTTGGAATCGCTTATGCCGTCAGTTGGCTTCTGCTGCCCGGCGGGCGCCGTATCCTGTCCAATGCGGTGCTCGCCCTAAGGGGTACGGCAACGGCCGGCGAGGTCCCCCGACCCTCCGACAGCGTGAGTTAGCAGGTGCTGACGATAGACATGCAAGAGATCGAAGAAAAAGAGCGCCGCTACGCCGTCGCCATCGTTGCGGCATGTCCGCTGCCCTGGCCTCGCGGAACGCCGCTCCGCATAGCCCGCACAGCGGAAGCCCTGGCGATACGCGGAAACGACGTACACGTCGTCACGTACCACCTTGGAGCCGGGGAGCTGGCGGATCCGGTACACGTTCATCGGATGGCCTTGCCGACCTATCGAAGGACCACCCCGGGCCCATCGCTGCAGAAGCTCCTCGCGGCGGACCCGCTCCTGGCAAGGAAGCTCTACGCGGTCGTTCGCAGCGTGCCGATCGACATCATCCACGCCCACCATTACGAAGGTCTTCTCATCGGCTCTGCGGTTGCCAGATTCACCGGCCATCCCGTCGTATACGACGCCCACACGCTCCTGCAGGACGAACTTGCCCACTATCACCTGGGTCTGCCTGCCCGCCTCAAGGTAGGCCTGGGGAGGTACATCGACCGCTCGCTTCCGCGGCTGGCGGATCACTCCACAGCGGTGACGAAGCGGATCCGTCAACACCTGATAGATGAGGCCGGCCTTTCCCCCTCGGCCGTGACGACGGTGGGGAACGGCGTCGACCTGCTCGATTCCGCCACCGGGCTGGCCTCAGAGGCTGATCGGCGAGACACGCGGTCCGGAGACGCCGGCCGCACGCTCGTCTTCGCCGGCAACCTGGCTTCGTACCAGGGAATAGCACTTCTGCTGGAGGCATTCGCACGCGTCGCCCGTCGTCGGAGCGACGTTCGTCTCTCGATCGTAACGGGAGACTCGTTCTCGTCGTACGAGCCGCTCGCCGCCAGGCTCGGAGTGCTAGATCGGGTCGACGTCGTCGATGCAGAGTTGCCCGAGCTTTTTCAGCTGCTCGCGAGCGCCGATATAGCCGCCAATCCGAGACCGGTGGCGCCCGGCGTGCCTGTGAAGGTCCTCAACTACATGGTATCAGGGCTTCCTGTCGTCTCGTTCGAGGGATCGACCGGTGGACTTCTCACACACGAGGATACGGGTTGGTTGGTCCGCGAAGCGGATATCGATGCCTTCGCGGATGCCGTCATCGAGCTTCTTGACAGGCCGGACGAGGCGAGAAGGCTCGGGGAGGCCGCAAGACGCCATGTGCTCGGCCTGGGCTCCTGGGGGGACAAGGCGCGAGAGATCGAGCAGGTTTACGGGCGAGTCCTTGCGATGTGTACGGGTCGGGAGGCCGGCCATCCCGGCGATGCCGTGGACGCGATGACGGGCTAGGCGAACGTCAGACTGATCTCAGGGATATAATGGTTCTCGTCGACAACGCCACAGCTCCCGCATAGCGGAGCCGTTCCGGACAGGATGCGCTTCCTCATGGCTCGCGCTCTCGGACCGAAGAACACTCTCTTGTAGCTGTTCTCCTCGAGGATATTGCCGATCCGGTATTCCCCCTCGAAATCGACCGTGCACATGATCAGATCGCCGTTGTGGAGAATGGCGCCCCGCCACAAAAATGGGCAGACGAAGCCCTCAGCTCTCGGTTGCCTGGCGAGCGCCCTGTTTTTGGGAGCGATATCGTCCTGAGCTGCCTGGTCGTTGTAGTACTTGCCCCCGTAGCTCGTGATGGCCGTTTTGAACAATACCTGATCGACTCCGAGCGTCCTGGCGAGCGCCTGGATCTCGGGTATCTCGTCCTCGTTGAAGGTCGAGACCACGCAAATCATGAAGATGTTTCGCGGATATCCGCCCTTCGACGCCGCGCGGACCTCGACCAGGCGCGAGATGTTGTCCCTCACCCGCTCGAAACTGCTTCCGTTACGATACCGCGCGTAGCTTTCCTGACTGGCCCCATCCAGGTCGATTCGGATGGTCGTCAATCCGCATTCCACGATTTCGTCAATGTATCGGTCCAACAACAGCCCGTTCGTGTAGAGATCGGTCTGGTAACCCTTCCGTTGAGCGTGCCGAACCAGCTCAGGAAAGGCACGGTTCACCGTCGGGTCCCCCCGATGGGAGAAGTCCAGCTTCCGAATGTGTCTCGGGAGGAGTCCCAGGATTTGCCTGAAGGTGGATAGCGACATTCGGCCCTTCGGGATCTTCCCCTGCCCAACGGGACAGCAGAAGCAGCGGATGTTGCACGCGCTCGTCAACTCCACGGAGATGCTGCTCGGAGGACAGAACCTCAAAGCCAGCTCGGGGTCGATCTTCATCAGCCTGGCGGAGGCTGCCTTCCGGAGGGAGCGTTTGCCGATCATGGTACCTCATCCTGCGTGATCGTCACGCGATCGTCTTCACGAGATCCAGGACTCTTGCCGCGTAACCCCACTCGTGATCATACCAACCCGTCAATGCAAGAAAAAAGCCGGAATCAGCTAGGGTCCCGCGTGGATCGATAACGATGGAATGCGTGTCATTCACGACATCTTTGCTCGTCAGGGGGTCGGTGGCGATCGATACGATGCCTGCAAGTCGCTCGACGATCTCCTCCGATATGAGCTCATGCACCGCTTCCTGCTCCACCGGCCTTTCGAGCCGGAAGATCATCCGCATCAGGGACCCATCGGGAACGGGAACGCGCAGCGTCATGCCGTCGAGTCGGTTTCTCATCCCGGGAATGAGCGACGCGACCACCATAGCTGCGTCACTCGCAGAGGGGAACATGTTGAGGGCAGCTGCCCGACCGCGTCGCCAGTCGCGCGCGTGCCCCCCGTCTAGGAGTTGTTGGTCGCGAGTGTAGGCGTGAACAGCTGTCAGGAATCCGGCCCGTATGCCCAAGTGTTCATGGACCAGCTTCGTGACCGCTCCAGCGGCGTTGGCGCTGCAGGAAGCCGCCGAGACAACGGCTTCTCCCGTGTACGAGTGGTCGTTGACGCCTGGGATGAGAAGCGGAACGTCCGAGTCGCATCCTCCGGAGGGCACCGCGGTCATGACCACACGTCTGGCCCCTGCCACCCGGTGCAATGAAGCCGCTCTCATCGAACGGAACCGCCCGGACGACTCTATGACTACGGCGACGCCAAGTTTCCGCCACGGCAGCAGCACAGGGTTCTTCCTGCCGCTAACGTGGATTCTCTCGCTGCCGACCTCGATGCTGTCCCGCGTGCTTCGTACATCGCCCGCCCAGCACCCGTGGACGGAGTCGTGCTTGAGGAGATAGGCCAGGTTGTCGGAGGGAACGGGGTCGTTGATCGCGACGAAACGCAGATCGGGGTCGCTGAGTCCCAACCGAAGGATGGCTCGGCCGATCCTCCCGAATCCGTTGATGGCGACGCGGATCACCGATAGGACTCGCTGCGTCCGTTGGTGCTCGTGGTCCGAACTCAAAGGCCGAGCCCGGCAGCGTACCAACGTACCGGCTCACCGGTGCTTGCGCACGATTGCCGCTCCTGGCGAGACGCGATTCTTACCCGGGTCCAGGGATGAGAGAGTCCCCCTGTCCGCGGCTCTCGTTGTATCGCCTGGTGCCCGTGATGATGGATCGTTGGCGGGGGAGGTGATGCCGATCGGCCTTTCGGTGGTGATCTACGTCGTGCCGCCCGAAGCGGCCACCGGGCGTGCTCTCGATGCGGACGCTCGGAGCCGGGTCAGATCTGCCAACACATCGGATGACCTACTGAGGGCTTCCCCTATCGCCGAGGCCATCCAAACCTGCTCCGCTTTCGGCTCCTGTCGAAACAGCCCCGACAAGACCCAGCAACCGACGGCCCAGTCCAGCGTTAGTGAATCGGTTCCGTCCCGAGCCGCGCGGGCGACGAAATGGCGACAGCTGGTCATTCCCTGCGCCAGATGGTCCGGAAGAGCGCGCTGGTCCGTTCTCGTCAGCTCGGTGCTGCGGGACGTGAGATACAGCCCGGCGGCCGTGACAAGGAAGGTCCACCTTCGCTCGTCCGCCGAACGCAGCTCCGGATAATACCAGGCGAGCGCGACCAGCGAGCCTTTCCACGTCGTAGTTACGGCCTTGCTCACGATGATGCTCCAGTGCCTGCATCGTGACCTCCCGGATGGGGATAGGGGCGTAGTGGCAGGAGAGTAGATGCCACTTGACCGTTATCCCTTACCGGTTGGTGGAGGGCGATCAGATCTCCTTGCGTGGCAAGGCAGGGTCTCCCGAGGACTTATACTTGCATCCAAAACCGCGTATGAGTGCAGCCATGATCGAGCTCCAACCAAGGCGTCGCCGGCCTCGGGCCTCCTCCTGATGGGAGACCCGCGTCGTCCGGCCGGTGCGTCGTCCGGCCGAATCTCCCTCGTCATAGCCTTCGGGACGGCGTTCGTGCTCCTGGCCTGGATGGGTGGAGCCGCGTTCGTCGTGCCCCCTTTGATTCGCAGCGCCTATCGAGCTGAGAGCTGGCCGTTCCTCAACGACCTGATTTCCGGTCGAGCCACGCACCCCGTCGAGGCGTACCTGGCCGCTTGGAGAAGCGTCGCGATGCGGACCGCCGCGCTCGTGCTCGTCTGCGGCGCGGCCGCCTTCGTCGCAGCACGCCCTGAAGTGCACGCCCTCCTTCGGCCCACTCTACCCGAACGGGCTCTGCCCATCGGCAACTGGCGTCGGTTAGGTGTCTACGGCCTGATCGCCGCGGTTGTCGTGGGATCGCTGGCCTGCATCGCTCTGGACACCGAAGCCTGGCCCCTCTCGCAGTACCCGATGTACTCGGACATGCGGCAGGAAGAGTTTCATCAAACGCGCGTCTTCGGAGTCACCGAGTTCGGTGAAGTGGACCTGAGCGCCGCGCAGTATTGGAGACCCTACGGACGGGTCCATCTCGGTCTCGCGGTTGAACGTTGGCAGGCGGACGCCGACAGGCTCGAAGCTGCGCTGTCGGGCGCGCTGTCGCTGTACGAGTCCCGACGGCTTCTCGGCCGTCATGATGGACCGGCGGTTCGCAGCCTCCGCTTCTACAGACTCGAGTGGCGTCTGCAGCCCTGGGTCGAGAACGTGGACCGGCCCGATCAGAAGGAGTTGATCCTCGAGTTCCCGCGTGAGAGCCGGCGAGCGCCGGGCGAATGAATCGGCTGACGACGAGGTTCGCCCTGTTCTGGTTCCAGCCGAGCGCGCCGACGAGTCTGGCTGTGAATCGGATCCTCTTCTACGGCATCGTGCTGTACTACTACGGATTCGTCTTTTCCAGGGCCGATTTCGCCGCCTGGGCAGCCTTCCCGGATGCCTTCTGGGATCCGATCTGGTACTTCCGCTGGCTGCACCTGCCCGCCCTATCGGCTGGCGCTCTGGGAGTGCTGGCTCTGGTCTGGAAGATGTCGCTCGCGTTCAGCGCCCTTGGTCTGTTCACGCGGGCGAGCAGTGCCGTTTCGCTCGTGCTGGGCGCCTACCTGCTCGGACTGATGCAGTGCTTTGGAAAGACGCACCACTTCGATTACCCGGTGTTGATCGTGCTCGGGATCCTGGCGCTGTCGCGATGCGGCGATGCCTTGTCCCTGGATCGGGCGTTTCGTGCGCGGGCCGGCTCGGCGGCCGGCGCCGCTGCGGCGGAGGTCTCCCCGAGCGGCGAGTACACCTGGCCTATACGTCTGGTCTGGGTGCTGACCGCCCTGGTGTTCTTCGGCGCCGGCGTCAGCAAGCTGAGACGCTCGGGTCTGCCGTGGATTCTCTCCGAGAACATGCGGTACGTCTTGCTGAGCCATCACTACTCTCACGAGCCGCCGACTACCTGGGGTCTCTACGTCGCGCAGACAGCCTGGGCTCCGAGGCTCATGGGCCTGCTCACGATTCTGCTGGAAGTCGGCGCACCGCTCGCTCTGCTCGGTCGCACACTCAGGTGGATCTTCATCCCGGGCCTGTTGATGATGCAGATCGGCATACACCTGCTGACGGGTGCGTTCGAGCCGTTCTGGTATCTCTACGTCTTCTGGGTCCCGTGGGATCGGCTGGCGTCGTTCTTCAAGGCTCGCATGCCCGCTGGCGTGACCGCGCGCGCAGCGGCTGCCTAGCGCGTGTCCCCGAGGAGCGTGATCGCCACGCGCCGACTGCGGGCCCGCGTGTCGAAATCGAGCAGCACCACCTGCTGCCATGTGCCGAGGGGAAGCGCTCCGTCCACGATAGGCAACGCCAGTGATGGGCCGATGAGGCAGGCCCTGACGTGGCTGTGCCCGTTGTCGTCGTGCCAGGTTTCCTCGTGCTCGTACGCGCCGTCGCGCGGGGCGATTCCCTCCAGCGCCGCCGCGATGTCGTGGCGGACCAGACCGGGTTCGTACTCGAGAGTGGAGAGCGCCCCCGTCGAGCCTGTGACCATGGCGGTGAGCTGGCCGCACCGTATGCCGCTCTGTCTCACCAGAGCCTGGAGCTCGTCCGTCAAATCGATGATGTGGTCGTTCCCGTGTGTCTCGCGACTGAGCGTGTGACTGAGAGAGATCATCGGCCGGAATCCGTCAAGGGAAAGTAGCTCCGGGTCGTGCAGGGAATGCGAGCCGGAGTCGACAGCGCCGGCTGATCCTCCGGCGACCTACCAGACGACGGCCACGTCCCGACCGGCGAGCTCGTGGCAATCCGCGCAGGTGGCTATGAGTTCGCCGTAGATTCGAGCACGGGCGCTGGGCCCCGTGACCAGCTGCGCCCTCGAACCCAGCCCGTGGCAACGCTTCTCGAGGTAATCGACCTCCTCCATGTTCTCTGCGAGAGCCTCCTCGGGCTGAAGAGGCGTCCCCTCCAACGCTTGCGCGCCGGCCATCCAGGCATCATCGGACGGCACCACGAGACCTTCCCACATCCGCTTGGCCGCCCAGGCATGGCGGACCATGTGGGTGGGAAGATCCGGTCCCTCGTCCGCGGCCGGCGGGAGCACCGGCACGGGGCCGCCCTCGTACTCGCGGTGACACGCTCCGCAGGCCTGGGCGATGCGGCCGGTCGCGTAGGCGGCGTCCTCGAGGTTTCTCGCGTCTGCGGCTCGACGCGCGTACTTCTGCAGCTCCGCGACGTAGGCTTCGGTGCCCTCCGGAAGGTCCGGCGGAGAGTGCTCGGTCAGCCACCGGCCCGGCTCTCTGACTCCCGTCAGGTCTCCATGAACCACGGCGGTGTGCACCACCGCCGCCGCATCGAAGTGGGATCCCATGCCGGTCTCGGTCTGGGCCTGAGATGAGCCCGTGGCGCACGCCACGAGCGCCAACGACAAAAGCGGTATGGAAAGCAGCCGTCTCATAGCATCACCCCTCCTCGGGGCCGTCACGCGTGTCGGCCATCCCGATCCGGAATCCTGCTGGCGACAACCGTCGCTTCAACGCTATGCGCGATGCGGTGAAAGGGCTATCGGGAGATGGTGGATAGTCCCTGTGGGGAGGTTCTCACGATCGCCGGCGAGGCCCTCGGTCGAGCGCCGCCGGCCCGCCGGGCATGCAGTCGGCACCGGCCAGAAGCGGCCAGCACCGGGGGCTGAGCATATAGAATCGCCCCGACGCCTTGATCAGCAAGCCGAGAATCCTTTTGGAGGCGCGCATGGTCATCTCATTCCCTTCCTGGCTGTCGGTTCTTCAGCTCCGCCTGTTTCCAAATCCGCACCGCCCGTCACTCATGGATGCGTGCTTCCGTCGCAGAAGCGGACATGGGTGGTCGACCCGGCCAGATTGTCTCTCGAACGGGCGGCCGGTAACGTGATCGTCCCGAACCGATGCGAACCGAGAAGGCCCATACCGAGAAGGCCCGAAACCGAAAGGCTGTTTCCATCATGAGAAGGATCTCATCTCGCTCGCCTCGTCCGCGCACGTGGCAGCGGGCCCTTCCCGGCGTGGCTGTTGTCGCCACCTTCGCCCTCCTGCTCAACACTCCTCCGCAGGCCTCTGCGCAGGCGCAGTCGGAGGCGACCGCATCCGTCCAGACCGGCTCGCCCGGCGCGCGTGTCATGACGCCCGAGCTCGTCGCCAAGCTCCGCGGCGTGGCCTCGGCCGTGATGTCACCCTCGGGAACCCACGCGGCCTACACGATCCAGATACAGCGGAAGCCCTTCGTGGACGAAGATGGTTCCGCTTGGGTCGAGCTCCACGTGTTGGATCTGGCGACCGGAGAATCCCGGCCCTACGTGAGCGGCAGGGTGAACGTCTCTGGTGTGAGCTGGACTCCCGACGGAAGCGCGATCGCCTACCTGGCGAAACGGGAGGGCGATGAGGGTCGCTCGCTCTACGCGATTCCGCTCGCCGGCGGCGAGTCGGTCCGGTTGCTCGAGCACGAGGGTGGAATCAGCGGCTACAGCTTGAGCCCGGACGGGAAGCAGGTTGCCTTCCTGTCGAGAGAGAGGCCGGATCCGCGGGTCGAGGAGCTCGCCGGAAAGGGGTTCAAGGCGGAGATCTTCGAGGAGGAGCTTCGCTACTCGAGACTCTGGGTCGCGACGCTCGTGGGGGGAGAGCCGAGGCAGCTCGACGTCGAGGGACACGTGAGCAGCGTCCGGTGGTCTCCCGCCGGTGACCGGCTCGCCCTCACGGTGGCGCCAACACCGCTGGTCGATGACTCCTACATGAAGCGTCGGATTCGCGTCGTGGACGCCTCCTCCGGGCGGATTGTCGGTCGGATCGAGAACCCCGGCAAGCTGGGCCAGATCGCGTGGAGCCCCGACGGGAACCGGCTCGCCTTCATCTCCGGAGAGGACATCAACGACCCGATGCAGGGTCGGCTGATCGTCGCTCGCGCGACGGGCGGGCTGCAGGTCGATCTGGTTCCGGCCTACGAGGGTCACATCGCGGGCGTGATCTGGCGGGATGCGAGCACGCTCGTCTACTTGGCCGATGAGGACCTGCACACGCGCATCGGCGAGGTCGCCGTAGACGGAAGCGCCCGGCGAACGCTCGTCGAGCCGCCGGGTCCGGTGCTGCACGGGATGACCTCCTCACGGGACGGAAACACCCTCTCCTTCATCGGAGACACGCCGGAGCACCCGAACGAGGTCTTCGTCCTGAGGGGCGACGGCGGGACGCCCGAGCGGATGACCAACAGCAACCCCTGGCTCGCCGACGTCCGGCTCGCGCCGCAGGAGAACGTGGTCTGGCAGGCGCGGGACGGCCTCGAGCTCCACGGGCTCCTCATCCGCCCGCTCGACGAGATTGATGGACGTCGCTACCCGCTCGTGGTTCAGGTGCATGGCGGGCCGGAGTCACGGTACGACGACGGTTGGTTGACCAGCTACTCGCTTCACGGGCAGGTGGCGGCCTCTCGCGGAATCGCGGTCTTCTACCCCAACTACCGCGCGAGCACCGGGCGCGGCGTCGAGTTTAGCAAGCTGGATCACGGCGACATGGGTGGTAAGGAGTTCGATGATATCGTCGATGGGGTGGACCACCTTATCGGGACGGGACTTGTCGATCGGGATCGTGTTGGCGTAACCGGTGGATCGTATGGAGGTTATGCGACAGGATGGCTGACGACGAGATACAGCGACCGATTCGCGGCCGGCGTGATGTTCGTGGGGATCAGCAACCAGATCTCCAAGGTGGGCACGAGCGACATTCCCGAAGAGATGTTCCTCGTGCACAATCGGTTGCGGCCATGGGACGATTGGGAGCTCTTCCTGGAGCGGAGCCCGATATACTGGGCGGGTGACTCGAACACACCGCTGCTCATCCTGGCCGGAAAGGACGATCCACGGGTCCACCCCGAGCAGTCGTTGGAGATGTACCGCAACCTGAAGCTCCGGGGGAGCGCGCCCGTTCGGCTGGTCTTCTACCCCGGCGAGGGACACGGAAACGCCCGCGCCGCAGCTCGCTACGACTACAACCTGCGCGCCATGCGGTGGCTGGAGCACTATCTTGTGGGGCCGGGTGGCGAGAAGCCGCCCGCGGAGCTTGATTATCCGCTCGAGGGTGGCGAGGAGATCCCGCCCGACAAGGTGACGAGCGGCCCGGACGTGACGGGTTAACGAAGCGAGAGGGTTATCGAAGAATGAGTAACGCGGCCAAGCTGGTGCTGGTGGTGGTGGGCGCCGCCATCGTGGGGGTGGGGAGCTACATGATGTTCGATTCGAGCGCGGCACCGGCCGGGGAATCCCCCCGGGCGGTGCTGGCCGACGCCCAGGCCACGTCGGCGTCGGATGCGACGGCCGCCGCGCAGGAGGTCGGTTCTCGAGAGGTTCTCGTCTACAAGACCGCCACCTGCGGTTGCTGCGCCGATTGGTCGGAGTACATGAAGGGGCATGGCTTCACGGTCAGGTCCGAGGACGTGACCGACCTGACCGCCATCAAGGTCGAGAACGGCGTCCCGCCCGGCCTGCAGTCCTGTCACACGGCGCTGGTCGACGGCTATGTGATCGAAGGACATGTACCCGTCGAGCCGATCCTGAGGATGCTGGAGGAGCGTCCGGAGATAGCGGGCCTCGCCGTACCGGGGATGCCTACGGGCTCACCGGGGATGGAGGTGCCCGGTGTACCGGCCGACGCCTACGACATCATCGCCTTCGATCGGGCGGGCAACACGGCCGTGTACGACAGCCGGTAAGCTCCTCCTAGCGACATCTCAGAGCCGAGGCCTGAGCACGGCCCTCGGTGTAGCCGCCTCATGGCTGCCCGAGGGCCGGGCGGTGAGATCAGGCAGGTGAGTCTCCCACCACTCCCGGGCTTTCCCCTCATCCCACGTCGTCGCCGATTCGCAGGCGGCGAGCCGGATGTCCAGCTCCCAGGCGTCGTTCGGGCGTAGATCCCGCTCCTTTTCCAGACAAGCCAGCACTACCTGCTCCAGGTCCGCCGGCACGTCCAATTCGCTGCGCCTCGATGGCGGCACGGGCGCCGTCTGCAGGTGATGGGCGATGACCGCGAGCGGGCTGTCGTCGGTGAACACCCGCTCGCCGGTAAGGAGCCAATAGGCGACGCAACCGAGCGCGTAGATGTCGGCTCGCCGATCGACATCCGCCGCACCTCTGGCCACCTCCGGAGGCATGAAGGCCGGTGTGCCCGCGGTCTGCCCCTCGACGGTCAGCTCCGTCGCATCATCCAAGTGGGTGCCTCGGAGAGCCACGAGGCCGAAGTCGAGCACCTTCACGAAGTCGAAGTCCGGGCCGAGGCGGCAGGTGAAGAGGTTCGAGGGTTTGATGTCGCGGTGGACGAGCCCGGCGTCGTGAGCGTCCCCGAGTGAATGACAGGCCTGTCGCAGGAGATGGATGGCGCGCCCTGCGGGCAGGGCTCCAAAGCGGTGGACGAGTTCACTGAAGTCCAGCCCGTCCAGCAGCTCCATGACGTAATAGAAGTCCCCTTCCTCCGTGGTGCCGAAGTCGTAGATACCGACCGTGTGATTCGACTTGAGAGCTGCCGTGGCCCGTGCTTCCCGCTCGAACCGGCGCACGATGGCAGTTCGATCGACCCGGCTGACGAGAACCTCGGGCCGAATGAGCTTCAGTGCCGCCGGCCTGGCGAGAAGCCGATGCCACGCGACCCAGACCTCTCCCATCCCCCCCTGGCCGAGAGGCTTCTCCAGCTGGTAGCTGCCGATCTCGCGCGCCTCGCTCAAGTGCTTGCCGTATCCGTAGATGACGCGGGACGCGACGTAGGCGATCCCGGCGCACACGTAGGTGGAGAACCCGAAGTACGCGACGAACACGGACATCGGGACGTCGGAGCTCATGGGACCGACCGCCCTCGAGAGCGCGACCGTCGCGAACCCCGTGGACGCCGCGGCGAGCGACGCGAGGAGCGTCCTGCTGGGAGTGTTCGGGGCCAGGACCGGGAATGCGATGATCCACACGCACTCCCACGGGATGCCCAGGTAATTGACCGAGCCGAAGACGCCCTCGCTCCAGACCGGAAAGGCGTTCCAGAACTCGGACATGGAGATCCCGAACGCCCCGATAACCGCGAAGCCAAGGCCGAGGTCGAGGAGCTTGGCGGGGGCCATGCGGCCGTAGCGGGAGAGCAGGAAGACCGCGAGTCCCATCGCGATGGAGACGACCGCCACGATCGTCGGAACCACCATGTTTCCCTGATCCATCGGCGCAATGACCTCGTCACCGAGCGGCCCCCCGTGGAAGAGGTAGCTGGAGCCGAAGAACGCCAGGAAAAAGGTGCCCGAGTACACGAGCGCGGCCCAGCCAAGACGCCGGGATGCGTCCCGGAGGACGTCTGGTGGAAGCGTGGTCGTCTTCGAGCGTTTCGTGCCGGAGGGAGGCGATCCTCCGGCGGTCGTGGAGTCGGTCAACCTTGCCTCACGAAAGAGGGCTGGCGGTCCGCGGCTCGCGTGCGAATCCCAGTAACCTCCTCTTCCTTTGGCCCGATTTCAACTCGGTCGAGCTTCAGCTCCGTTGTGCGGTTCGGGACGGCGGCCGTCGACACACACCTCTGGGACGGTCGCACCGTCGCGTTTAACGGTTCGCTCGCTTGACGCGTCCCAGGCAACAGGATCTACTTCAAAGGAGCCATTCTGCCGTCGAGGTAACCATGCCGCCGTACCGATCTCCATCCGCTGCCGTCACCCAACTCCTGTCGGGCGCGATCGTCATCACCGCGGCCGGCTGCGCCGGCGATTCCCTGGGTCCGCCAGGCACTGGGGATCCTCCTCCGCCACCCGTTGGGGACGCGATCGCGGGCGCCGTCGCGTTCGTCGAGAACTGTGGAACCTGCCACGCCGCGCAGGACGGCTTCGATCTGGCGTTCTTCGCCTTTCCGGACACGACGATCGTACGACGAGCGGTGGCGCACGTGGACACCGGCACGGCCCTCGACATCGTCGCCCATATTCGCACCATCGAAGCTCGTTCGGCGGAGCGCACCACGCGTGTATTTCAGCCCCTGGAAGTCGTGCTCGGGAGCGATCTGGAGTTTGCCCTGGACGTGTTCGGGGCCGACCGCTGGCCAGCCGATCTGACCGGCGACGGTCTCCTCGCGATCGACCCGAGAGCGGTCAAGGTGGCCGTGGAGTTTCCGATCTGGTCGGTGGAGGAGACGAACATCGATTGGATGCCGGCGAAGCCGATCGGCGATGCGCTCCTGGACTTCGATGGCGGTTCGGCGCGTTTCGCGCTCGACCGATACTATACGACGCGATCGCTGGATGACCTGGCCCGGACCGTCGTCGCGCTGCGGATCGCGGACCGCTCCTTCGAGAACCTCGATGCCCCGTGCATCGAGGATCCGAACGCTGACGATCCGCTCGCCCTCTTCCGGGCCGAGGAGTGCTTCGAAGCTCGCCGATGGACCTCGACGCTGGTCGCCCAGCACATGCTTAGAACCGGTCTCGAGATGCCGATCTCTCCGGTCTTGCACGACGTCTGGTGGGATGTCGGCAATGCGGCGCGGAGGGCGGCGCAGCGTCGCGACGACTTCGACAACGCGGTCGAGAACTGGGCGTCCTGGATGTACCTGGGCTGGAGCTTCGCGCCACAGCAGCACGCCAGCGTCTACCTCGGGATCGCGTTGAACGAGCTCGGACTCCCGCGCCACTCCACCTTCGTCGCGCTGCGCTCGCAGGTGGCCCGCGGCCGCCGAAGCCTGGCGCCGTACCGGGATGTGAGAAACGCGGCGATCTTCTCGCCGGCGACGTGGACGCGGGACGCCGTACGGTTCGGTTTCGGCCATCTGATCGCGCGGCTCGAGGAGGGCGACGCCCCACGGGACGAGGCGCTGGCCGAGGCCGAGCAGAGCGTGGAGGACGCCTACGAGATCGCCGCACGCAAGCTGTTCCAGATCGATGTGGATGAGTTGCAGGAGCTGCGAGATCGAGTTCTGGACCTCTTGAGGTAGGCTCGCCGCACAGCGCTGATCCGCTCCCGACGGTGGAATCTCCGCGTCGCATCTGGCCAGAGGGCTTGCGCAATCGGCCCGAACTGCGGAGGATTGCGTATCTGGCCCGCAAATCTGCTTGAGACCACCAAAGGAGGCGGCGATGACAAAGGACGAATTTGCGGCGAAGCTCGCTGGTCAGACCGGGCTTACGAAGGCAAAGGCTGGTGAAGTGCTCGACTCGATCTTCTCGACGGAGTCGCGGAAGGGAATCATCGCGATCGAGCTCGATGCGGGCCGCGACTTCACGATCACTGGTTTCGGGACGTTCGGCACGCGTCGTCGTAAGGCGCGCATGGGTCGCAACCCACAGACGGGTGCGACGATCCAGATCCCGGCTATGACCGTTCCGACGTTCCGAGCAGGCAAGGGTCTCAAAGATCGGGTTCGCGTCTAAGGAGCGACACATCGGAGGATCTGCGGTCCTGTAGCCGCCCCCGAGCCTCCGAACGTCGCACACGAACTCCCGGGCTGATCACGGGGCATCGCGCCCTGGCCCGGCTTCGCCGCAGTTCTCCAGATGCACGGGCGTCCGTTCTAGTTGACGGGCGTCCGTGCCGCTGGCTCCTCTCTCCCGGACTGCCCGCCTCACCGACGCGGATCAACCGAGCTTCTTTACCTGACCGCCATCGATGGAGAAGGCCTGATGCGACTCGAGATTGCGAATTTCGAATCACCGGATGAGGTCCGCGAGTTCGAAAAAGGGAGCTTCGAGCTGATTTCCGCGGGCGGGGTCACGGTGGGCCGGGCGACGTACGAGCCGGGCTGGGTGTGGTCCGAGCACGTGGGGAAGGCGTCAGGCAAGAGCTGCGACGTGGAGCACCTGGTGCTGGTGGTCTCGGGGCGCTGCGCGATCGTCATGGATGACGGGACCGAGGTCATCGCCGGACCGGGTGATCTGTGCGCCGTGCCCCCGGGCCACGACTCCTGGGTCGTCGGCGATGAGCCGTATGTCTCCCTTCACTTCATGGGAGCGTCCGTATACGCTAAGGATGGGGAGTAGAAGAGGGCGGCGCCGGCTTTGGCGGGCTCGTGCTTTGGCGGTTTTGTTCCTAGCCGCGTCGCGGGGCGGGCCTACTCACACCAGACGATGCCTTCTCCTCGCGCCGGAGAGAGTGGTGTGATGGCGCCGACGGCGAAGGCGCACTCCTTGGACGTGGCGGGATGGGTCGCCTTGGCCGTCCAGCCGGCCTGGTCCGCCTGCAGGGTGAGCACGACATCCGGGCTCGATCGGAAATCCAGGTCGTCCGTGTCGGACGTGTAGGCGTCGTTGGCAGACAGATAGGCCTCCTCCGCCGAGGCGAGGTTGCGAAGGTCGCTCTTCATGCCCGCGATGATGGCGTCCTCCTTCCGGCTCTGCCACGTGGCGACCGCCATGGACGCGAGGATGCCGATGATGACGATCACGACCATCAGCTCGATGAGGGTAAAGCCGTATTTTCCGGTGATGCGGGTGCGCACGGTGCCTATCCTCTCGTGTTCGATAGCCGCGCAGAGTGCACGGAAGGTGCCGTCATCGCGTTACGCACTATCTGCCTCAATATCAACCAGTTAACCCTTTGCAACACGCGGCATTGTCCGCACTCGCCATGGTGGCGGAACGATCACCGAAGGTAGGTTGAGGTCATGACGCCGAGATCTCGGCAAGCGTCGCGGCGTTCAGCTGCGGCGCCAGCCTACCTGAAGATGGCGCCCGCGGAAATGCGGGCCCGGGCGCGGATCGCGCTCGCCGGCCTCGCCGAGTGCCGAGCGTGCCCACGCGACTGCGCCGTCAACCGGCTGGACGACAAGTGGTCGGCCTGCAAGACGGGGCGGTACGCTCAGGTCTCCAGCTACTTCCCGCACTTCGGCGAGGAGGACTGCCTGCGAGGATGGCGCGGCTCGGGCACCGTGTTCTTCGCCCACTGCAACCTGCGCTGCGTCTTCTGCCAGAACTTCGACATCAGCCAGGCGCTCAAGCCCGGCGTGTCGCCTCGGCGGACGTCGGTGGGGACGCCACCGGACCGTCTCGCCGGCATGATGCTGGAGCTGCAGGACCTGGGCTGCCACAACATCAATCTGGTCACCCCCGAGCACGTGGTCCCGCAGGTCCTCGAGGCGTTGAGTGAGGCCGCGGAGGCGGGTCTCTCGCTTCCCATCGTGTACAACACGAGCGGATACGATGCGCTGGAGAGCCTCAAGCTGATGGACGGGGTCGTGGACATCTACATGCCCGACTTCAAGCTCTGGTCCGCGGAGCGGAGTCGAGCCTATCTGAAGGCCGAAGACTACCCCGAGGCGGCGCGGGCGGCGATCGCCGAGATGCACCGCCAGGTGGGGCCTCTGCGGTGCGGCGACGACGGTGTGGCCGAACGCGGCCTACTGATCCGCCATCTTGTCATGCCCGGGTGTTTGGACGAGACGCGTGCGATTCTCGAGTGGATCGCCGAGAAGCTCGGCCGGGCCACATACGTGAACCTGATGGATCAATACCGTCCGGCGGGAAGGGTGGGCGGAGGACGTTACGCGGAGCTCGACGCCCCCATCGACGCACGTGAGCTCAGCGCCGCGATCCGGTTGGCCAGCTCGCTCGGGCTTCGCCTTGATCGCCGGATGCCGGAGCCGATGCTGCGCCGCCGAAATCGTTGGATGTGAGAGCCGTACGACGCAGGCGTTGAAATCGAGGTCGCTCTCCCGTAACGTCGCCTCCCACCACGCAATCAAGGAAGAGATGCCATGCGCAGCGACGTAGATATCGCCCAGGAAGCCTCGCTAGCCCCGATCACCGAGATTGCCGCGAAGCTAGGCCTCGGAGAGGCCGAGCTCGAGCTGTTCGGCCGCCATAAGGCCAAGGTCCGCCTGGATGCGCTACGCGGCCGGGAGTCCAGGCGAGGCCGACTGGTCCTGGTGACCGGCACGAGCCCGACCCCGGCCGGTGAAGGAAAGACGACGGTGGCCGTGGGGCTCGCCGACGCTCTGAGCTTGCGTGACAAGCAGGTTGCTCTCTGCCTCCGCGAGCCGAGTCTCGGCCCCGTGTTCGGGATCAAGGGCGGGGCGGCCGGCGGCGGGTACTCCCAGGTCGTACCGATGGTGGACATCAACCTCCACTTCACCGGTGATTTCCACGCGATCACGTCGGCGCACTCCCTTCTCTCGGCCATGCTCGACAACCACCTGCAGCAGGGGAATCCGCTTGGCATCGACCCCCGACGCATCACCTGGAAGCGTGCGGTGGACATGAACGATCGGGCGCTGCGTCGAACCGTGATCGGCCTCGGCGGACCCGGAAGCGGCGTGACTCGGGAGGATGGCTTCCTCATCACCGCGGCCTCCGAGGTCATGGCCATCTTCTGTCTTGCCGTCGACCACGAAGACCTGGAAGCACGCCTCGGCCGGATCATCGTCGGGTATACCCGCGAGCAGAGCCCGGTCCGGGCGCAGGAGCTCGAGGCGAGCGGCGCCATGACGCTGCTTCTCAACGACGCCCTCTCCCCCAACCTCGTCCAGACTCTCGAGGGCACTCCCGCGTTCATTCACGGCGGCCCGTTCGCCAACATCGCACACGGCT
This sequence comes from uncultured Gemmatimonadales bacterium, assembly GCA_947259585.1. Taxonomy (GTDB): domain Bacteria; phylum Gemmatimonadota; class Gemmatimonadetes; order Palauibacterales; family Palauibacteraceae. Next base: position 57,702 of record CAMYMV010000010.1, on the reverse strand, counting down.
GCAACTCGCTGATCGCGACCCGGGTCGGCCTCCAGCTGGGCGACATAGTCGTCACCGAGGCGGGCTTCGGCGCCGATCTCGGCGCGGAGAAGTTCTTCGACATCAAGTGCAGGGTGGGGGATCTCGAGCCCGAAGCGGCCGTCGTCGTGTCCACGATACGGTCGCTCAAGACGAACGGAGGCGTGCCGAAGACCGAGCTCGAGGGCGAGAACGTGGAGGCCGTCCGTCGCGGGATCCCGAACCTCGAGAAGCACATCGACATCGTACGTCGCTTCGGGGTTCCGCCGATCGTGGCTCTGAACCGCTTCCACTCGGACACCGAAGCGGAGCTGGCCGCGGTGGAGCAGGCCTGCGGGGAGCTTGGCGTGACCGTGGCACGGTCGGAGGGCCACGCCCGCGGCGGGGAAGGAACACTGGACCTGGCCGACGCGGTGCTCGCGGAACTCGAAAAGGGAGACGGCAACTTCGCCCCGCTCTATCCCTCGGAGATGCCGCTCGCCGAAAAGATCGAGACGGTGGCTCGAGAGGTGTACGGGGCCGATGGGGTGGATCTCCAGGGTCCAGCGCGCAAGTCGATCGAGAAGCTCGAATCGATCGGTCTCCGCGAGCTGCCGGTGTGTATCGCGAAGACGCAGTACTCGCTGAGCGATGATCCGACCCTGCTCGGCCGGCCGGAGGGCTTCCGGATCACGGTACGCAACGTGAACCCGTCGGCGGGTGCGGGCTTCGTCGTCGCTCTCACAGGCGATGTGCTCACCATGCCCGGACTTCCCAAGCGTCCGGCGGCGGCAGGCATGAGCGTGGACTCGGACGGCCGCGTCGTCGGGCTCTTCTGACGGCGGGGCGCCTCCAGGCTGGACGGCCGGCGGGCCGTCCAAGCCTCTCACACGTCGGGTCAGGTCTGAGTGGAGCCCACCCGGCCGACGATCACCGGGGTCATCTTCACCCTGTTCTGGTTGGCGGTGACGTTCTTGACCGAGTTAGCGAGGTCGACGACCAGGTTGACGGTCTCCGCTTCCCCATCGGATACATCGAAGAAGCCGGTCTGGACCTTGATGCCCGTGTTGCGGCCGCTCGGTATCTCGAGTTCGTGGACCGTATCGGCCTCGTACGTCGACCCGCCGCCGACCGTCACATCTTCTGAGAACGTGATGGTGGAGGAGCTGAAGAACAGGCGAAGCTTGTTGTAGGTGCCTCCAGGGACGGCGTCGCTGGCGATCTCCTGCGGAGACATCCCTACCAGGTCGACCGTCAACCCGCCTGCCACGAGATCTACCGAGATCCAGGCGCCGCTTCCCTCGTCATCATCGTCCTCTGATCCGTCGCCATCCTCGCCCTCGGATCCCTCGCCCTCGGATCCCTCGTCTTCCGACTCATCGTCGTCGTCCGAGCCGACCCGATGGACCTCAATTCTCTCCACCGTGATCAAGATCGACTGGACGCTCTCGAGCGGTACGCCTGCCAGTGCCGCCATCTCGCCGACGACCACGCTTGCGGCCAGTTCGGTCGACGATTGGCTCAGGACCACATCGACCCGTCCGACCCCGGGCTCGGTGCTGGCATCACAGCCTGTGAGCGCGCAGCCGACCAGCAGCGTGGAGAGGACTCGGGCGAGCCGGCGGGCGGTGGAGTACATCTTGAACGACATCTTCGCCTCCTTCAAGAGAACCGACAACCGATCGAAACGCCGCAAGAAACGAACCCCGCGGCTTCTGCGCGGCCGAACCCCGAGAATCCCTTCCGGCCGCCCGGCTCCGCGCTCTCAACCGTTTCTGGCCCACCACGTTAGGGCGGGGGAAGAAAGCCGGTCTATCGCGCCGCGGTTCAGTCGCGGGGCGGCGCGCCGGCGTTCGCCCGCTTCCGTGGTGCCACAAGCCCTGAAAGGACTGTCGTCATGACGCAACCCTTTGCATGACCGGGCCGTTAGCGGCATGTCCGTCCTTGCGCTCCGGCAACGATCAGTGAAAAATCAGGCATAAGTTTCATCGATTCACCCAACCACGGAGGCCGGGTGAGGACGGCAGCGAGTGGACGTGGACGCTGGATCGAGCGCGTCGAGCAGGTCCGGGCGCTCGAATCCACCGTATGTCAGGAGATCGTCGACCTGGTGGGAGCCGCCGGACCCTGCTCGGTTCGCGAGATGGCGGGCTTTATCGGCCGCCGCCCCGATTCGCTTTACTACCACGTGCGCAAGTTGAGCGCGGCAGGCTTGTTGGTCGATCGTGGGATCCGGGGCTCCGGACGGCGCGCGGAGGCCGTGTACGATGTCCCTGGACGCCCCCTGCGGCTCGCCTACGACCCCTCGGACCCGGAGAACGTGGAAGCGGTGGGCAGAGTTGTAGCATCGATGTTGCGGAGCGCGAACCGAGACTTCAGTGGAGGCTTCCGGCCGGGCCTCGCCGTCGTCGAGGGGGACGCGCGGAACCTATGGGCGGCTCGCATGAAGGGCTGGCTGAGCGACGACGACGTGGCCGAGCTGAACGCGCTGCTCAACCGCATCCTGGAGGTCTTTCACCCGCGGGAGGCTGCCGATATCGCGGGCAGGGAACCCCGTCCAGCCAACGGCGGCTCGCGTCGTTTGCACTCGCTTACGTGGGTCCTTGCCCCGATGGACGCCGCCCCGGGCCGCAGCGGCAAACGCGAGGCAGCCTCCTAGCTTCGTACCGCTCCTGCGCCGCTTTCCGCTCCGGTCAGGTATGCACTCAGCGCACGGCTGAGCTCGCCTACCAGCTCATCGGTCTCCAGGCCATGCGCCCCGGGCTCTCCGAGCAGGAAGGCATCTCTGCAGGCGGCCGCCGCGACGAACAGCCCGAAGCGAACGGCTCGTTCCGGGTCGGGGTGTCCGATCTGCTCACGGTGCGCCAGGAACGCACGCGTCCACCCGTCGTTGAAGACGGCCCGGTGCGCCCGCAGCGCCCGAGATCCCGGCGGTGGCTTCTCCTCTCGCTGTTCGGCCCGGAGAGCCATCTCCTGCAGAAGACGCCGATTGCTCTGGAAGTAGGCCGTCATGTTTCTCACGACCTCGCGCGTCCTGAGCTGCAGCGGCATCTCGCGAGCCGCGAACTGCGCCAGATACTCCCTGCTCTTCTCGGTGGCCTCTGCGCCGAAGCGGCGCTCGTAGATCGCGGCGAGGAGATCGCTTTTGCTGGAAAACCGAGCGTAGAAGGAACCGACCGACGTTTCGGCTCGGCGCACGATCTCCGCGATGCTGACCGCGGCGAGCGGTCGCTCCTCCAGGAGCTCCTCGGCGGCCCGCACCATCCGGTCCATCGTTCGCCGGCTTCTCGCCTGCACAGGCGGCCGCCGACCGCCCTCGCGCCGTTGATCGTCCCTGATCACTCGCCGCACCTCTCGGAACCTCTCGTGACAGCCTATAACAGAAGTAGAATCGTATTCATATTATACCGAAACCCATTCCCTATCTCAAGCTCCACGAGCGGACTACAGTGCCTCGATCCAGGCGGAAGCCTCAGCCAGATCTCTGAACTCGGCGGAGGGCACGACGCCCTCCAACGGGGATGCGGCGGTCCGGTTGACCCAGAGGGTACGAATCCCCAGAGGGCGTGCCGCCTTGACGTCGTGATAAAAGCTCTCGGCGACATGCACGATCGCGCCGGGGCGGCCGTCGCAGGCCTCGATGGCCGCCAGGAAGTGTGCGGGCGCCGGCTTGTAGCTACGCAGCCCGGCCGCCGTAATGAGGAGGTCGAAGGGAACGGCGAGCTGCTCCAGCGTCCCCTCGAGCAGGTCGTCGTCGATGTTGGACAGGATACCGAGGCGGGGTACCAGGTCAGCGATTCTCCGGAGAGCTGGATTGGTGTCGGCAAAGGGCCTCCAGGACGGGAGGCTCTCGGCGAGGAACGATCGGCGAGATTCCGGGACCTTCAAGCCCAGCAGCTCTGCCGCTCGACCGGCCGCTTGCGTCAGAACATGTCGATACGGCTGATAGGGGCCGCTCTCCACCTCCGCTTCCGCCCGCGCGTAGGCTGCAAAGAGCTTACTGCGGGGCAGATCATCGGAGCCTGGGACCGCTTCGTCGAACGCGTCGGCGATCCCTGATCGCCAGTCGATGAGCGTGCCATAGCAGTCGAAAGTGACCAGCTCCGGCATGGCTTCGGACCGGAGCTCGGGTTCCCGCTGGTCTGGCATGGCTCGCCTCTCCTGTGCTTTGAGCGGGTCGGAATCGCGCTGGGCGTCGGCGTGCTGCATCGTAACCGGAGATCGCGATGTTGCCTACCAGACACGAAGCGGTGCCACGGCATGACCGGACCAAAGAGACGGCCCAACCCGTTCGCTGACGTACAGCTGGATCGCGTCCCCGATCGTCGACGGGATCCGCGATGGCTGGAGGAGCGGCTGCACGACCCGCGCAGCCGTGTGATCCCGGTCTGGCGGGCAAGAAGTCTGGTGACATGTGCGGACCCCCCGAGCGCCGTGTCGATAGGTGTTCCGCCCCGCGACCCCGCCGGGCGCGTCGGGCCGATCCTCCTCGGCATGGAGGGAGACGAGGCCCGGTTCGCCATGGATCTCTCGGACTCGGACGATCCTCTCGCGGAACTGGGGGTCGAGGGGGCCGTGTTCGAGGACCTAGACAAGGTCGGTGCGCTGCTCGGCCGCGCGGAGGGAGCGCTGCTGGCCTACGCACGCGGAATGGTGCACTGGCACCGGCGTCACCTCTTCTGCGGGCGCTGTGGGAGCGAAACAACCAGCATCGAGGGCGGACACGTGCGCTGCTGCGCTTCCGACGACTGCGGGATCCTTCACTTCCCGCGGACAGATCCCGCGATCATCGTCCTCGTCACGGCGGAGGACGCTTGTCTTCTCGGCAGGCAGGCAGAGTGGCCGCCTCTCGTATTCTCGACGCTGGCCGGTTTCGTCGAGCCTGGGGAGAGCGTCCGCGAGGCCGTGGCTCGCGAGGTGAGGGAAGAGACCGGCGTGACGGTGACCGATGTGGCGTATCACTCCTCGCAGCCCTGGCCCTTCCCGTCCTCCCTGATGTTGGGGTTCACGGCGACCGCGCTTCGCAGCGAGCCGGAGGTGGACGAGAACGAGCTCCAGGAGGCGCGCTGGTTCGGGAGGGAGGATCTCAGAGGTCGGGTGGCATCCGGTCAGGTGAGGCTGCCACGGCACGTCTCGATCGCCAGGAGGCTCATAGAGGAGTGGCTCGAGGGCCCTGCCGAACGCGTGACCTAGTTCTCTCCCGAGCCTCCCGAGCCTGCCGAGCTTCCCTCGTCACCCTCGTCGGCCCGGTCCCCTTCCACATCTTCGTCAGAGGTGCCGGCCGGTCGGTCGGCGGCCCCGACCGGTGCTCCCGCTGCCTCGAGCTCGGGATCCGAGCCTTGCGCGGCAGGCACGGGCTTGATGCCCTGGCTCTCCAGCATCGCCCGGAAGACGCCCAGGACATCGGGATTGAGGTCCGTTCCGGCGAGCTCGTCGAAGTAGCCGAGGATCCTCGGGACCGGCCACGGCCCGCGGAACGGCCGCTCAGTGCGAAGGGCATCGAAGATGTCGGAGATCTGAACGAGCTGGCTGACGGGATGGGGCCTTCTGGGGTATTGGAGATTGGGGTATCCGCCTCCCTGCCACGTGAGGTGATGCTCATACGCGACCACGGCCGCGAAGTCCGTCCCCTCGCCGGAGCGAAGTATGATCCTGGCGCCATCCTCCGGGTGCTTCTTGATGATCTCCCATTCCTCGGGTGAGAGCTTGCCCGGCTTCTGAAGGACGTCGATGGGGGTCACGGCTTTTCCGACATCGTGGAGCAGGGCCGCCTCGCCGATGTCTCGAATATCGTCGCGCGGCACTCCGGCGGCCTCCGCCAGCGACATCGAGAGGACCGACACATTGAGCGAATGGACGGTGGTGTACTCGTCATGGTTGCGGACCGGGATCAGAAGCTCCATCAGCGGCTTGCCGTACTGGATCACCACCGAGAGAGATTGAATGACGGCTCTCGCCACTGCGAGGGAAATCATTCCGCGAGCCTCGGCCTGGGCGAACAGGTGGTCGACGGCCTGCAGCTCCTCGTCCACCTCGGGCCGGGCGAGGATCTCCTCGGTATCGTCGATTCTCCTCAGCCGCTCGACCTCCTCGACCGCGATCGAGCCCACGCGAATGTGCGGGAGCTCCAAGCGTAGGGCGGTCTCCTCGTGAGCCTCGGTTCGATCCATGGCGCCGAGGAGGCTCGACAGGAACCGGTCGAACTCCTGACCGTCGACACCTCGAGAGAACTCCATCCGCTCGGCTCCGCACCCCGCGAGCGTTCCCGCCCATTGCCAGTCTCTGAGCTCTCGCAGCCGGCGGTTCGCGAAGATGATCTCCTCGTCCAGAAACGAAAACCGCGGATTGGCGTCGGCCTGGAGCAAGGCGTCGAGGGAGTTCAGGGCTCCATCTGCCGCCGAGCGGAAGGCCGGATGACGGTCGCCATAGAGGCCGGCCGCGGAGAGGACATGCCCGAGCGAAATGAGGAAATCGGCCTCGGCGCTCACCGAGTCATGCTCCGGGCTCGACGCCCGCGGCGACCCGGATCGACCGGTCGGCCGAACGGCCGGCCTCATCGAGAACGTCTCGGGCCTTGGGAAGGTGCTGGTATTCCTGCCGAATGCACGCCAGGGCCTCGAGCACCACGGCGCTGGGTGGCGCGATCTTCCGCTGAAGGAGCCACCTACGTTGCGTCGCGCCCCTGACCAGCGCGTTCAGCGCCGCTTCGGTCCGGTAACCCGATAGGGCACGTACGGCCTTCACTCGCAGCTGGACCGGCAGCACCGGGTTCTGGACGTGTGCTCGCAGCAGCGCCTCGGCGTCCGGTGGGTGCGCATCCTCCGCGGCAGTCAGCCCGATGGCCAGCAAGCGCGGATCCGATTCGGCCAGCGAGGCCCGGATTGCCGCTTCGAGGTCCCTGCTGTGCCGCACCGCCAGGCGATAGGCTTCGCCCCGAACATCCGGGTCCGGGTGGTCGAGGAAGGCAGCGACCGACAGGCCGGGCGCTTGGACGTCGAGCTCGTTCAGGATCGACAGAAGGTGCGCCGTCGCCTCCGGATTATCCGCGTCCAGCCGCGAGATCACGGCTCCGGCGATGACCGGGCCGAGCCGAGTCAGCCTCTCCACGAACTCCGAGCGGACCTGCGGGTCGGAGGCTCGCTGGAGCGCGTCCAGGAGTGGCTCGGTGGCGCCAAGCCCGACTCGTCCGAGGAGGCGATCGACCGTGTCGAACTCCGGAGCCTCGTGTCGGAGCAGCTGCTCGAGCGTCTCCTGCGTGGCGACCTGTCTCCACATCACCTCGCCTACCTGACTGTCCTCGGATGTCGCCTCCAGAAGCCCGATGAGCTCGGTGAGGTTCTGTCCGCGCAAGTCTTTGAGGGCGAAGGCGACCATCCGTCCCATCATCTCGAGCTCGAGCCCCATCATGACCAGGCGATCGCCGAAGAAGGGGCGGGCTCCCTCATCGGACCTGACCGTCTCTCTTGCTAGATGTCCGAGCGCGCTTTGGTAGGCCGCTGGGCGGGGGTCCTCGAGCTCCCAGTCGTCGACCAGCTCGTGAACGACCGCTCGAAGGGTCTCGTCCGACTCCGCCTGTTGCCCCGAGGAATCGGATTCGGCGTAGTAGGCCAGCTTGGTCAGCAGGCGCATCAACCACGGTCCGATCGGACGCGACTCGCTGCTCGAGGCGGCTTCGACAAGCTCGACGACCGCCTTCGGGCTCAGACGAGAGGTCGACTGTCTGATCAGATTGGCCGTGAACGCCGCGTCCTGAGAGTCGAGGATCCGTTTCAACTCCTCGGGTGGTATCTCAATGAGCATGTTGGAGAGCACGGCGACGGTCTCGGGATCCGCGTACGACGCGTCGAGCTCACCGACGAGCTCGAGCAACTCCGGGCTGAGTTCCACGTCCGCCAGCGCCGCGGCGGCCCGATCGACCTCCTCGGCGGCCTCCTCGGTGATAGGAGTCGGCGTCTCGTGCGGCCCGCCGGGCGTCGGGGCCTCGAAGGCCTCATCTTCCGCATCCTCGGATGCCCCCTCACCGAGCTTGAGCGCTTCGTATTCGACGGGCTGGATCCGAATGTGGGGCCAGGCAGGCAGCTCCTCCAACGGCTCCAGACCGATGGGTCGTCCCCGTCTGTCGGCGTCCACGGCAAGCTCTCGTAGCATGCCGTCCAGCTCTTCGGAGCTCGCGCCGCGCGCGAGGTGAAGCGCGGCAATCTGGTGAGCGTGCAGGTGGGCGGCGAGCGAATCGATCAGGGGGCGCCCAGGCTCCGTCACGAGATCGCCCACAGTCAGTCGGTTCCTGGCGACGCCTATCTTCAACGCGGCGTCATCAGCGAGGATCTCCTCGAGCCGTAAGGCGAGATCTCCCGACACGGTCCGGAGCGCGGGATGCCCAACCGGGTACATCGCGTGCTTCTGAACCGCCACCGCAAGCTCGTTGAGAAACGCTGCCGCGTCAGGCATTCGGTGACCGGCCGGTAGTAGGGTGGAGCACGCCGCGGAGGCGTGGTCGGTCTCGGAACCCAGGGAGTCGGCCGCAAGATAATGCGCCTCCCCGGTGCGACGGCAAGACGAGGCAGGGCAGAACAACGCCCGTGGCGGCGGTGTTTCAAGATCCGGCGGCTCCGCGTAGGATGGGCGCACCGACGCCCGGCTGCCATGCAGAGCCGCGTGGGACGAACCGGCCGGAAACAGGGAGGCGACGGAAGAGTGAGCTCGAGGACAAAAGGGTCTTCATTCGGATGATGGGCCTCTCGAAGGCTGCCGCACGGCTCCTTCTGGTGCTGGGGGTCTCGGCGTGCGGGGCACCCGAAAGCGAGCCGGCGACAGGCCGGGTCGCCGAGGAGGTGAGGTCGTCCCTGGAAGGTGGCTCGCGGACCTTCGACCACGGCGTCTGGGATCGGCTGCTCGCCGAGGGCACGAAGGACGGTCTAGTCGACTACCGGTACTTCCAGGATCATGCTGGCGAGCTCGACGCCTATCTGGCCGAAGTGGCCGAAGCGAACGCCGCCGACCTCCGCCGATTCCACCTCGAGGCCCTGCTGATCAACGCCTACAACGCCCTGACCATCCGATCGATCCTTGGGAATCCCGGGGTGACCTCGATCAGGCAGATCGACGGGGTGTGGTCCACCGTGCGCCACCGTGTGGCCCGTCACGAGCTGACGCTGGACGAGATCGAGCACAACCTGCTGCGTCCCTTCTTCCGCGATCCGAGAATTCACTTCGCCCTCAACTGCGCCTCGATGTCCTGCGCCCCGCTCCCCGGCTGGGCGTTCGACGGCGATGCCCTCGAGGAGCAGCTGGAAGAGCGTACTCGCCTCTTCCTTTCCGATCCGGACAACGCTCGGGTCGAGGGAGAGAAGCTCGTGCTGTCGCGCTACTTTGACTGGTACGGCGACGACTTCGTGGCCGAGGGCTGGGCACCGAGGGCAGAGACCATCCCGCTCTTCGTAGCACGTTACGCGGGACCCGAGGTTGCTACGGCCGTCGACTCCGCGGGCATCAGCGGGGTTCGCTTCTCGGACTACGATTGGTCGCTGAACGCACTCCGGCCACCGGTTCCCGACGCTGCCGACAAGGGCGACCGCTCCGGAGCGGAAGCGGTGGTGGGCTGGCTGCGGAGTTGGGTCACCGGCTTCGGGATGGCCGGTCCGGTTATCTACGGGCTCGCCTACGTGCTGGGGGTGGTGCTCTTTCTTCCGGGCGCTCCGCTCACCATAGGCGCCGGCGTGGCGTTCGGGCTCGGCGTCGGCACGGTGCTGGTTTCCCTGGCCTCGACGATCGGTGCCGCGCTCGCCTTCCTGATCGCCCGTTACCTGTTGCGTGGCAGGGTCGAGAGCTGGGTATCAGATCACGAGCGCCTGTCGGCGGTGGACCGGGCGGTGGAGCACCAGGGTTGGAGGGTCGTCGCGCTCACGCGGCTCTCTCCGGCCTTTCCGTTCAACCTGCAGAACTACGCGTACGGGCTCACCGGCGTGCCGTTCCTCCAGTACGTCCTGGCGTCGTGGATCGCCATGCTGCCAGGAACGCTGCTCTACGTCTCGATCGGTGCGGCCGGCGTCGAGCTGGCCTCGGCGGCCACGGGCGCGGCGAGTTGGGGGGCGACGACGCTTCGCGTGCTGGGCCTTGCGGCCACGGTGATCGTGGTGGTTCTGATCACCGCTGCGGCGCGCCGAGAGCTCAAGGCGATCGAAGCCGAGGTGGGCCCGTCGCCCGAGGTAGTGAGTGCCTGATCCGCGCACCCTGTTGGTGGCGCTGGCGCACCCGGACGACGAGCTCGGCTCCGCCGGCACCATCCTGGCCCAGCGTGCTCTTGGAGATCGGGTCGTCATCCTCTGGCTCACGCGAGGGGAGATGACCGACGCGTTGGGAGAGGCCTCCCTCTCGGACGTGGCCAGGCTCAGAACGGAGCAGGGCCGCGCCGCGGGTGAGCTGCTCGGCGCGGAAACCCTCTTTCTGGACTTCCCGGATGCCGCCCTGGAGGCGACGCCGGAGGCGGCGCGCCGAGTGGCTTCCGTGATCGCCGACGTGCGTCCGGATGGTGTTCTCACCTGGGGTGACGCGTGGGTCCGCGGCATGCGTCATCCCGACCATCGAGCGTGCGGCCGGATCGTGCGGGACGCGATCACGCTGGCCCGAATCAAGAGGATCGTGGAGCCGTCGGCGCCTCACCGTGCCGAGACCCCTTTGTTCACCTACCGTGGGCTCCACTCGGGCCTTCCCGCCGTCGTTGTGGACGTCGAGCCGTACCTGGATCCGGTGCTGGGGCTCGGGCGGTTCTACGAAGAGCGGGTCGGGTTCGGCCACCCGGAGTGGCTGGAGGCACGATTGGCCGAGGTCGGCCGCCGCTGGGGTCTGCGCTATGCAGAGGAGTTCGATGCGTGGGAGACCGAGCCTGGCGTGGTCGGGGCGCTGCTTCCGGCCGAACAGGCGGGTCCTGCCCGACCGCCCGACCGCGTCTCATGACGCTGCGTGCCGCCCGCGCCGCCCCGTCCTCCGTCCCCGCTTAGCCCGCGCGCCGCTCAGCGGGCTCAGGGATCCGGAGCCTGGCGGCTTGGCACCCATCGGCGATCGTGGATCGCAGGACCTCCCCGTCGGTCATCGTGCCCAGGTCGTACACCGTTCCATCGGGTGCCCCGGTCTCCAGCCACCGGCGGACGATCAGGCTGATCACCATCTCGTCGGGCTGGAGGGTCGAATCCATGCGCAGCTCTCGCACGCGGACGGCGTAGCAGGCGTCCGAGACGGCGTCTCGCCACCTACGCGGTCCGGTGCTGGCGACTTTCATCGGCAGGACGCGTCCGGACGCCACCGGCAGGAAGACCCTGCGCTCCGGCTCGGGGTGCGGCAGGATCGCGAGAAGCGATGGCTGGCGAGAGGGGCGCTCGAGAACGCTCCGGTAGGTCTCCAGCTCGTCCAACCACTCCAGGCGCCGCCCGGCCGACGGCTCGCGACCTGCCCGTTCTTCGTCGGCCCCTCGGGAATCGGCTACGAGACGCGACCGCAGCAGCCGGGCGCGGTCGGCGTCCGTGAGGAGCTCGATCGCGTCGCGGACGCGTCTCCGATAGTCGTTGACCCCCTCGGCGCCGATGCAGGGAGCCGGGCACGTACCGATCTCGTGGCGGAGGCAGGCGGGGCCGTCCACGTCGGGCCGGATCGAGCCGGCGCAGCTGCGCAGCCCGAAGAGATCCTCGACGAGCCGCGAGATCTCGAGCGGAACGAACCGGCCGGCATAGGGGCCGAAGTAGCGGGCTGAAGGACTTCGGATGGCCCGGACGACCCGCGGTCGTGGGAAGGGGACGCCCTGGTCGATCTCCAGGTACCATCCGCGCCATCTGTTCTTGATCGCCCGGTTGAAGCGCGGGCGGTGATTCAGGATCGCTCGCGCCTCCAGGAGGCGAGCCTCGAGGTCGCTGCCCGTCCGGCGGTAGGAGACGGCACGCGCCAGAAAAGCCAGGTCGGCGAGGCGTCCCGTCGGGCCGCTGCCGTAGAAGTAGCCGCGTACGCGTCGCCGCAGGTTGACGCTCTTCCCGATGTAGAGCGGCTCGCCCGTCTCGCCCAGGAAGCGGTAGACGCCCGGCGACGTCGGAAGATCAGGAGGCACCCATCCGGGAACGGGCGAGGATCGCGGCATTCGGGGCTGTGTCGTCCGGTTCGGATCGGCGGACAGCGGGACCTTGCTAAATGAACGTGGGGGGCTTTCCCGTGCCAGTGTCGTGACGTCGCGATACGCTCAGAGGACCCCCAGCCAATCGATGACGGCCGTGGGCTCGGGAGCTGCGAGAGCGTCCTGCGTCGAGCTCGAGTCCTCGCCGCCGCCGTCGTTGTGCCGCCCGGCTCTCACGGCCTCGCGCTCGCAGGCGTCGCTGAAGCCGGGCTCGGGCAGAACGAGCGGGACATCCAACTCCGAGGTCTCGACCATCTTCACAAACTCCTTCGCGAGGCTCTCGTGCAGCAGGCTCCCGGCCCGATCCTTCAGGAACGTCAGCGCATCCTCGCCGCTCACCGGTCCGCGGAAAGGCCGGCGCGTGCGAAGCGCATCATACACGTCGCAGATTTGAACCAACCGGCTGACCGGATGTGGATCCCGCTCGTAGCGCATTCTCGGGTAGCCCTTCCCGTCGCTCGCCATGTGGTGCTCGTAGGCTACGGTCGCCGCCAACCAGTGCTCCAGCGGGGGCTCCAGCGCGAGCCGGCACCCATCGACCGTGTGTTCCTCGATCACGGCTCTCTCCTCCGCGGTCAGCTTGCCCGGCTTATTCAGCACCTCGTCCGGAGTCCTGGTTTTTCCGATATCGTGGAGGAGACCGGCTTCCCCGATGATTCGGACCTCGTCGGGAAGGAATCGGAGGTATTCCGCGAACGTCATGGAGAGAATGGCGACGTTGACGCAGTGGATGGCCGTGTATTGGTCGTGCGACTTGATGGCGATCATCCCGGCGCCCCACTGGTGCAGGTCCTCGAGCATCAGGGAAAGCGAGGCAACGGCGAGACCCACCTCTGCGGCCGGAACCCGATCTCTCTCGGCCGTTTGTCCGTAGATCCAACTGACGACGTCAACCTCCTCATCGAGGGGGACCTCTGCATCCGTCTTCGCCGCGTTTCCCTCCTGGCGGGACCTGGCACGCAGAGCGACCCCGCCGACGCGAATGTGCGGGAAGACGTCTTCTTCCTCTTCGATCGAGTTGCCTGGCGAGCCCGCGAGCCTCTCCTGGAGATGATCCGCGAGTTCCCCGAGCTCCTCTCGATCGACCCCCCGCCGGAACTCGATGCGTTCGATCCCGCTCTCGTACAGGCGGAGACCTAGGTCCCAGGAACGGAAGTTGTGCATCAGCTCCGCCCCGTGGAGAACGACGTCATCCAGGAACGAGAAACTGGGTTCTTCACGCTCAAGCAGGACTTGGAGATGACTCCAGCAGCGGTCGAGGGATCGTTGTCGCGCGGGGTGGCTGCCCGGGTACAAGCCGGCCACCGACAGCAGGTTGCCCAACGAGGTCAGGAACTCGGTCGCCTCGCCGGCCGCGGCGAACTTCGTCGCTTCCGTCATCGCGCCACCGACATCCTCATGCCCTCCTCCCTCTCCGACTCGACAACACTTTCTTCGCCTGTGGGTTGTCCGCCCAATCGGCGCGAAGAGCGGAGAGCGCCTCGAGCTCGAGAGGGGTGGGTGGGCCCGATCTCTTGATGAAGATCCAGCGGCGCCCGCCCCGCGCGATCTTCATCAAAGCCTCTAGGGTGACGTCTCCCCGCACCCCGGCTAGCGCACGAACCGCGTGCAGCCGTAGCTCATCCGAGTGGTCTTCGGACACCGCCAGATCGGCGACCCGTTCGGCCAAGCGGCGGGGGCAACCGTCCTTGGCCGCGACCAGCCCCAGGATGACCGCACGCGAGTCGTCCGAGGCCAGGGCCGTCTCGATGGCCCGCTCTCGCTCCTCCGGGTCCTTGAGCACGAGCTTGACCGCGCCCAGGCGCACCGCTTCGTGCTCGTCGTCCAGAAAAGGGACCGCGGAGAACCCGTCCGGCGAGCCGAGATCGTCCAAGAGCGCAAGAAGATTGCGGCGGACATACCAGCGCGTGTCACACAATCGAGACACGACCTCCTGGCCGATGCCCGGCCCCAGTCCGACGAGACGCTGAAACAGTCGGCCCCGCTCAGCCCGCGACTCGACCTCGGCGATCGCGTCGAGCAGAGCTGGCCCGGCTAGGACGCCTATCGCGCCGAGAATGCGGTCGACGAGCGCGAAATCAGGAGTTTGCCCTGAGAGCATGGAGGAGAGAATCTCCGGTTCCACGATAAGCTCTTCGAGCTGTCGTGCCGCCGGATTGTCGGCGTCCGCCTCATCGACAACGTCCAGAACCGCACCCAACGCGTCATCCCGGACCAGCAGGTCGAATGAGCTACGAATCGCAGCGCCCGGCTGCTGCGTCTCGATGGCCATCTGAAGGACTCGCAGAGGCCCGATCGCGGTGCGTGAACCCGGGTCCTTCCTCGCCGCTGCTGCGCTCGTTGCCCTTGCGACCGCCGCCAGCTTCGCGCTGTAGTCGGCCGGCATGAACTCGTCGGTGTCCCAGGCAGTCAGGAGCTCGAGCACCTGATCGCGGACAAGGCCCGAAGCTTGATGTTGCTGGCCCGCATCCCCTCGCTTCGACCGCTGCGCCAGTTTCGAGAAGACCAGCCACATGGCGTCCGGCGTCTCGCGCTTCTCGAACCGTCCAGCCTCGCGCATCAGCTTGAGCACCGCTTCGACGTCAAGGGATCCCGCCCCGGCCGAAAGGAGCTGCCGGCGCGCCGAGGAGCCCCCCGCGTGCTCGAGCAGCTGTCCCACGACCTCCGGATTCAGCGTGCTCACGACGTCCGAGGCCAGAGATCCCACGACGGAGTCCTTCTCCGGGTCGCGCGCGACCGCCTGCTCGACGGCCAGAAGACGCTCGGCTACTCGCCGGCAGTACGCTTGGTCCGAGGAGAGCTCCGAGATGCGCTCCACTACGCGATCCGTATCCATCGAGTTCTCGAGCTCGATCGACTCGTCGTCGAGTGCGGCCTGCGCAAAGGCCAGCCACACGTTGGTCTGCTCTCCGGCCCCAAGATCCGTGGTCGCCTCGGTATCGAGACGGAGCTTTTCGTACGGGAAGAACGCGATCCGTATGTGGCGCCATGCCTGATCCCTGAGCGGCGTGGAGGCGTCTTCCGGATCCGAGTTCAGGGCTGCGAGCAGCGCCGAGATCTCTTCCGTCTCCACGGCCCTCCGGAGGCTTATCGCCGAGACTTGGTGGCGGTGCAGCTTATCGGCGAGGGGCGCGAGGATCTGGTTTTCCGGGTTCGTCTCCGCTCCATCCACGCTGAGCTGAGATCGCCCGACGTTGATCGAGATCTCGTCCCGGCCATCCAGAGCCGGGGCTATGAACTCGCCGAGCTTTGCCGCGGAGCCTTTGAGGGCAGGGTGGTTGGCCGGATACATGGCCTCCCGCTGCAGGGCGCGGCCGATCTCGGTAAGGAGCGCGAGAACCTCGCCCGGCAGCTCGGGCCGGTCGACGCACGCGTCCTCGGACGAGATAGGCTCCGCGCCCGGTGAGTTCGTTGGAGAGGGCGCATCCGGCTCTCCCGGTCTCCCGTTCTCATCGGCCTCGGATCCGGTCGTCTCGTCTCGCGCCGCCCCATCCGGGGCGACATCGTTCTCGCCGAAAATCCCGGTTTTCATCTGCCTTCAGGGCGCGCAAGGACCGGACCAGCCGGTTGGCATCCGCAAACCCACATCAGATAATGAGTTACCGTCCATCTCCGTATTGCGGCCGGCCGCAGGATGCGCATAATGCTGCAAGGGCAGTATCCTTGCAGTGCAAGCCGCGCTCGCGCACACGAGATTTCCGGGTCCGGATCGACACGTCGACGGGAGGCGAACAACCCGATGATTGCCCTCATCACCGGTATCACCGGTCAGGATGGCTCCTATCTGGCGGAGCTGCTTCTCCAGGAAGGATACGAGGTGCACGGCATGGTCCGTCGCTCCTCGTCCGACCGGTTCGAGCGAATCCAGCATCTCACGGATCGCATTACGCTCCATCAGGCGGACCTGCTGGATCAGCTCTCGATCGTCAGCACGCTCGAGGAGGTCCGGCCGCAGGAGGTCTATAATCTCGCCGCCCAGTCGTTCGTGCCGACCTCCTGGAAGCAGCCGCTGCTCACCGGCGAGTTCACCGCCCTCGGCGTCACTCGCGTGCTCGAAGCGATTCGCCACGTCGACGCCTCCATCAGGTTCTACCAGGCATCGTCGTCGGAGATGTTCGGCAAGGTCTCGAAGTCGCCTCAGGATGAGACGACTCCATTCTATCCGCGAAGTCCCTACGGAGTGGCGAAGGTCTACGGGCACTTCATCACGGTGAACTACCGTGAGAGCTACGACCTGTTCGCCGTGAGCGGCATCCTCTTCAATCACGAGAGTCCGCGTCGCGGCCTCGAGTTCGTCACGCGAAAGGTGACGCGCGCCGCTGCAGCGATCAGCCTGGGGCTCGCCTCCGAGCTCCGGCTGGGCAACCTGAATGCGAGGCGAGACTGGGGTTTCGCGGGGGACCACGTGAAGGCGATGTGGTTGATGCTCAAGCGGGATCGCCCCGAAGATTACGTCATCGGCACAGGTGAGACCCACTCGGTGGGTGATCTCGTGGAGGCGGCGTTCTCGCGCCTCGACCTGGACTGGCGCGATCACGTCATCGAGGATCCGACCCTGCTCCGGCCGGCCGAAGTCGAGCAACTCTGCGCCGACTCATCCAAGGCTCGGCACGACCTCGGTTGGAGGCCCGAGATCGGCTTCGAGGAGCTGATCCACATGATGGTTGATGCAGACTTGCGGGCGCTCTCGGGCTCCCGAACCACCGGAGAGAGCAGCCCGGGCCCGGTTTCGGCTGACGAGACCTCCGGCCAGGCTCGAGGCTGACGATGCGGATTCTGGTTACGGGCGCGGCGGGGTTCATCGGGAGCCAGCTCGTCGACCGGCTCCTGGAGGGAGGCGCGACGGTTCTCGGGCTGGACTGCTTCGACGATTTCTACGACCCGGCGGTCAAGCGGAGGAACCTGTTACGCGCTCTGGAGCGGCCGGAGTTCCACCTCATCGAGGGCGACATCAGGGACGAGGGCCTGCTTCGCCAGGCGATCCCGGATCCGGTCGATTGCATCGTGCACCTCGCGGCACGGCCGGGAGTCAGGCCGTCGATCGAGCGGCCCCTTCTCTATCAGGATATGAACGTTCGTGGTACGCAGGTGCTTCTCGAGTACGCCCGCGAGATGGAGGTGGGGCGCTTCGTGTTCGGCTCCTCCTCCTCCGTCTACGGGAACAGCTCCGAGGTGCCCTTCTCCGAGGATGACCCGGCCGCCCGCCCGATCTCTCCCTACGCGGCGACGAAGCGGCAGGGTGAGCTACTCTGTCACGCGTACCACCATCTCTTCGGGACGGGCGTCGTGGCGTTGCGGTTCTTCACGGTATACGGCCCACGCCAGCGGCCCGACCTGGCCATCCATCGCTTCACGCGACTCCTGAGCGAGGGCAGGCCCATCCAGCAGTACGGCGCGGGTGAGACGAGTCGGGACTACACGTACGTGGATGACATCGTCCAGGGGATCGAGGGGGCGATTCGGTATCTGGAGGCGGTGCCCGATGCCTACGAGATCGTGAATCTGGGGGAGAGCGAGGCCGTCGAGCTGTCTCGTCTCATCGGCCTGATCGCTGATGAGCTGGGCGTCACGCCCGAGATCGAACGGCTCCCTCCGCAGCCCGGAGATGTGGAGCGGACCTTTGCCGACATCTCGAAGGCTCGTCGTCTTCTCGGCTACGATCCCCGCGTGGGCATAGAGGAGGGCATAAAGCGATTCGTTCGCTGGTACTCGGAGAGAGCGTAAAACGCCTCTCTGACGGTGCGTCCGAGGGCAACTCCCCGAGCGCCGCGGCGCTCCGCTATGCGTGCCGGTGGGCCGCGATCAGCACGTCTGCCACCTCCGGGCGGGTAAACTCCACCGGCGGCCGCTCTCCCCGCGCCAACATCTCCCGCACTCGCGTACCCGACAGGAAGACCCGCTCGTCCGGCGAGGATGGTGAGGTCTTCGCCGTCGCCATCTGCTCCGTCAATCGGCACCAGAAGGCGTGCTCGAAGTTCAACGGCCGGATCCCGAGCTCGTCCGGGTCGATTTGGTCGAAGATGCGCTGGGCATCGTACGTGTCGTAGTAGTCGCCCACTCCGGCATGGTCCCGCCCGACGATCATGTGTGTGCACCCGAAGTTCCGGCGGATGATGGCGTGAAACACGGCTTCCTTGGGGCCGGCGTACCGCATCGCGAGTGGAAGGGCGGAGAGCAGCACCCGGTCCCGGGGGAAGTACTTCTCCAGCAGAACGCGATAGCACGTCATGCGGAGATCGGCGGGCAGGTCGTCCGCCTTCGTCTCGCCGACGACGGGGTGGACGAGGAGGCCATCGACCATCTCCAGCGCGCACTTCTGAAGGTACTCGTGGGCCCGGTGGATGGGGTTGCGCGTCTGAAACGCGACCACCGAGCGCCAACCCAGCTCGAGGAAGCACGCCCGCGTCTCCGCCGGGGTGAGCGCCTCGTCGTCCGCCACGCCCTCGGCGACCGCATCGCCGCCCATGTAATGGATCGCCCCGGCGACGTACTGGTCGCCTAGTCGCTCGAGGGCCGCCACGCCCGGATGCGCGCTGTCTTCCGTCCCGTACACCGCCAGGCACTCCCGCTTCAGATCCCGGCGGTAGACTTCCGTCACGTCGAGCACGGCGACCGGTCCGTCTTGGGCCAGAAGCGCCGCCCGCTCACCGGGGCGGAGACGATCCACCTCCTCGCTCCGTGCGGGAAGGACCACCGGAATCGACCACGGCAAGCCGGTCGGAAGGCTCATGTCGTCGAGGACCCGCTCGTACTGCTCGCGGTCCATGAAGCCCTCGAGCGGCGAGAGCGCGCCGACCGCCAGCAGGTAGAGATCGGTCGCGACGCGAGAGGACAGCTGCACGGTCGGCAACCGGGCCGCTTCCGATCGCAGAAGGTCCGCCGCCGCGGGGTCGACGACCCGATCGACGAGCCGTCCGCCGTACGGCGCTATGAGATCGGCCGCCCTCACGTCGGGGCCGGATCCCTTCGGAGGGCTCACGGGAGGGAAGAGGCGCGCGAGACCGTCGCCTCGACGTATCCGTGCTGCCTCAGGTAGGCGATGATCTGCTCGACGCACTCAGAGATCTCCCGGTCCTGCGTTTCCACGACCAGCTCGGCCGCCTCCGGCTGCTCGTACGGGGCGTCGATTCCGGTGAAATCCCGGATCTCGCCGGCGCGGGCCCGCTCGTACAGGCCCTTCGGGTCACGATCCTCGCAAACCTCCAGCGGGCAGGACACGAAGACCTCCACGAAGTCGCCGTCCCGGCTCATGAGTTCGCGGACATGATCCCGGTCCGTGCGGTACGGGGAGATGAAGGCGGTCGCGACGATCGCGCCGGCCTCCGCGAAGAGCTTCGCGACCTCCCCCACGCGCCGGATGTTCTCGGTCCGATCTTCATGGCTGAAGCCGAGGTCCGTGCAGAGGCCGTGTCGCACGTTGTCGCCATCCAACACGTACGTGAAGTAGCCCTCGTCGAACAGACGCTGCTCGACGTGAGAGGCGAGCGTGCTCTTGCCGCTCGCGGACAGCCCCGTGAACCAGAGCACGCATCCGCGGTGGCCGCGTCGGGCTTCCCGGTCCTCCCGCGAGACCGTGCCCACCTGCCAGAAGACGTTCTTCGACCCTTCTCGTATACGTTCGCTCACTTCGATCCTGCCTTGTCTCGAGTCGCCCTGTTCAGGCCTCGGTGAGGTGTCGCGCTATTTCTCGCACGATCGGCGCCACTCGGTCATGGATGTCCCGCCGGCCGCAGAAGATGCCTCGCGGCTGCACGGGCTCGGGCTTCCCGTACCGAAGCGGTGAGCCCGAACAGTCGGTGACGAGCCCGCCGGCGCCCCGGAGTACCGCCTCGGGAGCGCACGTGTCCCACTCCTTCAGGAACGGGACCGGGTGCACGTAGAGATCGGCCTCGTCGCGCGCGATCCGCGCACATTTTATGCCCACGGAGCCCGAGATCACGACCTCCAGGGGAGCGAGCCGCGACTCCAGGTCGGCCAGCGCCGGATCCGGGTGCGAGCGCGACCGGATGAGGCGCAGAGGTTGGCCGGAAGAGCCCGAGATCCGCATGGTCGAGCGCGTTTCGCTCGCCGTGCCGGGATCCTGCACGAGCCACGCCCCTCGGTCCACGTCGCCCAGGTAGAGCCGCCCGATCGCCGGCTGATAGACCGCGCCGAGAAGAGCCGATCCCTGCTCGGCGAGGCCGACCATCACGCTGAACTCTCCGTTGCGGGCGATGAACTCCTTGGTGCCGTCCAGCGGATCGACGATCCAGAGACGCTTCGCGTCCGACACCGCGTCCGGCGGCCTCGACTCCTCGCTGAGCACCGGTTCCGCCGTACGCTCGCGGAGGTAATCGAGAATCGCGTCGTTGGCAGCGTGGTCCGCGAGCGTCACGGGATCGTCGGCCGAGTCCGCAGCAGCCACGGCATCGCCGCCGGCGCTCTTGTCGCGGACGCCGAGATCGTCGCTTCCGTAGTAGGCACCGGCCGCCCGCCCACCCGCCAGGGCGGCACCGGCCGCGATCTCGAGCGCTGCCGAGTCCTCGGTCGTCACGGCTAGGTGCGCACTCGACTCAGGAGAATCACGCCGCCGCCGAGGAAGAGGAAGTTCGGGAGCCAGGCCGCCAAGACGGGTTGCACGACCCCGCCGGCTCCAAGGGCCTGGGCGATACGAACCGCCATCAGGAAGAGGATGGTCGTTCCCAGCGCGATGCCCAACGACACCGGCGTCCCGCCTCGGCGCGTCGAGTGGGCGAGAGGCACACCGAAGAGGACGATGATAAAGCAGGTGAACGGGTACGAGATCTTCAGCGCGCGCTCGACGATGAGCTCGCGGGCGGTGCCCCCCGATCTTTGAATCGCGTCGATGAAAAGCCCGAGCTCCCTGTAGCGCATCTCGGCCGGGTCCTTCGGGTCGGCCAGAAGCTCCTGAGGCCGTTCCCGGAAGTCCACCTGCCAGAGCTCCGCGAAGCTGAAGCTCCGGTCCGGTGCCGGCCCGCCAAAGAAGCGCAGCCGGCCCTCACCCAGCCGCCAGGCCGCTCTGGCCGTATCCCACACCGCCTGTTTGGAGGTGACCACGAAGGTCGGATAGCCGAATCCGGTTCCCTCGCGGCTGATCTCCAGGTCGGTGAGCTGGCCGCTCTGCGCGTCGAGATTGCGGACGCGGTAAACCAGGCCGTCGTTTCCCCTAAACACGAAGTTGCGGCGCACATTGTCGGCCCTGGACTGGTGTTCCCCGATGACCTCGGCCGCGCGCCGGGTCGTGATCGGCACGATCTCGGTGAGGCCGAGCGCCGCGAAGCTGATCAGCAGCGAAAGCGCGACCAGGGGCAGCGTGACTCGATAGAAGCTGATGCCGCTGGCCTTCGCCGCCGTCACCTCGAAGTGCCGCGACAGGGTGGACACGGTGAAGACCGCGGCCAGGAAGGAGGCGAGGGGAAAGGCGAGAAGCGTCTGGTTGGGGAACTCGTAGACGTAGTGGAGGAGCACGTCGGGTCGGCTGAGGCCTCGTCCGAGGTAGACATCCAGATTGTCGACCAGGTCGATGACGATGAACAGCAGTGGCACGCCGAGGACGCACGCGGCGAAAATGCGCAGGAACTGAGTCATCACGTAGCGGTCGAGAATCCTGAGCGAGTTGAACATCTATCGCTCCAGGTGAACGGCGCGCCACAGGGTGATCAGGCCCGCCGCCGCGAAGAGCACGTTGGGCGCCCACATGGCCCAGAACGGCGAGAGAATCAAGCGGTCGGCCAGCTCCTCGCCACCGATCATCGAGATGTAGTAGGCGCAGAATACCGCGAAGCTCACGGCCACGACCATGCCCATTCCGCCTCGAGGGTGCCGGACGGCGAAGGGCGCGCCGATCAAGACGAATACGATACAGGCGGCCGGGATCGAGAACTTCTTGTTGATCTCGACGAGGAAACGGTTCTGTCTCTCGAATCCGGTTCTGGCCTGGGTCTGATAGACCTCGTACTGCCGGACCGGATCCTCCGCGGTCACGAACCGCGTCGCTCGCTGGAGGGCTTGAGATCCCTCCGTTCGGTCGGCGCCCACGGTGTCCTCGGCGGCGAGGCCGATCAGCTCGGGCGGGCTGCGGGCGCCGAGCAGCACTTCGACGAGCGCGGCCGTGTACTGGGCGCTCAGCTCAGCCGCCGTATCGGCGATCTGCACGCCTGACTGTGCCTCGAGCCGCATCTGCGCGACAGACATCTCACGATCGCTGCGGCCCACGTCATCCAGCTCCAGCTCGTTGGAGACATCGGAGATGCGCATGATCAGCTCGTCGAAGTAGAGCCGCTGGTACTCTTCATCCTTGTCCTGCTCTCGCTCGTGGGTCACGCCGGAGAACAGGGTCAGATAGAGGTCGGTCTGGCTGGGGTTGTACGCCATGGAACCGCTGTCGGCGTAGATCAGCCGCGGGCGCTCTCGGTCCCGCCAGTCGTACAGAGCGACATCGCCCAGGGCGCTTCGGTCTCGATCGATGCGGGCCACGCGCAAGAACAACCGACCAGCGATGACCTCGTTGATCGTTCGCTCGCGAAGCACGAACGTCGGCTTCTTCCTGGAGATGCTCGTCAGCAGCACCTGGAGCCGGTGGTTGGACTCCGGAAGCAGGCTGTTGTTCAGCCACACCATGAAGCCCGCCAGGATCACGGCCGCCAGGCAGACCGGCAGCAGGAGCCGGGCCATGCTCACACCGCTCGCCTTCATGGCGGAGATCTCGTTGTCCGAGGCGAGCCGGTTGAACGTGTATAAGACGGCTACGAGCACCGCCATGGGGAGCGTCATCGCGAGGATGAAGGGGATCGAGAGCACAAAGACCTGTGCGATCACCGTCCAGTGAAGCCCCTTTCCGATGAGGTCGGCGAAGCGCTTCACGATTTCATTGAGGAGCATCAGCGTGGTGAGGAGCACGGTCGCGAAGGCAAAGGGGCCGATAAGCAGCTTGAGAAGATACCTGGAGAGGATTCGAGGACGGATTGCGGCGAGACCGGTGCCATTCCGGGTTCCTTGTCCGGAATCGATCCCGTCGTGCGAGGTGTCCTCGGAGGCGTCCTCGACGGCGGTGCCGGCGGGCGCAGACGTCATCGTTATCCTTGGTTGGGCGACTCGTGCTCCGGGTCCTTCTCCCCGAGCCCGTGCAGGAAGTTCCCGATGATTCTACCGTATTCTGGGGGAGTTGGGATCCCCGATCGCGGCGTGCGGGTACCGGACCGTGCAAGCACCGTCCCCCCGGTTGCGACCGCCGCAGTCGGAGGACTTGTCCGGAATCTGGATCACGAACCGAGAGAAGAGATCGAATGGCAGTAGAAGACCGCGCTCGTCCCTCCAGCTCGGCGGCACGCCGCGTCGGGCCGGTAAAGGGAGCCGGGGCGCGGCCCGACCGGATACTCTGGGTCGATGACGAGGCCGACCTTCTCAAGCCGCATCTCATGCTTCTCCGCAACGAGGGGTACGTCGTCGACCCCATCATGAACGGCAACGATGCCCTCGAGCTCCTTCGGACGGAATCCTACGATCTGGTCCTCCTTGACGAGCAGATGCCCGGGCTGAGGGGGATCGACGTCCTCAAGGAGCTCAGACGGCGCGCTCCCCGCCTGCCCGTGGTGATGGTCACGAAGAGCGAAGCCGACTCGACGATGCACGAGGCGATCGGCCAGCGGGCGGACGACTACATCGTGAAGCCCACGAGTCCCCGCCAGGTGCTTTCGGTCGTGACCCGCCTGCTGGCGGGGCCGGCTATCCGGCACGAGCAGATCTCACGCGACTTCTCCCGGCGGTTTGGCGAGTTGCGCGAGAAGGTCTCGCACGCGGGCAGTTGGAAGGAGTGGGCGGAGCTCTACTCCGAGATGGTGGATTGGGAGCTGCGACTGGAGGAATCGAACGAGCGAGGTCTGAAGGAGATCCTGGACTCGCTGATGACGGATGTGCGGCGCGGCTACTGTGATCTCGTCGTCGACCAATACGAGGAGTGGGTCCACGCCGGTGGCGAGCGAGGGCCGTCGCTTTCCGTGGACGTCCTGTCCCGGTTCCTGCTTCCCGTCCTCGAGGACGAGTCCGCGCTCCTCGTGATCATGGACTGCATGAGGTTGGATCAGTGGCGGGCGATCGTGCCTCAGATCAGCGAGTACTTCGAGGTCGAGGAGGCGCTCTATTCATCCCTTCTTCCCACGGCCACCCCCTTTTCGCGAAACGCGATCTTCAGCGGCCTCTTCCCGGACGAGCTCGCGGAGCGGCACGAGACCTGGTGGGGCGGCGGTGAGGAATCCGGCTACAACTGGTTCGAGGATGAGCTGCTGCAGAACCACCTCGAGGAGCTGATCGGCGCTCCCGTGCGCACGCACTACGAGAAGATCTTTTCGAGCGAAGAGGGCGGGGCGATGCTCGGCCGGCTGAATGGCTACCTGTCCGGGGCCTCGGTGACCGCTCTGGTCTTCGGGTTCGTGGACCTGTTGACCCACGGCCGAAGCGAATCGAAGCTCCTGTGGGAGATCGCGCGAGACGCGAGCGCGCTGCGCCGCCTCACGGTTACCTGGTTCGAGCGCTCGGCCGCTTTCGAGGCGCTCAGGCAGGCGGCCCGGCAGGGCGTCAAGGTGCTGTTCACGACGGATCACGGCTCGCTGCACTGCCACCGGCCCGCCACCGTCTACGCGAAGCGCGACGCTTCCGCCAACCTGCGGTACAAGTTCGGGGATGATCTCAGGGTGGAGAACCCCTCGGCCGTCCTGTCCAAGAGCGAAGCCGACGCTCTCCGTTTGCCGCCCGGCGGGATCAAGACGAACTATCTCGTTTGCCGTGACGACTACTTCTTCGTCTATCCGACGAAGCTCCGCGAGTACCAGCAGCGCTATCGGGACAGCTTCCTGCACGGCGGCATCAGCCCTGAGGAGATGATCCTGCCCGCGGCGCTCCTGACGCCGAGATAGGAGGCACGAGCTCGTGATCTACGTCGGAGTGCCCGCGTTCAATGAACGGCGCACGCTGGGTCTCATGCTGTGGCGGGTCCGGGAGATCCTCACCGAGCTGGAGCGGGACTTCGAGATGCTCGTCGTGGACGATGCCTCTACGGATGGGACGTCGGAGGTTCTGGAGCCCTACAGGCGTGTTCTCCCACTGACCGTCCTCAAGCAGCCACGTAGGACCGGCTACTCGGCCTCCGTCGAGCGGTTGCTCCGGGAGGCCGTGAAGCGTTCGGCGTACCCGAAGCGGGATGCCTTCATCTGCATGCAGGGTGACTTCACCGATCCACCGGAGGCGATCCCCGAGATGTTGAAGCGCTTCGAGGGCGGGATCGATCTCGTCACCGCCTCGAGCGATCGGGATGACGCATGCCCGCCCTCCGTTCGAATCGCGCGCAGGGCCTCGGGCGTGCTCGCCCGTTCGCTGCCGACTCCACCCGAGGTGTCGGACCCATTCCGCGGCTATCGCCTATACCGGCTGTTCGTCCTCAAGCGGGCGCTGGGCCGAACGAGCGACGGCCGGTTGCTGAAGCATGAGGGATGGGCGGCGAACGCGGAGCTGTTGATGTCGGTGTGGCCGCACGTGCGGCAGGTCGATGAGCTCACAATGGAGCCGGATTACACGCGCCGATTCCGCCGCAGCCGGTTCCGCGCGCTTCCCCAGCTCTGGAGCGTCTTTCAAGCCTCGAGAGACCGACGGCTTCACGGGCTGCGGTTGAGCTCCGGGGGTGAAGCGTAAGCTGTTTTGCGGGAAGCGGATCGCCCGAATAGTATGTGTGTGCGCGCTCGCGCGACTTGAAGAAGCCCGAGAATGCAGGCCCCGCGTTGCCTGAATAGCGTGGGTGGCCGAAACCGATTACGGAGGTGAGCCGTTGGGAACGAACAGCTACAGCCCGAGTTCGCTCGAAAGAGCCAGAGATGAACTATTCAGCCACATTCGCCGCTGCGGCGTGCTCGAAGCCGAGTTCGACCAGCGGGAGGAGTGGCTCGCCGATACCGTGGGTTACCTGGCGGAGCGTTATCCAGACCTCAGCAAGATCGATCTCAGCGAGCTGCAGAAGATCGGGCAACGGTACTGCATGCCGCCCAAGCGGCACGGCGGCGCCGACACGCCCGAGGTCGCCGAGGAAGAGAGTTCCGATATCGAAGGCGAGCGAGACGAGGTAAACGCAGCCTGAGTCCTGTCCCGATAACCCAGGGCCGCCGGCAAATCCCGTCGGCCTCGACCATGATCGCCCGTCGCTTTCCGCAGGCTGCCGGGCGGGCCCGGGTGCACCCCGATCCGAATGGACGCTGACCTCCTTCTGAAGCTGGCGGCGGTGGTCGCGTTGGTCGCCGCGAACGCTTACTTCGTCGCCGTCGAGTTCGCCCTCGTCAGCGCTCGCCGATCACGAATCAAGGAGCTTGTCGACCGCGGCGACCGTCTGGCCCGCGTCGTTCAGAACGCGCAGGAGAGCATCGATCGCTCGGTTTCCGGCGCCCAACTGGGCATCACGCTCGCCTCGCTGGGTCTCGGCTGGGTCGGGGAAGTGGCGATCGCGGACACCTTGAAGCGGGTGTTCGTCGGATGGCCGAGCCCCTGGAGCTTGATTGCCTCCCACACCGCGGCGATCGTAATCGCCTTCTCGCTGATCACCTTCCTTCACGTCGTTCTGGGCGAACAGGTCCCCAAGATGGTCGCGATCATCCGGCCGGTGAAGGTAGCCAGGCTGACCGCGCCGGGACTCAGGCTGTTCAATGCCTTGATCCGACCGGGCCTCTGGGTGATCAACGGATCGTCGAACCTCCTCTTGCGGATGCTTGGCATGCCCAGCGTCGACGCGTACCACACCGTACACAGCCCCGATGAGATACAGATCCTGCTGCAGGACAGCATGCGCGAGGGAGCCGTCGAGCAGGACGAAGAGGCGATGATCCACGGTGTGTTCGAGCTCACCCATACCGTGGCTCGAGAGGTGATGACTCCGCGTCCCGACATTCAGGCCGTGCCCGCCGATGCCACCCTCGAGGAGGTGCTCGAGGTGGCGGCTCGGACCGGCCACTCTCGATTCCCGGTGTACGAGGACTCGATCGACAAGATCGTGGGCGTGCTCATCGTCAAGGATCTTCTCCGCTGGTTCTTGAGAGACGACTGGTCCAGTTTCAGGGCGGTCGTTGAGGCGCGCGCTCCCTTCTACGTGCCGGAGAGCAAGCACGTGGACGATCTGCTGGCCGAGATGCGACGGCAGAAGGTGCACCTGGCAGTCGTGGTCGATGAGTTTGGCGGCACCGACGGCATCGTGACCCTGGAGGACCTGCTCGAGGAGATCGTGGGCGATATCTACGACGAGCACGATGTTGCCGAGCAGCCAGACATCGCCGTAAAGCCCGGCGGGCGGGTCGAGGTGGACGGCGGCATGTCGCTGTCGGACCTCGTGGAGGAGCTCGATCTGCCGGCGCTCGACGAGGAGTATGACACGGTTGCCGGCTACGTGATCGGCACCCTGGGACGTATCCCGAAGGAGGGTGAGCGCGTCCCGCTCGGCGAGGTCGAGCTCGAAGTCCGTGAGGTGGCCGACAGGCGCGTGACGCTGCTGGAGCTGCACCATCCCGCCGTCGAGACGGGCGGCGACACGGGGAGCCCGGCCGAAGAGGAGACGGGCGGTCGAAGCCTGAAGGGGAGGAAGCGACCAGCGTGAACGGGGAAGTCTGGAGTAGCGAACGGTACGATCGGGAGGCACAGCAGCTGTACGAGCGCGGAGAGTGGGAGAGCGCTCGTCGCCTTCTGCGTCAAGGGATCTCGGATCACCCGGAGAGCGTCGCCCTTCGAGTCTCGCTGGCGTATGCCGAGCTGGCGTGCGAGGAGTACGTCTGGGCCCGTCGAGCGTTCGACCAGGTGTTGGAGATCGATCCGGATCACGAGGACGCGCTGATCGGTCTCGGCGAAGCCCTCCTCAAGTTGGATCGGGCGCGGGCGTTCGCCGTGTTCGACCGTGCCATGATCGTGGGCAGCGACGCCGAGGCCGAGCTCTCGCTGGCGATCGGCCGGGCACTCTACCGGGAGGGTCTTTACGAGCGGGCGCTCTCGTTCTTCGAGCGGAGCCTGCGGAACGGAGGTCCGGCCGATGCCGCGGCGGAGATCGCCTATACGCTCTACAACCTCGGTCGACCGGAGGAAGCACGGCCTTATCTGGAACGAGCGCTCGACGAGGACGCGGGGCAGCACGAAGCGAGGGTCTTCCTCGGCACGGTGCTGTACGAGAGCGGAGAGCTGGAGCGAGCGCTCACGACACTAGAGCAGGTCCCGCCGGCGGAGTTCTGGGATGCGCTCGCCTTGTGGCGGACAATCGAGTTGCTGCGGAGCTATCGCCTGGTGCCGGAAGACTCGCCGCTTCTCGACCCGTACCTCTCGCGCCTCGCGGAGCTCACCGTGGAGCCGACTCCTGAGGATCGGTTGCTGGCGGCTCTCGAGGCCAGGACCGAGCACACGTTCGCGCCCGGCCAGCTGGATCTCTTCGGGCTGCCCGGCCAGCCTCCGCACGTCGTGCACGCGAAAGACGGTCGCGTTTACAGCGGCGATTGGGAGGAGATCGTTCGGGCGTTGCGAGACGACGGTCCGGATCCCACGATGTCGATGGACCAGTTCATGCGGGCGGCCGCGAGCATCATACACCGCACGACCGGAATACCCATCCCGGACGATGATCCGGAGGCCTTCATCCGCGGCTCCGAGAAGGCCGGTGCCCTGAGGATCGGACGATGAGCGTGGAAGCTCTGGCGGCGCTGCTGGCCCGTCGACTGGATGAAGCGGGTCGTGCCGGAGATGCGTCGATCTCGGTCGCCGAGCTTCATCGAACCCTGCTCCCTTACCATATCTGCCGCAGCTCGGTCGGCTACGCCACCAAGGCGGAGTACGATATCGAGATGCTGCAGCTACTCTCCGCCGACCGATACCTGCTTCCGAAGGAGAACGAGCTGCGCTCCGCCGTGAGGAACGAGGCGGATTCACCGGAGCCCGGGCTCGGCTTTCTCAAGAACTTCTCGGCTGCCCAGCTGGAGATTCAGTCGGATCTGAGCACCGTCTTCGATGTCCCGGAATCCGAGTCGGCCGACGAGACGCCCGGAGGCGCAGCCGAGACCTCGACGTTCTCGGGTCTGCCGGCCGCCGACCCTGCGGATACGCCGGACGAAGGCCTGCCGGCAGACGCGGCGTGCTGGAAGTGCAGCCGCGAGCTTCCGCCTCGACCCGATCTGCGCTTTTGCGTGTTCTGCGGTGCGGACCAGGATCGGCCGTGTTGCCCGGCGTGTGGCGAGGAGATGAACGCCGGGTGGGCGTTCTGTCCCAGATGCGGCAAAGGAGTCTCTGCGGCGAGCACCTCGAGCGCGTGATCCGAATCGCCCTTCTGCCGGGCGATGGCATCGGGCCCGAGGTGGTTCGGGAGGCACGTAGGGTCCTGGAGGCAGCCGAGTCCGCCGGCTGGATCTCCGTCGAGTTCGAGACGTTTCCGCACGGCGCCGATCACTACCTCGCCACTGGCGAGACCCTGGGCGAGGATGCGTTCGCCCGGCTCCGCGACGAGTTCTCGGCGATTCTGGTCGGAGCCGTGGGTGACTCTCGCGTCCCGGATGGGGTGCATGCACGGGACATCCTTTTAGGCCTTCGCTTTGGCCTCGACCTCTTCGTCAACCTCCGCCCGGTGAGGCTCCGAAGCCCGGACCTCACGCCGCTCCGGCTCTCCGGGAGCGAGACGATCGATATCGCGATCGTGCGCGAGAACACGGAGGGGTTCTATACGGGCTCTGGAGGATCGCTGCGGCCGGGTACCGCGCAGGAGGTGGCGATCAGCGAGTCGCTGGCGACGCGCTACGGGGTTGACCGCGTGGTTCGAGCGGCGTTCGATCTGGCTCGCCGCGAGGGTCGACGTCGCGTGACGCTCGGCGACAAGGCCAACGCCGTCCCTCATGTCTACGGCTTGTGGCGAAGGGTCTTCCTGGAGATCGCGGAGGAGTATCCGGAGCTGGAGGCGGAGACGCGCTACGTGGACGCCCTGGCGATGGAGCTGGTGCGCCACCCTGCACGTTTCGATGTGATCGTGGCCGAGAACCTCCTGGGAGACATCCTCTCAGACCTCGGTGCCGGCCTCGTCGGCGGCCTCGGCCTCGCTCCGTCGGCGAACCTGAATCTCATCGGCCGTGGCCTGTACGAGCCGGTCCATGGCAGCGCCCCCGACCTCGTCGGATGCGGTATCGCGAATCCGATGGCGGCCGTTCTGAGCGCTGCCATGCTCGCCCGCGAGAACGGCGCAGCGGAGGCTGCGGAGCGCATCGAAGCAGCGGTGGATCGAGCGCTTCATGCCGGGATCAGGACGCCGGACCTCGGGGGAGATCGGACCACCGAAGAGGTGGGCCAGTGGATCGCGGAGGACGTAGCCGGGGCGGACTGAGACAGGTCTCGATCCGGCGGTGCCAAAAGCCGGTTTTTGGTGTAGGCTTAGGCTCGTGCTCCACGGCCGTCTCCCACACCCACCGCGACGGCGTTCCGGAGTTGCAGTACGCGACGATTAGCCGGAGAGGCTTGGAATCATGGGGACCATGGGAAGTGAAAGGGACGTGGTGTTCCTCTCGGCCGTCCGAACGCCATTCGGTGCCTTTGGCGGTAGCCTGAGAGAGCAGACGGCGACGGACCTCGGGGTCGTTGCCGCCGGCGCGGCGATCGAGCGCTCCGGAGCCCGCTCGGACGACTTCGACGACGTCTTCTTCGGGAACGTGATCCAGACGTCGGCCGACGCCATCTACCTGGCCCGCCATGTCGGTCTCCGGGCGGGCCTGCCGATCGAGGTTCCTGCGGCGACGCTGAACCGCCTCTGCGGCTCCGGCTTTCAGGCCGTGATCGATGGGGCCGAAGCGATCCTCCTCGGTGGCAGCCAGCTCTGCCTGACGGGCGGGACGGAATCGATGAGTCAGGCTCCGCACGTGGTCCGGGGCGTTCGCTGGGGGAAGCTCCGCCTCGGGCCCGCCGCGCCCTTCGAGGACACGCTGTGGGAGGCGCTTATGGACTCCTACTGCGGTTTGTCGATGGCCGAGACGGCGGAGAACCTGGCTGAGGAGTACGCCGTCACGCGCCTCGAGGCGGATGAGTACGCGCTTCAGAGCCAGGGGCGGGCCAAGGCTGCTTGGGACGAAGGTCGATTCGAGGGCGAGGTCGTCCCGGTGACGGTCCAGGTGAAGGGCAGGGAGGTCGAGTTCCGGGCCGACGAGCACATGCGTCCGGACACGAGTCTCGAGGATCTCGCCAAGCTGCGGCCCTACTTCAAGAAGGACGGCCTCGTCACGGCCGGAAACGCGAGCGGTATCGGCGATGGGGCGGCGGCGCTGGTGATCGCCGATGCCGAGTATGCCCGCGCCGAAGGGCTCGAGGCGATAGGTCGCCTCGTCTCCTGGGCAGTAGTCGGTGTGCCGCCGCGTATCATGGGGCTAGGTCCGGCTCCGGCCTCGCGGGCGGCGCTGGATCGCGCCGGCCTCTCGCTCGACGACATGACGATCGTCGAGGTGAACGAGGCGTTCGCGCCGCAGTACGTAGCGGTGGAAAAGGAGCTGGACCTCGACCGCGAGAAGGTGAACGTCAACGGTGGCGCGATCGCCCTCACCCACCCCCTGGCCGCGAGCGGAGCTCGGATCACCACCCATCTCCTGCACGAGCTCCGCCGGCGTGGAGGCGGGTTGGGGTTGGGCTCCGCATGCATCGGTGGCGGCCAGGGGATCGCTGTCGTGGTGGAGGTTTGACTCGGTCAGTGAAAGACCTGTTGGCATAAGTACTTTACTAATACGCTTTACGATGTGTCCGGTTGCGCTGGACTCGACGTGTCCGGTCCCGACCGCACCAGGAAAGGTGTTGAAATGGAACCGTTTCTAGCCATGTTGGCCATCGGCGGCGCGGCGGCGCTCGCGACCAGCCTGAGGATTCTGAAGGAGTACGAGCGAGCGGTCGTCTTCCGGCTGGGGAGAGTCCGGCCGCTTCGCGGTCCTGGCCTCATCTTCCTCGTTCCGTTTGGCGTCGAGAGGATGGTCCGGGTCAGCCTTCGGATCATCGCGATGGACATCCCGCCGCAGGATGTCATCACGCGCGACAACGTCTCGGTGAAGGTGAACGCCGTTCTCTACTTCCGCGTGTCCAAGGCTCAGAGGGCGGTGCTGGAGATCGAGGACTACCTGTTCGCGACCTCGCAGCTCGCCCAGACGACGCTGCGCTCGGTGATCGGCCAGGCCGAGCTGGACGAGTTGCTGGCCGAGCGGGAGAAGTTCAATGAGATCCTGCGCCAGATCATCGACGAGGGAACGGACGTGTGGGGAATCGATGTGACCGCCGTCGAGGTGAAGGACGTCGATCTTCCCCAGGAGATGAAGCGGATGATCGCCCGGCAGGCGGAGGCCGAGAGAGAGCGGCGAGCCAAGGTGATCAACGCGGAGGGCGAGTTGCAGGCCGCCGACAAGTTGACCAGGGCAGCGGCGCTTCTGAGCACCCAACCGGCGTCGATTCAGCTGCGTTTCCTGCAAACGGCCGCGGAGATAGCTGCCGAGAACAACTCGACGACGCTATTCCCGCTTCCTCTGGACTTCGCGCCCTTCATGCAGAGCATGAAGACGGCAGCCGGAATCCCGGAAGGCGTCGCGCTGGAAGGCACGCTGGAGGATGGCTCGACAGCTCTCGAAGATGCCGACGCTCGAGGCGAGCTCGAGGGCGATCGTGAAGCGCGCGGCCGGTTGGCGTCGGGCACGACCGCGCCCGCCGAGGAGCGAAAGGCCGGGAAACTGTCTGCCCGCACCGAGCCGGATGGCTGATCCCGGCTCGGGCTCCGACCCGTTCGCCGGCGCACCTGCCGACGCCGAGAGGCCTCCAGACGAGGGGAGTCCCGCCGACGTCGGAGCGTCCGGGCTTCCCGCCAGGCGGGTTTCGTCGGGCGAGCTCGAGCGAGTCTTCCGTCGGGCCGCGAAGCTCCAGTTCGACGAGGGAGAGGACGTTACCGACCTGGATGTCGGCGAGGTCGTGCGAATCGCCGAGGAGGTGGGCCTCGAGCGTCGGCACGTTCGGCGGGCCCTGGCCGAAGTCCAGGCCGAGTCCCTCCTGCCGACCCTTCCCGTCGATGGCGGCCTGCCGGCACGGCTCTGGGGGCCGGGCGTCGTTCGGCACAGCCGCGCGGTGCGCGGCGATCCCGCGGAGGTTCAGGCGCGGCTCGAACGGCATCTCGAGGAAAAGGAGAGCCTACACCCGGTCCGACAGAAACCGGGTCGCTCGCTTTGGGAGCCTGCGGCGGGCCTGATCAAGCAGATGCAGCGCTCGCTCGACGTGGGTGGTCACGGTTACGACCTGGCGAAGGCACGGAACGTCCAGCTGGCCGTCGAGGGGCTGGAGGAGGGATGGTCGCTCGTCACGCTCTCGGTCGACATTCGAAACCTGCGGGCGGGACAAGCGACCGGCTGGCTCCTGGGCCTGGGCGCCAGCGGCACGGCGGGCGCCGTCGGATCCGCGATCCTCGCCGGTACCGGAGCAGCGATCGTGATCGCTCCGTTTCTGGCGATCGGCTTCCTGGGGGTCGCCTCGTGGGCCGCGGCCCGGACCATTCACAAGGCGAGAGATCGCATCGAGCTCGCGGTCCTCGGGCTCCTGGATCGGCTGGAGCAAGGGCAAATCGGTGGAGAGAAAGATGGATCCGGGTGGCGGGAATGGTTGCTCACCGGATCCAGGTCCGGCCGGTCGGACGGCGTCTGAGCCAACTTCATGCCGCTCCGGGTGTCACGCCGCCGAGGTCACGACGCTCCGTAACTAGCTATTAACGAGGCACATAAGCGGCTATACGCTGAGTAGCGATAGCATGTCCGTGGGCGATAGGAGAAGGATGTGGCCGAGATAGCGAAGGTCGGCGTTGCCGGCGCCGGTCTCATGGGAAGCGGCATCGCGCAGGTGAGCGCGGCAGCCGGCTACGAGACGATCGTCCGAGAGATCGCGACGGCTCCGCTCGAGGCCGGTCTGACCGCGATTCGAAGGGGCCTGGACCGGGCCGTGGAGAAGGAGAAGATGACGGCGGAGGGGAGAGATGAGGCGCTGGCTCGGGTCGCCGGTACGATCGAGCTCGAGCCTCTGGCTGAGTGCGACGTGATCATCGAGGCGATCATCGAGGAGATCGGAGCGAAGCGGGAGTTGTTCGGGAGTCTGAACGGACTGTGTTCGGAACGGACGATCTTCGCGTCGAACACCTCGAGCCTCACGATCACAGAGATGGCGGTGAGTTCGGGCCGCGCGGATCGCTTCGTGGGCCTCCACTTCTTCAACCCGGTTCCCGTCATGGCTCTGGTCGAGGTCGTGCAGGCCGGAGAGACGTCCGAGGACACCTTCGAGACGGCGATGGAGTTCGCGCGTTCGCTCGGCAAGACCCCGGTCGCGTGCCGGGACAACTCCGGATTCATCGTGAATCGGCTGCTCGTGCCGTACATGCTCGACGCGATCCGTGCCTACCAGGAGGGGATCGGCTCGATCGAGGATATCGACACCGCGATGCAGCTGGGCTGTGGGTACCCGATGGGCCCCTTCGCCCTCTCCGACTTCGTCGGTAACGATACGCTCTACCTGATCACCGAGATCATGTTCGAGGAGTACCGCGAGAAGCGATTCGCCCCGCCACCCCTTCTGCGCCGCATGTATGCCGCGGGCCATCACGGGAGGAAGACGGGCAGAGGGTTCTACGACTACAGTGGCGAGGAGCCTGTCGTCAGCGATTTCGTGAAGCGTTGAGCCCGTTGCAGAGAGCAGGTAGGGCCGGTTTGTCGGACCGTGCCGAACCTCGGGATTGTCGTTGCAGCACAAGGGTTTTCGGTATATCTTGAAGAGTCCGGAAGTGCTGTCCCAGAGTGACCATCCCGACGAGCCACGAGAGGTAGATTCGCCGACTGAAAGAGTCATTCTCAAGGCGCTCCGCCTCAGGCACTTCCGCAACTTCGCGGACCTCGCATGCGAGTTCCCGCCTTCCGGAGTCGCCATCGTCGGTCCAAACGGCTCCGGAAAGACGAACCTTCTCGAGGCGATCTACTATCTCGGCATCTTCCGCTCGTTCCGCGGAGCTCCGGATGCCGAACTGGTGAGGCTTGGCGACGACACGTTCCGAATCGAAGGCACGGTGGAGGGACCGGACGGGGAGCGGAGCATCGCGGCCGCCTACCAGAAGAGCACGCGCCGCAAGAAGGTCGAGGTGAACGGCGTCGAGGTCGAGCGTCTCTCGGATGCGCTCGGGGCGGTCGGTGTCGTGGCCCTCAGCCTGGCGGATGTCGAGCTTGTGAGCGGCCCTCCCGCTGCTCGCCGGCGCTTCCTGGACATCCTCCTGTCGCTCGTCCGGCCGGGGTATCTGGCGGCTCTGCAGCGATGTCGAGTCGCCGTGGCTCAGCGAAACGGCGCGCTGCGAAGCGCTGCAACCGCCGGTGAGCTGCAGCCCTGGACCGACGAGCTGGTGAACGCCGGGACCTCGGTGATGAGGGAGCGGGCCGAATGGGCGGTGGAGCGGGCCGACGGATTCTCCAGATACCACGAGTCGATTTCCGGGGGGCCGGGGGCGCGCCTCGAGTACCGGTCATCGGTCGGCCCGCCCGCGTCGGTGGCTGACGAGAGTACCTGGCAGGCGCGCTTTCGGGAGGCTCTCGCCTCGGCAGAGGAACGGGAGAGACAGCAGGGAAGGACCCTGGTAGGCCCCCACAGGGATGATCTGGATCTGAGCTCTGCGGTCGCGGACGAGGAGGATCGGGCCATCCGGCGGTTCGGCTCCGGCGGCCAGCAGCGGACGGCAGCGCTCGCGCTCCGTCTGATCGAGGCGGACACTCTGCGCGACCGCGCGGGCGTCGAGCCCGTCTACCTGCTCGACGACGTGTTCGCCGAGCTGGACCGGGAGCGCTCGGGCAGTCTGCTCTCGCTGCTCGAGGATGGCCGCTCCGGCCAGGCCGTTCTCACGGCCCCCAAGCCGGCCGACATCGCGCTCAGGGGCGGGCTCGAGGAATGGAGCATCGGCGGCGGACGGCTCGAGCGGTGAGCCGAGGACGGAGCTGGTGAGCGGTAGCCAGGTGGAATCACGCGCGGAGCGCCTCGAGCGCAAGCGGGGCGAGCGACCCGAGCCGGTGGGTGATCTCGTAGGCGGGCTCCTCGACCGACTCGGCGTCGCGGAGCGGGTCGAGCGTGCCGGCGTGGCTCTCGACTGGGAGAAGCTCGTCGGCCCGCACATCGCGCGCGTGACCGTCGGTACACGGGTGAGTGGACGAACGCTGTTCGTCGAGGTCGTGAGCGCGGCCTGGCTGAGCGAGCTGAACATGATGCGCCACGAGCTGCTCCGCCGGATCAATGCAGGCAGACACCGGGGCCGCATCGAGAAGATCGTATTCGTGCAGGCAGGAAAGGGTTAGATGGCCAAGACATCCGCAAAGACGACGAAGGTGCAATCGGCGAAGAAGCCGACCGGCAAGGGCAACTCGAACGATTACACGTCGAGGCAGATCCAGGTCCTCAAGGGCCTGGAAGCCGTGCGCAAGCGGCCCGGCATGTACGTCGGCTCGACCGCCGCGCGCGGTCTCCATCACCTCGTCTACGAGGTTGTCGACAACTCGATCGACGAGGCGATGGCCGGATTCTGCAGCGAGATCGAGGTCGTGATCGCGGCGGACAACTCGGTCACCGTACAGGATGACGGCCGCGGCATCCCGGTCGACGAGCACCCGACCGAGAAGCTCCCGGGCGTCGAGGTGGCGCTGACGACGCTCCACGCCGGCGGCAAGTTCGACAAGAGTAGCTACAAGGTCAGCGGCGGCCTGCACGGGGTCGGCGTTTCCGTCGTGAACGCTCTCTCCGAGTGGCTCACGGTCAGGGTCGCCCGTGACGGCCACGTGTGGCGGCAGAAGTTCTCGCGAGGCCTCAAGACCACCGAGCTGGAGAAGGGCGAGAAGACGAAAGAGACGGGCACCGAGGTGAGCTTCAAGCCCGATCCGGAGGTCTTCACCGAGCTGCACTATCAATTCGATGCCCTCGCCGCGCGTCTGCGGGAGCTGGCGTACTTGAACCGCGGCGTGCGCATCATCCTCCGCGA
The DNA here is from genome assembly GCA_947259585.1 of uncultured Gemmatimonadales bacterium. Lineage (GTDB taxonomy): Bacteria > Gemmatimonadota > Gemmatimonadetes > Palauibacterales > Palauibacteraceae. The sequence goes on along the minus strand of CAMYMV010000010.1, from coordinate 20,515 downwards.
CGAGCGGGAGGAGAACGGAAACGGCCAGCGCGAGGAGGTCTTCCACTTCGAGGGTGGCATCTCGGAGTTCGTCGCCTACCTGCGCGGGCAGAAGACGCCGCTTCACGAGGATATCGTCTATTTCGCGGGCCTTCAGGACGAGGTGGAGGTGGAGGTCGCGATGCAATACAACGACGGATACAACGAGGACACCTTCACCTTCGTCAACAACATCAACACCCACGAGGGCGGGACGCACCTTACGGGCTTCAAGGCCGCGCTCACCCGGACGATCAACTCGTACGGCGACAAGCACGGTCTGCTGAAGAAGGGAGACCTCGCCTTGTCCGGCGACGACGTGCGGGAAGGGCTTACCTCGATTCTCTCCGTAAAGGTGCTCGAGCCGCAGTTCGAAGGGCAGACGAAGACCAAGCTGGGCAACAGCGAAGTCCGCGGAATCGTGGAGAGCCTGGTCAACGACAAGCTCTATACGTGGCTCGACGAGCATCCTGCGGCGGGTAAGACGGTCATCGAGAAGGCGGTCCAGGCCTCACGCGCACGGGACGCTGCCAGGAAGGCGCGCGACCTCACCCGCAAACGCTCGGCCCTCGAGACGGGCATCCTCCCCGGGAAGCTGGCGGACTGCTCCATCACCGACTCCTCGATCTCGGAGCTGTATCTCGTCGAGGGAGACTCGGCGGGAGGCACGGCGAAACAGGGCAGGGATCGGACCTTTCAAGCGATTCTCCCGCTCCGTGGAAAGATCCTGAACGTGGAGAAGGCGCGGATCGACCGAATCCTCTCCAACACCGAGATCCGAGCGATGATCACGGCCATCGGCACCAGCATCGGCGACGACTTCGATATCGAGTCCGCGCGGTACCACAAGACGATCATCATGACCGATGCCGACGTGGATGGCGCTCACATCCGGACGCTTCTCCTCACCTTTTTCTTCCGCCAGATGAAAGAGCTGATCGAGGCCGGCTACGTGTACATCGCCCAGCCGCCGCTCTTCCGCATCCAGAAGGGCAAGAAGGAGTTCTACTGCTACTCGGACGAGGAGCGGGAGGAGATTCTGGCGAGTCTCGATGGTGGCAAGGGGAGCATCAACGTGCAGCGGTACAAGGGCCTCGGCGAGATGAACGCCGACCAGCTGTGGGACACGACGATGAATCCGGAGAAGCGCACCCTTCTCAGGGTCACGATCGATGAGGCCACGCAGGCTTCGCTGCTGTTCGAGCGTCTGATGGGAGAGGAAGTGGAGCCGCGTCGCGAGTTTATCGAGAAAAACGCCCGCTACGTGCGAAACCTGGACGTCTGAGCCTCCAGCCGGAAGCAGCGGTGGAGCCGCTCTCCCGGCCCCCAACACCCGAGAAGAAAATGGAGACCAAGCGACCGACGGTGCCCGCCGCCGAGGAGATCCTCGGCCTCTATTGCCCGGTGCTGGATCACGGCTTCGTCGCTTTGATCGACTACATGGGCACGGACGACAGCATCGAGCGGGCCGCCAGGGTGAGCTACGGCTACGGGACCCGGAAGCAAAGCCAGACGCGGGGCCTGATCCGGTATCTGCGCCGGCATCTCCACACGACGCCCAGCGAGATGGTGGAGTTCAAGTTCCACTGCGCGATGCCGATCTTCGTGGCACGACAGATGGTGCGACACCGCACCGCCTCCATCAATGAATACAGCGGTCGGTACAGCCTCATGCCGCTGCTCTTCTATCGTCCGGAACAGACCCAGGTCGCGGCGCAAAGCGACGCCAACCGTCAGGGACGCGAGGTGGAGGGCGTCAGCGACGACATCTACCGGCTGGCTGTCGAGCGCTGGGAGGAGGCTCGGGCGGCGGCCGCGGATGCCTACGAGTGGCTGCTCGCCGAGGACGTGGCCCGCGAGCTGGCCCGAATCGATCTCCCGCTCTCCACGTATACGCAGTGGTACTGGAAGATCGATCTCCACAACCTCATCCACTTCCTCACCCTCAGGGTCGACCCCCACGCCCAATGGGAGATCCAGCAGTTCGGTCGGGTGATGGCAGGCATGCTGAAGAGGGTCGCGCCCCTCAGCTACGAGGCCTGGATCGATTACCAGGTCTGCGGGAGCCGGGTGAGCCATGGCGAGCTCGAGGCACTCCGCCGCCTACTCGAGGTTCGAGAGGGAGGTCTCGCCGCGCGTGCGGAGGCCGGCCCGCTCGGACCGGAGGAGCTGGCGGAGGTCGGGCTCTCGGGGCGCGAGGTCCGCGAGCTGCTGGAGAAGCTGGAGCCGATGGAACGTCCGGATTTCGAGCTCGACGTGGCTGCCTTCAGAACGCCGGAGGAGTTCGAGGAGCGGCTGGCTAAGGCGGTTCCGGGCGATTTCGAGTAGGGTCGGAGCCGGGCCGCCGCCGGCGACGGCAGGCGACGGCGATCAGCGGCGGCAGGCGGGCGCCAGCTCGTGCGGGGTCAGGGAGCAGGTGTAGAGGTTCAGCAGCAGAGCGACCGGAGCCACGGTCGGCTGGGCCGCCATTCGCGGCAGAACGTAGTTGACGAACCGCTCGATACCGTTCCGCTCCATCTCACCGCGCCTCACCGCCGTCCCGTTCATGCCGTAGCTGAAGTTGATCTCGGCGTAGAAACGGGTCGACTCCAGGACGCTTCGCGTGTCCGGCGATACCACGACGCGGGAATCGACCTGTTGAGGCATGCTTCCCGGCGGAACGAGGCTCGGCAGGAAGTAGGTGACCCAGCGGCCGTCGCTCTCTCTGAACACGTGCGGGTAGAAGGTGATCTGGGGTGGCTCGAACGCGTTCAACGCCGTGATGAGGGCCATCGCCGCTCTCGACACGAACTCATCCGCCGGAACGTCCTCGGGGTTCCTGGTGATGACGAACTCATCGCTGCCCGGCGACCGCTGCGTTGCCTCGTACGCGACCATGAACCGCCGGTTCGAGAAATCCAGAGACCCGAAGTAGACTCGCCAGAGATCGTCATCGCGCCGGTTCGTGATGTACAGGGTAACCCGACTCGGCTCCGGATCCACGCTCTCGAGGGCCAGGAGAGCCTGCCTGAGAGCGAAGTTCTGCTCCGCGATTCGCCGGCCTTCGACCACCGGACGCTGCACGGTCTGCGGTACCGTGACGCCACGGACCTCCTGCCCAAGGCCCTGTGAGGCCACAAGGAGGAGGCCGACCGCAGCGAGCGAGGTACCCCCGTGACGGCGCCACATCGGGGGGTGTTCTTTCCGGGACCGCTGGCTCATGAGGTGCCGACTCTTCTGCAAGTCGATCTCGAGACTCGAGGGCATGCCGTTCTGGCACGCTCCGCGTGCCGACGAAGAATAGGTCGGGCAGGGGCGCGGGACAACGTTCTGCCGTCGTTATCTAGCCCTTCGGACCGCCCGCGGTTCCATCGCAGGCCCCGCCTCAGGAACGCTCATCGGTCGCCCGCTAGCTCCAGCTGAGCCTGCAAGGGGACGCCGACAGATGCCGCCGGCCTCTCGGCCGAGACCTCTTCGTCGCCGGCCGAGGTGGGGCCTTCTTCGCCTTCGACATCGGACGCACCCGTGGCCGCGACGTGGATCGCGCTGACCACGGAGTCCGCGTCGATGTCCCGCAACACCCGAAGCGTCGCTGCGCGTCGCGCGCGCGCCTTCAGCCGATCTCCGTCGCTGAAGACGAGCTCACCGGAGGCCAGCTCCCAAACCAGGCGATCGTTCCCGTGCAGCTCCACCAGACCGATCAGCTCACCCACTTTCTCCAGGTCGGGCAGGATGCCCATCCCCTTGCCCGCCCGGGACTGGAGCCGGAGCTCGGTAACCGGCAGACGTTTTCCGTGGCCCCGGCGCGTCGCCAGGCAGAAGCTGGAATCCCGCCTCGGCACCACGGCCGCGACCACCTCATCGCCGGGGGCGAGGTCGATGGCGCGGACGCCGCGTGCGCTTCTACCCATGGGCCGGACCTCCTCCTCGGAGAACCGGATCGCCTGTCCGAGTCGGGTCGCCAGAACGAGCTCTCCCGATCCGTCGGTCACCAACGCTGCCGTGACCTCGTCCTCGTTCGAGAGGCCGGCTCCGATGATGCCGCCCGCCCGGGCGTTCGAGTATTCCGACAAATCCGTCCGCTTCACCTTCCCCCGGCGGGTAACGGTGACCAGGTAATGGTCCGTCCAGTCGTCGACCGGTCTCACGGCGACAACCCGGTCCCCTTCGGCCAGGTCGATGAAATCGGTCAGCGCTCGGCCGCGGGAGCTTCGCGTATCTAGAGGGAGCTCCGACAGGGGGAGCGTGTGCACCGAGCCCGAGGCGGTCACGGCCATCAGGTGGTCTCCTCCGCGACAGAGAAACGCGCGGCGCGCGAAATCGCCGACCCTCCCTTCGAGAGCCTCCGCGCCCGAGAGCCCGGCACCGGCCCGCGCCGCGATCGCCTTCACATACCCCAATCGACTGACGAGAACCAGCACGGCCCCGGAGGCACCGCCGGAGGGAAGGGGGAACTGGCCCCCCTCGAGGATCTCGGTGCGGCGACCATCGGCGTACAGGGTCGCTAGCTCGGAGAGCTCACGCCGCAGGTGACGCTTACGCTCGGGTTCCTTCTCGACGAGCTTCCGTAGGTCCTCGATCTTCGTGCCGAGCTCGTCCAGCTCCTCGTGAAGCTTGCGGTGCTCCAGGGTGGTGAGACGCGAAAGTCGCATCGCCAGGATCGCTTCGGCCTGAGGCTCAGACAGCTTGAGCTCCTTCCTCAGTTTGTTGGATGCCGACGCCGCGTCCCGAGAGCTCCGAATGATCTCGATCACCCGCTCTATCCGGTCCAGAGCGACCAGAAGACCGTGCAGCACGTGCGCGCGATCCTCCGACCGCTCGAGCTCGAAAGCGGCGCGTCGCCGGATCACGTCGAGGCGGAAATCGATGAACGATCCGAGAGCCTCCTTGAGGTTCATCTCTCGGGGACGCCCCGACTGCAAGGCGATCATGATGACCCCGAACGTCGTTCGGAGCTGGGTCTTCTTGAACAGCGTTTCGGTCACCTTTCGCGGATCCGCCTCCCGCTTGAGCTCGATGACGAGCCGCACGCCGTCCCGGTCGGACTCGTCCCGAAGATCGCTGATGGCGTCGGACCTGCCCTGTCGCACCATCTTCGTGATCTGCTCGATGACCCGGGTCTTGTTCACCTGGTACGGCAGCTCGGTGACCACGAGCTGGCTCTTGCCGTATCCCCCCTCCTCCACGTGCAGGCGCGCTCGCATGTCGATCAGCCCTCGGCCGGTCTCGTACGCCTGCCGGATCCCGCCACGACCCCAGATGTATCCGCCGGTCGGGAAATCCGGGCCCTGAACGTGCTCCAGCAGGTCCGCCACCTCACAATCGGGGTCCTCGATCAACCGGTCGGCAGCCGCCAGAAGCTCGCGGAGGTTGTGCGGGGGGATCTTGGTTGCCATTCCGACGGCGATGCCGTCCGAACCGTTCAGCAGCAAGTGGGGGAGTCTGGCCGGCAGCGTCGTGGGCTCCTCGAGCCGGCCGTCGAAGTTCGGCCGCCAATCCGATGTGTCGAGATCGATCTCGGAGAGGAGCTCGAGCGCGATCGGCGCCAGTCGGACTTCCGTGTAGCGATAGGCCGCCGCGCTGTCGCCATCGATCGAGCCGAAATTGCCCTGGCCGTCCAGAAGTGGATAGCGAAGCGAGAACTCCTGCACCATGCGGACGACGGTGTCGTAGACGGCGCTGTCGCCGTGCGGGTGGTACTTGGCGAGCACGTCGCCGACCACCGCTGCGCTCTTCTTGTACGGCCTGTCCGGCCGTAGGCCTAGCTCGTGCATGGCGTACAGGATTCGGCGGTGCACCGGCTTCAACCCGTCACGGGCATCGGGCAGAGCGCGTTGGACGATCACGCTCATCGAGTAGTCGATGAACGAGTCGCGCATCTCCTGTTCGATGAAGCGGAGCAGAATCCGCTCCTGCTGGAGGGAAGGCTTGACCACGGTCTTCTGACTCGGCGTGAAGGGTGATGGTTGTCTTCGGTTCACTTTCGGTATAGCGGAAGATCCGATCCGGCGCAAACAGCTCGCTCCCAATATCGTCTGGAGCGCCCGGCTCTTGCCGCGGCCACGTCGGTCGCGTAATGAGCGGTTGCCGAGTTGTCCGGGGCGTGCTGTTGTCCAACCAAGGAAGGAGGGCTGGTCGTGGCCGATAGCTACGATATTCCACTCGTCAGGTCGGTCTTGCACCCCACGGATTTCTCCGAGGGAAGCCGAAAGGCCTTCGCCCATGCGCTGGCCATCGCGCTGATCCGAAAGACCAAGCTTACCCTTCTCCACGCCGGAGGCGACAAGTCGACGAGCTGGGAAAACTTTCCGTCCGTACGCGGTACCCTGGAGGGTTGGGGGGTGATCGAGCCCGGCAGCTCGCGCTCCGTCGTGTTCGACCAGTTGTCGGTGCGTGTGAAGAAGGTCGTGGTCCGGGAAAGGAACCCGGTGGATGCCTGCCACAACTACATGGCCGACCATCCGACCGATCTGATCGTTCTGGCGACTCGGGGAAGAGGAGGACCCGCGCGGTGGCTCAAGGGTTCCGTCGCCGAGGAAGTGGCGCGGAGCTCGGACGCGATGTCGCTCTTCGTGCCGAGTGGAGGTCGCGGCTTCGTTTCACCCTCCAGCGGCAACTTGACGTTGGGGCGAATGCTGGTGCCGATCGCTCACACGCCTAGCCCTCAGCCCGCGCTCCAGTTCGCGACACGGGTCGCCCGCGTGGTCGGCGGTGGAGTGCACGTCACGCTTCTTCACGTGGGCGACTCGGAGAACGTGCCGGAAGTCACCCTTCCCGACGAGTCGGGCATCGAATGGACGACCGCCGTCCTGAGCGGCGACGCGACGGCCCAGATCGTGTCGGAAGCCGATCGCCTCTCCGCCAACCTGATCGTGATGACCACCGACGGGCGCGATGTCCTCATCGACGCTCTCCGCGGCAGCCATACCGAACGCGTGATCCGTCGAGGGCCCTGTCCCGTGCTCGCGCTCCCGGTCACGTGGACGGACGAGGTGCTTTCCGGCAAGGCGATCGACGATGCGGTGTTCGAGCAGGAGCAGCGAGATGCCAAGGCCCTGAAGAGCGCGTTCAGGGGGGCGGCGCGGGACCTTCACCCGGACCTCGCCGCCGACGACATCCGGGAGGACCACACCGACCTCATGTCCAGGGCCAACGAGGCCTACGAGAAGAAGGACATCGCGGGACTGGAGAAGCTCCGGAAGCGCTCCCGGAAGAAGACAGAGTAGTCGTTGTCGTTGGCGTCGCTCCCTCGCCGGGCGTGGCTGGCGCCTCCGATCGCGTTGCTCGTCCCGGCGCTGTGGCCGGCTGGTCCTGTGCGGGCAGGCGGCGGTGAGTGCCAGCAGGGCGTGCGCTATGCGATCGAGGCGGTGCTGGACGAGGAGGCGGGGCTCCTGCGGGCGGCGGCGATCCTGACGTACACGAATCGCTCCGCTGACACCTTGGACGTCCTCTATCTGCACCTGCATCTGAATGCCTTCCGCCCCAACAGCCTGTGGGCCCGAACCGAGCAGCGTCCGGCGTACGATTTCCAGAGCCTCGTTGAGCCCGATTACGCGTTCGAGCGCCTGCTGGGCGCCTCGATCGAGGGACTGGATCTGGTCGCTCGATTCCCCAGCGCGCCGGACTCGACCGTCGTCGAGCTGATGCTCCCATCGCCCCTCGTGCCGGGAGAGGAGGTCAGCGTCGACCTCCGCTGGGACGCGCGTCCATCGACCCTGTGTCGTCGCCAGTGCCGCGGCGGACGCCACTACGACTTCGCTCAGTGGTATCCGCGCATCGCCGTCTACGATGAGGGAGGTTGGCAGCAGCACCCGCTCTTCCCACAGGGCGAGTTCTTCGGCGAGTTCGCCGCGTTCGATGTGGTCCTGGATCTGCCGGACGATCAAGTCATCGGGGCGACGGGAGTCCCGGTGGAGGGAGATCCCGGTTGGCGCGCCGCCAACCGGGGCACCGTCGAGCCTCGCCTTCAGGACACTTTCTACGGCCCTCTCGAGGCGACGCCGTCGCCGGGCTACCTGCCGCGCGAGGTCGCTGCCGGGCGCAAGCGCGTCCGCTTCCATGCGGAGGACGTGCACCACTTCGCTTGGAGCGTCGATCCGGACTACCGCTACGAGGGTGCGGTCGTCCGACGGGGCGGGTCGGACCCCCCGCCCGAGTTGGCGATCCACGTGCTGTATCGGCCCGGAGATGGGGAATCGTGGGGCGGAGGATCGGCCCTCGAGAGGACCGTCGGCGCGCTGCGATGGCTGGAGGAGGTCTTCGGTCCCTATCCTTACCCTCAACTGACCAATCTTCATCGGCTCGAGGGCGGAGGGACCGAGTTCCCGATGCTCGTGATGAACGGATCCGCCGGCGAAGGCCTGATTCTTCATGAGGTCGCGCACCAGTACGTGCATGGAATACTGGCGAACAACGAGTGGCGGGAGGCCTGGCTGGATGAAGGATTCGCGAGCTTCCTGACGGCGTGGTTTCGGGAACAGCAGGCAGGTCCCGGCGTGTGGCTGAACACGGTGGACGGCCTGGCGCGGCTGGAAAAGTTGGGAATCGCCGAGGCGGTGAGCACCCCTGCCAAGGATTTCTCGAGCTTCCAGATGTACGGCGCGATGTCCTACGCGAAGGCTTCCGCCATCTTCCGGATGCTACGCGAGCTGTTGGGCGAGGATGACTTCCGACGTCTGCTGCGCGAGTACTACGCCCGCCACCGGTTCCGTCACGTGACCGAATCCGACTTCCTCCGGACCGCGGAGGCCGTCAGCGGAAGGCAGCTGAAGTGGTTCTTCGATGCATGGCTGCACGGTACCGATACGTTGGACTACGCCGTCCGTGACGTGGAGCAGGAGCATCTGGCGGACGGCAGCTGGCGCACGGTGGTGGAGGTCGAGCGTCTGGGTGAGATTTGGATGCCCGTGACGGTGCGGGTGGGCCGGAAGGTTGTGGTGGCGGAGTCCCGGGTGCGCCTTCAGCGGGTCGAGTTCATCACATCGGCTCGTCCCCGTGAGGTGGAGATCGACCCGGACGCCGTGCTGCTGGACGCCGATCGTTCGAACAACAGGCTCGATCTGGACTGACCCGGGTCCAGGCGCGGATCTAGCCGCAGAGGAGCTTCAGGGTCGCCTCCTGGGCCTCGCTGGGGTCGGTCGGCATGGCGATCGGGATTCCCCGCTCACCCTGGCCCTCGGGGAGATGAAGGAGCAACGGGCCGAGCGGTGGAGGGCCGGCGGGCTTTCGAGCCCGGCCCTGGCGGTCGACCGCGACCAGCTGTCCGGGAGAGATCTGCCCGGCAAGCCAGGCCCCGTACTGCACCCACCTGAGCAGCGGATCCGACTCGGCCTCCGCTCCGCCGATCACGTCCGCCTGGTACCGCTCGACGGCTTCCTCGTAGAGGCCGGCGTCATGCGCCTTCAGACGCCGGAGAAACTGGCGATAGGCCGGCTGGACATCGCCGATGCCGTGCTGGGAGAGCGCAGCCACGTATGCTTCGGAGATCGAGTCGCGCTCGTCGCCTTCGGTCACGTCCCTACTCGCCGGCCGCCATCGAGTCGAGGAACTCCTGGTTGTTGCTCGTCCGGTTCAGGCGCTCGATGAGGAACTGCACGGCCTCGGCCGGCGGCATGTCAGAGAGGAAATTGCGGAGCAGGTACATCCGGTTGAGCTCGATCTCGGAGAGCAGCAGCTCTTCCTTCCGGGTGCTGGAGCGGTTGAGGTCGAGGGCGGGGTAGATTCGCTTGTCGGCAATCTGCCGATCCAGAATCACCTCGCTGTTGCCCGTTCCCTTGAACTCCTCGAAGATCACCTCGTCCATGCGGCTTCCCGTGTCGACGAGCGCGGTCGCACAGATCGTGAGGCTTCCTCCCTCCTCGATGTTGCGTGCCGCGCCGAAGAACCGCTTCGGCTTATGAAGGGCGTTGGCGTCAACGCCCCCGGAGAGGATCTTGCCCGAGTGGGGCACGGTCGTGTTGTACGCTCGGGCGAGTCGGGTGATAGAGTCCAGCAGGATGACCACGTCCTGCTGGTATTCCACCAATCGCTTCGCTTTCTCGAGCACCATCTCCGCCACCTGGGTGTGCCGGTCCGCCGGCTCGTCGAACGTGGAGGCGATGATCTCGGCCGCCACGTTCTCCTCCATGTCCGTGACCTCCTCCGGGCGCTCGTCGATGAGCAGGACGATCAGCTTGCACTCCGGGTGATTGTGCAGGATCGAGTTGGCGATCTTCTGGAGGAGAATGGTCTTACCCGCCTTCGGCGGGGAGACGATCAGGCTTCGCTGTCCCTTGCCGATCGGCGCGATGAGATCGAGAATACGCATCGAGATATCGCCGTCGTCGTGCTCGAGGTTCAGCTTCTCCTCGGGGTATCGTGGGCGCAGGTTGTCGAAGCCGATCCGGTGCTTCGCCTTCTCCGGGTCCTCGTTGTTGACCGATTCTACCTTCAACAGCGCCAGGTACTTCTCGCCTTCCTTGGGAGGTCTGACCTGGCCGAGCACGGTGTCGCCCGTTCGCATGTCGAAGCGTTTGATCTGCGACGGAGAGACGTATATGTCATCCGGACCGTAGAGGTAGTTCCAATCCTGACTGCGCAGGAAGCCGTAGCCTTCCGGCAGAATCTCGAGGACTCCCTCGCCGCGAAGGACGACGTCCGAGTCGAGGAGGTTCTGCTCGATGCGAAAGATCAGGTCCTGCTTTCGAAGACCCGAGTAGTTGTGGATGCTCAACTCCTCGGCCATCTGGTGAAGATCGGCGATGGATTTGGACTTCAGTTCTGCAATATCCACGGAACGAACTCCGTCGGAGTGAAGGCCCCTTTAGGGGTTTTCGGTTAGCGTCAGGATTTCCAGGATAGCTTCAAGAGGTCGCAGAAGCGGGGTGGATTCGAGAGTATGAATAACCATGGTCGAGAAACGGGTCAAGCCGGGAGGAGCTGATGGCGCGCCATAATCGTGAAGCTCGTGGGGTCGACCAGCGCGGCGAGCTGTGGATCATCGGGTACCAGCCCGACTGGTTGAGCAGGGTCAAGATTTCACGAAAGCTCCCGCGGGGCCGCAGGCGCTCCCGGCTGACCATCTTCCGGAACCCGGCGCGACAGGCTCAGGCCGAGCCCGGCAAGGTCGTTCGGACCCGGGTGGCGGCGGCCGACGGCTCCGCCGAGTTTACCGTGGCGCTCGAGGACCGGATGGACGTGGTCGAATCGATCATCGTCGTGACCCGTCGCGGGAAGCGGAAGAAGGAGAAGGTGGAGTTCGTTCTCCAGGGCCGCCTGCCACCCTCCGGCAAGCGGTAGGCGGCCCCGCGGCGCCCCTGGGCGGAGGGACGATCCCCTAGAGGAGTCGTACTAGAAGAGCCGAACTCGCAGCCACCTGAACGGTCTGTGGGCGAGCTCAGCCCTCGCCGAGTCCGCGCGCGCCCGAAAGAGCCGCATCTGGTTCTGGATCTCCCGGTCATGGATCGCTCGCCCCGCCGTTCCACGAGCCGAGCTCAGGTGCCGGTCGAGTGAAGCCAGGCTCTCGGCCAGCGCCCGGAGCGCGGCACTGAAGCGCTTCGGCGCCTCTCGGCCGGACGCCTCGAGGGCCACAGCTTGAAGCCGTTCGCTCGACCGGCGGAGCCCGGTTGCCAGCGACGTGTCGGCCATGATCAGTCCGAGGGACCCGGGTTCGGCTGCCAGCTCCTCGAGCGCCGAGAGGTTTGCCCGCAATTCGACGAACGCACCTGTCGATTGCGACAAAGCGGCAAGGCTGCCGCCGACCGCAGCGTCTTTCCTGAGGCGCGCCGCCAAGGGTCTCAGCTCTGCCACGACACGACGAAGGCTGTCCCCGAACGACGCGAGATCCCTCATCGTGAGCGAGAGACTCGCCTGCAACGTGTCGTCGTAGCTGTACGCCGGCTGGCCCGGACTGCCGGGCTCGAGGTTCACGACGAAGGGTGCCAGGAGTCCGGAAGGCCGTATCGTCGCACGGGCGTCTCGCCGCAACACTCGCGCCGCCTCACGGGTCAGCTCCGTCCGGACAAGGAGGTTGGGAGACCCAGGGCCACCTCCCTCGATGAAGCGAATCTCGGCCACCTCTCCCGCGTCCTTCCCGGCGACCCAGACCGCCGCTCCCGGCCGGAGCTCGCTCGCTTCCTGCGCGACCAGCACGAGTGTGGCGCCGCTCTCGACGGCGCGTCGCGTCTCATCCATGAAAAAGATGGCCGTGCCGGTGATAGCGAGAGCGAAGATCAACCAGGCTCCTCTCCGCACATCCGACCACTCAGGCTGCTTTCTGTCCACGCGCATGCCTCGATCTTGAGGCAAAGCATCGGCTCAGGCAAACCCCCCATACAGCTGTAGTGTGCCAGATCTTGATCTGGCACATGAAGGGTAGGCGGGATCGTCGAGACCCTCATACTGAACGCCGAGGAGAGGCCCATCCGGGGCCTCCGCGCTCAGTTGAACGAGGAGGAGTACGATGGCTCGATCGATCAACCGGATCATTCTCGTTGGCAACGCCGGCTCCGATCCGGATGTGCGCCAGACGAGCAGCGGCACGCCGGTGGCTCACCTCTCGCTGGCCACCGACCGCTTCTTCCGCCAGAACGGCGAGGAGCAGCGGAAGACCGATTGGCACCGCCTCACCTTCTGGGGCAAGGCCTGCGACATCGCCGAGCGCTTCGTGCAAAGAGGCAGCCGGCTCTACGTGGAAGGCCGCGTCGAGTACGGATCCTACGAGCGGGACGGAGTCACGATTCCGACCACGGATATCATCGTTCAGGAGTTCGTGATGCTCGACGGTGCGAACGCCGACTCGCTCACGCCGACGGAGGAAGAGGAGGTCCCGGCCCTCCTCTAGATGCCGCGGGCAGCCCCGAGCCCAACCTGCAGGCATCTCTGCTCGGTTGCGCCGGTATAGGGCGACTCAGATCTTCTTGCTTTGTGACCTACAAGCCGGACGCGGGTCCCATCACGGGCCCGCTATTCGCATGGGGCCCGGCCGCGACCAGGGAGCGACGGACCGAGCAGGCTCCTGAGCCATTGCTCGCGGGTTTCGGCCAGCCCCGCAGGGTTCTCGTGGCGGGTGCCACGGGTTTCATGGGCCAGCACCTCGTGCGCCGGCTCCTGGGCCGTGGCCACCAGTTGCGGGCGCTCGCGCGCAGGCCGCCGAGAGTCGACTGGGGCGGTGACGTGGAGTGGTGGCCAGCGGATGTGAGGAACGAGGGCTCGCTCCACGGCGTCGCCGAAGGCTGCGACGTTATCGTCGACTTGGTGGGAACCGCCTGGCCCGATCGAGAACAAAGCTACGAGGACGTGCATGTCGATGGCACCGGCAATCTCATGCTCGAAGCGCAGCGAGCAGGTGTGGACCGTCTGGTGTTCGTCAGCACGCTGGGCGCCTCGACGAGCGGTGGTCCGTACTTCAGCACCAAGTACGAAGCGGAGCGGCGGATACGCGATTCGGGGATCGATTTCGTCATCTTTCGACCGTCGATCGTGTACGGGCCGGGTGACCACTTTACGACCGCGATCGTGGACTTGCTGCGACGCCTGCCGGTGTTTCCCGTCCTCGGCTTCAGTCGCTCCAGACTCCAGCCTGTGGCCATCGAGGACATCGCCGACGCGCTCGTGCAAGCTGCGGAACGCCCCGACCTGTCCGCACGCACCTTCGAGATCGCCGGGCCCGAGCGGTTGGAGTTCGCCAAGATGGTCCGGATCGTCGCCCGGGCCATCGGGGTTCGGCGTCCCGTCGTGAAGCTGCCGCGGACCATGAGCACGCAAGCCCTTTGGGTGGCGGCCCGGCTCGGACTCCCGCAGCCGATCACGCCGGACCAGCTGGCGATGTTCAGGGGTGCCAGCGTCCTGAAGAAACGGATGAACCCGCTCCGCTCGGTCTTCAATCTCGAGCCGTTGCCGTTCCGGGTCGCCGTCAGGGATTACCTTTGAGCGGGCCGGGAAGCTCGCCTCAGCGCCGGGATCGTGGTGCTGCCGTGCCCGAGAAGCACGATCCGGGTTTCTTGACGGTCTCGAACCTCCTCTCGCTCAGTCGCATCCCTCTGGGCGTCATGTTCCTGGTCACGAACGACCCGAAGGCGCTCGCCATCATCGTCCTTGTTGGCTCGCTGACGGATTTGCTCGACGGCGTGATAGCTCGCGTCAGCCGCACGACTTCCGAGGTCGGAATCCTGCTCGATCCTTTCTGCGACAAGATCTTCGTGTTGCTGGGCGTGGTCTCGTTCCTTCCGTCCGGACGTCTGGACTGGGCCGGCTTCGTGATCCTCATCTTGCGCGACATCTTCACCGGCGGCTCGTATCTGGTCAGCCGACTGGTGGGACGCGACATGCATCCGCGCTCCCGAATGCCCGGGAAGGTGACGACCTTCTTCCAGTTCCTCACTCTCCTGGCGCTCATCTTCCGGCCGGGCCTGGTGCTGCTCTTCATCCTGGCCGTCGGGATCACATCGGTGTACGCGATCATCGATTATGGCGTGTATCTCATCAAGCAGGAGCAGCTCTCGCGGCTCGAAAAGGAGTGACAGCCACGACCAAGTGGCTGAGCTGGGCGCTCTTCGACAGGCGAGACCCGGCAGGTCACGCGGGCAGGGCCGGCGCGTCCTGAGGATCCGATCGTGATTCGCCTGCTCCACCTCGCGGATGCGCATCTCGGCGCCGCATACTCGGGCTTCGAGCCCGTCGCCGAGACTCGTCGGAAGGAGGTGCTGGAAGCTTTCCGAGGACTTCCGGAGGCGGCCGAGGAGCATGGGGTCCACGCTGTGGCCGTCTGTGGCGATCTCTTCGACGGCCCGAAGCCGGATGAGCGTCTGGTCGCGGCGGTCAGGGAGGTGTCGCGACGCCTCCGGGAGGCGGGCCGGCCGATCTTCGCCGTGCCCGGCAACCACGATTCGATCTCCCTCGATCCGTCGCTCTACGAGAACGCCCTTCCCGGAGCGCACATCTTCACCGAGCCGATCTTCGCCGAGCCGGCGGTTGCCGACACGGAGGCCGGACCCCTGACCGTCTACGGTTTCGCCTACGATCGCGCGCGCGAGAGCGACCCGCTTTCGTCGTTCAGGAGAGCGGACAAGCCGGGCCCCCACGTCGTGCTGCTCCACGGGGCGGTGCCGGACGCGCCGCATTGGGGCGAGCCCTCCTCGCTGAGCTTGCCCACGGAAGGACTGGCCGCTCTGGACGCCGACTACGTAGCGCTGGGCGATTACCATCGTTTCAGGCCGCCCGAGGAGTTCGGAGCCGGTATGCGGGCCTGCTACGCCGGTTCTTTCGCGGCGGTCGACATCTCCGAGGAGGGACCGCGCGGGTACGTGGTCGCGGATCTCGAGAGCGGGACACCTCCTCGCGTGCGCCACGTCAGCTCGGGCGTGCGCGAGGTCATCCGTCTGGGAGATGTGGATGTCGGTGCCTGTGCCGACGAGCTCGCTGTGGCCGAGCTGCTCAGAGCGAGAGCTCCCGATGCGAGCATACCCGTGGCTCGGCTGGTGGGGGAGCCCGCCTTCCCGCTCGATGTCGAGATCGTCCGATTCGATCTGGAGGAGCGCTACGGCTGCGTCCGCGTCGAGGATGCCACCCGCTTCTACGCGTCCAGGCGGCTTGCCGAGATCGCGCAGGAGCCGACGGTCGCGGGCCACGCCGCCCGGCTCGGGCTGAGTCGGGTCGGCGAGGCGGATGATGCCGAGGAGAGGATCGAGGCGGAGCGAGCCCTGCGGATCGCGCTCCGCAGCCTCGGCGTGACATGAGCGGAGATCTTCGCTTCGAGTCCGTCGAGCTGCATTACGGGTGTCTACACGGTCGTCAGAGGTTCCCCGGGAAGAACCAGCCGACGGTGATCGTGGGATCGAACGGCACGGGGAAATCCACCCTCATCGAGGCGGTCGTGCGTACGCTGTTCGGCTTCAACCGTCGGGAGCCCGAGGCGCGCCTCATGCAGGAGCGCCGTCGACCCTGGAAGGGCGGGAGCTTCCGCGCCGTGCTCCTCCTCGAAGACCAGGAAGGCCGTCTGGTCGTCGAGCGGGATTTCGAGACGAACGACGTCGTGGTCAGCCGGCCCGCCGGCGGAGAGGAGCTGTACCGTGGCGAGGCGAATCCGGCCGCGCCATCGAGCTCGGACCAGCGGGGGTACCGGGAGCTGCTGCAGAGCATTGTCGGTCTTGTGGATTTGGAGGATTACGAGCGCACCGCCTGCATCCAGCAGGGGCACATGCTCGAGACGGAGTTGACGCAGGACCTGCTTCGTATCGCCGCCGGAGGGCATGCCGACGTCGAGGCCGCTCGAGAGAGCGTTCGCGGCCGCTACCACGAGCTCACCCTGGAACCGATCAACGCCGAGGAACGGCGGAGGCGAAAGAAGGGGCGGGTGGAACGGTTGGCGGCCGAGCTCGATGAGCTCGAGTTCGGCATCTCGACCGCACGCCGAGCGGAGGCCGAGCGCTCCCCGCTGCTGGCGGCGCTCGAGACGATCGAGGTCGAGCTGAGCGAGCTGCGCCGGAGTGTCCGGCGTCTGGAGCGCGAGCATGCCGCCCTCTCCCGGCTGCGCGTGCTGGAGGAGCGAGAGGAGGCATCGCTTCAGCGGATCCGGAGGCTCGAGGACGTTCAGAAGGATCTTAGCGAGGCGATCTGGAAGGCGGAATCCGCCGCCGATGAGACCGCGAAACGCCCGTACCCGGAGCCGTATCCCGAGGATTATCTGGAGAGGCTCGCGGCGCTGGAGGAGGGGCTGTGGCCGCGCCTGGAGGAGGTGCGGGCCGCGCGCGATGCGAGGAATGCGGGCGCGGATGCCGCGGGTGGAGCTCAACCCGCGCGGGGGACGGGCGGCCTGGTGGTGGGTGGGGGGGTGCTGCTGGCCGCCGGGGCGTGGGCCGTTGGCGTCGGCGAGGGGACTCCGCGGCTCCTCGGCCTCGTCGCCGCCCTGGCCGGAGCAGCGATCCTGATCAGCGGGCTTCGGGGCATGCGACGTCGTGGGGCAGAGGACTCCGCGACCCTCGAGCTGACTCGAATCGACTCGGAGATCGAGACGCTCGGGCGGCGTGCCGAAGAAAAGCTGGCCGGCCTGCCGGCCGCTGGTGACACATCTCCGGATACCCTCCCGGAGAGGCGTCGGGAGTTCGCGTTGTTTCGATCGGCCATGGATCGTGCAGCAGAGGCCGAGCGGCGGCTGGCCGAAGCTCATCTCAGGACCGAGAGGACGCTCGCGTCCCGGGAGGCAGAGGCTCCATCTCGGGCTGGGGCGCGGGTTCGAGAGGAGTCGGGTGAGGACGATGCGGCAGGCGGAATCGAAGCGGCTCGAGCCCTCCTCTCATCCCTGGATGCCGCGCTCTCATCGGAGCGCAACGACAGGCTGGCGCCCACGCGACTGGAGCTGGAGCGCGAGAGGTCGGAGGTCGAGGAGCTACCGGAGGATGCGCGTAGGGCGTTCCGGAAGACGGATGCCGAGATGGAGAAGAAGCGGCAGGAGTTGACCTTGAAGGAGGCCGAGGAGCGGGAGCTGCGAGAGAGGTCTCTCGCCGTTCCACGACCCGAGGA
Source organism: uncultured Gemmatimonadales bacterium (assembly GCA_947259585.1). Classification (GTDB taxonomy): domain Bacteria; phylum Gemmatimonadota; class Gemmatimonadetes; order Palauibacterales; family Palauibacteraceae. Next base: position 3,022 of record CAMYMV010000010.1, on the reverse strand, counting down.
GAGCTCGTTGGCTCTGGAAGGACGGCTCGAGGCCCTGAGTACCCATCTCGCGGAAGCGAGGCGCGAGGCGGGTGCGTATCGCCGTGCGCATGGTCTCCTCGTGGATGCGTACGAGGAGTTTCGAGAGACGGACCAGGAACGGCTTCTGCGTCACATAGACGCGCATCTCACGGTGTTGGGGGATCGGAAGATGGGCCCCGTCGTGGCGCCCGACGACCTGGACTCCGCCCAGCTGATGTACGGCGGTCGCCCTCTCGCGCTCGCTTCCCCTCCGCTCAGCTACGGCGAGCTGCACGTGGCTCTGTTCGCGGTCCGGATGGGAGCGGCCGATTTCCTCGCGGGGATGGACGTTCGGTTGCCGCTGATCGTGGATGACCCCTTCGTCCACCTCGATGCCGACCGGGCCGCGGAGATCTGGGATGTCCTCTGCACGATCGCGCGGGAGCGGCAGGTAATACTGACGACGCAGGATCGCCTCGTCCTCGAGCACCTCGGGATTCGCCCGGATCTCGACCTGGACGGTCCCGGCCGCGGGGCTTCGGCGCAGATGGAGCTTCCGGTCGGAGGGTTGGGCTTGGGCTAGGCGGTCCGGCCGGACGGGAGGATCGGAGGGCCCCTTCGGGGCCGGGTCACCAGACCGACGTCAGTCGGCCTCGTGCGGCAGAAGCTGGCCGTGCCAGCTCGACTTCGCTGGTAGCTCCCATCGGCCCGCGCGCAGCTCGCCCAGCCGTCCGACGGTCAGGTCGAAGACCACGGTTCGGCCGCTTACGTCGCCACTCGTTGCCAGCTTCCCGAACTCTCTCCTGCTCACGCGGCGGATCTCCCCATCGTCCCGGTACCAGACGGGTGATCCGTCCACGAGTTCCACGCCCAGCTCGCTTTCCAGCTGCCGCACGTGGCCCATCAGCCCGTCGATGGAGCAGCCCGACGCCGCCGCCTGCCGCTCGTCGAGGGCGATGATCAGAAAGCGGTCGTAACGCCAGTCGAACGCCGCTGCCAGCTCCTCGCCGTGGGCCGCCCACCCGTCCAGGAAGCGCCCCGTCTCCTCGTGCAGGCGCGACGCCTCTTCCGCGGCGAGCGGTCGGTTGGCGCCGAAGACCCAGAGTCGCGCGTCGTCCGGGAGGTCCCGTAGGGAAGGTCGATTCGCGATATCCGTCTGCTTGGAGGCCACTATTCGTACCTCAGGGCCACGATCGGGTCCAACCTCGCGGCTCGCCGGGCCGGCCACATCCCGAAGAAGAGGCCGACCGAGGCGGAGAAGAGAACGGCGAGCATGATCGCGCCGCCGGAGACCGCCGTGTTCCAGTTGGCGAGGTTCGCGAGGAGGCTCGAGCCGGTCACGCCGACGATGATGCCGAGCAGTCCGCCGACCAGGCAGAGAACGAGTGCCTCCAACAGGAACTGCATCAGGACGTTTCGCCGCGTTGCTCCCATTGCCTTGCGGACGCCGATCTCGCGCGTGCGCTCGGTGACGGAGACGAGCATGATGTTCATGATCCCGATTCCGCCAACCAGCAGGCTCACGGCGGCGATACCGGCCAGCAGGAAGGAAAAGGTCCGGGTCGTCTCCTCCTGCGTGCCCATGAGCTCGGCGCGGTCCTGGATCCAGAAGTCGTTCTCATCCCCGACGCGAAGGCGGTGTTGGCGGCGCAGAATCTCCTCGATCTGGCCCATCGCGAAGGACATGGACGTGCCGTCGGCTACCTCGACGTTGAACGATGAGAGGCGGTCCGTGCCCATGAGGCGGAACCGAGCGGTCTCCAGAGGAACGTAGATCTGCTCGTCGTAGTTGAACCAGCTGAAACTGCCCTTCTCCTCGAGCACGCCCACGACCTCGAAGGTGATGTTGCGGATCCGGATCTGCTGTCCGACGAGTTGCTCGGCGCTCGCGCCGAGGGTTGCGGGGATCGCTCCCCCAAGGACCGCCACCCGGCGACGTCCCTCGTTCTCCTGATCGTCGAAGAAACGGCCCAGCGCGACCGCGTACCCGTTGATCTCCGCGTATCGGGAGCTGGTTCCTACGACGCGCAGGTTCGCGTTCGTGGCTCCGGACTCGACCTGCAGCTGGGAGCGCATCTCGGGTGCGATCCCCACCACCGCGGGCGCGCTCGTGAAGACGGCTTCGGCGTCCTCCGGCGTCAGCTCGGACGTGTTTCCCGACCTCACGCCCCTGAACCAGAGCTGGCCCGGTCTCACCGTGAGGACGTTGGTTCCCAGGCTGGCGATCTGCTCCTGCACGGCCCGCTGGGCTCCCTCGCCAAGTGCGACCATGGCGATCACGGCGGAAACGCCGATCACGATGCCCAGCATCGTCAGCAGGGAGCGGAGCTTGTGGACGCGAATCGCCTGCAGCGCCACGCGCATGGTCTCGAGAACGAGCATCGTAAGGGGGCCTCCTACCGAGCGGGCTGCGTCACCTGCGCTGGACGCCAGGCACGCCGGAGCGCGAGCGTATTCGTTGCAGCAGCTCCTGCTGCTGAACCAGGGAGAGCGGCACCTCGAGAACCTCGTCGCCTTCCTGGAGGCCGGCCAGAATCTCCGTGTACTCCCAGCTGCTGAGGCCGATCGTAACCGGCTTCAGGGTAAGCACGCCGGTATCATCTTCCATGAAGACGAACGCCGGTCGAGGTCGCGTCGGATTGGCGCGATCGGCCTGCTCCTGCTGCTCTCTGGCCGCCCGCATCAGCTGGAAGAGCCGTTGCCGCTCTCCCGGGTCCAGACCCTGGAAATAGCTGCGTCGCTCCTCCTGAGACATCGACCGCAGCTGTTCAAGCACCGCGTCGTCGCCCTCCGGTTCCTCGCCCTGGTCTTCCCCGTCCGTCGGCTCCTCGCTCGCAACCTCGACTTTCTGCTCGAGTAGCGACGGGTCCAGGCCCAACGCCTCCACGAGCTGACGAGCCTCCTCCGGCGTCTTCACGCCGCCGTTGTCGATCGTGAGCGCCTCTTCGCGACGGCCGATGACGATCTCGACATCCGAGTTCATGCCGGGCCGAAGCAGGCTCTCCTCGTTCACGATCCGGGT
>CAMYMV010000009.1:107544-128100 GCA_947259585.1 uncultured Gemmatimonadales bacterium | reverse complement strand
CTCCACGACCTGCAACAACGAGCCGATGAACCGCACCGTGAGATCGATCGCGGATCATCACCTCTCCGGCGCGCCCGAGATCACGGAGGGGATGCTGAACCACATCGAGGTGGGGATTCGGGCGTACGACCCCTGCCTCTCCTGCGCCACCCACGCTCTCGGCCAGATGCCGCTCGAGGTCACGCTCTTCGACGCGGACGGGCGGGTCATGGACCGCCGCACGAGGGCTTGATATCGTGGAAGCGACACTGATTCTCGCCTGGGGAAACCCGGGCCGGCTCGATGACGGGCTCGGCCCGGCGCTGGCCGACGAGGTCTCCCGACTGGCGCTCCCGGACACCGTCGTCGCCTCCGACTACCAGCTTCAGGTGGAGGACGCCGCGGACGTGGCCCGCCGCGAGAGGGTGATCTTCGTGGATGCAGACCGAACGGGACCCGCGCCTTTTCGGTTCGAGCGCATCCAGGCGGCCGACTCCGGCTTTGGCTTCAGCACCCACAGCGTCACGCCCGCCGCGCTCCTCGCCCTGGCGCGCGATCTGTTCGGCGGCGAGCCGGAAGCCTGGCTCATGGGCATACGCGGGTATGAGTTCGATGGATTCGGCGAGCGGCTCTCGACGCCGGCGCGGCAAAACCTCCTCGCGGCGCTGGCGCATCTCGAAGCGATCTTGGCATCAGGCCGGCCCTCCAGGGTGCGGCCGACAGCGGGCGGCTCGAAGCCGGGCCCGAAACCGAAGGTGAGCCATGTCTGATGATCGGCCTGTGATCCTCTGCCTGGACGACGACCCCGACATCCTGTCGTTCCTGGAGGTGGTGCTGGAGTCGGAGGGATACGCGTACGCAGGCGCCGCGTCGGCCGAGGAGGGTCTGCGCCTCTACAAGGAGATCGAGCCGGACGTCGTCATCGTGGATCTGATGATGGAGGAGGTCGACTCCGGCACCGAGTTCGTCAAGGAGCTCAAGATCCTCGTAAGCACGACGCCCATCTTCATGCTCAGCTCGGTGGGCGACAATCTCACCCTGACGGCGGACTACACGTCGCTCGGCCTGGCGGGCGTGTTTCAGAAGCCGCTGGCCAGGGACCACCTGCTCACGGTGCTGAAGATGACCCTGGAACGGTCGGAGGCCTGACACGTCCGACGAGGGAGGCACCGCCGGAATGGGTGCGACCGACCCGAGCAGCGGAGGCTTCGAGCTCCGAGCGGGCCGCGAGGGTCTGCCGCGTCTGTGGGGACGGCGTGGCTTCTGGCAGGTGAAGCTGCGCTGGGCGGTCGCACCGCTGATGATCTTCGGCGTGGTGGTCGCCAAGGCGCTCGGGTTCGAGTTCCGCGCCACACCGATCCTTCTCATCGCCATCGCGAGCCCGCTCTACAACGGTGCGTTCGCCTGGGCGTTCGGTCGGCAGAAGGGAAAAGCGGAACCCGCCCTCGATCGACTCCTCACACAGCTCGAGGTCCTGGCCGACTACGCCCTAATGTTCCTCCTCATCTACTTCACGGGAGGGACCTCGAGCCCGCTGGTCGTGTTCTTCCTCTTCCACGTCATCATCGGCGGCATTCAGTTTCGTCCGCCGACAGCCTACCAGTTCGCGGCCCTGGCCGCGGCCGGTCTCTGGGCCCTCTTCCTGGCCGAGAGCGCCGGGTGGCTTCCCAACGAGCCCGTCACGTTTCGAGGGCAGCCCGTCCACGTCCTGGACCGACCGATCTACGGCGCCTCCTTCCTGCTGGTCTTCACGGCCACGCTGTTCATCACCGCCGCGATGGTCACCGCCATCATGCGGAGGTTCCGCGCCCGGGTAGGAGACCTCGCCGAGGCGACGGCGGAGCTGGCCCGACTCAACGAGCAGCTGAACAGCCTCTATGCGATGCTGACCGCCGTCGGTGCCGAGCGGCGCCTGGAGCCTATCCTGAACACCGTGACCTCCGAGCTCGCGGCGGTCATGGCCGTGGATGGGGTCGCCGTCAAGCTGCTCTCCGAAGATGGGGAGACGCTCCGCTACGTCGGGACGTTCGGGCTGCCTGAGGCATTGGGGTCGGAGACCGTCCTGCGGGTGGATCAGAGCCCCCTCAGTCGCAGGGCGCTCGAGGGGGAGACCCTGGTCCACGGACGCGTAGGCAAAGGCGACACGTTCCAGCTCCAGGAGGAGTTGAGCCGTCTCGGCATCCAGTCGGCGGTTCTGGCACCGCTCACCATCCAGGAACGGGTGATCGGCACGCTGAGCCTCTACTCCCGCCAGGCCGACCACTTCGTAGAGGGCGACGCCGATTTCATCCGGCTGGCGGCCGAGCTCGTGGCCATCGCGATCGAGGACGCTCAGGCCAACGAGGCGATCGAGACGCTGGTGGAGGATCGCACCCAGTTCATGCTGGAGATGGCGCACAACCTCAGGGCTCCATTGAGCGCCTCCCTCAGCCTGCTCGAGCTGCTGAAGGATGGGGAGCTGGCCGGACCAGAGCAGCAGGCCGAGTACGTCGGGCGCATCGAGGCTCGACTGCGCTCCCTTCACCAGACGATCGGAGAGGTCCTCACCATCGCGAGGGCACGCGACTGGAGCCGCGAGATTCCGGATGTGGTCGTGAGCCTCTCTGATCTGGCGCGCTACACCGAGCAGACGTTCGGGGAGGCCGCAGCCCAAAAAGGCCTGCGCTTCCAGGTGGTCGCGCCGGAGGACCTACCCAGCGTCGACAGTGGGGCGGATCTCCTCCAACAGGTGATGGACAATCTCGTCTCGAACGCCATCAAGTACACCCCGGCCGGAGGCCAGGTCGAGGTCTCCTTCGCGCGCACCGGGCCCAACGAGATCCAGATCATGGTCGAGGACTCGGGGATCGGCATACCGCCCGAAGAGCAACGCAAGCTGTTCGGCGAGTTCTTCCGTGCCTCGAACGCGAAGAAGCTCACCAGCGATGGGACCGGACTCGGCCTCGCCCTCGTCAATCAGACGGTCGAGCGCCACAGGGGTCGGATACATCTGGCAAGCGAGGAAGGCCAGGGCACGACGGTCGTGGTTTACCTTCCCATTCGACAGGCGGATCTCGTCACCACTTGAGGGTCTGCCGCAGTGCCGAAGACGGGCGGCCCCGGCCGGGACCGCCCCGAGCTCATTCCGCCATCACGACCCAGGCGAGATGAGCTGTCGTTCGGGTCCTACTTCGGAGGGTGCTTCAGCGGCACCATGATGTGCGCGTAAGGCGTGTTCGCCCACATGATCCACGGCCCGCCGTTGTACGGGTCGGTCGACATGCTCTCGAACGACGAATGGTCGGGCACCAGGATCATCAGGTGCGGACCCACTCCCGAGATCCACTGGTTGTCCTCGGTCGGCTCCGTTGCGTAAGGGTCCGTGTTACTGACGGGCGAATCGTCGACCATCATGTACGCGATCCCGACCTGCTCGTACTCCGGCTCCCGCTTGGCGATGAATGCCTGCAGGAAGTCCCACCAGGGTGCGTCAACGCACCACGGATCCTCGCCTTCGGTGTTCGCCCTGTCGGGGAGGCAAAGCCAGCCGTTCGTGCCCTCCCGAATGACGTCTCCGCTCCAGTCGAGGATAGTCGCGTTTTCGGAGATGGACGCGGGACCGGCTTTCTCCGCGCTGGCGATCTTGGCGTCCTGGGCCTGAGCGCACAGCGGCAGAGCCAGGATGAGTGTGAGGACTGCTAGAGTACTACGCGGCATGGTCTGCCTCCTGTGGAGTGAGGGTCTCGCGTCGGTCAGGAACGATGGGCCCAAGGAGCACAGCATATCGCGCCCCCCGCCTCAATGCGCAACGGTACGGTGCGCTAGGGGCCGCTCAGCAGGGTTCGATCCAGATCGGCGACTGACGGCCGTCCGGCAAGCTTCATCGCCAGGACCAGCTCCGCGCGGAGGATGTCGAGCACCCGTTCGACGCCCGGCTGGCCGAAGGCCGCGAGCCCCCACAGGTACGGCCGGCCGACGCAGATCGCCGTGGCTCCGAGCGCGAGGGCCTTCACGATGTCGTTGCCCCGCCGGAAGCCGCCGTCGACGAGGACAGGTATGCGGCCGCCCACCCCCTCCACGACCTCCGGCAGGCTCTCTATCGTGGCCCGGCCACTCTCTTCGGCCCGGCCGCCGTGATTCGAGACGATGATGCCGTCCGCGCCGTACCCCACGCACCGGTCAGCGTCTTCTCGCGTCACAATGCCCTTCACCACCACGCGCATGTCCGTCTCGTCCCCCAGGCGCCGCACGAACTCCCACGTGAGGTGAGGGGTGTCGAAAGCCACCCCGGTCATGTCGACTCCCTCGAACATCGGCTTGCGGCGGAGGAATCCTTCGAGAGACGGCTCGTGGCACTTGGTGCAATCCCTCGCATCGGTCCTCGCGTACCGCTCCTGGGTCTCCCGGTTGCTGAGGACCGGAAGATCCACGGTCAGCACGACGACGCGGCACCCGGCACCCTCTGCACGTCTGAGCAGCCTCCGGGTGACGTCCCAGCTTGCCGTCGGGTACAGCTGATACCACACTGGTTCCCCGCGCGCCTCCACCACTTCTTCCACCGACGTCGTCGTGACCGTCGAGAGGATCTGTGTGTGTCCCCTGCTCCGTGCCGCCCTGGCGACGGCGGCCTCCCCCTGAGGGTGAAACGCACGCTGGCTTCCGCAGGGAGAGATGCCTATCGGGGTCTCCCATCGTTCGCCGAAGATCTCGATGCCGGTGTCGACGCGGCTCACGTCCACGAGGCGCCGAGGCCGTAACTGGAGCTTGCCGAAGCCTGCACGATTCGCTCGCAGGGTGGCATCGCCGTCGACGCCGGTGGCCAGGTATCCGTAGTGGGCAGGAGGCAGCTCGGCCTTGGCCGCAGCCTGGAAGTCAAAGACGTTGAGAGCCTCGTCTGGAGACGAGATCAGCTCGGCCAGCTCGAGGGTGTCCCGGGCGGCGGCGGGAAGACGCTGAATCGGGCTCGCGCCTTTCATCGTCCCTCCTCTCGCCCCAACCAGCGGGACGAGCGGACTCGCGGCCAGGAAACGGAGAAAAGCGCGACGCGACCGATCCATAGATGACTCCTTTTCTGGGGCTTCGGGAAGCTCCCGGCACCAGTGGCCTGCCGCAAGCGGGCGCCGGACCCGCTTCGCCTGGAAAGGCCGCCGGCCTACCTTGAACCTCGAGGCAACAGGGATACCGTCACCGCCAGCCAAGAGAAGCGATGATCCCCAGAGAGGCGGCACTACTCCTGGTCGATGTCCAGCAGGGCTTCGATGCCCCTGGCTGGGGCGAGCGGAACAACCCGGACGCCGAGCGCAACATCGCCCGGCTGCTGGAGGCCTGGCGAAAGGCCGGCTGGCCGGTCCTCCACGTTCAGCACATCTCCGTGGAGCCGGGCTCGGTCCTTGGACCGGGCCAGCCGGGCGCCGAGCTCAAGCCCGAGGCGGCCCCGGCCACGGAGGAGCCGTTATTCCGGAAGAACGTGAACAGCGCCTTCATCGGCACCGATTTGGAGGCGCACCTTCGGGAGCGGGGCATCGAGGCTCTGGTCATCGTCGGCCTGACGACCAACCACTGCGTGTCTACAACTGCCCGCATGTCTGGGAACCTGGGCTTCGAGACCTTCGTCGTAGACGACGCGACGGCCACGTTCGACCGGGTCGGGCACGATGGCCGGCGGTACGCCGCCGCAGAGGTGCACGCGATATCGCTCGCCAGTCTGCACGGCGAGTTTGCCACGGTCCTCGGTACCGACGAGGTGCTGGCGGCCGGACCGCTCGGTGCGCAGGACTGAACGCCTTGTGGCCCCGAACCTTCGGCGCTCGTATCTCGTAGGGTGGTGAGGGGAATGGGACCAGCGGACTGGAGCGAATCGTGAACGACTATCTGCCTGAGCTATATACGGATCGGGATCTCACCCGCGCGCGCAGGCGTGGCAAGGTCGTCGGCTGGCTGCAGGGAGGCACGGCGGTCCTCCTCTTCGGGATCGGATACAGCCTGATCGGATGGATCCCGACGCTTCTGGTGCTCGGAGCTGTGGGCTTCGTCGTCTACAAGCTCGTTCGAGGGTCCAAGGGGGGAGACGAATCGGTTTGAGCGCCACGGGCGAGCGCCGCGAGACGGCCCTCGTGACGGGGGCTTCGGCCGGGATCGGCAAGGCGATCGCGCGGGAGCTGGCCCGGCGCGGCTACGACCTGATCCTGACCGCCCGTCGGGTCGAGCGCCTGAACGAGTTGGCGGCGAAGCTGGAAGCCGAGTACGGCGCGCGCACCGCCGTAGTGCCCGCCGATCTCGCCCGACCCGACGCGCCCTCGTCCATCGAGGCGGCGCTCGAAGAGAGAGGCCTGGAGGTGGATGTGCTGGTCAACAACGCCGGATACGGCGTGACCGGCGTCTACCTGAGTCGTCCGTGGCAGGTGCACGAGACCTTTCTACAGGTGATGGTCCGTGCCGTGGCCGAGCTGACGTGGCGTCTGACCGGGCCGATGCGGGAGCGAGGGCACGGGAGGGTGATCAACATCGCATCCGTTGCCGGTCTGCTGCCGGGCACCGGGGGGCACACGCTGTACGGGGCCGTCAAGGCCTGGATGATCTCCTTCTCCGAGTCGCTGGCGTTCGAGATGGAGGAGCACGGGGTGAGCGTCACCGCGATCTGCCCCGGGTTCACGTACAGCGAGTTCCACGACGTCAACCAGATGCGAGAGCAGGTCTCCCAGCTGCCGGACTACATGTGGATGAGCGCCGAGGAGGTCGCCGTGCAGGCGCTGGATGCCGCGGAAAGAGGTGAGAAGGTCTGCGTCAACGGCCGAACGAACCGCGTCATCGCCTGGCTGGGAAGACACCTGCCTCGATCCGTCGTCTACCGCATGATGCTGAGCCGGGCGCGCAGCTTCCGCGACACGGGCTGATCGTCTGGCCGAATACCACGATTTGGCACCCCACCAGAGCTCACCTTCCTCCAATCTCGATCCTCTGGCGCCCGAAAAGTAGGCACTCGCCCAGCTATGGTGGACGTAAGCCCATGTCACTCAAGCGGTTGCGAAGATGCTGCTTTGACGGCCCGACCGCTCCGTCTCTCGGTACGATTGGTGCCGATGTCGTGGAGGCAACTGGACGCACAGAGCACTTTGAGAGTCGAGACTCACAGCGATGCAGCATCGCACCGGTTCAACGGCATGGCGTCGGATCCAGGCCCGCTTCTCGGGAGAAAGCGGGGCCGTGGCCGTCTTCGTTGCCGTCTCTCTCGTGGGCATTATCGGGATCGGAGGCCTGGCCATCGACCTGGGCCGTAGCTACGTGGTCAAGGCCCGCCTTTCCCGCGCGGTCGACGCTGCCGCTCTGGCCGGCGCATCCGCCGTTCGGCTCGGTGAGGCCACCGCCCGGCAACATGGGACGGCCGTGGCCGCCCTGAACGGGATTCGAGACGGCGTCGACGGCGTCGACTTCACTCTCGAGTTCGACACGAACGCCGAGGGTGAGCACACGGTGTCGGCGAGCGCGGAGCGTCCGGTCCCGGTCACGCTGATGCGGATCCTGGGCTGGGAGGAGCTCGACATAGCTGCGGCTGCCGTGGCCGCGGTGCCGCCTGTCGACCTCGTGCTCGTGCTCGACCAATCGGGCTCTCTGTCAACGCAGAACGCCTGGGACGATCTCCAGACGGCCGCGAAAAGCTTCGTGGACTACTTCGACGACGTGATCGATCAGTTGGGCCTCGTGCACTTCCAGGTTCGGGCGGAGGACAGCTTCGAGATCGACCAGTTCTTCAAGACCCCGATCGGCAGCGCGATCGACAACATGAACTCGGTCGGCGACACGAACACGGGCGAGGGCCTGCGCTTGGCGCTGGAGCAGATGCAGGCCCATAACTTGAGGGACAAGTCGGTAAAGGTGGTCGTCTTCTTCACCGACGGTCGTCCGACCGCGTTTCGCGGGATGATCGGCGGCGAGGACAGGATGATCGCCGTCTCTACCGTGATCAGAGGCACGGTCAGAGGCTACATGGACGATCCCGACGACCTGTCGATGAACAGCCTCGCCTCGCCGGACGGCTGTGCGGGAGCAGCGGATTGCTTCGGGTGGAGCGAATCGGAGGTCCGGGAGGAGGGGCGTCAGAAGGGGATCGCCATGGCCGACGCCATCCGCGACCAAGGGATCCTCCTTTACACGATCGCGCTCGGCAACCCGTACGCGAGCGACCCGATCCTCCAGCCGGACCTCGACTACCTCGAGCTGCTGGCCAACGTGGACGGCGTGGCGGACGGCAACCAGCCTCGCGGCCGATCCTACTTCGCGCCGTCCGCCTCGGAGCTGGAGGGCGTCTTCGACCAGGTGGCCAAGGACCTGCTCGTCCGCCTGGCGCAGTAGTCCCGCGGGCCTCAGCCGGAGAGAAGCTCCACCAGCTCGCCGAGCTCCGCGTCCCAGCCCTTGGAGTTGCCTTCCTGATCCTCCGGCCGGACGAAGCCGGACTCGCAGAGGTAAAGCGTCGTGCCGCCGTCGGCTCGGGGCTCGAGCACCCATTCGATCTGAGTCGTGACCCCTTCATCGAGCGGCGTTTCGGGGTCCCGTGCCCAACGCCAGACGAGCCGCCTCGCCGGCTCCGCCGCTTCGACCCGAAAAGCGTAGGCGCCGTGGTTCTCCCAGAAAAACGCTCCTTCCGCCCCGGGGCCGAACCCCTCCTGATCCACCCGGTCCGGGAACCAGCGGGCCAGCTCTTTCGGGTCGGTCAAGGCACGCCACACTCCCTCCGGGGGCGCGGCGAGTTCCAGGGTGCGCTCCACGCTCAAAGTGGTCTCGATGGAATCGGTCATCGTTCCTCCTCGTCCCTGTTCAGGTGTTTCTTGAGTCGATCCAGACGCCGGTCCCACTCGGCCTCGTACGGAGCGAGCCACCGGTGCAGCTCACGCAGCGGTTCCGGATCCAGCTCGTGCATTCGCTCTCGTCCCACGCGACGGACGCGCACCAAACCGGCCGCCGCGAGCGCGTTGAGGTGTTTGGTCACCGCCTGCCGCGTCATGGGCAGGTTCTCCGCGACCTCACTCACCGAGAGCGGACCGGAGCGCCGCAGACGCTCCAGGATCTCTCGTCTCGTCGGATCGGCCAGCGCGTGGAACGGAGCACTCATGAGTTCTAATATGCAACCGTTTGGTTGCATGTCAACCCTCGGCCAGGCGTGAGCAGGTGCGCGGCAGGTCTTGAACTCGGGTTCCTCCACGACGACTCTGAGGACGGACCCCTCGATGACAGGAGACCCCGCGTGCTGGACGACCTGCTGGAAGCCTGGCGCACCAACCATCGGATCACGCTCTATCTGATCGACCATATCGGCGATGATGGGATGAGCTCGACGCTCTCGAAGCACGGCGGCAGGGACGTGGCGGGTCAGTTCGCGCACATGCACAACGTGCGGGTTTGGCACCTGCAGAAGCGGGCCAAGGATCTCGCCACTCCGTTGGCGACGTTCGAGACGAAGACCTCCCCGGGGAAGGGGGAGCTCAAGGAGGCGCTCTCCGCCTCATCCGGCGCGGTGGAGTCCTTTCTGGCGGGAGTGCTCTCGGGTGAGCCGAAGCGGCGAGGCTTCAAGAAGGGGATCTTCACGACGCTCAGCTACCTCATCGCACACGAGAGCCACCACCGGGGCAGCATCCTCCTCACCCTCAAGACGAGCGGCCACGCTCTGGACAGAAAGGCGGCCTACGCGATCTGGGGCTGGGATCAGATGTGAGGGACTGGCCGCGTCGGGGCGATACCTCCCCCGACGCGTCGAGTCTGAGTGGCTGCTACTGCGGCTGCTTCACGATCCGAAGGTAGGGCCTGGGCGCGGTCCATCCCTCGGGGAACCTCTCCCGTGCCTGATCGTCCGAGAGGCCGGTTCCGATGATCACATCCTCTCCGTGCTTCCAGTTCACCGGGGTCGCCACAGCGTGAGTCGCGGTCAGCTGGAGGGAATCCAGCGCGCGGAGAATCTCGTCGAAGTTGCGGCCCGTGCTCGGCGGGTAGGTGAGTGTGAGCTTGACCGTCTTATCGGGACCGATCACGAACACGGAACGCACCGTGAAGGTCTCGTCGGCGTTCGGGTGGATCATGTCGTAAAGCTCGGCCACACTGCGGTCGGCGTCCGCGATCAGCGGGTAGTTCGGGGCGTTGCCCTGCGTCTCTGTGATGTCTTCTGACCAGCGGAAGTGATCCTCGAGCGGATCCACGCTCAGGCCGATGATCTTGCAGTTCCGCTTCTCGAACTCCGGCTTGAGGCCCGCCATGTAGCCGAGCTCCGTGGTGCAAACCGGTGTGAAGTCCGCGGGATGCGAAAAGAGGATCGCCCACCCGTCACCGATCCAGTCGTGGAAGTTGACGGTGCCTTCGGTCGTCTCGGCCGTGAAGTCGGGCGCGGTGTCGCCCAGTCGGATGGCCATCATGCTCCTCCTGTCAGAGTACACTTTTCCGTCCATTAACTTGCAGCAGAGCCGCTCGCGCGTCACGCCCCCCTGCTGGCATGGAACTCGCCCATCATCCCGGTGTCCACAACGCTCTATTCCAAGCGACGTTGCGGTTTTTCCAGCTGTGTGGCGGTCAAACCGGAGGAGTGCATGCGACTCATTCACGCGACGCGATCCATCTCTGCTTGGCAACTTGCGGCCATCTTTGCGGTCCTGGGACTTCTCGCGGCCGACACGTCCTCTCTCGAGGCGCAGGTCGCACCGGTCTACGGTCCCGCTGTATGCTCGGTCCCGGATTCGGTCCACGGCAAGCTGGAGCGCATCGCCCGCCGCGTGAGAGGCAACGTCGGAATCGCGGCCATCCACCTCGAGTCCGGAACGCGGCTCTCGTTGAACGGGGACCGTGCGTTTCCGATGGCGAGCGTCTCCAAGATCCCCATGGCGCTCGAGTTCCTCCGACGGGTGGATGCCGGGGAGATCTCGCTCCACGAGACGATCGTCGTCCCGCCGACCGACTTTCGGCCCGGCCACAGCCCGCTCGCGAAGTGGTCGAGGGGTCGATCGGTGAGAGTGAGCGTCGACAGTCTCTTCTCGCTCATGCTCGGCGTCTCCGACAATACCGCCACGGACGTGATCCTCCGGATGTCGGGCGGCCCCGAGGAGGCGACGCGGCGAATCCGGGAGTTGGGGATCGAGGGCGTCAGGGTGGACCGGTCGGAGGCGCGCACTTTCGCCGATCTAGTCGGCATATCCGGCGAGGTGCCGGAGAGCGAGCTCTACCGGGTCAACCACTTCCGGATGAGAGATGCCCTGCCGGTCGATCATCGGGAAGCGGCTCGCGAGCTGTATGGTCACGATCCCAGGGACACGGCCACACCGAACGGGATGGCGGAGCTCCTCGCTCTCATCTACGACGGGGCGGGTCTGACCGGTTCGTCACACGAGCTGCTGCTCGACGTGATGACCCGCAGCCGCAGTGGACGGCGGCGGCTGCGGGGCCTGCTCCCATCCAGCACCGTGGTCGCCCACAAGACCGGTACGATGGCCGCGGCGATCAACGATGTGGGGATCATCACGCTGCCCGACGGCGCGGGGCATCTCATCGTGGCCGTGTTCGTGAACACGCTCCACTCGACGACCTGGAGACGCGAGCGCACGATCGCAGAGGTCGCCCGCGTGCTGCACGACTATTTCAGTGCCGTCTATGGCTTGCCCGAGTTCGGGACGCTGGCGGCGGAATCAGGAGTGCTATCCGAGCTGAGGCTCTTCGCCTGCTAGCCGGATAGCCTACCGCGTCGCAAAGCGGCGACGAAGGTCTCTCCTCCTCGATCTCCCCCAGGCCCCTTCGCATCTGGCTCCAAGAGCACGCCCGCGCTGCCGAGCAATACCGAGGTGGCGTTGTGACGGGCGCCTGCTCGGTCTAGTCTCTTCCCGGGCAGGACTTTTCTATTCGATGGCAGAACGGAGGTTGGATCTTGACCGCGATATTCCGGAGTTTTCGGGGGAGAGTTCTCCTGCCGGTTCTTCTTCCTGTACTGGCATTCAGCGCGAGCCCGGGCGCCGGTCAAGAACCACCCATCTTCCCATCCATCACGACGACACCGACGAATCGCCATGAGCCTGGCAGGTTCGTCTGGCACGATCTCGTGACGGACGATGTAGATGCCGCGAAGCGCTTCTACGGAGAGCTGTTCGGCTGGGGATTCGGATCGACCCCCGAGAATGAGCGCTTTACCGTCATCACGCTGAATGGCAAGCCGATCGCCGGGATCATCCTCGAGGATGAGGCCGAGAGAGACCTGCCGACCGCGCGCTGGTTCAGCTCCGTGTCCGTGGAGGACGTCGACGACGCGGTCGAGGCAGCGCTCGATCGGAGCGCCGAGGTCGATATACCGCCATCCGACCTTCCCGACCGAGGCCGCTACTCGGTCCTGCATGATCCGCAGGGCGCGGCGCTGGTCCTGCTCCGTGCCACCGGCGGCGACCCGGCGACCTCCGCCGAATACGGCACCGGCGAGTTCCTGTGGACGGAGCTCTGGACGCGTGATGCGGCCGCGGCCGTATCCTTCTACGAGGCGGTTCTCGGTTACGATTCCGAGTTCACGGGCGACGAGACACGCCGGTACTTCATCCTGAGCCGTGAGGGACAACCTCACGCCGGAATCGGCCAGCTCCCTCCGGTGGACGCCGATCCGGCGTGGCTCCCGTACGTGGCGGTGGGCTCGGTTCGAGAGATCGTGGGACGGGTCCCGGAGCTCGGCGGCGAGGTGATACTCCCGCCGGAGGCGATCAGCCGAGGTAGCGCCGCACTTATCGCCGACCCGACTGGCGGCATCATCGCGGTACAGGAGTGGCCCATGCCCGACCAGGGTGAGAGTGATGCGAAGGAGGACCGATGATTCGGAGATGGATGGCCCTCGCCGCGGTAGTCGGCTCCCTTGGCCTGCTCGCCGGGTGCTCCAGCTCCGGAGCGTCGGTCAGCGTCGGCGTGTACGGTAATCCGTACGGCTGCTACAGCTGCTACGGCGGCTACGGCGGCTACGGCGGCTGGGGAGGATACCCGTACGGCGGCGTCGGAGGCGGCGTAGTCATCACGGGACGACCCTACTGAGCCTTCCCCACCTTCCGCCGCTCAGATCGCCGCCGCCTCTACCGGCAGGAGCTTTTCGGCGTCTAGATTAGGGCGCCCGGTCGTTTCGTTCCGTTCCTCACATCCCCACGAACAGGTCCGTCATGAAGATCCCGCTCCGGCACCCCTTGATCGTCTCCGTCGTGGCGCTCTCGAGCGTAGCGCTCGCTCCCCGGCCTCTGAATCCCCCCATGCTCGGCTTCACCGAGGTGACGGCAGAGCAGCAGCTAGAGCTCGAGAGCCGGTTCGACGCGCTCCTCAACGCCGAGAACCTGCGGGAGTGGATGCAGATGATCACGGCGGAACCGATTTACGTCGGATCGCCCCATAACAAGGAGGTGGCGGACTGGATGGTCGAGCAGTTCCGCTCCTGGGGCTACGAGGCGGAGCTCGCCGAGTACCGGGTTCTCTTCCCGACCCCGAGGATCCGCGAGCTGGAGCTGCTCGAGCCGACGTCTTTCACGGCCGGCCTCCGAGAGCCGACCCTGGCCGAGGACGCGACATCCGGAATCGAGGAGCACCGGCTCCCGACCTACAATGCCTACTCGGCCGATGGAGACGTCACCGGCGAGCTGGTCTACGTCAACTACGGCATACCCGAGGACTACGAGGAGCTGGAGCGCCGCGGGATCGACGTCCGCGGCAAGATCGCCATCGCCCGCTACGGCGGATCGTGGAGGGGGATCAAGCCCAAGGTCGCGCACGAGCACGGCGCGCTCGGCGTCATCCTCTACTCCGACCCGCGCGACGACGGCTACTACCAGGGCGACGTCTATCCGGAGGGCCCGTTCCGGATGGACGAGGGCGTGCAGCGCGGCTCCGTGCTGGACATGCCGCAGTACCCCGGCGATCCGCTCACGCCAGGGGTCGGCGCCACGGCGGACGCAGAGCGTCTCAGCCGCGAGGAAGCACCGACCCTCATGAAGATCCCGGTGCTTCCGATCTCCTACTCCGACGCCCTGCCCTTCCTGCGGGCGCTCGACGGCCCGGTCGCGCCCGCCGAGTGGCGAGGCGCGTTGCCGATCACCTACCACCTCGGGCCCGGGCCGGCGCGAGCACGCCTGCACGTAGAGTTCGACTGGGAGCTGACGCCCGCCTACAACGTCATCGCCCGGATTCGTGGCGCGGAGTTTCCCGACGAGTGGGTGGTGCGCGGCAACCATCGCGATGGCTGGGCGATCGGTGCGGGCGACCCGACGAGCGGGATGGTGGCCCTGATGGAGGAGGCACGGGCCATCGGCGAGCTGATGAAGACCGGCTGGCGACCGCGACGAACCATCGTCTACGCCGGCTGGGACGCCGAGGAGCCAGCCCTGCTGGGCTCGACCGAGTGGGCCGAGCATAACGGGCCGGAGTTAAGGGAGAAGGCGGCGGTCTACATCAACACGGACGGAAGCGGCCGCGGCTTCCTTGGCATGGGTGGATCGCACACGCTGGAGCCGTTCATCAACCAGGTGGCCCGCGACGTCACCGACCCCCAAACCGGCGTGTCCGTTTGGGAGCGGGCCCGCGCGGCGCGTGCCGTACGAGGAAACGAGAAGGCCAGGAAGGAGGCTCTCTCTCGAGAGGATCTCCGCATCTCGCCGCTCGGCTCGGGATCGGATTACACGCCGTTCCTCCAGCACCTCGGGATCGCGTCCCTCAACCTCGGCTTCGGCGGCGAGAACCGCGGGGGATCATACCACTCGATGTTCGACTCCTTCGATCACTACACGCGCTTCGGCGATCCCGGATTCGTCTACGGGGTGGCTCTCGCCAAGACCGCCGGCCGAATTACACTGCGGTTCGCCAACGCCGACGTCCTGCCGTTCCAGTTCGGCAGCTTCGCCGAGAACGTGAGCCGGTACCTGGAGGAGGTGACCGAGCTCGCCGACGAGATGCGCGAGGAGACCGAACGGGAGAATCGGCTGATTCGCGAAAGGATGTACGAGCTCGCTGCGGACCCGACCAAGACGTATCACCCGCCAGAGTCGAAGGAACCGGTACCTCATCTGAACTTCGCGCCGGTAAAGAACGCGCTCGCCGAGCTCGAGAGCGCCTCGGAGGCTTATGACGAAGCGCTGGCGGCACGAATGGCCGACGGCGGCATGCCGGCGTCACGTGCCGCCGAGCTGAACCGGGTGCTGATGAGCACCGAGCGGCTCATGACGCGCGACGAGGGTCTCCCGAGGCGTCCCTGGTTCCGCCATCAGATCTATGCGCCCGGCTTCTATACCGGATACGGCGTAAAAACCCTGCCTGGGATCAGGGAGGCGATCGAGGAGCGGACGTGGGACGAAGCGGCGAAGCAGATGGAGCACGCCGCGGCGGCGCTGCAGCGCGTGACGCGCGCCATCGAGCAGGCTACGGACCTCCTGCATGGGTGATGCCTCCCGTCGAGGTTCCTCCGCACGAAAGGCAGATACTCCGATGACCCGAACCCTTATCCTCGGTGCCGGTTTCGGCGGCCTGACGGTCGCGACCGAGCTTCGGCGACTCCTGGGCTCGGAGCACGAGATCGTGCTCGTCGACCGCCGTCCGGACTTCCTCATGGGACTGCGGAAGCTCTGGGCGCTCGTCGGGCTCGGCAGCCTCGAAGAGGGCAGCCGCTCGCGCGGAACGTTGAATCAGCCGGGCCTCCGCTTCCTGGAGGAGGAGATCCTGGCCATCGACCCGGCAGGCCGGGCGGGGCAGACCGGCTCGGGATGGATCGCGGCCGACCACCTGGTTGTCGCCCTCGGAGCCGAACCGCGTCCCGACCTGGTTCCCGGCCTCGCGGAGCACGCCCACAACGTGTGGGACCAGGCGGCCGTCCCGGGCCTGACTGATGCGTTAAGCCAGCTCGAAGAGGGGAGGCTCGCCATCGTGATCGCGGGCGTCCCCTACACCTGCCCCCCGGCGCCGTACGAGTGCGCGATGCTTCTGGATGACCACCTGAGGGAGCTCGGCCTGCGGGAGCGTATCCAGCTCGTCGTCACCACCATCCAGCCGTTGCTGATGCCGAACGCCGGCGCGGCAGGTTCCGAGTGGCTCGGCCAGCAGCTCGACGCCCGACAGATCGAGCACTTCACCGGCCGAAAGGTGGAGCGGGTCGAGGGGGATCGGGTCATCTATGGGGATGGCGAGCTGGCCTTCGACCTCCTGATCGGCGTCCCGCCGCATCGACCGCCCCCCGTGGTCGCCCAGAGCGGGCTCACCGGAGAGGGTGTTTGGGTCACCGTCGATCCCGCGACGCTTAGAACCTCGCACGATCACGTGTATGCGATCGGCGACGTGACGATGATCAAGCTCGCGAACGGACTGGCGCTCCCCAAGGCGGGAGTGATGGCCGAGCTCGAGGGCCGGATCGTGGCCGCGGCGATCGCCGCGGAAATCCGCGGCGAAGATCCACCGGCAGCGTTCGACGGCCAGGGGTTCTGCTTCATGGAGATGGGGAAGACGAGCGCCACGCTGATCGAGGGCGACTTCTTCGCCGCGCCCGAGCCGCGGATCCAGCTGCGCGATGTTTCGGAAGCACATGCGCAGGAGAAGCACAGCTTCGAGGCCGAGCGACTCGAGCGCTGGTTCGGGGCGGGCTGACGCCGGATTGGAACGCTAGGAGGCTCTCCCCGCCGCCAGACAGCGACGGAGGATCCCCGCCGTCATTCCCTCGACCAGACCGCCCTACCGTCTTCGGAGGTCTCAGCTTGGAAGCTGGGCCGGCCGGCCCTCCCCAGCAAGCTGCGAGGTCTTCTACGGCACGTCCCCCGCTCGCGTAAGACAAAGCCGATCAAGCGCATCCTGTCACCGACCCCCGGGAGGTTTTCGGTGAGACGCGGTGAGCGCGAGAGACCTCGATGAGAATACCGCCCTACGAGACGACCAGGCTGGCCTTCTGGAGCGGAGATGACGTCGGCGTCTGGGTTCGAGCCGAGCTGCCGGGGAGCCGCGCCGAGCTGAAGGCGATCGGAGAGCACGTGGCACTCGCGGCGGCGAACCGAACCCACCGCGTCTTCGTCTGGCTGTACGCCTCGGACATGGATACGAACGGACCCGCACTCGCCCTCACGTTCGTGGAGGCGGGGAGATCCGAGCCGCTGACCTTCGTCGCCGAGCCGCTGATGGCCTGGGCCTACTCCCGAACCGGCCTCGGGCGGGCGTAGGCGGCGAGGAGTCAGCTACTGATCCAGCGGGCCCAGTCGCTCGAGGCCGGCTCGCGCCTCCTCGACCAGCGGCTGGAGTTCGACGTCCGCATCGCGCCACATATCGAGGAACGCGGCATAGGCGTTCCTCGCGCGCCTAGCCGATTACGTAATGAGGAATGGAACGCTATTGTTCCGGCCGGCCGGCCGACCGGCCGGGGCTATTCGGCGCTTTGGGACCTCGCGCTTCTCCTGCTCCAGCGTTGCCATAGGAACTCGCGGGCGGCCACCGCGTCGGCTGCCGCCTCCGGGTCGTCGGCCACCTCCCGCGTGACCCCGTGCGCTGTCCCCTGATCTGGCGGCTCCCCCAAGGCCCGAATGTAGCGCAGCGCTTCAAGGCGCTTCATCAGCAGCGGGTCGCTTACCGGCGCGGTCTGTCCCTCTCTAGCGCCCGGCTCGAAGTCTTCCTCCGGGTCCAGTCCGGCGCCGTTGGACCCTGGGGCCACCGGCTCGCTGGCGGCGCCAGCGCTAATCGTCTCGTCCACCATCACCTCCAACACCTCCAACGATTCCACCTCCGTTCGTGCCGCCTCGACGGGAGCCGGCGGCTCGGCGACCGGCTTCGGCGGCTTGGCGACCAGCTCGAACACGACGGGATGACCAGCCTCCAGATCATCATCAGGCGGCGCTGTCCCGCCGGCTTCTCGCGCACCACCGGCGTCTCGCGTGCCACCGGTCTGAGCCGCGCCCGGCTGCTCGGGCGGCAGGCGAGTATATGACCGATCCGCTTCGTAGTTGAGCCAGCCTACGTACGAAGGAACCGGCCGGTTGTCGAGTCCCTTTGGCTCCAACACTTCGAAGAAAGGGACCGCGGAGCTGCGAAAGGCGCCGTCCCCGCGAAGCCTGGAGAAGAAGCCACCGTACGTCCGTCGTCGCTCGGGCACGATGACGAGGGCGCAGTGCCACAGCTGGTGGAAGTGCTCCATGTGCAGCCGGGAGTCACGCGCCGTCAGGGTTACACCAAGGAGGTTGTGCGGGTGGTACCAGCCCAGCACCTCCTCGTTCTCCGACGCCGCCCGCTCGGCTGCTTCCTGCAGGTGCCGGCGAAACGGCGCCGTGTCGGCGGTTTCCGGGAAAGGCTCCTCGGCAGGATGTGCGTTGCGAATCCTGACGTACCGCAGCTTCGAAGAGGAGCAGGTCAGCAGCTTCCCGGATAGGACCCCGAAGGCATCGTCAGCGCGGGCTCCCAACAGGTGGGCCATGACGTCCCTGATCACGGACTGGTCGACGAAGAGGTCGAAGGGTTGCTCTGGGGAGAGCGGGTGGTCCACGTAGCCGGCCGGCGTCCACCGGATGGAACTGTCTAGCGGCTTTGTCAAAGAAGGTTCCGGGCCGCCCGTCGAAGTGCCGAGGCGATCCCGCACCGGCGTGGGCAACCAACCGGATGGGATTCTGTCGGCAAGGCGTCGTCGGAAGGGGGTCAAGCCCTTTGACACGGTCGTCCGGCCCTCTCTTCGTACCTCTATGACCGGTCGATCGGTCGCGGGTACAGCGACAGCTCTCGCTTAGTTCGGCCTCGGGAGGCCGGCGCTCAGACGCTCAGATTGGAACGTCGGCGGAATGACGGCAAGGCCTCGACCAGTAGCCGGGCCAACCTTCCCTCTGGTTGCAGATCGTTGGCTGGAACCTGCCACGACGTAAGGTAGTCGTTGATTTCCCGCCCAGCGAGACGACGCCTTCGCGTCTTTGTCAGACGCCGAACTGAGTCAGGTGGTGATCCAGGTGCTTGTAGCTCGCCCAGCCCTTCTCGTCATGGCTCAGTTCGCCGAAAAGGGCATGGCGCGTGGCCGGACCGTCCTCCGCAGCCCGGAAGGCCTCCAGAGCGGTCAGAAGCCGTATCTTCTCGGCCGCGAAATCCTTATCTGTCGTCTGCAGGTATTGCGGGTGCGTCTTCGTGCTCCTGGAGTACGGCCTGTCGCTGACCACCATCTTCCTGATGAACCCGCCCAGGAGCTTCACGATGAACGGCGTGCCCTCGAGCGCCTTCCCGTTGGACACTTCCTGTATCTCTGCGCAGTGCGAGAGCATCTGTCCCGCCGACATGACACCCCACTGCGGCTGCGTGTCGGGGGTGAGCGAGTCGATCCGCTGGAGGCACTCTTCGAAGACTTCGTCGTCGTACAGGAGCTTCCGGCTCACGAATCCTCCCGCTGTAGTGTCACTTCTGAGATATCGGAAGGCCGGGCAACCAGCGGCGCACGGAGCCACGGTACGCAGCGTACTCTTCGCCGAAGGTCTGCTTCAGCACGGGCTCTTCATAGAACACCACCATGAGGTGGATGACGACGAAGAAGACCACGGTGAAACCGAGAATTGGTAGAGATTCGTAGAAGAGCGCTGCGGCGCCAAGCGTGGCACCCGCGCCGATTGCCATCGGATTCCGGACTACCCGGTACGGTCCCCGAATGACCAGCCGACGGGGCGGATCAAAGGGTAACGGCGTTCCTCTTCCGATGAACGCGAAGGCCAACACGCACCAGACCACCAACGCGGCGCCAATAGCTGCGACCACGATTCCACCGATCTGCGGGGCACCAAGCTCTGTTGACCTTGTGATGCCCGCTTCCGAGAGAACCTGGGCCGGGAGGGACACGAGCAAAAGACCGACGAGGAAGGTGACGTAGGTCAGCGCACGGATCAGAGCAAACAATGTCGAGGACGACACCTCTTCGTTGACCACGCTCAGACCCCTCTCAGACAGGCAGCTCCCCGTGCCGGGGTGCGCGTAGAAAACCGTGAGCCTACTGTCAGGTATACCCGTAAGCCCTGAAAAACGCTCTCCGTTCATTATCTGCAGGGAGGATTCATCAATGATAAGGACTCTTCGGCTTTTGGGTTCGTTGTCATTCGTGCTCGGGCTGTTCACGGTCGTGTTTGTCGGCGTTCCGTGGGCCATCATCGTGGAGGACGACCCGTTGGTTCCGCTGTGGCTGAGGGCGGCTGTTTTTGGGGTGCTTGGCGGCCTACTCCTCGTTCTGCTGACCGTGGCGCTTGAGCAGGGGATAGGCAGTAAGCCGGGGAAGGTACCTCGCCGAGCCAGCGGGGATTCCCGAGTCCTGCTCTTGAACTCGGATTCTGTGCCGGGCCGGACGGTATGCGAAGTCTTGGGACTGGTCCAGGGTCATACGGTCTTCGCTATCTGGTTGGGTAACGACCTGTCCGCGCTCATGCGGCTCATCCTCGGTGGGGAATTGACCGAATACACTGAGATGATGGGGCGAGCCCGACAATTAGCGACCGACCGGATGGCCGCCACTGCCGAAGAGAAGGGGGCAGACGCCATCATCAACGTGCGCTACACGACAACGGGCGTGGTGGGCACGGCTTCCGAACTCTTGGTCTATGGCACGGCGGTGAAACTGACTGCTGCTTAGTCCATCCCCGGCTTGGC
>CAMYMV010000009.1:32848-107503 GCA_947259585.1 uncultured Gemmatimonadales bacterium | reverse complement strand
ACGCGGCAAAATGAGCCCAATAGAAAAGCCGCCCGAGGCTAGGACCCCAAGCGGCTCGATCACTTCACAGAATGGGCCCGGGTGGATTTGAACCACCGACCTCACGCTTATCAGGCGTGCGCTCTAACCAGGCTGAGCTACGAGCCCGTGTGTCAGGATCGTTTGTAACCGCGCGACTTTCGACCCCTCGGTGCTTCCGTTGGTTCGGCGCGGTGGGGCTGTTGCCTGGGGCTGTACCATGCGACCCCGGTCTCGGTTCCCGCCATGCCCCCGTCGTCATCGGTGCACCTCCCTCAGCTCGCGACGCTGCTCCAGTGCCTCGGCGAGCATGGTGCCGGTGGGCTGGGAATAGAGGTCCAACGTCCGCGGGTTCTTCCAGCCGCCGAGCCTCGCCACGAGCCTGTCCGGCACGTGGCTCATCTCGGTGGCGAACTTTCGTCGGAGCCCGTGCCAACCAAGCCCGTTGACGTGCTCCAACCGCGCCTCCTCCTCGCACTCACGAAACCACTTGCTCGCCAAGTGGCGGCTCACCGGCTTGGAAGGGTCGCGCGGACTCGGGAACAGTGGGAGGTCGCCTACGCCCGGCCGTTCCCGCAGGATGCGGTCGATCGCCCGTCTGGCCTCGCGGCTCATCGGCACCACGGACTCGACACCCATCTTGTCAGAATCGGCGCGGAACCGGATCGAGCCGTGCGGTCCCAAATCGGGCGTAATGTCCGAGTAACGGAGCGCGAGGATCGCACCGTAACGCCGGCCCAGCTCGTTCGTCAGGATGAGCGCCTCTCGGATGGGCGCACGAACCGTCTCGCGCTTACCGTTCCAGTTCACGCGAACGTCCACCTCGTCGGCGGCTGCGAGCATCTTGCGGTAGCGCTCCTCGGTCACGACCGGCCGCTTCGGGTTTTTCTCTCTCGGCACCGGGTACCCCCTCACCGGGTTCTCCCGCATCAGATACCCACCGTCCGGCAGCCGCCAAAGCGTCCCCCACCGAAACACGGCAGACAGCCAGCCGCAGTCGATCTCAAGCATGCGGGCGCTAACCGTCCGCCGCTTTTTCGGGGCAACGTGCCGGCCGCGGGCGTCGATCGCGCCCTCAGACCTCGCACGCTTGAACCGCTCCCATTCGGCGAGCGAAACCTTGTGAGGGTCCTTCTTCGGTCCGAGGAACCGGGTCCACAGCTTCGCCTTGCGATGGTCCTCGCGCTGCTGCGCCGGGCTCTTGGTTGGGGTCTTGTGGTGGCGGTAAAGGGCGAACACCTCAGAGAGCGTCACCCTACCGGCCTGCCTGTCCTCCTCGCCCTGCACGAGCCGGGCGTGTAGTTCGTGTGCGAACGCCTTCGCGTTAGCACGGTCGTGGTGACCTAGACTGCGCTTCCGCCAACGGCCGCGCACGGCATCCCACGTGCGCACGTAGAGCGGACCCGCCGGACTCCGTTCGTAGACTCGAACGCGGTGCGGTTTCTGCCCGGCCGTGTAGGCCCAGCACTTCCTACGGCGTGGCATCGTCTGCCTCCTTTCGGGCTGCGCGCTCCAACTCGTCCGCTGCACCTTCCACAGCGCGGGCTCGTCGACGTAGCCACCGTGCGAACGCGAGGGCTGCCTCGGGCGTCACCCGGCGATCACCGTCCCGGTACATCTGGACCGCCCGCACGCTGCGGCCAATCCCCTTCGCCACCTCCGGCAATTGGGGCACCGCCAGCCTCAAGGCCCGACGGAAAGCGGAGCGCAGTTCCTTGGTCATGTGCAGAATATACGAACACCAATGACCGACTGAAAGAGGCTGGTCCAAGCTCGCCGTCACGGTTCCAGCATCTGAGCCATGATGTCTCTGGTTCGGTCGTCGCCCTCGGCCACCGAACTTCTTTGATAGAGGTCCGCCCTTCGAACCCGCGGCCGGTGCTTCCGACCGACGTTGGGGAGGTCTCCAGTCGCGACCCGCCGCTGGATCGAGTCGTAGCTCCGCCCTCGTTCCTGGGCAGCCTCATCAATCGTCAGCTCCGCCAGCCACCACCGCTCAATCGCCTGCGTCAGCTCGTCCGCAACGCGCCGGAGCAGAGCGTCACCGCTAACGAGCGCACCATCTCGCTCGTAACGGTCGGCCTCAGCACTCCAGCGGTCTGGCAGGTCTCGGAGCGGCGAGAGGTCCACCTACCTTCTCCGCTTTATGGCTAAACCCAAGGTGCGGGGTTCGACCGGGTGATCAGAAAAGCGGCAGCTATGCTCGCAGCATCATCCAAAGACAGCCGAAGGTCTTCCCAGACGAAGAGCTCCAGCGTTTCGAGATCCATCCCGCTGACCTCGGCAATTTTCTCCAGGCAGTCGGGACAGACCCTACGAAGTCGCTTGGCGAGAGCAGAGCAATCTGAGGGACGGTCATTCATGACCTCACCTCGTTGACTCTGTGCCAGTAGTGTCTTGCATTTGGCTCTCACACCGATCCCTGTTGCTGGGCCTCGTGCCGCTTTAGCTGGCAGTCTCCGCACACTTCCCACGCCAGCGGCTTTTTGTCGCCGCAACTTGGACATTCCTCGCCGATCGGTCCGCCGCGCATGGCACGAGTGTGCGAGACGCCGTCCCACATGTCCGACATGTCCGAATCGCTTGTGGCGTGCGGGTTTTCGGCCGGACGATCTTTCGCACAACCCGACGACTCGGACGACCCGGACACGTCGGACGGCTTTTCCTCAACTTGTGCAAGTTCGATGATTCGCGTGCGCTTCGAGCCGCTTCCGCGGCCACGCAACACGCCGATGCCCGACGCCCTGAGAAGCGGAGCCGCCCGAGTGAGCCTGCCGCCCATCGCCTGGGGCGTCTCCGGCCAGCCTCGGGGTGGCGTGGCTCCGTCACGACGGCGATCCAGGTCGGCGAGCAACTCTGTTGCAGTGCCCGTCCACGAGCCCTCTTCGCGCACGAGGTAGAGCAGGGCCGTAGCGACCGGATCCGCCTCGATGCCCGTTTCGACCATATCTTCGCGCACGGCTTCGTAGGCGTGGAGGAACGCGCCATCCGTAAACGGCAACGCCGGCTCGCAGGCGACCACCCAGGCAGCGAAGTCGGCCATACGAGGGAGTCGTGGCAGCTCGACAGCATCCCGTCGGCGGAGCCCAAGCGCTAGAGCATCGAACAGGTCCCCCAGCACGGCAGGGCGGATCTGCTGCATCGCGCCATCAAGGTCCGCTTCGGTGCGCCTCAGCTTCTCCGGCAGGAGGGGAAGCGTGACCGTGATTGTACGGTCCGCGAGATCGCCTCGAGTGGCCACGTCTTCAATCGACGTAAGGATGATCGGCCGCCGGTCGGAGTAGATCACTTCCTCACCGTCCGTATAGAGCTGCCGGGCCGCGTAGCCGCCGCCGGTGGCGATCCTGCATAAGGCGTCCGACAACCAGTAGGGGATGCGAGAGAGGTTGTCGAAGGCGACGACATGAGAGTTCTTCGCAGCGATCACGAGGTCGCGGTCCTCACGGGGTGGGCTTCTGAGCGGTGCGGCGGACGGGTCAATGATTGAGCGAAGGATGCGGCCCGTTGTGGTTTTCGCCGTGCCCTGCTCTCCCGTGAGGCCGAGAATCGGATACGGGCCGAACGGGTGGAGCGCCCCGATGAGCCACGCCACGAGGAGCGTCCAATCACGATCGCCGGCTACATGTAGCACGGCCTGCAGTGCACCCCACCCGTCGCCAGCGCCCCGGACCGGCACGGGCAACGGCCGGAGCCCTCTCGGACGGCGGAAGCGCACTGGAGGCTCGGTGACGGCATCCCATCCATCGGGAGTGACCCGGATCGCCTGCCAACTATTGTCGCCGAGATCCAGATAGATTTCTCCGTTCGGCCCTTCGGCGATCCGCACGAAAATCTCGCGTTCCCGGCCGGCATGGACCGCCATCGCAGCTATTACGTCCACCGCGTCCGTCGCGGACTGGCCGCCTAGCGCGTTGGCTTCCTCTGCGAAGAAGATCCCGCCGAGCCACGAGCGAAACTCCCGCGTCCGGATGCGAATCGTCCGGCGCGCGCCGTTGCTACCCGGAACGTCAGCGTAAGCCTCGCCGTCCGGATCTCGGTAAAGCTCGATAGCCTGTTGGGTGGCATAACCGACTGCGCGCGTAGCCTTCGATGGACGCATCATCGGAACATCGCCGCGCGCAACCGAGCCGCAGCCTCCTCAAGCCCAGGAGTGACCTCATGCGAATCACTACCGTTTTTCGCATCCTTGTCCGACCTGTCCGAGCCGTCCCACAGACCATCCAGTGCCGCCCAGATGGCCGCCTTCGCGGCCGTGTCGCCCTGTAACTCCCGGAAGAATGGGCGTAGGGCCTGCTCGGACGCCCAGCGCAGCGCGTCGCGTTGACTCGTGAAGCGGACGGGAAGGCAGGCGGCGGCACGGCGCAGCGCGCGGACTGCCGCGACTGCGTTGTCGGCACCTTCGACGGACCGTTCGAATCGCTGGAGAACGTTGCGAGGCAGCACGCCAGCGACGCGATCCTCAGTGGTCATGGTCCCGGTCACTGTCGCTGTTGCTCAAAGGATGCTTCCTCCCTCAGTGCCTGGCCCGCGCCGAGGAGATCCCGCCGGGCGGCCCGAGTCGCGGCGTCTGCTATGTAGGCGGATAGCGTTGCCCCACGGGCTTCGGCGGCAAGCTCTAGGAGGTGTCGGTCCTGGTTAGTCACGCGCGCCCCGATCACTGCCGATCGAGTCTCTTTGATGTAAGTCTCCACGCTTTCGCCTATCCGTTTACAGGGTGTTGACTCGCCCGGGAGGACAATACCGGACTATTTTGTGCCAGGATAATGGAATGCCCGGCGTGTGATCGGTTGAGTGCGGTGCATAGGCGATGCGTCGCCGAGACCGAACTTCTGCACAGGATTGCCGAAGAGGAGAAGGCTCGCGCGGCCGCTGATGACAGCTTCCGCCGACCAAGAGGTCGGCCCCAAAGCATTCCTTCCTTGCGCGCTTCGGACCTCATGATCGCGGAGGAGTGGCTCGATGCCCACCGTAGGCTCCCCGTCATCAAGAAGGACGGGCACCCTGGAGCCAGCCTGGCCAGCCACTCGCCTGGAGAGCTGTGGGCGGAGGCGTCGGGCCTATCCGAGAAACGCTACTGGCAGCGCCGCCGTCGGCTCGCCGTTCAGCTACTTGCTGCGTTAGCGGGCTGTGGCGAACGGACGGCCAGGGCGGCCGTCAGGTCGGAGCGCCCAACCCTACCGCCGCCCGATCTGGAGTGGGGGCCGGATAAGGTCTCGGAATACATCGTCGGCCGGCTCCCTAATCGTGTCCAACGCGAGCTTGAGGGGCTCGCGGCCCGCAGCCGCCTCGATCCGGATGACCCGAAGGTTCGCCGGTTGTGGGACTGGGAGGGCGAGGTCATTGAAGCGGGCGGTCCCCCGATTGATCCAGCGGTGCTGGAGAAAGCCTACGACGCGCTATGGTGATCTCGTTATCGTAGAACCGACATGACCCTCCCCGAACTGCTGGCAAACCTCGGCAACGACGGCAACGTGCGGGGCCAATGACACGCCGCAAGCGCCGCCAGCGTGAACGAGAGCGCGGCGAGACCTAGGCTCACACTGGTGAGTGAACGAAATGCAAACCCCGTGAGCGGCCAAAAGTGCAGGCTGTGTTTGAAGAGTGATGTTCAGGGTAGGGAGCATCTTCCACCGCGGGCGGCGACTAACCGCGGCCCCGTTCAGATCAGCTTTATCAAGGGGTTCTCGGACGATAGAGACATCGAGATCGAGGTTCTGGACAGTGAGGACGGCTTTTGGCTGAGGGCGTTATGCGAGAGATGTAATACTCACATCTTGGGTGCCCGCCTAGACTCTGCTTACGCCGACTTTGTGCGCCAGTTTGCGGACGCAGTCGGGCTCGTTGATTCGCGCGGACGGATGTTTGTCAATCTGGAGAATGTCTATCCTGCGCGAATCATAAAGCGAATGTACGCAATGCTACTCTGCGCAATGCCAGAACAGAATCCGAAGTGGGAAGACCTTAGGCGGTTCGCACGCCTGCGGGACCAGATTCTGAGTGGCCACTTTCCCGACGTTCACCTCTACCGAAACATCTCTGATACGGGCCGTATCGTTCCGTGGTGTGTGGTCGGAGAGCTATTCACTGGGCGCGGTCGATGGGCCGTTGCCGAAGTCTCGTGGCCACCCGTCGGGATCGTCTTCAGCTTTCAGGGAGGTGAACCCCTGGAGAGCATGGAGAAGATCACTGATTGGGGCCAGGCCAAGTTCCATGATCGAGAAGATGTGCGGCTCGCTGTCCCTCAACTCCGCGTGGAGCACCATCATCCCCTCGGCTTCGGATCAAGAGAGGAAGTTGAACGTTGGCGCGAGAGGGCAGGAGTGGTCTGGCTGCTTGCGGATATTGGGCCTCATAGCGGCCCGACAGGTATCAGTACCCTATGGAAACCTTCATGAGCAGAACGGTGCCAAAGCTCGACAGGTGGGTCGGGAAGCAACGGTCATCTTACCGTCGAGGCTCACTCTCTTCTGAGCGCGCCGAGAGAGAGGAAGCCCTCATCATCATCGCGAGTCTGGATGGGCTACTCGCCCAAGCTCTGCGGTCAGAGGCGGGCAACGGGATTGCGGCCCGCAGGAATCGCTAAGACGCATATGAAGATTGATCAGATGCGAGAGCGGGCGGAGGAACTCCTCGCTAAAGAAGCGGCGATAGAGGGCGGAGCGAGCGATGCAGAGATCGTTGAGCTGCACCAAGGCACCGTATCGGTCCTGCGTCGGCTTCACGGACCAGAGTCTCCGCAAGAGGTAGCTCTTGAAACGACTCTCGCCAAGATTAGAAAGCACACCACTCTTCCGCTCCCGCACTATCGCGGCGCTCTAAGAGGAGCACTCAATAACGTTATTGCCGAGATCGATGCCGGTTTTCTTGGCTCCCTTCAGGGGGCCGTGACGGGAGAGGTGCTCACCGATCTAATCAAACTGTCCCGTGAGAGCCTGGCCGAAAGCGGTGAAAGCGCGAAGAACGTGGCTGCCGTGCTCGCGGCGGCAGCTTTTGAAGACACGATCCGCCGCTTAGGCAATCTTACGAACATCGCTGAACCGGGACGCAAGCTGGCTGACGAGCTGACGGCCCTTAAAGACAAAGGCGTCCTGACGGGGGCGCAGGTAGGCATCGCCCAGTCCTACCTAAAGTTCCGCAACGACGCTCTCCACGCCCGTTGGGACGCGGTCCAAAGCGAAGGCGTTGAGAGCATTCTTGGCTTCACGGAGCAGCTAATCATCAAGCACTTCGTGTAGCCGGAGGTAATCATGACCCGGCCGACGGCGGCAACACTAACAGCCCCACATTCTGCCCATCTAGGCACCAGTGGACGCGCGTAACCACGCGCCCCCTTCACCCTCCTGATCTCGTGCTGCGACCATACGCCTCCGCTTGGGGAATTCCACCACAGAAACGTTCGAGATTCGCATGACAAGACGCGCTGGTTGAGCGGTCCTAACCTAGAATGGGGATGGAGGCACAATTCGGGCTCAAAAACCCGCTGTGATTACTTGCGGTCGGAGGGGTCCACAATGGCTTTACATGGCTCCTGCAAACTTCCTGTCTGGTCCCTATTCCTTCCGATTATCTTCCAGGTAGCGCTACCCGCCGTGCCGCTACCGGCCCAGACACAGTCGCCCTGGTTTGACGATTCGAGCGTTTTCAACCATGACGACTACGCATCGGTGAGAGCCGAACTCTTGGCTCTGCAGGTGGACACCCTACCGAAAAGGAGCGGGGCGTTAGCTGGCATTCTGAGTGCGATCATACCGGGCGTTGGGTCCTTTTATGCAGGAAACTCCACCAATGGCGGAATCCACCTCGCCGTCCACCTTGCGTCTATCGGAGTCATGGTCGCCGGGTACAGCTCCGCTTGCGACAACACCTTCAACATCTGCGACGAGAGCAGCGGGGCGTTTATTGTCGCCAGCTCCTTTGCCTTCGTCTGGTTTGGCAATTGGGTGTGGAGCATCGTCAGCGGTGTCAATGATGCCTCGACGTACAACCGGAACGTGCGGCGAGAGGCTGCCCAACAAGCTCAATTGGAGCAGGAACTAGAAGAAGCGCAGCAAGCTCCGAAGCCAGCGGAACCCGCGCCACCCATTGAACCACCACCCACTGAGCCACGGCAACCGGCCGTCCCAGCAGTTCCGCCAGCCCCTGATGACATTCCGATTGGCTATTTTTCCGTCGGCTATTGGCAGGCAACCGTCGAGCCGCCCGGATTTCCTTCCTATACGGTTAGGCTGGCGTTCTATTCAGTGCAGGAACCAGGGCAAGTTGTTGGTTCAGCGGACTACGAATCGGCATCGCCGTGCTCCTACGACCTGATCCTCGAATACCAGGGAACCAACGAATTCGTGGTTGCCCAGCAGTTGATTAGCGGTGATTGTGCCAACGGAACGCGAGTCCTCTTCACTCGCAGCGGTGACCAGCTCCAGGCTAGGTGGCTTAGGGACGACCGAACCCCCTGGTTTGAGGCGACGTTCACGCAGTACTGATTCACACCCTGCGTTCCGGCAAGAACTCAGCGCTGTGCGTCCCCCTGCATCCACGTGCGTACGCGCGTACGCGGCCCCTCCACGCTCCTGACCTCGTCGGGGTGGGGACCTTTCCTACCGCTACCGGTAGTTTGTGTGTGTTCAACGGGGAAGGGAGTTCAACATGAAACGAGACGACTTCCCGGCACCGCGTCAGGGAATCCTGCTCACCCACTTTCGGACAGTCGAAGATGTGCCGCGCTCGCGAGCATTTTATGCCGACATCCTCGGGGGACAGGTCGTGGTGCCCGAGAATCCGTGCATCATAAAGCTCGCCAACTCATGGGTGATCCTAAACCCAGGCGGAGGACCTACGGACGATAAGCCCGACGTAACGCTCGCCCCACCAACCGACCTTGAACGCACCGACAGCTTCATGAACATTCGAGTCGCTGACATTTGGGCGAGGTACGAGGAGTGGCGCTTGAAGGGCGCAGAGTTCTTGACGCCACCTATCGATCGTGGACCCGAGATACGGTGTTACATGCGCGATCCCGACGGATACCTGATCGAGGTAGGTGAAGCGACCGGGATGCTGGACATGTTGGAGGAGTAACACCCTGCCGCTCGCATCTGGCCCCTCCACGCTCCTGATCTTGTCCTCACAAACAGGATCAGACTTGGAACGAAGTAGGTTCTGAAAGGGCTTCCCTCGAGCAACTCCAAGGGGACGCCTTCGGCACCGGAGAGTCCATAGACGCCGCCATAATCAGCGGCGGAGACCCTTCGCGAAGCAGCCGGTGTATCTGGTGGAGATAGATGCTCGGACCTCCCATCAGGAGGCGGACGTGGCTGGAAAGAAGGTCAGGGCTCAACTACAGGAAGACGGCGTGGGTAGCGACTACGCACAGGCTACTACGCGGCGGGATGGAAGGGTTGTCGGTTACTCTGAGTCCTTTCGCCACGGCTATGGGGCATCAGGAGACGTGCGGGGCGGTGGAATCGTAGTACAGCTTGCCGGGAGGAGCCCACAGAACGAAGAAGACACTGAGCGTGTGGTGCGCACGCTAATCCGCGTCCTCAATGATCAGGGCAGCCGCTGGGGAGAGCCCGAGGTCGGCGATGGAGACGCGGATATGGTCTGTTTCGATCAAGACGGAAACGAGCTGCGAGTCCAAGTAGTACGTGCTCTTCGAGACGAAGCCTATTGGCGCGACGCAAACACCAAAGGGCGAGGGTACATCGAACTCACCGTGCAAGAGGCTGCTAAGGCACTCATGGATTCGATCGCATCCAAGTCGAGCCATCCTTCGCTCGCGAAAGGGCTCGTGCTGGCATTAAATGCCGACTCCTGCCCGTCGTTGGTGTTTGATGACGTTGTCGATGCTTTCAGGGATGCCTACTCGGAACAGGCCCGCTCGGCCGGATTTCAAGCAATCTGGCTCGTTGGGCCCTCCCCAAACCTTACGATTCAGCTGATCTAGGTCCCTGCCCTGAATCCTCACCCGGTGGGGGCGGTTCCTTCGGGGCCGCCCCTCCGTCAGGTAAGCCCCCAGTCGCCCGCTTGCGTAAACATGCCTGTCGGGTCCCAGACGATCTCCGTAGTCGGCACGGGAGCCGACGCCGCTACCTGAACCCAGACCGCAGCCGCGAGCGCATCTGCGGTGTCGGGACTCCGGCCCAACCGCTCCCTCACACGGTCCTTCGGCTCCAATTGAATCTGCCCGCTGGAGTTCACCTTCCACCGGATCGTCGTAAGCTCGTCCGCGAGTCGGTCATCCGGTGGAAGTGCAAGATCGCCGTCCTCCAGCCGCTGCCTCAGCATCCAGTAGGCCGCCGCACGCCGGTTCCTGAACCGTTCGGGGTTGGGGACTAGCTCGGCCCTTCTGCCACCGTTGTACGCGACCACATCCACGCCCTGCTCGGCCAGTCGGTCGATCACACCGCCGCCGAGACCCGGTTCGTCTACAACGACGATCGCGGATCCAACCTCGTCCAGCTTCGTGAGCAGTCGCCCCGTAGTTTCGTTCAGCCCCTTCTTCGTCCATGACACGATCTCCCGGACCATGGGACCCTGCATCACTACGAGCACGCTCGCGTCGGGACCGAACCTCGCGGGGTCGAGCGACAAGACCACGGGCTCGCGGTCCGCTTCCGACTCCATCTCGCCCGACTCCCACCGCTCTACGGCCGCATCGATCCATGAGCGGGCGCACAGCGCATCCTCACTCTCGTCCGGGAACTCGCCCTCGACCCGCGCCCGGTAGACACCCGACTCCTCGCCGTACTCGGCGGCCATCCGCTCGGCGAATTCCAGCGTCACCCCGCCGGGAATCACCTCCTGACCTTCGAGGAGATTGGGATGATCGGTGGCCGGAATGCGGATCGCTCGCCAGCCCTCAGACCGCGACACATCGAAGAACCGGCCGCTCGGGATGAGGGGGTTCCCGACAGCGAGAACGCGGTCCTCAGAGCCCGTAGCGCACGCCAGCAGGCCCTCCCATGCGAACGGCTCGACGCCTTGGGCCTCGGTCAGGATCGCGAGCACCCTCGGCGCGTGGAACCCAGTGAGCTTGCTTGCCTCCGTGCTGGTGAAGCTCAGGATTCCGGCTCGCTGATCACGGCCGAGCCGGAGCGCCATCTGATACAGTTCGCCCGGCAGCTCCTCAGCTTTGCGGAACGCTCTCGCGACCTCGCCCATCACGACCTCTCGCACCTGTCGTTCGGTCGGTCCTGAGATGAGCGCGAGCCCCTGTCGGGCATAGGCCCACCACAGAGCCAGCCTCGCGGCCAGCCAGTCCTTCCCGGCCCCGTTACAGGATCGAACCACCACGAGCGGTCTCTCTCGTACGGCCTCCGCGATCTCCTCCTGCCGAGACCACGGCTCACCATGCAGCACCTCGCGAATGAAGCCGGTCGGGTCGTCCCGGTAGACCGCGAACTCGTCCAACGACCGCCCGCGCCCGTGGCGTTCGATCAGATCGCCGAGTTCAGCGTCGAGCCGACGGAGGGAGGCAGAGACGGTCACTTCACGACCTCATGTGGACCGCCCTTCTTCAGTTCTTCGACCTTTCGCGTCAGCTCAGTTACCTGCTCCGCAACCGCACCCGCCTCGTGAGCCCTAAGCCACTCGCGGACCGCCTTCGTTGCGGCAACCGCGTCGCGGTTGGCCAGCCGTCCGCAGGCTACAGCGCGGCCAATAGCTTCAAGCCATGTAGCCGCTGCTTTTGGGGAATCGAGCGGGGGTAACTCATCGGATGATAGACCCGTCGCCTTCTGCTTGAGCCGAGTAGAGACCTCCGCCCCCTTCCTGCCTGCCTCTCGGAGCCGCTCCGTTGCGCCGGGGCGATGTGCAGGGCACAGACCCTTGGCGTCCAACATCCGCTCGGGAGCTCTGCACGGCCTCCCGTCCACCCGCGTCCCTCTACACGGTGCCATCACGTCCTCTCTCTGGGCGCCTCAACAAGTGCCGCCGTGGTGCCTTGCCTGCACGGCGCAGCAGTGACCCGGCCTGAAGCCACGAAACGGGCCCAACAGCCCCAGGCGACAGCCCCTCTAGACCGTAATGTCTAGAGATGCAACGAGATACGGCTACGGAGCGCACGCCCGGTGAGCGTGTGCTCCTTCAAGCCCCTCCACCGGAGCGGCCTCGGCCCCACGCCTCATCGGCCCATCGGGCACTCGCACGAGCATCCCGTCGGTCGGCTCGCGCTGCCCCCCCCCGGCTGGTACCTCGACCCGGAAAGCTCCCGGTGTTCTGGCGTCTGCAGTGCCCGCATACCTCGGGTTCGAGGCGCGGCTGGTCGCACTTCCATCCTCGAACAGCCCCACCGGGTAGCGAAGAGCCCTCGGGAGTACGAGCCCGGGGAACAACCGAATATAAGCCGAAACCCGCCCTCACCCCAAGAAGAACACGCCTCTCGCCTCATAGCGGACGGCCGAAGGCGCACTGGCTCCCAACCGCGTTTTCGCGCTCAACCTGGAAAGCGAACCTGGAGAGCTCTCGGAGGTTCTCCCGTCGTTTCGGGAGTTAGAGCGTGCGGCCACCTGTGTGCTGAGCAGGTGGTGACGGCGTCCTGGAGGCCATCCGGCAGGAACTCGTCGGCCCGGTCTCCGAAGTCTTGACGGTGCATCCGTGGGCGCTATCATTCGCACATGCATTTGAATGAACCTGCACCGCGTCCGGTCTCCCTCCGTGCATCCGCGGATCTCTGCAACGTTCCGTGTTTCCACGAGGATCTCGTTAGGAGGCTGAGGGCGGGATCGCCCCCTGACGGTGCGGTCGAGGAGGTCCGCCTCGTGTTCGCCGCTCTCGCTGATCGGTCCCGGATTCGGATCATCGAGGCCCTAAGCGACGGCGAGGAACTGTGCGTCTGCGACGTCGCCCACGTGCTCGGCGCGAGTGTCTCGGCGGCCTCACATCACCTGCGGAAGCTTCGCCGACTCGGGCTTCTCCGGCGGCGAAACGACGGCAGGATGGTCTACTACTCGCTCCCGCATAGGTCGGCTGCGGACTTAGTGCGCCAAGCCTTCCGCACGACACGGAACGGGCGCTGGGATGAACGGAAAGCCTAGAGCATCGGCCGAGATCCGAACCCAGCTGGACAGGGCGGTGAGTGCCCGGAAGTGCCAGCCCTGTGGCTGCTTCCACGATGCCGTCGGGGCTATGGAAGGAAGTGCTCTCGACGAGGATCTCGCGCCAGTGCTGGACAGGGCCCGATCGGCATTCTTGCCGAAGGAGTACGACTGCCTCGGGTGCCCCGTGTGTTTTCCGGCGTTGGCCATCAATGCCTTCACGGAGGCGTTTCCCGAAGCGGACATGAACGCCGGTGCCTGCCCTACCGAAGCGTCACCCGAGCGTAGGGGTTGGCCGCCTCTTCCTGGGGACTACCATCTCGTGCGCTTCGACTCCCCGGTTGCCGTCTGCACACTGAACAGCGGGGGACTAGCTACGCGGCTGGCGAGGGAAGCTCCCGCCGGGCTCGCTATCGCGGGGACACTTCGTACCGAAAATCTCGGGATCGAGCGAATCATCCGGAACGTGCTTGCCAATCCGAACATCCGGTTCCTGGTTCTCTGCGGACGGGATACACGCCAGGCCGTCGGTCACCTGCCGGGTCAATCGTTGCGGAGCCTTTTCGAGGGTGGCGTCGACGAACGAGGCCGGATTCGCGGCGCACGGGGCAAGCGTGCGATCCTCAGCAACGTCGGGCGCCATCAGGTCGAGGCTTTCCTCCATCAGGTCGAGCTCTCCGATCTCGTCGGTGAGGAGAAGGACGTTCCCATCCTGGAGACTATCCGGCATGGGGTCGCCCGAGACCCGGGACCGGTCGACGGGGCGTCGGTCCATGATTACATGATGACGGTTGCGGCACGTGCCTCCTGCCGCGTCGTTCTCGATCCCGCCGGTTTCTTCGTGATCTACGCCGATCGGGCCCGCTCGCGCCTCGTGGCTGAGCACTATCGATCAAACGGGGCGATCGACTGTGTGGTCGCGGGAGAGACGCCGTCGGCCGTCTGCGACGAAGTGATCCGGCGGGACCTGGTGAGCCGGCTAGACCACGCTGCGTACCTCGGACGCGAGCTCACCCGGGCGTGGCAGAGCCTTCAGACAGGCGAGCCATACGTACAGGATCGAGCGTCCGGAGCATGATCAGATGCTCGGCAGCCGCGATCCGTCGCTCACGGCCGGAGATGAGCCAGCCGCATCGCGTTGAGGGTGACGGCGATGCTCGCTCCCATGTCGCCCACAAGCACCGCAACGAGGAGGCTGACGACGCCGCCTATCGCTCCCGCCGCGAGCAGCAGCTTGAGCCCCAGCGCGAGGCCAATATTGAACCGAACGAGGCGGCGCGCGAGCCTGGAGATCCGCCGGCTGTAGGGCAGCATGTTCAGATCGTCGGCCATGAGGGCGATGTCCGCCGTCTCGATCGCAGCCGGTGACCCGACTCCACCCATCGCGATCCCGACCGACGAGGCAGCCAGCGCAGGTGCATCGTTCACCCCGTCGCCGACCATTGCCACGCCCTCGTGGTCGGCGACCAACTCGGTTACGGCGTCGACTTTCTCCTCGGGCAGGAGCGACGAGAACACCTTGTCCACCCCGAGCCGGCCCGCGATCGCGCGCGCCACGTACTCATGATCGCCGGTGAGCATGACCTGCTCGTGTATGCCCTGGCGTCGCAGTTGACGAAGGACTTCAGGGGCTTCCGGCCGAAGCGTGTCGGCCAGCGCAATAAGCCCCGCTACTCTGCCGTCGCGCCCCACGAGCACCACGGTCTTTCCCTGCCGCTCCAACTCCAACATCCGATCTGGCACGGGCAGGTCAGGGAACAGCTCCAGAGTGCCGACCCTCACTTCCGTTCCGTCGACCCGTGCCACCACGCCGCGTCCGGGCCGAGCCCGGAAGTCGGTGACCTCCGCTCCGCCATCGGACGCATTCTGAAGGGCCGAGGTGCCTACCCGGGCGACGATGGCTTTCGCAATCGGATGCTCGGAGCGCGCCTCCACGACCGCGGCCAGGCCGAGAAGATCCTCGTTCGTATCGCCCGACATCGGTACGACGTCGGTCACCTCGAGCCTTCCATAGGTGAGGGTCCCGGTCTTGTCGAACGCCATCGCGCAGACGCCGCCGAGGGCCTCGAGGTACTCACCACCCTTGATCAGCACCCCGTTCCGCGCCGCACTCGTGATGGCGCTCACCACCGTGACAGGTGTCGCGATCACCAGGGCACACGGGCAGGCTATAACGAGCAGCGTGAGGCCTCGCACGAACCAGGTGAGCGCGGAGCCCATGCCGAGGAGCGGAGGGGCCAGCATGGTCACTGCAGCTAGGACCGTCACGGCCGGCGTGTAGTAGCGCGCGAACTTTGTGACGAACTGCTCGGTTGGAGAGCGACGAGTCTGAGCTTCGCGCACGAGGCGCACGATGCGGTCAAGTGCCGTGTCGCCCGCGTCGGTAACCGCTACCACCTCCAGGAAGCCGTCGCGATTCAGTGTGCTTGCGAAGACCGGGTCGCCGACGCGTTTCGGAATAGGTACGGACTCACCAGTGAGGGTGGCCTCGTCCACGGCGGATTCTCCGTCCAGGACTCGTCCGTCGATCGGCACCTTTTCCCCGGGACGCACCCTAACGTGCGCGCCTTTCTTCAGTTCTGATGCGGCGACGGTACTCTCGCTCCCGTCCTGCTCAACCAGCGTGGCCTGCTCGGGTGTGAGGCGGATCAGCTCATCGATCGAGTTTCGGGCGCGCACGACGGCGCTATGCTCAAGGAGTTCCGCCAGCGAGAATAGAAAGGCGATGGCCGCCGCTTCGAGGGGCTCTCCGATCAGGAGCGCCCCGATGATGGCGACCGTCATCAGGAAGTTCATGTCCAGCTTGAGCGTGCGGGCGGCGCGGATGCCCTTCGGGAAGAAGTTCCACCCGCCGATCAGGGCCGCCGCCAGAAAGACAAGCCCGGCAGCATCGAGACGCACCCGGAGCCAGCCGGAAATGTCCGGAGAACCGGTACCCAGAACGATGAGGATCCCGATTAGCCACAAGAAACCGGAGACGTATGTCCTGACGGCCTCGGGCGTCTTCCACGGTGAGGATCTGCGGCGATCGCTCATCTTTCGCCGTATCGGTATTGGGCAGCAGAGCTGTTTCGGTCAGCAGGTGGGCACCGAATGGTGCGCCTACTCACAGACGTGATCCAGCCCGATGCGTACGAGCGCGGCAATGTGCTCGTCGTCGAGACGGTAGTAGGCCATTCGGCCCTCTTTCCTGTATCGCACGATCCTCATCTGGCGCAGCTGCCGGAGGTGATGGCTCACCGCCGACTGGCTGCTGTCCACGACGGCGGCCAAGTCGCAAACACATAGCTCGCGGCCGGCCAGGGCCTGCACGATCTGCAGTCGCGTGGGATTGGCCAGCACTTGAAACGTGTCCGCCAGATAGGTGAGCGACTCGGTATCCGGCTGGTCTCGTAACGCACCGTGCACCGCATCCTCATGCACAACATGAACGTCACAGAGCGCCGACGACCTGCGTGATATGGTCTGGCTGGCCAAGGTCCCTCCCTTCCACATATGAACAGGTATTCATATATGAGCGCCACGGGCACGTTCCGTCAAACGTCGGATTGGTCCCAATGCCAGGCTGACAAGCCGCCGACGTCCGTAGACAGCTCTCGCAAAGCCCCGCTCAACGGGGCTCTCTTTCCTTCATTCGACGGACCAGACGGCTCGGCCGGCCTTGACCCTATACCTAGGTATAGGGTTTAGGTTATGAGGGACGTGGGCAAACGCAGGCAGGAGTACGGGCATGGCTGACCACCCGAGCCGTAAGATCAAGACCGTATTCGAAGAGCAGGGTTCGCTGAGAAAGCCCGGCCTCATCGGGCGAGCCGTCCGGCTCGTATTCGGGGCGTGGCTTCTGTGGGCGCTGTACACGCTACTGCGGTATGGCTGGATAGTACTGGTCGACACGACCCCTCCCAGCCCTATCGAATGGTGGCTCTTTATCATCCTCGCATTCTGGCTCACGCCCTACGTCATCAACATCGGCCTCACGAAGAACTGGCGGCGAGCGCCGCAGGTCGTCGTCGCGGTGTTGGCTGCTCTCGCGCTTGCCATCGACCTCGCGGTATACGGCACGTGGTGGGCACCACCCGTCGGCCTCTTCGTTCTGGCGTGGCTTGCTTACTTCT
Organism: uncultured Gemmatimonadales bacterium; assembly: GCA_947259585.1. GTDB lineage: Bacteria > Gemmatimonadota > Gemmatimonadetes > Palauibacterales > Palauibacteraceae. Next base: position 90,336 of record CAMYMV010000009.1, on the reverse strand, counting down.
CCGCTCATCTCGGCATCTCGTTCGTTCTGTCTGCTCTGTTAGCGACCCCGGGCTGCGAGATGCGAGCGATCCCGCATCTGTGGACCTTGATGACGGGTCGCTCTACGAAGGAGCATTACTGCCCTGGGGCACTCGACCAGATCGACCGGTGGGAGGCAAACCATGGCCACTGATATGAACATCGGAGAAGTCGCCGATCGATCGAGCGTGAACGTGCAGACGATCCGATACTACGAGCGGCGAGGGTTGCTGCCCGTGCCTAAACGCTCACCGAGTGGCTACCGCCAATACAGCACAGCCAACGTGGACCGCGTCCGCTTCATCAAACGCGCCCAGGCTCTCGGCTTCTCGCTCAATGACATCTCCGAGCTGCTCGAGCTACGCGTAGATCCCACATCTAACTGCGAAGAAGTCCTACACCACGCAGAGATCAAGCTGCGAGATATCGATGAGAAGATCGAAGCTCTTCGTCGGATGAAGCGATCCCTCGAATCGCTTGCCGATGCCTGCCGGGACCGACGCGCCACGGGCGAGTGCCCGATACTGGAGGCCCTGGAAGCGTGAGCGCACAAGTCGAACTCATCTACGCCCCCGATTGTCCCAATCTTGGGCTGGCCCGCGACCGATTGCAGAGAGCTCTCCAGACGGCGGGACTGGAAGCCGAGTGGCAGGAATGGGACCAGGCTCACGGCGAAAGTCCCAATTACACGCGCGACTACGCATCGCCGACGATCCTGGTCGATGGGAAGGACGTGTCGACGGATGGCGTTGAGGTGGATGCCGATTCTTGCCGGCTCTACCTGGGGGAGGATGGACGCTTAACCGGTGCCCCGCCGGTCGTCGTCATCATGGCAGCCTTAAGGATGGCGCATAGCCGTGAAACCACCAAGGGAGCGGGATGAGGGAGCGCGCTGCCGACTTGGGATCTGCCTTCGGAGCGGTCGCTGGTTCCGTGGCGAGCGCCGCAGCCGGACTATGCTGCGTCGGTCCGTTGGCGCTCACGCTTCTCGGCGTGAACGGGATGATTCTCGCGGCGGGAATCAAACCGTACCGAGGCTACCTCTTGACCGGCTCCTTCCTGCTGCTCGCCCTCGCCTTCTGGGTGAGGCACCGACGATCCCGGTTTGTCGACCCTGCGTGCTCAACGCGGAGTGCCCGCATCGCTCGGATCATTCTATGGGGGTCGGTCTCACTCTGGATCGCTGCCCTGCTACTCAATATCGCCACAGACCTTCAGTGGCTCTGACCGGAGATGTGGAACCATGAAGACCAGCGGCAGTAGCGGTTTCCTTTCTCTCGCGGTTGTCGGCGTAGCTCTCATCCTCGGGGCTTCTCTAAGACCGGGGGACGTCGCTCAAAACAGGGCTGAGCTCCCAACTGCCTTCGAGCCGGCGATTGCGGCTGACTACATCGGACTCGATGAGTACGCCGAGCCGCTGCGGGGCTCGTTCAACGCCGATACCGGGAAAGTCCGCGTCCTCATGCTAGTCGCCCCTACATGAGGCGGATGTCTTCGGGGGGCCTCCGAAGTCCAGAAGAAGCTGCTCGAGAAGAACGACGATCCCAACCTGCGGCCCTACGTCGTTTGGGTGCCGCGAAACGGCGCGCAAGAAAAGCATATTGACCGGGTGCTCGAGCTGGTCACGGATGAAAGGGCGATCCAGTACTGGGACACCGAGGGAGCCGTGATCGGGCCGTACACGGAGAGGCTCGAACTCACGGGTCCGTGCGCCGGAGTGTTTTTGGCTTTTGGTCCCGAGGCGAGATGGGAAGAGTCCGGTCCCCCCAGACCGGATCACGTGGAGGACGCTCACGCCGATCAGTACGATCGGCCGTGGCCCCAATTCGACGTCAATCGGCTAGCGGCGAAGATCCGCGAGCTGCTGAACGCCGACCCGCCGTAGCCCAACTTGGAGGTATGAAATGGATAACTCGCGAGAAGTGGAGATCTTCAGCGCCGGCTGCCCGGTCTGCGAACAGGCGATTCAGCTGGTTGGGGAGATCGCTTGTCCCTCGTGTGACGTGACCGTCCTGGACATGCAGGACCCGGGGGTTGCGGGGCGTGCGAAGCTCTACGGCGTTCGCTCGGTACCTGCTGTCGCGGTGGACGGAGCGCTTGCGTCGTGCTGCACGACTGGTGGTCCCAACGAGGATCGGCTACGGGCCGCGGGGATTGGCCAGCCGGTCTAATCCTCCGGCGGCGACGCTCTGCGACTCGACCAATGGATGTGCCGGATCCGCCATCCGTCGGGTGTAAGTTCGAGCAGTATCGTCTCCGTCCCGATGCTGTTGATCTCCTGCTCTCTGAACGTGCCGGTCGTCGTCGACCGGCTGAGCACCCACGCGACGTCAGCGCTCCTGCCTGACCGCTCAAGAGTCACTTCTCGCTCCGTCGAGCTTGCGAACGCGATGTCGGCTGGCAGGTGGTGCGACCGGTACTCCTCCCGTGAGGCTTCCACTCCCCCGGACTCGTAGATCACCACGTCCTCCGCCAGCAGCTCCAGCGCCCTCACGGAGTCGCCGGCGGCGAGTGCCTCATGGAACGCGCGAACGACGTTCTCCGGGCCCTGAGCCTCCTGCCCCATCGCCGAGAGTGGAGCAGCAGCAAATACGGCAACGGCAATGAGCACCATTCTGTTGGTCAAGGGATCCTCCGCGAGTCTGAGAGTGGGAAGTATCAAAGCTTGGCGATGGTGAAGAAAGGCCGTCGGTCCCGCGTGCTGTGGCTAGTTTCCGCGGGTCCGGCGACCCTGAACCAACTACGGGTTCAACTGGCGGTAGTGAAGCTGAACACCATGCCGAAGCTCCCGTTCGTCGGGTGCTCCCAGCCTTGTCCCATGTGAGCCCCGCCAGGACCGGCGCCCATGTGGCCTCCGCCCATCATGTCCCCCGTGGCCCACTGACCGCCCATCCCGGGTCCATGTTGACCGAAGTTCACGTGATCACCTTCGGCGTCCATCATCCCTCCGCCGAGGTGAATCATGTACGTGGTGGCGGGCTTGAAAGGCTGACTCGGCGTGAAAGTGAGCGTCATATTGTTGTCCGACCAAGCCCAAATGCCTGCGACCTCGGGACCCGTGAGGTCGCCCTCGTGGACAGCAGCGTACTCGGACATCACCGGATTCATCGAGTGGTCGAACCTGACTGTCACGGTCGACCCGGTAGCCACGTCGACGCTCCCTCCCTGAGGAACTACACTGAGAAACACCGTCTCGGTGTCGCCCGGCCCGGCAATGTCGTCGCTCGAGCAACCCACGAAACCCGCCAACAGCACCGGAATGCTCAACAGGACCGAAGTTCGTTTCATCTGAATATCTCCTTAATCAGCCACCGGAGCGGCAGGTTCGTCCATCTATCGAGGGTTGGCCCCTCGTCCTCTTTCAACATCCTAAGGTTGAGTGACTCAAGGAACCGTGAAGGTCACCACAAGATTCGTTAATGAGATTGTTCGTTGTCTGCAGAACGCAGGTCACGCTTCCTCGGCAGGTCACGTCTCAGCGCATATGGCGTCGAAGGAGCAGGGCCAGCTCCCGTCCGACGGCTTCCGCTCTCGCATCTCCGTCTTCGATCGCCGCCGTGACGGTGCGCTCGACATAGGCCTCGAACAGGACGCTCTCAGCGCTCAGCAATGCCGATCGAGCTGCGGCCAGCTGCTGCAGGACCTCGCCTGTTTCACGCCGCTGCTCAAGCATGCGGCCGATTCCGTCAACTTGACCGCGAATCCTTGCAAGCCGCTTCAGAAGCTCCTGTCTCTTCTCTTCTTGATTCTCCATATCTCTTGCAAGTTCAATCCCGCCTGAGCACGCAGTGAGCCGTTCTATTCCAGGGCTGCAGCGCCTTCGGCGCTCGTTCGGATCTTGGTCAGGTTCAGGACCGGGTGGACGGACACGATGCCGTCGCCGGGTCGGCCAGTCCGTGCAGCTCCGGTGATGATCTCGGTGAGCATTTCGCAGCGGTCTGCCGCGCAGATGCAGCGCACGATCGCCATGTCCGCGTACTCGCTTCCTTCCTCGAACGAGATCTTCATCGTCGCCGTGTCGACGGCCGATCCAATGGCATGCGCACGCTGCACGGTCAGCCTCGGCAGACCGCAGTCCTTTAGGCAGTGGACCACGCGGTCTAGCATTTCGACCCTGACGATGGCTCGAACCTCGACGAGAGTGGTGGCGGCCGCGGCTTGTTCGGTCATGTGTCCTCCTACTCGGCCGGAACGAGCGCCATCTCGTCGCGGAGCGCTTCCTCGACTGGCGCCTCCGGCCGTCGCTTGACCTGCCAGGACCGCCACAGCAGGTAGATCGCGGGGATCACGATGAGCGTGAGAATCGTGGCGCTGATCATGCCGCCCACCATCGGCGAGGCGATCCGCTTCATGACGTCAGCGCCTGTGCCCGAGCTCCAGAGGATCGGGGCGAGGCCGGCCGTGATAGCCGTCACTGTCATCACGACGGGCCTTAGGCGCTCGAGCGCCCCCTCCCTGACCGCCTCCGCCACGTCGCTGGCCGAACTCATGCGCCCTTCCAGGCTCCTGCGGTGAAAAGCCTCGTCGAGGTAGATCAACATCACGACGCCGGTCTCGGCGGCCACACCAGCAAGCGCTATGAACCCGACCCAAACGGCGACGCTCGTGTTGTAGCCCAGCAGCCAGAGGAACCAGATGCCGCCGACGAGGGAGAACGGAAGCGCCAGCATGACGATCAGCGACTCGGCGAGTCCGCGGAAGTTGAGGTAGAGGAGGAGGAAGATGATCCCGAGTGTGACGGGAACGACGATCTTCATGCGCTGCGCGACGCGCTCCATAAACTCGTACTGACCGCTCCACACGAGCGTGTACCCGGCCGGCAGAACCAGCCGATCGCTCACGAGTCGCTTAGCCTCTTGCACGTAGCCACCCACGTCGCGCTCGCCGATGTCCACGAAGATGATGGTTACTGGGAACGCGTCCTCCGTCTTCACGGCCATCGGCCCCTGAAGCACGGAGATGCTCGCTACTTGACCTAGTGGGATCTGAGCGCCGCTCATGGCCGGGATAAGCACTTCGCGCAGCTTCTCCGGGTTGTCTCTCAGCTCCCGTGGATAACGGACGTTGACTTCGTACCGCTCCCGGCCCTCGACGGTGATCGAGGCGGTCATCCCGCCCACGGTAGCCATGATCGCCTTATGGATGTCGCCGACATTGAGGCCGTAGCGGGAAGCCTCGATACGGTCGACATCGATGTCCACGTAGTAGCCGGAGACGCCGCGCTCGGCGAACGCGCTCCGTGTGCCGGGGACCTCCTGGACGATCCGCTCCACGCGCTCACCCAGAGCCTGCAGGGAATCAAGGTCGGGACCGAAGATCTTGATGCCGACGGGCGTGCGGACCCCCGTGGCGAGCATGTCGATCCGGCCCTTGATCGGCATCGTCCAGGCGTTCGTCACCCCCGGCATCCGGACCGCCTGATCCATTTCCGCGATCAGCTCGTTATAGGTCAGGCCTGGGCGCCACTCCTCCTTCGGCCGGAGAGTGATCGTGGTCTCGAACATGTCGAGCGGAGCGGGATCGGTCGCGGTCCGGGCGCGTCCCGCCTTTCCGAGCACGGTCTCCACTTCCGGGAACGAAGCCAGCACGCTGTCTTGGTAGCGCATGATCTCACGCGCCTGCGCGATCGATACGCCCGGAACTGTCGTCGGCATGAAGAGCACGGATCCCTCGTGGAGAGGAGGCATGAACTCGCTGCCCAGGCGCTGCCAGGGAAGGACCGTCGCAGCGAGGACCAGAACGGCAGCGCCGACGACGATCCACGGACGGCGGGTCGCGAACTGGATAACTGGTCGGTACAGCGTGCGCAGGACGCGGTTCACCGGGTTTCGGGACTCGGGACGTACCCGGCCGCGGATCAGGTAGCCCATCAGGACCGGGACCAGGGTGATCGCCAGGAATGCGGAGCCGGCCATCGCGAACGTCTTCGTGTAGGCGAGCGGTTTGAAAAGGCGCCCCTCCTGCTGCTCCAGCGCGAAGACCGGCAAGAAGCTGAACGTGATGATGAGAAGCGAATAGAAGAGCGGCGGTCCCACCTGCCGGGCGCTCTCGTATACGATCTCCCAGCGCGAGGCGCCCGGCTCGGCCCGCTCCAGATGCTTGTGCATGTTCTCGATCATCACGATGGCGCCGTCCACCATGGCGCCGATCGCGATCGCGATCCCGCCGAGGCTCATGATGTTCGCGTTCACGCCGATCCAGCGCATCACGATAAAGGAGATGAGAATGCCAACGGGCAACGTGACGATCGCCACGAGCGCCGAACGGAAGTGGAGGAGGAACACGACTGCGACGGCGGCCACGATGAGGGACTCCTCGAGCAGCTTGTCGCGGAGCGTCTCGATGGCCCTATGTATCAGGTCGCTACGGTCGTAGGCCGTGCGCAGCTGCGTTCCGGCGGGTAGGCCGCGGTTGATCTCCTCGACCCGTTCCTTCACGGCCTCGATCGTCTTGAGCGCGTCCGACCCGAAGCGCATGACGACGATCCCGGCGACGACCTCTCCCCGACCGTCGAGATCGGCCGCGCCTCGCCTCGGGGCCGGGCCGAGCTGCACCGTGGCGACGTCGGCGACCCGGATCGGCGTACCGTTCGGCGTCGCGCCCACGGCCACGTTCCGGATGTCCTCGGTGCCCTCGAGGTAACCAAGGCCGCGGATCATGTATTCGCGGCCGCCCATCTCTAGCACACGGGCTCCGATGTCGATGTTGTGGGCGCCGATCGCGTCAGCGACGCGCGTCACGGGGATGCCAAACGCCCGGAGCCGCTCGGGATCCACTTCGACCTGATACTGCCGCACGAACCCGCCCAGGCTCGCCACCTCCGAGACCCCGGGCACCGCGGTGAGCTGGTAACGGATGTACCAGTCCTGTAGGGTGCGAAGCTCGGCCAGGTTCAGGCTGTCGGATTCCAGCACGTACTCGAACACCCAGCCGACGCCGGTGGCATCCGGACCGAGGACAGGCTCCACCGCCGGCGGGAGCTGCTGCCGGATCCCGTTCAGGTACTCGAGCACACGGGAGCGAGCCCAGTAGATGTCGGTCCCGTCCTCGAAAATGACGTAGACGAGGCTGAGGCCGAAGAAGGAGAATCCGCGAACCACCCTCGCTCCGGGGACCTTCAGCATCTCCGAGGCGATCGGGTAGGTGATCTGGTCCTCGACGATATCCGGAGCCTGCTCCCGGAAGTCCGTCTGGACGATCACCTGCACGTCCGACAGGTCCGGGATCGCGTCCAGCGGCGTGGTCATCATGGCCCAGACCCCGCCACCTATCACGGCGGCGGTGGCCAGGAGAACCAGGAAACGGTTCTCGAGCGACCAGGCAATAACGCGGTTAATCATGGTCTTGGTGCTCCGCGTCGCCCTGCTTCTGGGCCTCCGTCGTATCGGAGCGCTGGCCGGCCTCCTGCGACTCGGACTCGAGCACTGTCCCGTGGCCGGCGTGCTGCATGCCGGGCATGCCGCCGGCGCCTCCGAGGCGCGATTCCGCGTCGACGAGGAAGTTGGCGGAGCCAACGATGCGCTCACCCTCCGACAGACCGGAGAGGATTGCGATCCGCTCGCCTGCCCGGGCGCCCAGCACGACCTCGCGAGCCTCCAGCATGCCGTCCTCGTCACGCGAGAACACGAGGTTGCGCTCGCCCGTCACGACCACGGCCTCCATCGGCACCGTGAGCGCTTCGTCGGCGACCTGGACGTCGAAGAAAATCGTGGCGAACATCCCCGGCTTCAGCCGGAGATCGCGGTTCGGCACCGTCACACGCACCCGGTTCGTCCGGCTTTGCACATCCACGGTCGGGTAGACGAAGCTCACGACGCCCATCACGTGCTCGCCCGGATAGGCGGCGACTTCCATGTGCGCCTGCGCGCCCTCCACGACGAACTTGATGTCCTGCTCGAACACCTCGCCCTCGACCCACACCTCGGTGAGATCGGCGATGCGGTAGAGCCGCATCCCCGGCATCACCCGCTGCCCCTCCCAGACGTCCTTCTCCAGCACAATCCCGTTGACGGGCGCCACCAGGGTAAGCGTCTTCGTCACTTCTCCCGTGCTCTCGAGTTGGTCGATCTGCTCAGTCGTGATGTCCCAGTAGACGAGCCGACGACGCGAGGCCTCGAGCATCGCACGGGCGGCCCTCCACGATTCGCCCGCAGCGGAGTCGATCCCGGCGGCGAGCCGCCGCGCCGTGAGGAGCTCCTCCTGCGCGGCTACCAGCTCAGGACTGTAGAGGGTCAGAAGGCGCTGGCCCCGGCGGACCGTCTCGCCGGTCGTGGCCACGAACAGCTGTTCGATGAACCCCTCGATCTTCGGTGTGATGTCGGCGACGTTCGGCTCGGCCGCCTCGATGCGCCCGATCGTGCGGATCGATCGCGTCAACGTCTCTCGACCGACGGTGACATAGACGACGCCCAGTGCGCGCTCCTGCTCCGCCGAGAGGTGGACGGGCTGCCGATCGCCTGCTCCCGCATCCATCTCCTCGGCCGGCGCGGCCGTACCGGTGCCCTGCTCTCCCGAGGCCTCTCCGATCTGAGAAGCATCGCCTTCGCCGCAAGCCGCGCTCAGCACGAATATCAGGATCAGGCCTACTGAATACCTCAGCTGGCGGTTCGGGAACCACCTCATTGTGCACCTCCTAGATCGGCTGCTACGAGAGCCTCGAGCTCAGCCAAAGCCCGTTGGTAGTCAGCCGCCAGACGAACCCCTTCGATCTCGAAGCGGTTCACCGTAAGTTCGTTTTGTACCAGCGTCATGAAGTCGACTTTTCCCACGCGATACGCGGAGAGCGCCGATTCGACGGCCGCCCGCGCCTGCGGAAGAACCGATGTGTCGTAGAGCGATACCAGCCGTCGGTCGCGCTCCGCCTCGGCCCTGAGCTCTGCTATTCGGGCGAACGTCTCGTTGTAGAGATCGATCGCCCTCGCTTCTTCCATGGCCTGCATGGCCAGCATCTCGCGACGCTGGGGCAGCTGGCTGCTGCCAGCCCAAAGCGGAAGGCTGATCCCGATCATGATTGTGGCCAGGTCGTTGAACTCGGGCCGCTGCCCGTAAGCGAAGAGCAGCGCGAAGTCAGGGTAGATCGACCTTTTGGCGGCACGGTATCCCGCCTCCGCGGCCAGCGCCCTCTCCCGGGCCGCGCTGAGTGCAGGACGCTGCACGTCGGCGAGAGCCATGAGCGTGTCAGGAGGCGGAAGTTGACCACCCGGTGGAGGTAGATCGAGGTCGCCAATCGGAATCGTCGCATCTCTCCCCAGCAGTGCGTTGAGGCGAGCCGCCATGGCGAGACGGTCCTGCTCCACTACCGTGATGTCCTCGGTCATGGAAGCGACAGCGACCTGAGCCTGAAGCACGTCCTGCTGCAGGCCCTCACCCACCGAGTAGAGCGTCGAGGAAACATCCAGGAACTCGCGCAGCAGCTCGCGCGTCTCCTCCATGATCTCGAGCGCCCGATCCATGAAAGCGAGTCGGTAGTAGACCGTCTTGACCCGAGCGATCAGCGCCTGCTCGGTTTCCTCCATCTCTAGATCGCTAGCCACGGAGAGGTGCTCCGCCCGGTCCTTCGAGGAGCTCAACGTCCCAGGCCACGGGAACCTCTGAGAGATCTCGAAGCGGTTCTGTAGCATGCGCTCTTCGGTCGACCCGAAGTCCGCGAACTGGCGGTTGACGAGCCCAAAACCAAGGGTCGGATTCGGCAGTGCGCCTGCCTGGGGTATCCGCTCGGCTGCCGCATCCGCACGCATCCTCGCGGCCCTGAGTGCGGGATTCGCTTCCCTGGCGAGGGACACGGCCTCGTCGACCGACAAGTGACCGGCGGTAGTCTGCGAGATACCGGGACCGGCCTGAAGGGCAGCCGTAACGGCCAGGGGCAAGAAGGCCTGCAGAATGCGCGCAGCTTTCATGCGCCGATTGTTCTTTCGTCGATCATCATCTCGTAGAGCTCTCCGTCCGCTCCGGCGTTTCTCGTTCTGGCGAGCGTAGGTTCGAGTCCGTGTGGTACTTCGCCACAAGCTAGCCCGGACCCCTAAAGTTTTTCGCAATCGAAGCATAAGATTTCTTCACCCATCTCTCGCTCGTTTCTTCAGCCACCGATCGTGGCTTCATGACGACGCAGGATCCTGACGTAGCAAGCAGAGACCCAGACCCGCCGCCAGTCCGATCACGAGCCCAATGACGCCCCACTCGAGGCTGCTTCGCCGTCGCTCGATGATGATCTCGTCGGATCTGGCCGGTTCCACCAGCTGGCGAGCGACAGGCCTTCTCGTCGATTCGTCATTTCAGGAGTAATTCCAGTCTTGCCCTCAGAGTCGCTTGCGGAGGCCTGGCCGGCTACCGATACCGTCAGCGTCTTGCTTCTCAATTGTGCGGAGATGCGCGGCACTGCGGGTGCTGGCCAAATCTGATGGACGGTGTTTTTCTTGCGGTTTCAGGCGGAATGCGGCTCGTCTGCAAGCTCCTCCCGGATCACCATTTCGAGAGCCTTGCAGTCAAGCGCCGGAAGCATCGCGGGTCTCTTTACTCTGAGCCGTGGGCGTTGCCTCAGCGCTAGTGGCAGCACGCGCGACGCGGGAACTGAGAGCCAAAGCTCCGGGACCGGCCAAGGCGATACAGATGAGGCCACTGATCAAGGCCACGTGAAACTCAAACCCGTAGGCTAGTGGCGCGTTGGGAAGTGCGACGATGAAAAAGCCTTGCCCTGCGTGGAACAAGGCGACGGTGATCAACATTTCAGCTGCAAGCACTGCGGCGAACGGTCTCGCCAACAAACCGCTAATCAGCGCCAGCCCGCCCAGGAGCTCTACGACTGCAACCAAGACCAGCAAGGGATCGGGCAACGTAACGCCTACGATCTCCAGCATGTCCTGTATGAACGAGATCTGGCCCCCAAACAGCTTGACCCAACCATGGGCGACAAAAACAAAGCCAAGCCCTAGCCGGAGTGCCAACAGTCCAACGCCGGCACGATCGTTCCGCCACATGTCAGCCCTCCTCTTCTCCTGCTTAGCTGTGCGTGAGGATCTCTACTTATCCCCGGTTTCCTCGCCTTCAGAAAGTGAGTGCACATAGCCCGCGACATCCTCAAGATCCTCCGGGCTCAAGACGGCGCCGAAGGCCGGCATCATGCCTTTCCCCTTGCCGATCACCGCCACCAACTTCCCCTGGGTGTACTCACCCATTTTCTCGGAATCGGTCAAATCGGCCGGCTTCGGTCTGAGCGCCGCGGAAGCCGGGCCGTCGCCCCGGCCCGTGTCTCCATGGCAGACGGCACACTGGCGCTTGAATACCTCTTCGCCGTTCTTTCCGACTAAATGCAGAATACTCTCACTCGCACTCCGGAGCGCGCCCACACCAGTGCGAGATCCGGCCGGTGCCGTGGTCAGAGACGTGGCGGACTCGCGCCAATGCGTCTCCGAGTAGTCTCTAAACAGGACGCTCCCCATAATCGCCGAAGGAGCTACCAGTCCAAGGACGGGTATCGTCAAAAGATGTCGTCGCTTGCGAAGCAAAGGGATCTCAACCTCCTCCCATGAGCTCTAAGCCTCTCAGGCCCGCTATCGCGGACCTGCGGTTCCTTGGAAACGTCGTCGACTAGCTGTCTCAGCCGCGTGTCGCTCGACTTGGCCATCACCGGCCGCCGTTCGCTCCCCCTCCTCGTCCCGCGCCGTAGACGAGGCCTGCTGCCCAGGGGAAGGCTGGCCGTTCGTTGCCATCAGAAATGCCAGAACCTTACGGGTCTGCTGGCCCGTAAGGTTTGCCCTAACGCGCATATGGTTCATGATGACAACCCACTGACGGTCCGACCGCTCTAGCGGAGAGCGCGCGTAGTGGCAGCGCGCACACGTAGCGCCGTACATGGCCGCGCCTTCTGCCACCAGCATGGGATCCACTGCCTGCGCCGTCGCATCGTTGGCCACCAGCAGCGGGCTGCAGACCGCCGCGAGCAGAAGAAGGCGACTCTTCGTTCTTATCTGGTCAAATGCCATCGTCCCTCCTAGAAGCCGTATGCGGCGTGAATGACGAAGCGGTCGTTATCCAATGGGAGCCCGGATTCTCGGTTCAGTTCGTACCCGGCCATGATTGCAATGGAAGCCGTGAGCCAGTAGTTCAAACCGAAGCCCATCTGTCGGGCGCCGTCCTCCTCCTTCTCACCCTCCAACTCCGAGTTGAAGATCTGAGTCCAGCGAAGAACGGGCTCGAAATTCCACCAGCGATAGGCAGCCTGGGCGTAGAACCCGTTTCGGACCAGTTCAGGGAATCCCTCCTCCGTCTCGATCTCCTGGCGAGTCTGAATGAATTCGCCGCGGACCTCGAACCCGCTGGTCCGGGCTTCCGCCGACACCCCGTACGCAGTGAAATCCAGAAGTCCTTCTTCATCATAATCCCCGTTGAGGACGGAGAAGTTGACCTCCATCCAGGGGGGAAGCGCGAAATCGAGGCGTAGTCCGAGGGATTTGTTCTTGTTGTTGTCGCCGGATGAGCCTGGAAAGCCGATTTCCGGGAGCTCCTCATCAGCGTGCTCTTCGCCGCCCTCTTCCTCTTCGTGCTCTTCGAGCGCGGGACCCTGGGAGATATACGCGCTGCCGCCCAACAACCATCTACCTGGCGTCGCGGCGGCCCTCGCCATGAGACCAAGGTCGGACAGGATCGGAAGGAGCGGATCGGCACCGAAACCCGAGATGTGGTGCCCGTAGATCGGAGGGGATGTCGGAAATTTGTTGATCCAGGTCGGGTGAAGCCGCTCCCCGAAGACGTTAAAGGGAAGGAGAAACTTGCCGCCCACAAACACGAGGAAGTCCGTAGCAATGACGTCCAACTGAGCGTACTCGAGCCCGGTCTCCGTCACGCCGCCTTGGAGCTCGAATTCAAACTCCGCCTCGAACAGGAAACGATCCTCGAACTGGAAGAGGAAAATCGGATTGAAGTTCGCCGTGAACAGATTCCCTCCCCCTTCCTCAGAGGACGCGGACCAGCCCACCGTCCCATAGCCGCTGAGCACGAAAGCGGTCGAGGGCAAGACAGGCTGTTCTTCTTCCTCTTCCTCTTCGTCTGTTTCCTGCGCTGAAGCGGTCTGGGGCAGGCCGCACAGCGCAATCGCGGCGGCCCCGGCCACAAGCAGGAACCTCAGTCTCTTGGCCAGATCATCAATGTCCATGACCGCCTCCAGCGTCGGTTCCGTCACTCTCAGCGCCTTCCGAATCCGAGCTCAGAACCGGGATATGGAACTCACCCTCAGCATGTTCGTCTTCCGCATGCTCGTCATCGGCATGCTCGTCTCCCTCCTCGCGCTCGTTATCGGTGTGCTCGTCCTCCGCCTCGTGCTCATCCTCTGCATGCTCGTCATCGGCGTGCTCGTCCTCTGCCTCGTCCTGCGCGAGGGAGACCTCGACGTGCATGTCGTACTCGCCCGAAGCTCCGAACGCGTATCTCGCCGCATACTCGCCGTGGGCCAGCTCGGTGAACCTCAGAGGCAACTCGCGGCCGAATGGCGTGTGCATCTCTGCGGAAAGCTCCAGCCCTTCCACCAGGTCGCCCGGGCCGTCGTCGTGCAGGTCGTAAACAAGGAGGTAAATGTCGGCAGGCAGGTTCTCGATTGCGGGAGCGGGCGCCATGGCCAGCTCGACCCAGTAGGGTCCGATAACCGTATGCTGTCGGTGGACCTGGACCTCCGCCTCCGCGATCTCGGTTGCTAATCGATGTCGCTCCGGCACGCCCATCAGGTGGAGGTGGTGCTCTCCGTCCTCGTAGAACATCACGTGGGCCTCGTACTCATCTCCGGCCGCCTCCATCTCGACGACTCGAAGCGGTCCGCCGAGGGCATGCTCGATCTCGAGATGCACGCTGTTCATGTGCATGGGCCCGCCACCCTCGGTGAGCCGGACGTGCACTTCCACCTCGTCGAACGTCTCCACCCGATCGGCATGGATCTCGATGTCCGCTTGAGGATCGAGGTCGGCGAGGGCGGTAGGGTTGTCCGCCCCAGCGCATCCCCAGAGGCCTGTGCCCCCAAGCATAGCCGCCGCTCCAACGCGTACTCCAAGTTTCATCGCTCCTCCTCTACGGCCGGTCCGCTGCCGGCACACCGCGGCGACTGAGTCGTCGCGTTGCTTCGGAAGCCTAGTTTGGGAACCGACGGAAGCTGCGTTCCGACAGATCGGCCCTGGTGTGAGGTTCTTCTCGGGGGGAGGGTGGCCGGAGGGTCTCTCTGCGGGGGGCAGTGAGATGTGGCCCGTTCGGCCCCCTCCGGCACTTGTCGAAGATCTACTCGAAGTCGGTAGACCGCTGTCGCCAAAACTCTCATTCCTTCTCACGTCAGCCTCAACCCGCAGATCAGCCACAAATGACCAATCGTCGACCGAGCATGAGCGAGAGTAAACGCGCCGACAGCGCGTGCCCCCCGCACCGAACGACTCCAAGGTGCGGAAGTCACTCTTAAGATTTCGCAAAGCTTTCGTTAAGATCTCTTGAGGCTGAGAACGGGATGGTGTCCCGCCGCACCCGCCGCTTGGGAGGGGGTATTAGAACTCGATAGGCCAGGTGTGGTGTAGATTCAGCTCGGTAAGAGGAGCCGGTTTCATAACTTATGAAGATCTTATTGGCTGAGGACGATGCTCGTGTGGCACGCTTCGTCCTCAAGGGACTCAAGGAAGAAGGCCACGTTGTTGATCTGGCTCGCGACGGCGTGGAAGCGGTGGCGCTTGCGCACGTAACCGAGTACGACGTGCTCGTTCTCGACGTAATGATGCCCCAGAAGAGCGGGTATCACGTGACGTCCGAGCTGCGAGCGGAGGGAAACTCCACGCCGATCCTCATGCTCACCGCGCGGGACTCCCGAGAGGATGTCGTTCACGGATTGGATGTCGGTGCGGACGACTATCTCACCAAGCCGTTCGATTTTGAGGAGTTGCTGGCCCGGGTTCGGGCGCTCGCACGACGCGCTGCGCCAATCGGTGAGGGCACGCTTCGATTCGAGGACGTCGAGCTCGACCGCCTCTTGCACGAGGTCCGACGGGCGGGAAACCCAATAGACCTCACGCCCACCGAGTTCAAGCTCTTGGAATCGCTGATCAGAAAGCCGGGACAGGTCGTAAAGCGCCTCGAGCTTCTGGACCGCGTCTGGGGCATGAGCTTCGACCCAGGCACGAACCTAGTAGACGTTCACGTGGCTAACCTGCGTAAGAAGCTCGAGGAGGGAGATCGAGAGAGGATCATCTTCACCGTGCGGGGCGTCGGCTTCAGGCTCGGTCGGGTCGAGAAATGATCAATGCGCTCCGGCGCTCCTTCCGAGGGAAACTTGCCATCCGGTTTGGCCTGGCCGTCCTGGCGGTGGCCGTTATCGGCTCGTCAGTGGGCTACCTCGTGCTTCGCAATCTCCTGCTCGCTCAGATCGACAGCACGCTTCTGCGTCTGGCGTCTATCGAGGCCTCGGGCGCGGCAGCCTCGGCCGACAGCACGGTTCATTTTCACGATGAACTGTTCCTAACCGCTGGCCCGGGTACCGAAACCGTCCTGAAGCGTTTCGCGCAGATCTGGAGCAACGAGGGAGCACCGGTACTGCGTACCCGCAATCTCAGAGAGCAAGACCTCCCTCTGAGCCAGCGGCTCCGGTGGCGAGTCGTCAACACCGGGGAACTCGAGCTGTTCGACACCCATTGGGAGGGCGAACGGTACCGCGGCATACTATATCCTCTCGGACTCGTGGGCCCGCAGCACGAGCTCCATCTCCTTCAGGTCATCGTCTCGACCGAGCAGGCGTACGAGGTCCTAGCAACCTTTCGAAACCTGCTCGGTGTGCTCGCGCTGCTAGGTACTGGCGTGAGCTTCCTGCTCGGTTGGTGGCTCGCAGGCTCCGCAGTTCGGCCTGTCATGGAGACGATCCAGCAGGCCGAGAGAATCGAGATGACGGGAGATGAACATCGCATCGACGCTGCGGCCGAGACCGTCGAGATGGAACGGCTGGTTACGGTTCTCAATTCGATGCTTGCTCGGATCGACGAGGCGTTCGAGGCCCAGCGTAGCTTCATCGCGGATGTCGGGCACGAGATCCGCACGCCTCTAACGGTCCTCAGGGGCGACGTTGAAGTCGCGCTACGTCGACGCCGATCGTTGGAGGAGTATGAAGCCATTCTCGAGCAGAGTCTCGAAGACGTGAAGAGCGTATCAGCCCTCGCGGACGATTTGATCATGCTTGCCCGCGGGGAAAGCGGCGGGTTGGCGCCCGTGCTCGAGCCCTTGCAAGTCTCGGCACTACTTCAGAAGGCTGCCACTAGGTACCGTGGAGCGGCCAAGTCTGCAGGGACAGAGATCGATGTGGAGGCGGAGATCGATCTCATGATGCAGGCAGACCAGGTCCTTATCGAGCGGGCGCTCGGCAACCTCGTGGACAACGCGGTCAAGTATGCCGCGAGCGGAGGGAGAATCCGCCTTGCAGTCCACGAAGGGGAGGCTGGAGACGTCGTGATCGAGGTGTCGGACAGTGGGCCGGGCATCCCCGCCGAAGAGCAGGCTCAACTCTTCGATCGTTTCTCACGTGGCGAAGCTGGACGGCGGGCTGGCCCCGGCTCTGGCCTTGGGCTCTCCATCGTGAAGGCGATCGTCGAAGGCCACGGGGGCACGGTCTCCGTCCGTGGTGCGAACGGATCAGGCACGACCTTCGAGTTGAGGATGCCGGCATCCACACCCGCCGCTGGAGGGGCGGTCGGCGTTGGAGATTCGGACCCGATCCGCGCTGCCAGGCAAGCCTAAACCAGGTCCTTGAAACCCTGATTGTAGTTCTCGCCAAGGGCGTATCGTCTCCTTAGGTTTTTGAGTCTTCCCTCCTTCGGCTGACCTACCCTGACACGCGTTCGTCGCCAACAATGTCACTGCCGTCACAATAACCAGAAGGCCGCCGGCAATGAGAGCCGTGGTCGCAACCATGGTCTACACCTCCCTCTTTCGCATATCTGAGATCTCAGCATCTCATTTGGCTCTTTAGCCTCTGCACTGCGGGCAAGCCTAGGCGAGACCCCTTTTTTTCTCGCTGTACTCCCGATTGTCTATCTCGCCGCGCGCGTATCGTCTTTTCAGGATCTCGAGCGCGTCCTCCTCCGCCTTACGTACCCGCGACACGCGTTCGTCCATGAGCCACAAGGTCGCCGCGGTCACGACAACCAGAAGGCCGGCCCAGAAGAACACCCAGAACATGCCTGGCGCCCAGGATCCATCGAGCAAATGGTCCATCCAGCCTCCGTGACCACCCGTTGCCTGACTGGCCAGCGCATCCAACGCCGCAGTGGTAGCTATCAAAGCCGTGGTCGCAGCCATGGTCTCTGTCTCCTTTCTGTCATCGTCACTGTCCCGCTAGCCTCTCTCACCCCCTCCATCGCCTCCTTCCTCGTCCTTATTCAGCGGAACGTACCAGCCCGGGTGTTCCTCGAAGTGTCGTCTGCAGCGGTCCGAGCAGAAGTGGTACCTCCTGCCCTGGAACTGGAAGGATGCAGCGACTTGATCTTCTGTGATCGTCATCCCGCACACCTCGTCTCGCAGAGTCATCGAGTACCTCCAGGAGTTCGTCGTCGGCGACCGTCCGGTTGCTCACGTCGGCCGATACCGGCGCTGCATCGTCGTGCTCGCACACCCCTACTGTAGGAGGATCGCTGTTAAGGGGACCTGAAGGACGTCATAAGATTTCTTAGGAAAGCAAAGGCGCGGGGCCAGGCACCTGTGAACGAATCTTAACCTCGATTTGTGGTTGACTTAACACGCCCTTCCCTAGCCTGAGGCTCAGAGCGCAAGGCTAGCCCGTGTTGAACCACAATTGGCGTGGAACCGGCTGTCGTCCTGACGACGGTGCGTCTGCCCCGCTGCGGGCGCGGCTCAGCCGAGAGGAGACGTAGGAGACCGGCGTCGAGGGCAGCAAGAATCTTAAGACGGCGAGCCGTCCTATCAATCAGAGTTGCAGGCGGTTACGAACGATCTACAACGTCCCGGACGAGCGGCTCAGATGAGCTCGCGCAGCCGCCTGGTACTTGCACTCGCCCTAGTCCCCATCTATGCCCTGTGCTACTCCGCTATCAAAGCGGGGCTGTCGTTCGCTCCGCCGCTTCGCTTTGCCGGGCTCAGGGCAGGCATCGGGGGTGCAACGCTGCTGGTCGTACTCTTCGCCGCGCGCCAGCCGGTGCTCCCGCCCCGGCGCTACCGGGCCGGGATTCTCCTCCTCGCCGGGATCGGTACCTTCGCTGCCTACGCAGCGATGTTCCTCAGCCCTGGCCGCACCGGGGCCGGAATCTCCTCTGTTCTCGGCAATACGGGGCCTCTCATGGTCATCCTGCTGGCGGCGGTCGCTCTCGGAGAGCCGATCTCCCGCGTGAAGTTGACAGCGCTCGCCCTCGGCACGGTCGGGGTAAGCCTCATCGCCTGGCCTGCGGTGACGGACCCGGCTCGGGCCGGCGTCGTAGCAGCCCTTCTTCCTCTGCTTGCCGCCGGAGGGGCGGCCAGCTCCAGTGTCCTCCTCAAGCGTCTGGACGTGGGCAACGCCGTCTTGCCCGTGACGGCATGGCAGCTGCTGCTCGGGACCCCACCGCTTCTGCTCCTCTCCGCCGCTGTGGAATCCGGCTCGGCGATCCAGTGGAGCGCGACCTTCTTGGTTCTGTTGGTCTTTCTCGCCGTCGTCGGGACCGCGTTCGCTCTCGCCCTGTGGTATTGGCTCGTGCAGAGAGAGGACGTGGGACGGCTTAGCCTATTGCTCTTTCTCGTCCCGGTCGTTGGGCTAGCCCTCGCCTCCATCTTCTTTGGAGAACGCGTTGGAGGCATGGAGGCAACTGGAATTGGCCTCGCGCTGGTCGCGATCGGGCTCGTGCTGCGAGCCAATTGACCCTCGCGTTTCTGTCCAGCTCTGCGGCTTGGAAAAGCACGCGTTGAGCCGGTCGTTAGGAGTGAGCCATACAGCAAGTGGAGGATCGATGCTTGTGCGAGACGTCGTATGTGGGATGACAATCGAAGAGGACGATGCATTCGCAACCTTCACCTACAAGGGAAAGACGTACGACTTCTGCTCCGAGCCGTGTAGGCAACATTTCGCGAGACATCCTGACTGGTATGCATCTCCTGAACGTGACCCTGACGCCGTCCAAGACGAGGGGCGTCAGCGCTTTGCGGGTCGGCACGGTTCGGGAATGTGCCCCGAGCGGTGGGTCATCGGACTATTCGGCGCGTGGACTATAGCCGTCGCGGCGTTAGCTCCCATGCACCAATTCGTTGGCTGGTCGGACCTCCTGGCGGGAGTTGCCGTTACCTCCGCAGGGATATCCCTCGTGCGGAGGCGGCGGGTCCGGGGCAGTCTGGCTACGCTCTTAGGCCTGTGGCTCACAGTGGGGGCGTTCCTGGTCCCACTCCACCTCGGGCACGGACTGGCCTCTAACAACATCATCGTCGGCCTGGCTATCCTCCTGGTGGGCTTCATCCCCTACGACCGGCCCTGACGCCGTGACGGCAGGTGCTCGATCAAAGCGCAGGCAGCGTTCCGGATCTCGAGCCTGCATTGATCTCCCCCCTTCCTGATTCGTGCGTCACCGGCACTCGGAACCATGAGGGTGACGCGTCACCAGAGCAGCCCTCACAGCGGCAGCTACAAGCCGCCGTGGCGTGTATTCGACCGTGAGGCACCTGACAGCCGCATTCCAGGTTACTCCTTCAACGCCGGCCACGGCCTTGACGTCTTCTTCCACGAGGCGGGCGCACCGATCGCAGTCGAACTCCGGCATCCGAATATGCCAACGGGCCATGGCTCGACCCACGTCGGGTTCCTGCACCTCAGCTGATCGTACAACGTCTTCCACGCTCTTCTCGGTTGGGTTGAACTCCACCAGCAGGCGACTGGAGATGGGGTTGGCCATTGCTGAGCGGACACCGGCCAGCTGCCGGAAATGCGTCGCTAGCTTGGACGCAGCGTTCGTATCCCGTAGCCCGCTGAGCGAGAGCTCGATTCGCTGCATCTCCGGCCGACCGGGCGCGTATTCTGCCAGTTGGTCGCGAGAAGGCTCGCAGCACCGATCTCCGTTGTGTGACGACCCTGTGATCCCCGCGGTCATTGCGTGCCTCCTTCTCTGGACTGCCTGTTGGGCATGCTTGCCTTGTGCGCTCGTCATGCGCCCTGGCGTTACGCGCATGACTCTCCTTGCGCATTGGCACTATCGGCCGACGCCCTTCCGGTGCTGGTGTCGAGACCACGCGCCCGGTGAGCCGGGTCGGGCAGCGGCGCCAGTTCGCTATCTCCGTCCGGGCAGGCGCACACACGGCGGGCTGGATGGTGCGGTGGGATCCGAGAGAGAAACCCATGCGCGACTCCGCGGCGAAGTGACCGATGCTCATTTACCGCATCAAACAGGGACATCAATACGAGCGCACCTCTGGGTGAGCGCCGTGCCCACCGCACGAGTCGATCCGCAACTGCCGGCCGATAGAGCTTCTCCCTCAGACGACGTGACCGCCGGATCTCCTTGCCAAACTCCGCTCGAACAGCGGTCGGGTATCGCTCGAATCCTCCGTCCCGGCTAAACGCTCGCGCAGCGAGGCTCGCTGAACGGCAAGCGTAGTCGATCCCTTCGCCAGTCGCGGGATCTGCCAGGCCGGCGGCGTCTCCGAGCAACGCGTAGTCGTGGCCGCCGAGCTGGTCGAACGAACCGCTGAACCAACGGGAGGTGGCGATCACGGCGCCTCGGTGCTCGGCAACGCCGGACTCGCCGCTCTCAGCCAGTCTGTACTGGGCGATCGCCTCGTCGAGCGCGTCGCGCCCGAAAGTTCGTGCTAGAACCCCGATTCCAACGGAATGACGCTCGGGGTGCGGGAAGTCCCACAGGTATCCCTCCGCGGCAGCGAGAAAGAGCAGAACGGCCCTCCCTTCGGGGGCTCCGCTTTCCGGGTAGGACACTCGGACCGGAGCCAGCTCCGGCCGAAGGCCTGGAGCGAGCACACGCCTTAGTCTGCTGTTGGCTCCGTCTGCGGCGATGAGCCTGTGGCCACTATGGACCCCGCCTTCAGAGTCGGTGATGCTCCATCCGCCGGCATCCCGATTGGCCGAGCGAACCGAAGCCCTCAGGAACACCGCACCGGCTGCTTCCGCACGTTCGAGTCCCCATTGCGAGAGCCTGAGCCGGCTCACCGTCACGTACGGATCGCGGATCGGAAGAACGACGCTGGCGCCACTCGGCGCGATCACGAGTACCTCGCGAATGGTGTCCCCACCAGAGGCGAGCTCTCTCAGCTCCGGAGTGTTGCGCAGCGCCGCTGCCGTAAGCCCCCCTCCGCACGGCTTCTCCCACGGCGCCTTCGGGTCAAGCATCAGGACCGAGGCTCCGTGCTCTGCGAGTAACTCGGCGGCACGACTACCGGCCGGCCCTGCCCCAGCAACGATGATGTCCCATTCGCGGCGTCCAGCCCGCACCTCGCCCAACCCACGATCAAAGCCTTCGACATGTCTCGTGTTTGGCGCTGTTTCCATCGTTCAGCCCTTACGTGCCGACCTCGCAGATTGCAGATTGAGGTACTGGTTGGGGTCTTCCTCGAACTGTCGCTGGCAGGCCTTCGAGCAGAAGTAGACGGTCCGGTCGCGGAGGATGACGGTGGCCACGGCCTTCTCCCTGTCCAAGGCCATCCCGCAGACTGGGTCCGTCACCTTCGCTGGACGCTCTTCACCTTCGGGCGCCGGCTTCCGGGACCAGAACCTCATCGAATTCACCCTCGTCGTTGGATCTGCGCGCAACGGGTTGGCGGCGGTGACGGTCACCAGAGCCCCAACCAGCTCGATCTTCCCCTGTTTCATAGTATCCTCCGGTCTGAACCGCTCGGGCTCCTCTTTGGCTTTCCTCTCCCGGGCGCCCTTCCTGTCAGTAACGGCATCCCGCCCGACCACACGATACGTCCCGCTCCCTAAAGCGCCGCTAAAGCTGGCATGAAGACATGTTCACGAAACGTCGAGGCGAGCCATGCGCGGTGAGAGGGGCTCCCGACACGCCAGCGAGCGCTGGCGGCAAGGATCGGCTTCTACTTGGCGATGCTGCAGCTTACGAAGTGGGTCAGGCGGAGGAGGGCGTGCGCGATATCCACGTCAAGGGGCGGCAGCCATCGGTAA
This sequence comes from uncultured Gemmatimonadales bacterium, assembly GCA_947259585.1. Classification (GTDB taxonomy): domain Bacteria; phylum Gemmatimonadota; class Gemmatimonadetes; order Palauibacterales; family Palauibacteraceae. The sequence continues at coordinate 68,215 of CAMYMV010000009.1, read as the reverse complement.
CAGGTGAACGGCCTAGAGTGCCGGTCAGTCCCACTCGAGAGCTCCCTTCTTCCAGGCGTACACGAGACCGACACCCAGGACGGCCAGGAAGAGGATCATCGCGAGGAACCCTCCCAGAGGCAGGCCCCGGAACACAACCGCCCACGGGATCAAGAAGATCGTTTCGATATCGAAGATGATGAAGAGCACGGCTACCATGTAGAAACTCACCGAGTATCGTTCTCGAGTTCCCCCGAGCGGCGGGATGCCGGATTCGTACGGTTCGGCCTTGGTAGAGGTCGGTCGACGGGAGCCCATCATGTGGCTCATCCCGATCATCATCGCCGCGTTCAAAATTGCGACGATGCCGAGGAAGACGATCCCGAGATACGGCGCTTTCATAGAGCGGCGTGCCGGCGATTCATGATGAGAAGAGTCCGGAGAAACCCATGAACGCGAGAGACAGGCTGCCGGCTACGATGAGCGCGAATCCCATGTCCCGGGCGATGGCAGGAACGGAAGCGAGCTCCGATCCCTGTCGGATGGATGCCATTAGCACGAGCGCGAGCGTGAAGCCCGCTCCAGCTCCCAACGCGAAGAAGATCCCTTGCAGGAAGTCGTAGCCGCGCGCGTACTGGAACAGACCCAGATAGAGAATGGCACAGTTCGTCGTAATGAGCGGCAAGAAGATCCCTAGCTCCCTGAACAGCACGGGGCTCAGCTTCTTGACCGCCATCTCGAGGATCTGTACAAGCGAAGCGATAACCACGATGTACGAAATGAGCCGAAGGAAAGGCACGGGCGGCAGTAGGAAAGCCTCCAGGAAGGAGACGGCCAGGGACGTGAGGAGCATCACGGCTGTCACCGCGCCGCCCATCCTGACGGCGGTGGATACCTGCCTCGAAACTCCAAAGAACGGGCAGAGACCCACGAAGTACGCCAGGACGAAGTTGTTGACCAACGATGCCGAGATGAATATGGCGAACAGCTCACCCATCAGGCTGCTCTCCTTTCGGTCAGCACGCCATGGGGCCATCGGCGCGGTCTTGTCATGCGGCCAGTCTCTGCTTTTCGCAGCCGAGTCCAACTCAGTGCAAGCAGGATGAAGCCCAGGGTGAAGAAACCGCCGGGCGGCAGGACCATGATGACCCACGGCTCGAAGTTATGGGGCATGACCCGCACGCCCAGCAGGCTCCCACTTCCCATCAACTCCCTAAAGCCGCCCATCAGTAGCAGAGCAATGAGAAAGCCTGTCGAGGTACCCGTGGCGTCAAGCACCGAACGGCGAACTGGCCGGCGACTCGCAAACGCCTCCTGTCGCCCGAGGATCATGCAGTTGACCACGATGAGGGGGACGAAAGGCCCGAGGGCCTTCGAAACATCCGGCACCATCGCCGCCATGAAGATGTCGACGACGGTCACGAAGGTGGCGATGATCAGCACGAAGGACGAAATGCGGGCCTCGTGTGGGATCAGACGTTTGAGACTCGACACGAAGAAACTCGAGCTTACGAGTACGAAGGCCGTTGCGAGCCCCATGGCGAAGCCGTTTCGCACGGTATTCGTGACGGCCAGCGCCGGGCACAGGCCCAGAAGCTGAACGAGGACGGGATTCTCCTTCCAGACGCCGCGCAGAAGATCCTGCCGCCGAGTGGTTTCGACTAACAGCGCGGCAGACCCTCCAGTCCCGCAGTGGGCGCTGCGAACCACGTCCTGTGTGGTAGGTGCAGTCGGCATTCACGCCTCTTTCCGCCGGTCCTTCTTTAACGCCGCCAGCGCAGGAGAATCGAACGCTCAATTAGCGATCAGCCGACCACGCAACATTCCCATCTGACAGGAGAACTCGTACTCGCCAGGAGTCTCTGGCGTGAGCTCGATCGTGACGAGCTCACCTTCCGGCAGCCGCCGCGAGACATCGAAGTCGGGGAAAACAACCATCTCGCTGCAGGACGCCGTCTCTTGACGATCGAAGTGCAGCCGTACGGGACGGCCACTGTCTACGACTATGACGTCCGGGTCGTAGCCGCCCTTCACGCGGATCATGACCTCCTGTGCGCCGCTCGCAGCCACCGCTCTCACAGCCTCTTTCTCAGAAAGCCAGAAGTACCAAGCGACCCATGCGATGGCGACGATTACCGCGAGGTCGACCAAGATTATGTCCACTGACATGCGTCACCTCGTATGGTTTGTAAGTTCGGCTCTACGCTTCTCGAGGCCGGTAGCGACGCAGGCGGTTCGCGTTCGTCACCACGGTGACGGAGCTGAATGCCATCGCGGCGCCGGCGATGAGGGGGGAGAGGAGCGTGCCGAAGGCGGGATAGAGAACGCCTGCCGCGATCGGGATACCCAGCGTGTTGTAGCCGAACGCCCCGACCAGATTCTGCTTGATGTTGCGGAACGTTCTCTTGGAAACATCGATGGCGAGCACGACGCCTGTTAGGCTGCCGCCTACCAGAGTGACGTCAGCGGCTTCGATCGCCACGTCCGTGCCCGTCCCGATTGCGATCCCCACGTCTGCTTGCGCTAGGGCCGGAGCATCGTTGATTCCGTCTCCCACCATCGCGACTCTCTTGCCCTCCGCCTGAAGCTTCTGAACCTGCGCTGCCTTCTCCTCCGGAAGGACTTCGGCCAACACCCGCTCGATCCCTACCTGGCTCGCGATCGCCTGAGCGGTCCGCTGGTTGTCGCCGGTCAGCATGACCACTTCGAGTCCCAGCCGATGGAGGGCCGCTACGGCTGCGGACGAGTCGTCCTTCAGTGTATCGGCGACCGCTACGATCCCGGCCGGTCGACCGTCAATCGCCAGGAACATGGCGGTCTTTCCCTCGTCGGATAGCCGCGTCAGCCCCTCCGCCATCGGGCCGAAGTCGATGTCTCGGTCGGTCATGAGCTTCCGGTTGCCGAGCAGTATCGACCTTTCTTCGACGGTCGCTTCGATCCCATGGCCCGCGATCGCCTTAAAGCCTTCGGGCTCTGCCAGCTCGAGTTCTCGCGCCTGTGCCGCCCGTACGATCGCCTCTCCTAGCGGATGCTCGGAGCGACGCTCGGCGGAGGCGGCGAGCCGTAGCACGTCGATCTCCGCGAAACCGTCACTCGTGAGCACGTCGGTCAGTTCGGGCTGCCCCTTGGTGATAGTCCCCGTCTTGTCCAGGATGACGGCGTTTAGGGCGCGAGAGGCCTGCAGTGCCTCTCCGTTCCGAATGAGCACACCCTTTTCGGCTGCCTTTCCGACCCCGACCATGAGCGACATCGGAGTGGCGAGACCGAGAGCACAGGGGCACGCGATGATCAGAACGGTGACTGCAACGACGATGGCGTACGTGAGCTGCGGGCTTGGCCCGAAGGTGTACCAGGCCCCGAAGGCCAGCAGGGCCACTATCATGACGGCCGGGACGAAGTAGCTCGACACGACATCCACGGTCCGCGCAATCGGCGCCTTCGAACCTTGTGCGTCCCGTACCATCTTGACGATCTGTGCGAGGGCTGTGTCCTTGCCCACCTTCGTGGCCTTGAACTTCAGACTGCCGGCCCGGTTGATCGTCGCCCCGATTACCGGATCTCCCGGACCTTTCTCTACCGGGATGCTCTCTCCCGTGACCATCGACTCATCGATCGCGCTCGCCCCCTCGGTGACCGTCCCATCGACCGGCACTTTCTCGCCAGGCCGGATGACCACGACGTCGTCGACTTCTACCTCTTCCACCGGGATATCCACCTCCACCCCATCCCGGATGACGCGGGCGGTCTTCGCCTGGAGATCGAGCAGCTTGCGAATTGCGGCGGAGGTTCGGCCTTTGGCTCGCACCTCGAGGGCCTGCCCGAGCACGACGAGGGCGATGACCACGGCTGTTACATCGAAGAACGCCTCCGCGGTACCTTCTGGGAAAAGTGTCGGCACGGCGATCGCCACGACGGAGTACAGCCAGGCAGCTCCGGTGCCGATCGCGATGAGGGTGTTCATGTCCGCCGACCGGCGGCGGAACGAAGCCACGGCTCCTGTGATGAAGTGCCGGCCCGAGTAGAGAAGCACAGCGAGCGCGAGCAGCGCGTCCACCGCCCAAATCCATCGGACCGTGGTCCGGCTGAGGCCCGATAATCCAGGCACGAATTCCGGGTAGGCTGTAGCCAGCACCGGGACGGAGATGATCGCTGCGAACCAGAACTTCCGCATCAGCGACCGATACTCCGCCTCGCGGTCGGCTGCTTCCCGATCCGGCTCCTCTTGTTTCAAGCCGTTGTGCGCACGGTAGCCGGCAGATTCGATGGCCGCCTCGATCGATCCGAAATCGGCCACGCTCGGCAGGTAATCCACGGTGGCGGTCTCGGTCGCTGGGCTCACTGTGGCGTCTAGCACGCCATGGGCAGCGGTCAGCGCCTCCTCGATTGGCGTCACGCAGCTCGCGCAGTGAATCCCATCGATCGGCACACGGAGCGTCTCACGGCCAACTCGGTATCCGGACCGCTCCACCGCCTCGACGATCGCCCCGATCCTGGTCCGTGACGGTTCATAGGCGACGTGGACCACGCCGGAAGTGGCGTTCGCGTGGACGGCACGGACTCCGTCGATCGCGCTCACCGTCTCCTCGATTGCGGTTGAGCAGTGAGCGCATGTCATTCCGAGCACGGAAAGCTCGGCGTTGGCAGCGTCCTGTACGGCATCCGAGATGTTGATCCGAGAGCTCAAGCCATTGGTATCGTTCAAGGTGTCCGCATTCCTCCTTCCCGTCGCGTCGGGGTGATCTCGGGCGAACGAGCTGCAGCCTGGTCGGCTGGCAGAATCGGCTCGCGCTCGCCGGCGGCTTGGCACAGAAGCCGGCATATCTCATGTGCCGCTATCTTCCACTCCCCTCGAAGCTCGAGGCCCAAATCCAGCCGTCCCGTCGGTCCGAACGCATGGCAGTAGACGACGTGGTTCAATGCGAGAAGTCGTTCTCTCAGCTGGTCGAGCCGTTCCGCTGAGCCCGCTATCCACGTCGTGACCTGCAAGAGACCGCTGTCTACCGGATGACCGAGGTGCTCCAGGCGCTCGACAACTCCTTCCACTTGCACAAGCCGCTCGACATCCACGTAAACGCGGTCCCGAAGCGGACTGATGGTGGCTCTCCGTACTCCGTCCAGAGCCGACAGCCGGCGCTCGATCGAGGCGGTTTCACCGGCGCACGAGAGCCCGGAAACGACGAGGCAGACGCGACACCCGCGCGACTCAGAGTCGCGATCGCGGGCGACACTCATGGTTGACCTCCTCCATGATTGCCCGCAGCCATCCGGGTGCCGCCTTGCTCGCCGGCGAACAGACCAAGCTTTTGAAACAGCTGGAAGAGGTCGACCATCGGATCCCCGAAGCGCGCCGGCTTCAGCTCGCGATCGTACTTCCATAGGTGCTTGTGGATGAACCCGGCCGCGTGCTGAAGACGCATCACTTCGACCTTGCCACCGCCAGATGCGACCCCACCGAAGGCCATCAGTCGCACGCGACACCTTAGGCCGTCACCGTGATCGAGTTCGGCGTGTCCCTGCCGTGCAAGCCGTTCCACGGTCCTCCGGACCGCAGCTGGAGGGCAGCAGCCGGTTCGCGAGATGGCGGTTTCAAGGACGAGCGGATCGAGAAGTCGGGGGTTCGCTTCCGCGCGCCCATGCTTCACCTCTCCTATGATCATGTCGAGCCTGTCGTCGGGAATCCTCAAGGCCGGATCGGCGTCCAAGTGTACCGTCTGTTCGGGTCGATGAGGCCCGGTCGTTCGTCCTTTTCCTGGTGGTCGGACGTGGATCTCGTGGGCCGCGTGGGGAAAGCGAAGCGCTAGGACGTCAATGTCCGTTGCGGCGCTGTAACGCCCTCCCCTCACCGACCGCTCTACGACCGGGAACTCGCAGATCGTGAAGTACCCGTTGAGCTGGAGGTACGCGCGTACGATCTGTACGGCGGGGTCCATGCACCCTCCTCCGCCCCTTATCCCTTCGCGTAGCGCGCGGGATCTTCCTCGAACTGCCGAAGGCACGCCTCCGTACAGAAGTAGTAGATCCAGCTACCGCGCTTCGCCGTCGCCGCCGCCTTGTCCGACCGAAAAGTCATGTTGCAGATCGGACAGGTGACGAGGGGCGGCCGATCGGTGAGGTCTCCCTTTCGCGGCCAGAACCTCATGACGAGTCACCTCCGTGCTCTGGCGTTTCCTGCTGCATGCCGCCCGACATCATGCCCATCCCGCACCCGCTCATCGGTCGCTTCATATGCTTCATCATCATCTTCATCCCGTAGCGCGCGTTCGCCCGCTGCTCGGGAGTCAGCACATCCAGCGCCTCTCCGCCCAAGCGGAACATCTCCATGTGGAGCTGAATGTGGCCCTGCGCCATTTGCTCGAGAAGTGACTCGATCTGTCCAGTGTCGGGATCGTCGGACTGCTGGGCTTCCATCAGAGCCTGGTGAATGGGGCGCATCTCACTCATGTGAGACTTATGAGTTCCTGCCAGCTGCTCCTGGACCGCTTTGATGCGCTCCACCTGGTCGTCCGACAGACCGAGCGCGTCCTTTTGTGCGAGAAGCATCGCAGGGTTTCGTCCCATCGCACCCATGCCCATCTGCGACATCATTCCCATCATCTGGCCCTGCGCGTGAGCCCCATGCGGGCCCCGCATGCTGCTCGCCTCCTGCTTTCCTGCTTCCTTTCCGTGCTTGTGCTCCTGCTCCTGCGCCGACAGGACTGCCGGAACGGTCAGAAGGGCTACCGTCACTACAGACAGGAAGCCTCGTGTCATCTTGGTCATTTCCATTGCTCCTTCGATCGTCTGTCGTGCGACTGAGGGCCCCTTGGGAATTCGTTTCCCACAGTCGGCTCTCCTTAAGGGCCTGCCGCGTTCAACATCAGGATAGTGAGTGCGCATTAAAGACCGCCTGAAGCTGCCGTGAAGACATCTTTATGAAGCGACCGGGCAAAGGCTGCTCACGGAGCTCCACTTGGCACCGCCGTTGCCGCCGTCGTCGTCTCACTGGATCGTTTCCACGTGAAATGCTCATAGACCCCAGCCCAGTAGGCTCCGAAGGCGATGGCGAACAACAGCTCTTCGAGGGGGAAGACCCACAGGCGAACGCCGGTCAGGGCATCCAGATTCCACACTCGCTCGATGTATTCGGGAGCGGACACCTCCAGGCCCAACAGGAAGACGGAGTAGTACGCGAGGAAGAGAACGCCTCCCACGATCGTGTTGCGTTTCAAGTCGGGGCGACACCAAGTCGTCGCGGCGGCTCCGATCAACATCGCCGCGATGCTTGGATAGATAGGGTTCCACGGCAGCAGATAGAGGACGGGGAATGCCATGAAGGGAGCCGCCAGAGCCCAGCGATGAAACCGGTGGTGCCGGTGCTCCCGCTCGCAGGCTTCCACGGGCGCCGCTGCCCGCCGTGTGAGCACGTTGTAGAGCACTGCGCCGATTCCGCCGATCCCAAAGCAAAAGATGAGGCTCTCGATATCGAATCCCGTACGCCGGGCAAGGTCGAAGAGGCTCGGCGGGCTCCAATATTCGGGAACGAACAGCGGCTCCGTCAGCCCAAACGGCATGGTGAAGAGGCTGGCCCAGATCATCACTCGCCGATGAAGCGCGAACGCGATATAGAGAAGAGCCCACGGGATGAGGAACGCGCTGGACCATACCAACCAGACGTAGGAATCCGGGATCATTCCACCCACCTTGCTGCGGTTCGCCTATGCTTTCGGGTGCAACTATGGGAGGGTACGCGTGAAGGCCGGCTTAAAGTCGAGTGAAGAAACCTTAACTAGCCTGGATTACGGAGTAGACGGCCTAGATCGACTTCGGGGATCTGGGCGGCGGTACCGCTAGGTAAGGATAGGTGCGACAGCCGGCATCTCGGGGCCGGGCCGACAGTGGTTCCTGCTACGCAGGCGGCCAGCTGAGTGTCTCTTCGAGCATCCTCTCGATCGGGTCCAGGATCGCCCGGCTTTCATCGACTTCGGCGCAGTTGTCCGCCAAGACATCCAGGGTTGCCTGCATCAATTCCTGCAACTCAGCCCTCATAGCCTGTCTGCTAAGGCCCCAGGACTCGAGCATGGCAACCTCACTCCACACCTCGTTCTCAGCGGTCATTCGTCGCGCCAAACTCTCCGGCGCAAGCGCATATACGACCAGCGACCTGATCAGCGATCGTGGATGTGGCCTTCGGTAGGCTTCGCTGCCCATGCGGCGCCGCCACTCGTTACGCACCATCGTCTCGAGCTCGACCAACCCGAGCGAACCGAGTTCCGTCTGGCAGACACGTGCCACCCCTGTTTCCACTCCGCAGATCGGACACGTGGTCGAGAGGGGCTCGGTGGCACCTATCTCATCCGGGTCGTCGAGCCGCCCACGGAAGCGGTCGCTAAGAGGCTGATCGACGGGCAGAGACTCCTGGATTTCGATGAACCGGTCAGGATCTTGCGCAAATGCCTCCGCGCAGCCGGGGGAGCAGAAGCGATAATCCTCCCCCGCTTGCTCCACGACAGCGACAGCTTCCTCGCGGTCGAAACTCATACCGCATACCGGGTCTCGTATCTGCATGGCTCCTGATCCTCCTTTCGGCACCTGAGCGACGGAAGTCACCTCCTCCTGTCCACCGACGCTTCGGTTCCGGGTTGCCCCAGGTTGCTGGAGAGGCGACGCGTTCCAGCTCGCACCGGGTGACGCCCTCGGAGCGCCCGGTTCAAGAAGCTGGACGCGACGCCTCCCACAGATCCTCAGCGCTTAGCGAAAACTGCTGTATTACCAGATGAATCGAACGTCAGGACTTCGTAGGCCTCCGCCGGTCCTTCCTCCATCCCCGGAGAGCCGATCGGCATGCCGGGTACCGTGAGTCCTGCGACTTCGGGACGCTCTTCCAGCAGGCGAAGGATCTCATCTGCCGGGACGTGTCCCTCGATCGCATAGCCCTCGACGACCGCCGTGTGACAAGAGGAAAGCTCCGGCCTGATGCCGTACTTGGCTTTGATGGGGTGAAGGTTCTCGATTTCCTCTACGGTCACCTTCAAGCCGGCTTCCTCGAGGTGCTCGGCCCACTTGTCGCAGCAACCGCACTGCGGCCCCTTGTAGACCAGGATCTCGGGCCCTTCCTCCGAGAGCGAGGGGCCTGCTGCGATCTTCTGGCCCGAAGACAGCAATGTGAACGCGCCGACTACGGCCGCGATGGCAAGGGCGGTCCCGATTCCGACAATGTTCCTGTTTTTCATCACACGACTCCTGTTGGTTTTCTCGTCCTGCAACACGAGAGTCACCCGACTTCGAAGGCGACTCTCTGAGCGACCCATACCGGCGTCGTCTTATCCCGGTTCTTGGCCGGGGTAAACCGCATTCGCCCGACGATCTCCTGGGCCACCTTGTCCATCGCGTCGTAGCCGCTGCCGCTTTGGACGTGCGACTTCCGCACCTCTCCCCTCGAGTCGATGAAGATCCAGAGAACCACCGCGCCTTCGACCCCTGCCTCACGGAGCCGGTCGGGATAGAGGCGCGCCAGCGCCTTCCGGATCTCATCCGGGTTAAGCAGCCTGGGCGGCGTGTCGTAGGGAATGAAGGTGGGCCGATCGTCCGGAGAGGTCCCGGCCCTCGGGGGCGGCGGGAGGTTCTCTGCCGGATTCGCATCGAACGTGGTGGGTGCGATCGTCACGTCTTCGTTCACTTCCGCCGCAGCGACCTTTGGCGTCGCGGGCCGGGCGACCTGCTGGGGCGGAGGCGGTATCCGAACTTCCGGCGGGAGCTGTACCGCCTCGATCTCCCCGTCGCGACCCGACAGATCTGCAGCGTGCAGACGCGGAAACAGCGTGAAGAAGGCGAAGTGAACAGCAACAGCTACAATCAGGCCCAGGCTCACCAAGTTGGACTGCTGCCGCTTGAATGTATCGTTGGCGCTTTCGGGGAGATCTCTGTCTCCCCTGTCGGTCGACGTCGTCATTCAAACCTCCTCCCGACGATCGGCCGGCGGCTCCCATTCGCCGCTACTTGCGGATTGGTCACCTGGACGGCTGAACATCAGGACACCCATTTCTCAGACAGCGTAGACGAAATCTCGTTAAGTCCGCCTGAAGACAGCGTTAAGGTTTCTTAAGAGGGTGTGTCAGGGAGACAGCATGGGTGGTGCCGAGACGGCCCTAGATGCGGTGAACGACGGTCTTCAGTCCCCCTTCGATACCACAATCCGCCTGTCTCCGACCTTGACGCTGTACGAGTCCAACGGGCGTGGGTGCGGGCCAGCGATGTTGATTCCGTTCAGATCGAAATGGCCGTTGTGGCAGGCGCACCAGATGTGGCTCAGGTCAGGTCTATACTGGACGGTGCACGCGAGGTGCGTGCAGACCGCTGAGAACGCACGCAGCTCCCCAGCCGGCGTTCGGACGAGGATGCCAGGGGCGGTACCGAACCGGAAGATCTGTCCAGTGTTCGGCTCAATCTCGTCAGCTGCGAGGTCGAGAGCGACTGAACGGGCTGCGGATTCTGCGGAGGCCGGAGGGATCACGTACCGAACGACCGGATAGAGCACAGCCAGCATGAGCCCACCGGCGCTCGTGCCGAGCAGCCAGTTGATGAACCTCCTCCGCCCTGGGTTCGAGGTCCTCCGGCGGGATCCTTTCTGGTCCCTGCCCAATCTGTCGGTAGGCATTCCAGCCAACTTTCAAGACTTCCTTGAGAGAGGGTGACGACGACCGAGCGGCACACTGGCCCAGCTAGGTCCGGAGCCTTGCATCGGATCGTACGCCCTTGCCCGTGAAGGCTTGCTAAAAGCTGGGTGAAGAAACCTTAACCAGATCCTATATCCAGCTGCCTACTGCAGATCAGCATGCTCGCAACAGACCCCGCTACCTCACTAAACAAACCTTCACGCTGTCTTCACGGTCGCTTTACGCGCCTCCTCCGAGATTGAAACGCGACGATCGGCTGCCGGTCGGTCAACCGGTGAGGATCAGAAGCGACAGCTGGAGGGAGACGCGATGCCCGGAGGAGGCTCTTACGACTACGGACTGTGGGGGATGGTCATCCTCAACGTACTGTTCTTCGGCGTGTTCGCCATCGGGCTGCTGCGCCCCCAGCGAACGGCGGAGTGGCGGTCGTTGGGCGTGTTCTCGGCGTTCATCGTGGCTCTGTTCGCCGAAATGTATGGCTTCCCGCTCACCATCTACCTGCTCAGCGGCGTCCTGGGCATCGGTTTGCCCACCGGTAGCCCGTATGGCCACTTGGAGGGACACCTACTCGCCACTCTCTTCGGCCTCCCCGTCTGGGCTACCCTTGTCATCTGTCAGGTCGGCGCGTTCCTGATGCTCACTGGTCTGTGGATCATGTGGAGGGCCTGGCAGCAGATCCACGCCTCGAGGGGTGAACTCGTAACGGATGGAACGTACGCCCGGGTGCGCCACCCGCAGTACTCAGGCCTCTTTCTCATCACTGTGGGCATGCTCGTGCAATGGCCGACGGCGCTCACGCTGACCATGTGGCCCCTGTTGACGTGGGCGTACTACCGCCTGGCGATGCGGGAAGAACAGGAGATGATCGACCTCTTCGGCGGAGCATACGAGGCCTACGCCAAGCGCGTTCCGGCATTCGTACCTCGGCGCAGCGAGCGTAGCAGGCCAGCGACGCTGCGTGCTCGATCCTAGATGACGGAGGGAGATGGCGATGGACTGGCTGCGTGAGAACTGGTTTTGGGTCGCGATCCTCGTGCTCTTCGTCTGGATGCACGTGGGGGGCCATGGGCATGGCTGTCACGGCGGCGGTGGCCATGGACACGGTGGTCACGGAGGGCACCCCGGGAGTGGAGGCGCGGAAACGGGCCGGGAGTGATCACCCGAAACATGAGAGGAGTGAATCGATGCTCAACATTAAGATCGTTACCTGGTCGCTCGGTCTGTTCGGGGCCGTCACCTTCGTGGTCTGCGTGCTCTATGGTTTGGTCGTGCCGGAGTCGCTCCACATGACGGGTTTCCTGGAGGAGACCCTACCGGGCTTCCGCTGGCTGACGCCCCTCGGCTTTGTCATCGGACTCGTGGAGTCATTCCTGTACGGCGTCTACACAGGGCTCATCTTCACTCCGATCTACAACGTGCTCTGGCGGCGCTGGGGACAGGCGACTCCGTAGACAAATGGCACTGACTGCAAAGGAGATCGTGGACCTGTACCGCCGAAGGGCGGAGCGGTACGACCTTACCGCCAATCTGTACTACCTGATCGGCTTCAGGGAGCAGGCCTATCGCAAACGCGCCATAGATTCATTGGGGCTTCAGCCAGGCGACACCGTGGTCGAGATCGGCTGCGGCACTGGCCTAAACTTCAAGCTGCTGCAGCGCGCTGTGGGGCCAACGGGCCGCGTCATCGGCGTTGACATGACCGACGCGATGCTCGCTGAGGCAAAAGAACGGGTTCGCCGGAAAGGGTGGGCCAACGTCGAGCTCGTTCGGACCGACGCGGCCGCGTACGTCTTCCCTGACCAAGTCAACGGTGTCCTGTCAACATTCGCGCTCACCCTCGTGCCCGAGTTCGACGATGTGATCCGGCGCGGTGTGGTCGTCCTGGCACCGGGCGGCCGATTCGTCATCCTCGACTTCAAGATGCCCGACCGCGCACCGATGTGGCTGGTCCGTTTCGCGGTGCTGACGATGCAGCCATTCGGCGTCACGCTTGATCTCGCCAACCGACACCCATGGGAATCGTTAGGCATATACGCGGAAGGATTTGCCATGCAGGAGCTGTACTGGGGGTTTTCCTACCTAGCTATTGGGTCAATGTGACGGTCAGATCCGGTCCGACCCGGCTAGCAGGATAAGGTTGGGAAGAGAGAGCGTCATGCGGCAACAATAGGCTTCATACGCAGAGTTCCCCTAGCCCGCATGCTAGGTGCTAGCCTGCTGGTTCGAATGCCCGAGAACTCGGAATGAAGTCTCGTCGGGCTCAGTCGTGCGGGTTAGTTGCGACTGAGACGTTGTTCAGATGCGATGAGATTACTCAAGAGGCGGGTCTTGCTGGGGACGATGCTCCTACTGGCGGCGTGCGGGAGTGACGAGCCTGCCGGACCCGCCGTGCCGAGCCTGGCAACGGTGCAGTTCGTCTACGTGGCTGCTACGGAGATTGACCCAGCCGTTGCTCAGCAATTCTCAAACTGCGTTCAGGGAGTGGGCCAAACGCACATTCATCCCGGCTGGAGCAACTTCACCCGATTCAACATGCAGATCGAAGGCGCGAATCGCTGGGAGATCACCTTCCAAAACGTTCCCACCGCCAACGAGCAGAGGATACGCATCTCCGATCCGAACGTGTGCGCTCAGAACCCGACCGGTGCCTCGACGCAGGGAGTAATGGCTAATGGAGTCACGCTGACCCGCGTCGTCGACACTCCGGGCACCGGAATCGAGCCTGGGTTGGCGTTCAGTGTCTCACCGGATGGGATCGTAACTCCCTAGTTTCTCGCACCGCCCCCCTCTCCATGTTTCCTCTCCAGGTTCGGTCCGTACCAGGTGCGGAAACGCTGAACGAGGTCCGCACCTTATGCGGACTATTCCGCAGAAGTACGCATATGGTGCGGAAATCGGGCCCTAGGCCATATGTTTTGCAAGCAGGTGGTGACGGACCGATTCAGCGAGGTATGCCCGAGGATCGATTCCCGGCGAGCAGGCTTGAGCTGGGGGGCTACGTAAGCGCGACTTCTTCCTAGTAGCCCGTGTCGAGCTGGGGCTGTTGCTGGGGCTGTTCAGATCCGGGAAAACCCCGAAAACAGCATTTCGGCTTCCGAGGCTGATCCGCAAGAAGCCGCGAAACTACGGGCTATAGCCGGAAATGGGCGGACCTCTGGCTCGCTTATCAGGCACCTCACCCGCCGCCTCCCTCCAGCCGGTCCAGCAGCTCCTGGAGCCTCTCGATCGTCGCGCGGAGCTCCTCGCGGACCCGGTCCACGAGCTCCGGGTCCGCCCGGGCTGCGGCCGCCTCCGGCCCCGGCACGGCGGCCTCGGCGACCGGCGCGACCGCGGGTAGCTCCCCGATCAGCGCGGCGACGGAGGCGTCGAGCGTCTGGTGCATGACCACCTGACGGGCGTCGGCCAGGATGATGCGGCGGAGCTCCGGGAACTCCAGGGTCTCCGGCTTCAAGAAGACCGGCTCGGCGTAGAGGATGGCGTCCCCCATCGGGATGACCAGCAGGATCCCCCGCATCACCTCCGAGCCCACCTGACCCCACAGCGTGAACTGCTCGGAGATCACCGCGTCGTTGTCGATTCGCGCCTCGATCTGGTTGGGGCCGTCCACGTGCCGCCCCGTCGGGAACCGGAACAGGATCCGCTCGCCGTAGTGCTCACCATCGTTCCGGGCCGCCATCCACCCCACCAGGTTATGCCGGTTGTCGGGCGTGAACGGCTGGATCAGCAGGAACTCTTCGGCCTCCTCGCCCGGCAGCCGGGCCACGATGTAGTAGGGCCGGAGGGGTGCCGAGCTGCCGAAGGAGGTCTGGACCGGCACGTCCCACTGGTCCTCCTTGTTGTAGAAGACGACCGGGTCCCGCATGTGGTACTGGAGCAGCATCTGCGTCTGCACGGTGAACAGGTCCAGGGGTACCCGGACGTGCGCGCGCAGGTGCTCCGGCATCGCCTCCCGCGGCTTGAAGAGCCCGGGGAAGATGGCCCGGTAGGTGCGGACAAGCGGGTCGTCGGGATCGAAGACGTAGAAGTCCACGCTCCCGTCGTAGGCGTCCACCACCGCCTTCACGCTGTTCCGGATGTAGTTGAACCGGTGGTCCCACCTCGTCGCGTAGGGGTAGCGGTGCGTGACCGTGTAGGCGTCCTGGATCCAGGACACCCGGCCGTCGCCGACCACCGCGTACGCCTCGCGGTCCCGCATCAGGAACGGGGCGATCGCGCCCACGCGCTCGGCCACCGTCCGGCGGTACTGGATGCGGCTCTCCGGCCCCACCTCGCCGGTGATCAGTATGTTCAGGTCGCCGAACTGCCAGGCGTACAGCAGCCGCCGGAAGAGCGAGCTCACCCGCACGCCGCCGCCCCCCTCGTAGCGGATGTACTCGGGTCCGTCCGGCCCCGGGTAGTTGAACTCCTGCATCCCCGTGCGCGCGATCACGAAGTCCAGGCTCCGGAGGCCGTAGTAGATCTCGGGACGCTCGAGCGGGATCCGGCCGACCGGCGGGACGTCGCGGATCAGGAAGGCGGGTCGCCCGCCGGCCTGGACCTCGGTCACGGGGCTCATCGCCACGCCGTAGCCGTGGGTGAACTGGAGGCGCCGGTTCACCCAGCGCTGCGCCTCGGATGGGAGCTTTTCGGCCGACAACTCGCGCGTGGCGAGCATCACCTGGCGCAGCTCGCCGTCCACCGTGTAGCGGTCGGTGTGCACGGCCAGGAAGTCGTAGTAGAGGCGGAAGAACTGGATCTGGTTGTAGCTCTGGAGCAGCGGGCCCTCGTCCCAGAGCCGGATGTTCCGGATCGTCCCGCGGTTGCCGGCGACCGTCTCCCCCTCGATCGCGCCGCGGGCCGGATGGTCGCGCGACGCCAGGCCTTCGAGCCCGAAGGCCCGGCGCGTGAACTCGATGTTGCTGGCCAGGTACTCCCGCTCCAGCGCCAGCTCGCCCGGCTCCACGCGCAGCCGCTGGACCGCCGCAGGCGCAGCGATCCCCACCAGGATCCACACGGCGGACCAGCCGACAACGGGCCACAAGATCCACCGACGCCCGCGGGAGAAGACGCCGCCGACGAACACGAACCCGGCGGTCGCCGCCGCGACAACGGCCAGCAGCGTGCGGCCCGGCAGGTGCACGTGCTCGTCGGTGTAGCCGACGCCGAACACCGTCCCGGTGGGCGAAAACAGCAGCTCGTAGCGCCCCAGCCAGTGTCCGACCGCGATGAGCAGGAAGATCGCCGCGCCCAGGGCCGCCAGCCGCTTCCGCGCCCCGGCCCCGAGCCACGCCGCATCGCCCCGAAGGTTGCCCGTCACGTAGTGGAAGCCGACGAGGATCAGCCCGAGGCCCACGACCGCGGCCAGGAGCCAGCCGTGCGCCAGGCGCAGGGCCGGAAGCGTGAAGATGTAAAAGGAGAAGTCCCGGCCGAAGATCGGGTCCGACTCGCCGAACGGGACCGCGTTCAGGGCGAGCAGCACCGTTTCCCACTCCGACGCGGCGTGCAGGCCCAGGAGGACCGCGGCCAGGAGAACGACCGCGGCCGCGCCCCGGACCAGAAACTTGTGGAGGAAGTGGTAGTCCAGCGCCTCGAGCGGCGCGTCAGGCAGCGGCGGCCGGTCGCTGGAGCGGGCCACGGCACGCAGGCCGAGGAACCCCATGCCCAGGAAGAGGACGACCGCCAGCGCGAAGAGGACGACCCGGGTCGTCACGATCTCGACCAGCACCGCCTCGTACCCGAGCTCGCGGAACCAGAGCCAGTCGGTGTAGAACCCCCGCGACCAGCTCAGCCCCGCCCACACCAGGATCAGCCCCAGTACCCAGAGCCCCCAGCGCATCAGCCGGCGGATCCGGTCGACGTCGACCGAGCCGAGGTCGATCTTGTCCGACGCGCCCTTGCGGCGCTGGAAGTCCGGCAGGTCGTTCATAACGGCAGTGCCCTCCCGATGGACGGTTGAACGGCCGCTCCGGCGTCCGCGGGGTCCGAAGGGTCGTCGGATCGCCGCGCCTCCGGAGCGGTCCGGGCCGAGTCCCGGCCCATGAAGCTAGGGATCGGGCCCGGAGCCTGCGAGCGACGGACTTCGGCGCGGCGCGCTGCACGCGCGTACACCGGGCCGGACGGCTTCTCGGGCTTGGGAGCAGGAGACGATGCGAGCTGCCCTGGAGCGGAGGCGCGCCCTTCGAGCTGGTTCGGACCGGTGGCTGAATCGACAGTACGGGCCCAAAAGGCAAGATCCAGAGAGAGGTGCTGCAGGTAGTAACTGACAGCATCTCATGAGGTTGTGGAGCAGTGGGCCCGGGTGGATTTGAATTCAACAGAACACCCGGCCCAGCGCCGAGATCATGTATGTGGCGCCGCTCGACGTCGCGATTCAGTTCTTAGAGGCCGGAGATTACGATCGGGCCCTCGATTGGCTCGCAAGAGGCTACGACGCCCGCGACCCCAACATGCCGTATCAGAATGTGGAGCATCTATGGGACCCCGTGCGGGAGGATCCCCGCTACATGGAGATCATGCGACGGATGGACTTCCCGAACTGATGAACCCGCCGAACTGAGCCTTCCACTGCTTCCTTCGGGGCCGCCCCTGCTCGCATCTAGAATTAGATAATTGAGGCAGCGGATAAGGCTGGGGCTGTTGCTGGGGCTGTTGGGATACGGAAAGGCCCCGGAAACCGCATTTCGGCTTCCGGGGCTGATCCGTAAGAAGGCCCTAGACTGCGGGGATTAGCCGGAAACGGGCGGATCTCTGGCTCGCTTATCAGGCGTGCGCTCTAACCAGGCTGAGCTACGAGCCCGCAGTCGGGCGTGCGGAGAGATATCCTACCCAGTTCGGCACGAGGCGTTCGCCGGGAGGGAACCGCTCTGCTGCGCGCCGGGAGGCGAACGTTATCCAACCCGCTCGGGCGGAGTCAAGGTCGGCCGGCGGCGCCGGACCGCTAGCCGGGGCCACCGCGCGGAGCGGCCGGCTCAGGCCCGGGAGTAGACTCTCACCTGCCAGACGAACGTCTTCGCATCGTGCGCCCGCTCGAAGCCGGCCGCCCGCACGGCCGCCTCGATCTCCTCGGGAGGATGGACGAATACTCGGAAGGTGGTCCTCTTCAAGGACTCGAACACGTTCATGGCAGCGATCACGGCGCGCACCGGCCACCGGCGCCTGGGGAAGACGAGCCCGTAAAGCCGGCCGGCCTTCTCCGCGGAGGCTCCGATGAGCCGGGGCATGTCCGGGTAGCAGCAGACGACCCTGTCCAGGGTCACGACGTCCGCGTCCGGGAGACCCTCCGCCATCTCGATGAAATCGCCGACGTGGTAGCCGGCGCGGTCCACGTAGCCCCGCCGCTCCGCCTCGGTTCGGCAGACCTGCACGTACGCTTCCGATGCATCCGCCGCCGTGATCGCGGAGGCGCCGGCGTCCGCCGACGCGTGCTGGATCGCCCCGACACCGCCACCTATGTCGAGCAGTGAGCTTCCGGCGGTCTCCGGCCCCAGAAGCGCATCGATGAGGAGGCGGGTCGACTTGTCGGGACCCTTCCGGCGGTACTTGCGGAGCTCTCGCTTCGCGCGTCGGTCGTTGAAGAGCTTTTCCGCATCGCAGCAGTGAGCGCAGGTCACAGGCCAGACCGTTCCCGCCGCTCAACCGAGCTCGTCTTCCTCGCCGTAGTCCCAGTCCTCGTCTTCATCGAGATCGTCATCCAGATCGTCCCACTCTTCGTCGTCGTCGAGATCTTCGAGATCGTCGTCCCACTCCTCATCGTCATCGAGATCATCGTCCAGATCATCGTCCCACTCTTCGTCCTCGGCCTCCCATTGAGGCTCCTGACAGACCGGGTCTGGAAACGAAAAGGCGGCCAGCTGAGAAAGCACCGTAACCTCCAGAAGAATAACCGTCTCGGGCTCTTTGCCGCTTATTAATAGGGGTTGGCCCGGCTGTCAAGATCGTGCCGTGGCCTCTGCGGAACGTCCGGAAAACAGCCCGGAGGCGCGTGACCGGACGGGGTTTGCTGCGCCCCACGCTGCCAGCTTACGTTTCATTCCACGATGCGAAACGCCAGTCCCCCCAAGCCTCGCGCTTCCAGCCTCCCGGCCTCGACCCGCCGGGCCACGGCGACCTTCGCCGCCGTGATCGCCGTCATCCTGGCAGCGGCATGCAGCAAGCCCGCGGCCTGGGGCGAGGCCACGAGCCTGATCCTGGTCGCGTCTGGCGACGTCTGGGCCGAGGTGGAGGACAGCACGTACGCCGTCCTCGAGCCGACGATCCTCACCACCAGGGAAGAGAAGAAGTTCAACGTCTCGCACGTCGACCCCGCGAGCCCCGAGCTCGGTGATCTCGTCGTCTTCCGACAGGTGATCGTGCTGGGAACCGTCGAGAGCCCGCTCGTGCAGGCGGCAGCGGAGGAGGCAGGCATCACGGCCGAGGCGCCATCGACGTTCACGGCGTCGGATGTATGGGCGAGGGGACAGCTCGTCACCGTCGTCGTGGCGGAGGCAGGTCAGGAGGCTGAGACATGGCTGAGGACCCTGCCGGAGCTGATCGACGTGATCGACGCTCGATATCGAGTGTGGGTTTTGGAGCGAATGTTCGTGAGCGGAGTGGACTCCGTGGTGGCCGACTCGCTCGGCGCCCGATTCGGCTTCAGCATTCAGGTCCCCAAGGTGTACCGGTTCGTCATCCGGGAGGGTCCTCGAGATACCGTGGTGATTCTCCGAAACGACAACCCCGACCCGAGCGAGCTGATCCGGTCGCTCCTCATCACCTGGCGGCCCCGCCTGGTGGAGCTCACGGAGGAGGTGGCGCTCGACTGGCGGGCTGCGATCGACAGCGTGCACTACAACGTTCCCCAGCGGATCGAGCCCTCCGGGAAGGAACCTCGAGCCTTCCGGATCTCCGGACGGGAGGGGCTGGAGGTGACCGGCACCTGGGTGGATGAGGGTACGTTTCCGGCGGCGGGCCCCTACATAAGTTGGCTCGTGGGCTGCCCCGACAAGACCGTGTTCATCGATGCGTTTCTGTATGCGCCACGAAAGCCGAAATACGAATACATGATTCAGCTGGAGCAGATACTGAGTTCGTTCACCTGCCCGGCGGAATCGACGGCGAGCCCTTAGTGTCGTTCGTTCATCTCCACACGCATAGCGAGTATTCGCTACTCGACGGCGCGAACCGGATCGACGCGCTAATCGACCGCGCCGTCGACCTGGGGATGCCCGCCCTCGCTCTCACCGACCACGGCAACCTGTTCGGGGCGTGGACCTTCCAGAAGAAGGCCAGGAAGGCCGGGATCCGGCCGATCATCGGGTGCGAGGCCTACGTGGCGTACGGAGACCGTCGCGTCCGGGTCAAGCCACCGAACGCACCCGCGGAGTACGCTCATCTCGTACTGCTCGCAGCCGACAAACAGGGATACCGCAACCTCGTCTGCCTCTCCTCGATCGGGTACATGGAGGGCTTCTACAGGCGCCCCCGCATCGACCACGAGGTGCTGGAGGAGCACTCGGAAGGTCTGATCGTGCTCAGCGCCTGCCTCTCGGGTGAGGTGCCCAAGTATCTGCAACTAGGTCGCATCGAGGAGGCTCGCGCTACCGCCGAGTGGTATGCGCGAGTGTTCGGGCCCGACCGGTATTGGCTGGAGGTCCAGAACCACGGCATTCCGGGTCAGGCCGAGGTCAACGACGGGATCTTCCAGCTGGCCGACGAGCTCGGGCTGGGGGTCGTCGCCACCAACGACGCGCACTATCTGCGCCGCGAGGATGCCGACGCTCACGACACCCTTCTCTGCATCGGCACGGGCAAGGACAAGGAAGACCCCAACCGGCTGCGCTTCCACGGCGAGGAGAGCTACTTCAAGTCGCCCGAGGAGATGGGGACGCTCTTCCCCGACCGACCCGGCGTGCTTGAGAACACGCTCGTCCTGGCGGAGAGGTGCGAGGTCCAGTTCGAGCGGCGGTACTACCTGCCCAACTTCCATCTTCCAGAGCTGTTCGACGACGACACGGCCTACCTCAGGCACCTCGTCGAGGAAGGAGCTCGCAGGCGCTACGGGGACCCGCTCCCCGACGCTGCGCGGGAGCGGATGGAGTACGAGCTCGATGTCATCGAGCGAACCGGATACGCCGGCTACTTCCTCATTGTCTGGGACTTCATCCGGGCGGCACGCGAGCGAGGCATTCCCGTGGGTCCGGGCCGGGGCTCGTCGGCCGGCTCGCTGGTGGCGTACGCGCTCCAGGTGACGGATGTGGACCCGCTCGAGTTCGACCTTCTGTTCGAGCGCTTCCTCAACCCGGACCGGATCTCGATGCCGGACATCGACATCGACTTCTGCTACGAGCGTAGGGGCGAGGTGATCGATTACGTGCGGGAGAAGTACGGCAACCGCTCGGTGGGACAGATCATCACCTTCGGCACGATGAAGGCCCGCGCCGTCGTGCGGGACGTGGGCCGGGTCCTCGGCTTCTCACCCGCCGACACGGACCGGCTCGCCAAGCTGATCCCCAGCGGACCGGGATACTCGCTCGGCATCGAAGAGGCGATCGAGAAGGTGCTCGAGCTCAAGGAGGCCTACGAGTCGGACCCGCGCACGCGGAAGCTCCTCGACTACGCGGCTCGCATCGAAGGGCTCTCCCGCCACAGCTCCGTTCACGCCGCGGGCGTGGTGATCGCCCCTGGTCCGCTCGAGGACTACGTGCCCGTCTGCAGGGACGCGAAGAACGGAAAGAGCTCCGAGACCACGGTCATCACGCAGTTCGACATGAACGCGCTCGAGGACGTGGGGATGCTGAAGATGGACTTCCTCGGCCTCCGCACCCTCACGGTGATCCAGTACGCCGCCGATGCCATCCGGGAGAAGGGCGGCGAAGTCGACTGGGACGAGATGGGCCTGGACGATCCGGCGGTCTACGAGATGCTGGCCAGCGGCGGGACGTCGGGCGTCTTCCAGTTCGAGTCCTCGCTCGGAACCGACAAGCTTCGAGCGATGCGGTGCGACCGCTTCGACGACCTGATCGCCGTGAACGCGCTCATCCGACCCGGCCCTCTGGACAGCGGGATGACGGACGTCTTCATCCGCCGCAAGCGCGGCTTCGAGCCCGTCGCCTACCCGCACCCCGATCTGGTGGAGCTGCTGGAGCCAACGTATGGCGTCATCACCTACCAGGAGCAGGTGATGCGGGTGGCCAACCTGCTGGCAGACTTCTCGCTCGCCGAGGCGGACGTCCTCCGGAAAGCGGTCGGGAAGAAGGACGCCGAGCTCACGAAGCGAGTGCTTGACGACTTCGTGGCGCGAGCGGCGGCGAAGGGACTCGCCAAGCGAAAGGCGCGCGAGATCGCGGATCTCATCCAGACTTTCGGCCGCTACGGCTTCCCGAAGGCGCACAGCGTCGCCTATGCGATCCTCTCCTACCGGACCGCCTGGCTGAAAGCGCACCACCCGGCGGAGTTCATGGCCGCCCTGCTCTCCTCGCAGATCGACAGCACGGACGCGGTCGTCGGGTACATAGCGGAGACGCGCAGCCTGGGGATCGAGGTGCTGCCGCCCAGCGTGAACGAGTCGAAGTATCGCTTTACGGTGGTCGACAACGACGAGATCCGCTTCGGACTGGGCGCGATCAAGGGCGTCGGCTTCTCCGCCATCAAGAACATCATCGAGGCGCGGGAAGAGGGGGAGTTCGCATCGCTCTGCGACTTCTGCCGCCGCATCGACCTCAGGCTCAACAACCGCCGCGTGCTCGAGGCGCTGGTCGAATCCGGCGCCCTGGACGCCCTGGGAGACCGGGCGGCGCTGATCGCCGGTCTCGACGCCGCGCTCTCCGAGGCACAGGCGCGTCAGCGCGAGGAAGCGGCGGGACAGACGACGCTGTTCGGCGAGGGACCGGCCAAGCGGCCCGATCCTCCATTGCCCGACGTGCCGCCGTGGGGCGAGCGGGAGCGGCTGCAGCGGGAGAAGAAGGTGATCGGCTACTACACGTCCGGCCACCCGCTCGACCGGTATCGGGACCTGGTCAACCTGTACGCCCTCGAGGCGCACGCCGTGAAGCTCTCGGAGCTGAAGGACCGCAAGGTGGAGGTCGCCTGTGTCGTGACCGACGCTACGGTGCGCGCCTCTCGCCGCGACGGACGAGAGTGGTGCCGGCTCACGATCGAGGACTACCACGGAACGGCCACTGCCCTCGTCTTCGGGGATACCTGGATGAAGTACCGTGACCTGCTCACCCAGGATGCGCCGGTGCTTATCGAGGGCACGGTCTCCGGCCGTTCGCGTGACGAGGAAGACCCTCCCATCTTTGTAGATTCGGTTGCGCCTCTGGCGGAGGTGCGGCGATCCGGTCAGGTGGGAATCCGCATCGAGCTCGATCAGGAGATGCCACCGGGGTCCGACGTGTTCGATCGGGTCCGCTCCCTGGTGGAGGAATCGCCCGGGAGCGGTCCGCTGCTGGTCGAATGGAGGAAAGCCGGCAACGGCGCTACCCCGTGCTTCTCCTCGTCTCTTCGGGTGTCGCCGAACGCCGACCTGCTGGCGGATCTCCGCTCGCTCCTGGGCAACGATCACGTGCACCTGGCGCGCGACTGACCGGGCGCGATACGGCGGAGAACACGACCAAGGAGGCGCGGGAGATGGAGGAAAACGCGAACCTCGAGCGGCCGGAGGCGGCCGCGGGTCTCTCCCGCTACGAGCGCGTGAAGCTGGCCCGGCACCAGGAGCGCCCGTTCACGATCGACTACGTGAGCGACCTCTTCTCGGAGTTCATCGAGCTTCACGGAGACCGGAACTTCCGTGACGATCCGGCGATCGTGGGAGGGTGGGCGAACTTCCGCGGCCGCAGCGTCATGGTGATCGGGCAACAGAAGGGCCGGGACATGAAGGAGAACGTGCACCGGAACTTCGGCTCTCCCCACCCCGAAGGGTACCGCAAGGCGGAGCGGCTTATGCGGATGGCCGAGAAATTCGGCAAGCCTGTCGTCACCTTCGTCGACACGCAGGGCGCCTATCCCGGAATCGGCGCCGAGGAGAGAGGTCAGGCGGAGGCGATCGCCCGCAACCTGTTCGTCATGGCCGGGCTCCGGACGCCGATCATCAGCTGCGTGATCGGCGAGGGAGGAAGCGGTGGAGCCCTGGGCATCGCCGTGGCCGACCGGGTCCTCATGCTGGAGAACGCGATCTACTCGGTGATCTCGCCCGAGGGATGTGCCGCGATCCTCTGGCGGAGCCGCGACGAGGCGGAGCGCGCCGCGGAGGCGCTCAAGCTCACGGCCACCGATCTGCTCGACCTCGGGGTCATCGATGAGCTGGTCTCCGAGCCGGCCGGAGGCGCGCACGTCGACCCCGGCGGTGCGGCCGAGCACCTGGGCGAGGCCCTGGCTCGCCATCTGGATGAGCTCCGCGCGATAGACGTCGAAGAGCTCGTCCTCTCGCGGCGAGAGAAGTACTACGGCATGGGCCGGTGGGAAGAGGTGCCGACCGAATGAGCCGCAACGGTTCGCCCGACCACCCGCCGGACCGCCCGAAGCCGGTCAGGCCGAAGCGGGTAAGGCCGATTCCCGTGGCCGACCCGACGCCCGTGGCCGACGTCTCGAGCGCGGCCGGACCAACGCCCGTACGCACCGGAGGACCGAGTCAGCCGTCCCTGGAGTCGCCGCGGCCCACCGGCCAGACGGAGCTGCAGATCGTTCTGGTTCGCTTCAAGGGCCTCAGGACGGAGCCAGCGCCACCTGCGGCGGCGGCTGCGACGAGGTGGGCGACCGACGCGTGATTCCGCCCGAGAAGCGCGTCATCCGGCGGGCATCGCCCGCCGACGTGCTGCGCTCTCAACAGCTGAGAGACGAAGAGGACCAGGTTCGCCGCCGGACCCGCGAGCTCGTGAAGACGCACAAGCTCAAGATGAAGGTGAGCGAAGCCGAGTGGCAGTGGGACCGCAACAAGCTGACTGTCTTCTTCACCGCCGACAAACGCGTCGACTTCCGGGCGCTCGTCAGGGACATGGCGCGCACCTTCCGCACCAGGATCGAGCTCCGTCAGATCGGGGTTCGTGATGAGGCGAGGAGGCTGGGAGGGCTTGGACGGTGCGGCCGCGAGCTCTGCTGCCGGATGTGGCTACCGGAGATACAGCCAGTGACGCTTCAGCTGGCGAAGGACCAGGGATTGTCCCTGAACCCGGCCCAGATCTCGGGTGCTTGCGGGCGTCTGATGAACTGCCTGCGCTACGAACACGAGCTCTACGTTCAGGGCAAGAAGCGATTCCCGCGCGTCGGCCAGACGCTCGAGACGTCCCGCGGCCCGGAACAGGTCACCGACTGGAACCTTCTCAAGGAGACCGTCTCGCTTCGGGATCGGAGCGGGCAGCTGCGCACGGTGGCGCTCGAGGAGCTCAAGCAGGAGTCCAAGGCGCTTCGCGGCCGTCGGGGAGAGGAACGCCGCCGCGACAGCCCGCCGATCGCCTGAGAGCCCGCTCCACCACCCGGACAGCACGACACGAGAGCCATGACCCGCTTCTACCTCACCACGGCGATCGACTACGCGAACGGCGAGCCGCACGCGGGCCACGCGTTCGAGAAGGTCGGCGCGGATGTAATCGCGCGGTACCGAAGGGCCCTCGGGGACGACGTCCACTTCGTGATCGGGATGGACGAGCACGGCCAGGGCATCGCGGAGGAGGCCGAGCGCCGGGAGACGGAGACCCAGGCGTTCGTGGACGAGCTCGCCGAGCTCTGGGCGGGCGTCTGGCGGCGGCTCGAGATCTCGAACGACGACTTCATCCGGACGACCGAGAAGAGACATCACCGAGCAGTGGAGGCCATCGTGGAGGGCATGAAGGCCTCCGGTGACCTCTACGTCGACCGCTATACGGGCTATTACTGCGTGCGCTGCGAGCGCTTTCGCAAGGAGGAGGAGCTGGTCGACGGGCGGTGCCCGTATCACCCGAAGCGTGAGATCACATGGACGGAAGAGGAGAACTGGTTCTTTCGCCTTTCGCGCTACCGCGACCCGCTGCTGCGCCACCTGGAGGAGCACCCGGAGTTCGTCCAACCGAAGAGCAGGCGCAACGAGATCCTCCGTCTCCTGGAGGGCGGGCTCGACGACATCTCCGCCTCCCGCTCACGGCTCCCCTGGGGCATTCCGTTTCCGGGCGCCGACGATCACACGGTGTACGTCTGGATCGATGCGCTCACGAACTACCTTTCCGCGACGGGCTATCCGGACGAGGGCTACACGCGGTGGTGGCCCGCGATGCTGCACATCATCGGGAAGGACATCACCCGTTTTCACTGCGTGATCTGGCCTGCGATGCTGATGTCCGCGGGCGTCGAGCTGCCCAGGACGGTGTGGGCGCACGGCTTCGTGAGCGTCTCGGGGGGCAAGATCTCCAAGGACGCCGGCTCGGAGCTGGACCTGGACGAGCTCATCGATCGCCACGGCACCGACGCGTTCCGTTACTTCCTGGTGCGGGAGGCACCCTGGGACGGCGATCGAGACTTCGCATCGGCCTCCGAGCTCCTGGCTCGATTCGACCAGCGCTACAACGCGGAGCTCGCGAACGACCTCGGCAACCTGGTAAGCCGCACGGCTGCCATGGTCCACAAGTATCGCCAGGGCTCGGTCCCGCCGGGCGCCGAAACGCCGCTCGACGAGGCCCGTATCTCCTTCGCCGCGAGCTACCACGAGCGGATGCAGGGCCATCTGCTGAACGAGGGACTGAAGGAGATCTTCGGACTCGTGAGGCGCGCCAACGTCTACATCGACGAGGTCCAGCCCTGGCAGCTGGCCAAGGAAGGGGAGGCCGCCGCGGAGAGGCTGGACGCCGCGCTCGGCTCGCTCGTGCGCTGCCTGCGTGGCGTAGCGGCGATGCTGGGCCCCTTCATGCCGGACAAGGCGGCCGAGATCTGGCTCCGCATGGGCGGCGGGGAGGGCCTGCCGAGCCACGCAGAAGCGGCGGTCCCTCCGGAGGGCGCTTCACGGGAGGAGGCGGCCCCGACGACACGGCTCGAGGTCCGGAAGGGTCCTCCGCTCTTTCCGCGCTACGAGCCCGAGGAGTGATGCTTGGATCCCGCCCGAGCCCGAGGGCCGACGTCGCGGAGTTCAGGCGTGATCCGGGCCGCCGGGCAGCGAGCTGACGTCGCGGAGTTCGGGCGCGAATCGGAGGTTCCCGGAGCGTGGGCCGCGAGCTTGACAGACCACCGGGCAGGCGATAGCCTCACGGCGCCTGCGGCAGCCTGGTCGAGCCCTTCGATCGGGCGGATCGAGGTTCCTTATATTGCGGCGGTCGCACTTGCAGCTGGAGTTCTTTCAGAAGGAAAAGCGCAGCACGGAATCGGACAAGCTTTGGCGCTTGCTGAAGGCCGATTCCTGGTCCTTTCAGCTCGTTCCCGAGGGTGTCGAAAGGGTTCGGATGTTGCGCATTCGCCGCCGCACGGTGCTCGGCGTCGCTGCGGCCATTGCGGTCCTCGCGATCGCTGGCCTGGTGGGCCTCGCGTTTGCCACCGGACAGGCGGCACGCCAACTCGAGATTCTCCGCCTCCGCACCGAGAACCGCCTCCTGGCATCCGGCGTCGAAGCTCTTGACGAGCGCGCCGGCGCGTTGGACGAGGCACTCGACGATCTAGCCGTCCGCGAAGAGCGCTTTCGCCTGCTCGCCGGCCTGCCTCTCCTCGATCCGGAGATTCAGGAGGTAGGCGTGGGCGGGCCCGCTCCGATCGACAACGAGCGGGAGGAGTTCTTCCGCCTCCGGCCCGACCTTGCCCAGGAGACCTACGGTACCCGCTACGAGCTGGATCGAATGCTCCGCCGCGCAAAGCTCCTGGAGGCAGGACTCGCCGAGGCCGAGGATTCGCTGGCCTTCAGCCACGAGGCTCTGCTGGCGCGTCCGTCCATCTGGCCGGTGGCAGGCCAGATGGCTTGGCTCAGCTCCGGCTTCGCCCTCAGCCGCCTGCACCCGCTACTGCTCAAGAGGCGCCCTCACCTCGGGCTCGATGTCTCCTCGCCACGGGGCGCGCCGGTCGTCGCGACGGCTCAGGGCACGGTCATCACGGTCGGGAAAGAGGCCGCGGCCGGCCGCGTGGTCGAGATCGATCACGGCTTCGGCTACGTGACACGGTACGCACATCTCTTCGAGTGGAAGGTCCGGAAGGGCCAGCAAGTGGAGCGAGGAGAGGTGATCGGCACGGTCGGTAAGACCGGGCTCGCGACCGCGCCACACGTCCACTACGAGATCCATGTCGGAGGAAGACCGGTCAACCCCTACGACTACCTTCTCGAGCGGCACAGGATCGGAAGCGCCGAGTAAGGACTGCACGGCTCCCACTCCTTTCGTTGAAAAAGGCCCTTTGCGGGTCTACATTTCTTCGCTGTCGCGGCCGGATCTCGTGAATTCAAATCCGTGGAGTTGATTCGATGCTTAGACGATCGGTTCTGGTTGGCTTGGTCGCCCTTCTTCCGATCCTCGCGGCCTGCGGCGGCTCCGAGCTGACGGTAATGGTACTGGCCGGGGAGGGAGACGCGCAGCAACCCGTTGCCGACCTTCCGATCGAGCTGCTGCCGTTCAACCGTGACTCGGTCTTCGAGACGCTTGCAGCGCAGGCCGAGGAGCCCGAGCCGCAGATCCCGGCGGACCTCCGGGCCCAGTTCGATTCGGTCGCGGCGATGCAGGAAGTGTGGCGCGCGGCCGAGGCGGAGTGGGCCGAGGCGCGAGAGGCGCTGCAGAACCTGTCGGGCCGGCTGGAGCGGCTTGATAGGCGGAGCAGGGAGTATCAGCAGCTTTACCGGCAGTTCGACGGGCTGGAATCCACCGAGCGTCGGCTGAACAACACCCGCCAGCAGGCCTTCTCGGCCTTCGACGAGCTGCAGCGGCAGACGCTCGGAAGGGCCGACTCGGTGCGAGCCGTCACGGAGGCGTGGGAGGACATCGCGTTCATGGACTACATGGACATCGAAGCCGAGATCCTGCAAAACCTCGGACTCGAGATCGCCTACGACACGACCGACGCCGCTGGCGCGGCCACGACGAGCCTGTCGGGCGGCACATGGTACATACACACGCGCCTCTCGCTTCCGTTCTCCGAGCTCTACTGGAATGTGCCGGTGGACCCCGCTGCGACCGACACGCTTCAGCTGACGCGCGATAACGCCGAGGAGCGAATCAAGTTCTAACGGGCACATCCCGTGAACCGGAGCCCGATCGGCACGAGCGTGCGGATCGGGCTTCGTCATCTGCACCCACCGCTCAGCGCGGTGACATGGCATGACTGAAGACCGAGATCCCCTGACCCTCGACGTCGATCGCGACTACGTCGGCTGGATCACTCTGGACCATCCAGACTCCAGCGTAAACCTGCTCTCGGCGCCGTCGCTGGCGCTTCTCGACCGTCTGATCGGCGAGCTCGAGTCGCGGATCGCCACGGGCAAGCTGGTCGCGGTCGTCGTCCGCAGCGCAAAGCCGGGATCCTTCGTCCACGGGTTGGATGTGCGTGAGCTGGAGAGGGTCGGCGACCGCAGCGACGCCTTCGAGAAGAGCCGTGAGGGACAGAGGATCTTCCGCCGACTGGAGCGCCTCACGGTGCCGACGCTCGCCGCCGTCGACGGGATGTGTCTGGGCGGCGGCACCGAGCTTATCACCGCCTGCGACCATCGGATCGGATCGGACGATGCGGCCACGCGCCTGGGGCTGCCGGAGGTCAAGCTCGGAATCCTGCCCGGATTCGGCGGGAGCGTGCGACTTCCGGCTCTCGTCGGGATTCAGTCGGCGCTGGATCTCATCCTCAGCGGGAAGACGATCTCCGCGGACCGCGCCAAACGAATCGGGCTTTTGGACCGAGTGGCGCCGAAGCCTCGCTTCGAGATGGAGGTCTCGGCGTTCCTGAAGGAGATCCTCGCGGGAATGGCGAGGGGCAGGCCACGGAAGAAACCTCTGGCGAAGCGTCTTCTCGAGGACACCGGACCGGGCCGATCGCTGCTGTTTTCGATCGCCACGAAGAAGACGGCGGCCCACACGAAGGGGTGGTATCCGGCGCCCGGCCGAGCTCTACGACTCGTCGCCGAGACCTACGGAGTGCAGATCGATCAGGCGTTGGAGCTGGAGGCGCATGCCCTCGCGGAGCTGGCCGTCACCCGCGAATCCCGAAGCCTGGTGCGCATCTTCCTCTTGCAGCAGGACGCCAAGCGAAGGTTGGGCGAAGAGGCGATGAGCCGCGCGCGCAGAGTGGAGCGTGCGGCCGTTCTGGGAGCCGGCGTGATGGGCGGCTCCATAGCCGAGCTGATCGCGTCGCACGACGTCCCGGTCATCCTCAAGGACATCGAGCAAGAGGCTCTCGATTCCGGTCTTCGCCACGCCAACGAGCTGTTGCAGAAGGCGGCGAGCAAGGGTCGGTTCAGCTCCGGAGAAGCCGGGCTGAAGTTCGCGCTCATCCAGGGGACGCTGAGCTATGACAAGTTCAGCGAGATAGACCTGGTGATCGAGGCCGTCGTCGAGCGCATGGCGGTAAAGCAGCAGGTTCTTCAGGATGTCGAGGAGAGAGTGCCGTTCCACACGATCTTTGCCACGAACACTTCTTCGCTCTCGGTAACGACTCTCGCCGAAACTTCGAGCCGCCCGGACCGCGTGGTCGGTATCCACTTCTTCAACCCGGTCCACCGGATGCCGCTGGTCGAGATCGTGCGTACGGACGCGACCTCGGAGGAGGTGCTGGCCACAGCGTTCTCGTTCGCTGTCGCCATGGGGAAGACCCCGGTACTCGTGGCGGACCGGCCCGGCTTTCTCGTCAATAGATTGCTCTCGCCCTATCTGAACGAGACCGGGTATCTGCTCGACGGCGGAGCGGACGTTCTATCGATCGACGGGGCACTCGAGGGATTCGGCATGCCGATGGGCCCGTGTCGATTGCTCGATGAGATCGGCCTCGACGTGGCCGACCACGTCTCCGCCGAGATGGAGCGCGCTTTCGGCAAGCGAATGCGGCCGGCCGGCGTCGTGGACGGACTGCGGGGCGAAGGCCTGCTCGGCCGCAAGAACGGGCGCGGCTTCTATCGCTACGAGGGAGGGCGGCTAAAGGACGTCGAGCCGGTCGTCGCGAAGAGGTACTCGGGGCAGGCTGGGGCGGACTCCCCCGATGCCGAAGAGATCCGGCAGCGGACCCTGTACCTGATGGTGAACGAGGCGGCCTATGCACCGCCAACTGCTGGCACTGCAACTGGGGTGGTCCGATCAAGGAGACACGGCTGTCGGCGGACGAGTACGCTGCCATCCAGAAGGACCTCCGGCCCGTCGTGTCCCACGTCTCAGGAGGCGAGCCGCTGGCGCGCGGCGACGTCTACGAGATCGTGGAGAAGCTCTCGAACTTCGAGGAACGTCTGGGGGATCGGTTCGCCCCCGCGGGTCTGCTCCGCTCCATGGCGGAGGAAGACCTCACGTTCACGGACGCTGATTAGGCGCCCTCTCCCGTTCCGCCGTCCTCTTGCCGCGGCGGCGGACATCACGCCTCCGCCGGACGCCCCCTGCGTCGAGATCGTTTACAGGCGTCCGCCCTCCGAGATCACCCGCCACCGCCAGGAGCTTCTTCTGGACGGCGAGAACTACAAGATCACGCTGCAGCATGGCGGCGATGTAGGCCCGGAGCCGGCAGCCGGCGCTGCACTCCTGTGGTTCACCTTTCCGGAGCGTGAGCACGAGATCGCGGCGGTTTACGAGCCGGACGGGCGGCTGCGGGGCTACTACACGAATATCGTCCTCCCGCCGGATCTCGGGTCATCGGGCGTCTGGCACATCACCGACGCCTTTTTGGACCTCTGGCAGCCACGTCGTGGCGACATGGCCGTGCTCGATCGTGAGGAGCTCGACGAGGCGGAGCGGGCCGGCTGGATAGCGGGGGCCGACGCGGGACGCGCCCGGGCGGAAGTCGGGAGGCTCCTGGAGGCGGCTCGAAGGCGGAAGTGGCCTCCGCGCGTCGTGCGCCGCTGGCCGCTCGACAGCGTGCCGTCCCTGCGACTCCGGCGGGACGAGCCCGGCCGATACTTCGCCAACCTCGTCTCGACGCGAGTGATCGCGTACGGACTCTACATGATGGGAGCCGTCTCCCTGACGTCGATCCTCTTCGCGGCGTTCACGGACGCGCTCACCGTCCGCGGACCGGCTCAGCTTGCGTGGCTCGCCACGCTGGGAGCCGAGGCCGCTCTCCTGCTGCCATTCGCGCTGGGCGGTCGGCTGCCGGCGACGGAGTACGCGCGACCCAGCGAGGCGATGCACGAGCGGACGCTGCTGGCCGCCGCGGCGGCCACCGGGATCGCCGTCCTGCTCCTGAACCGAAGCGAGCTCTGGCGAGATCTCCTGATCGCGGTCTATGGCTCGCTCGCCTTCTTCCTGACGGTTTTCGGGGTCAGCAGGGCGTGGTTCGACCGCACCGTTCCCCTTTCCGCGATCGCCGGCATTCTCTTGTGCGTGATCGCGCTCGTGGTCCTGATATGAGCTCGACGAGAGGCAGCCGGCGCCGGCCGAGTACCGGCAAGAAGGGCACGAAGAGCTCGACCGACCGCGGGCGCCTTCACTTCGTGGCGGGCTTCGCGGCCTACTTCCTCGCCCTCTGGTTCCTCTGGAACACACCGGCGGTCTATCCTCTCAAGATCTTCGTCGTACTGCTCCACGAGATCAGCCACGGAATCATGGCAGTCGCCACCGGCGGCACCATTCAGGAGATCGTCATCACCCCCGACCAGGGCGGCGCCTGCATCTGCCCGGGGGGATCGCCGTTCCTCACCCTGTCGGCCGGCTATCTGGGCAGCCTGGCGTGGGGAGGGCTCCTCCTCGCCGTTGCGATGCGGGGCGGGCGCTGGGCCAGGTACGGTACGGCCGCGGTGGGCGTCATGGTCCTGGCAGTCGGCGCTCTCTTCATGCGAACCGGCTTCAGCCTCGTCTTCGCCGCGCTGTTCAGCGCCGCGCTGCTGGCGTCGGCCCGTTATCTGCCGGACTATGCGAACCGGACACTGCTAACCGCGCTGGGTCTGACCAGCTCCCTGTACGCAATCCTGGACATCAAGAGCGACATTCTGGACCGGCCACACCTCGAGTCGGACGCCCGGATGCTGGCGGAGCTCACGCATGTTCCGACGCTCGTCTGGGGGGTGTTGTGGATCGCCATCGCGCTCGCGGTGAGCTGGTGGCTCCTCGCCCGCGCCTATCGGCGTACGTGAGATGACAGGAGGCTATCGGATCCGGCCCGCCAGGCCGGAGGACCGCGACCTGATCGTTCGGTTCAATCGGGCGATGGCCCGTGAGACGGAGGGCCGCGATCTGGAGGAAGCCACGATCACGGCCGGTGTCGAAGCTATCCTGGCCGACCCGTCGAAGGGCCACTACTTCCTCGCGGAGCGCCGCGCCGAGGTGGCAGGACAGCTCATGGTGACGCCGGAGTGGAGCGACTGGCGCAACGGACCCGTGTGGTGGATCCAGAGCGTCTACGTGGCACCGGCCCATCGCCGACGCGGAGCGGGCCGCGCCGGGGGCGCGGTGGGCCTGCGGCTCTACGTGGATCGGGAGAACCTGACCGCCCAAGACACGTACGGCACGATCGGAATGAGCGAGTCACGCTACATCATGTTCGAGGAGGATTGGGCGTGAGGGTCTCCCACCTGTTCGGAACGACGCTCCGGGAGGCCCCTGGTGACGCGGACATCGCCTCGCACCAGCTCCTGCTGCGCGCCGGTTACGTGCGCCAGCTGGCGTCCGGCATCTTCTCCTACCTCCCTCTGGCCCAGAGATCTCTTCTCAAGATCGCCCGGATCCTCCGCGAAGAGCTGGACGAGATAGGCGGCCAGGAGATCAGCCTGCCGGTCGTGCATCCCGCGGAGATCTGGCAGGCGACGGGACGGTGGTATGAGATCGACGACACGATGGCCCGCTTCCAGGACCGACGCGGGCGCGACATGCTTCTCGCCATGACGCACGAGGAAGTCGTCGCGCAGATCGCCAGCACCGAGGTGCGATCGTACCGGCAGCTTCCGATCCTCGTTTACCAGATCCAGACGAAGTTCCGGGACGAGCTTCGCTCGAGAGGCGGACTGATCCGCGTGCGTGAGTTCCTGATGAAGGACTCCTACTCCCTGGACCGGGACCACGAGGGTCTGCAGCGTCAGTACGACGCTCACTTCGGGGCCTACCTCGAGATCGGGCGGCGTGCCGGCCTGAGCCTGCTCCCCGTGCTCAGCGACGTGGGGATGATGGGCGGCAAGGTGGCGCACGAGTTCATGTACGTCACAGAGATTGGTGAAGACAGCCTCGTGCGATGCTCGGCCTGCGACTACTCCGCGAACCTGGAGGTCGCCCGGTTCGATCGCGGCGACGCACCGGATGAAGCGGTGAAGCCGATCGAGCGAGTTCATACTCCGGCATCGAAGACGATCGCGGAGCTGAGCTCGTTCCTGGGTGTCGAGCCGGAGCGAACCGGCAAGATCATCTTCTTCATGGGCACCTTCCCGGGGGGAATCGACGACGAAGGCTTCGAACGACTCGTCATCGCGATCGTCCGGGGAGACATGGACGCGAACCCGATCCAGGTGCAGCGGCACGCCGGGGCTCTCGCCCTGCGCCCGGCGCACGACGAGGAGATCGAGGCCGTCGGGGCGGTTGCCGGCTTCGCTTCGCCGATCGGAATCGAGCGACACGGCACCCTCGTCATCGTGGACGAGCTTGTTGCCATGTCGCCGAATCTGATCCTGGGCGCCAACGAGCCGGACTACCACCTGCTGAACACGAACTGCGGCCGCGACTACGAGGCCGACGTCGTGGGTGGGATCG
The DNA here is from genome assembly GCA_947259585.1 of uncultured Gemmatimonadales bacterium. Taxonomy (GTDB): domain Bacteria; phylum Gemmatimonadota; class Gemmatimonadetes; order Palauibacterales; family Palauibacteraceae. The sequence goes on along the minus strand of CAMYMV010000009.1, from coordinate 33,840 downwards.
CGGCCGCCTCCGAGGGTGCGCCCTGCCCCGAATGCCGAGAGGCCCTTCAGCTGATCCGCGGCGTCGAGGTCGGCAACATCTTCCAGCTGGGTACCAAGTACTCGGAAGCGCTGGGCGCGTACTACACGGACGAAGAGGGCGAGGAGAGGCCGATCGTGCTCGGCTCCTACGGAATCGGCCTCGGCCGACTTCTGGCCTGCGTCGCCGAGGAGCACAGGGATGAGCGGGGATTGGCCCTGCCGGTCAGCGTCGCGCCCTTCGAGGTGAGCCTGGTCTCGCTGGCGAGATCGGGTGAGACGGCGGCCGCGGCGGAGGACCTCTACGAGAGGATGAAGGCCGCCGAGGTCGAGGTTCTCTTCGACGACCGCGACACCAGCCCCGGCGTGAAGCTGAATGACGCGGACCTGCAGGGGATGCCGTTGCGGCTGCTGGTCTCCGAGCGCTCGCTGAAGGCCGGCGGCGCCGAGCTCAAGCGGCGTACCGAATCGGAGGCCCGGCTCGTCCCGCTCGAGGATGTCGTCGACACGGTGACAGCGGAGATCGCGGCGCTCGAGGCGGAGCTGGCTTCCGCCGGCGCCTGAGCCGACGCCGGTCTCGATCGTTCAGGAGGGGGCGGCCGGAACCAGCTCGAAGCGATGCTCCAGGAGGTCGTCGTCCTCGAACAGCATCCAGCCGCGGAACTCCCGGCGATCGAGCAGCCAGGGGAGCCAGATCCGATCGTCGGCCCACATCTCTTCGTAGGGGATCCGGTCGAGCGGCGTCCACAGGGGAATCGCCTCTTCGGTCTCCTCGGGCTCGCCCTCCCAGCCCTCGGCGCGAAAGACGTACCCGTGGATGGAGAAACCGTCCGTGAACTGGAACAGGAGCTCCCCGTGCTGCCTGACCTCAGTGGGCGTGATGCACAGCTCCTCGCGGACCTCGCGCACCGCTGCCTCGATCGGGGTCTCGCCATCGTCGAGGCGCCCGCCCGGCCCGTTGATCTTGCCGGCCCC